>JAZQGY010000023.1:0-22685 GCA_045540295.1 Clostridia bacterium
CGCTTTCCTCGTTCCCCCCTCGAGGGGAAGGCTTTACAATAATAGTTGTTTATGCTATACTTCAATCTTTCAAAACAATCACTTTTTTCTAAAGTCCGTTTTGTTTTCGTTCATCGGTTATCCTTTTTTGAACCACGCGACAATCGCGTGGTTTTCGTTATACAAAAAAGCCGAGAGCAACCTGCTCTCGGCTTTTTTAACTTTTATTTTGCAAAATCCACTACGCGGGTTTCTCTGATTAAGTTTACCTTAATCTGACCCGGGTATTCCATTTCGCTTTCAATTTTCTTGGCAATTTCTCTGCCTACCAATACCATTGCTTCATCGTTGATATCGTCAGGTTTTACCATAACACGAACTTCACGGCCTGCAGAAATTGCAAATGCACGTTCCACACCGTTGAAGGAAGTTGCAAGTTCTTCCAGCTTCTGCAGACGTTTGATGTAATTTTCAATGTTTTCACGTCTTGCGCCGGGTCTTGCAGCGGAAATAGCATCAGCTGCCGCAACAATACAAGCGATGGTGCTTTCGGGTTCCACATCACCGTGATGCGCCATAATAGCATTTAAGATAATAGCATCTTCTTTGTATTTTTTCGCTACATCTGCACCAATCTGAATGTGAGAGCCTTCCACTTCGTGGTCAATAGACTTTCCAATATCATGAAGCAGACCTGCACGTTTTGCCAAAGTAACATCAATGCCCAGTTCTCCGGCGATCAAGCCTGCAATCTGAGCAACTTCAATGGAGTGCTGCAGCACATTCTGACCGTAACTGGTTCTGTATTTCAAACGTCCTAACAGACGAACCAGCTCGGGATGAATGTTATGCACACCAACATCGAAGGTAGCACCTTCCCCTGCTTTCTTGATGGCCTGGTCCACTTCCTTCTGGGATTTGTGGAACATTTCTTCAATTCTTGCAGGATGAATACGGCCGTCCTGAATCAGTTTTTCCAAGGTTAAGCGGGCAACTTCACGGCGAACCGGATCAAATCCGCTTAAAATAACTGCTTCGGGGGTATCATCAATAATAAAGTCGATACCGGTCATCTGCTCTAAAGAACGGATGTTTCGTCCTTCACGACCGATGATTCTGCCCTTCATATCTTCGCTGGGCAATGCCACAACGGATACGGTAACATCAGACACATGGTCAGATGCACATCTCTGAATGGCACCGGTGATAATTTCCCTTGCTTTTTCATCACAGGTTTCTTTGGTCTGCTCTTCAATTTCCTTGATTTTGTGAGCTGCTTCCACCCGAACCTCATCTTCAATATTTTTAATGAGGTATTCTTTGGCTTCTTCTTTAGTTAAACCTGAGATTTTTTCCAAGATTTCCAGCTGTCGTTTCTGAATTTCGTTGGTTGCTTCCGTCTTTTCTTCCAGCTGTTTTTCCCTTAATTTTAAGTTTTCTTCTTTTTTCTCGATGGTTTCCAGCTTTTTATCCAGATGTTCTTCCTTCTGCATATTACGCTTTTCCATCTTCTGAACTTCATTCCGACGCTCTTTGATTTCCTTGTCGGCTTCGGCTCTGGCTTTTAAAATTTCTTCCTTAGCTTCAATCAGTGCTTCTTTTTTCTTTGCTTCCGAGGTTTTGATTGCATCATTTAAAATCTTTTTCGCCTGTTCTTCTGCGCTGCCGATTTCTGCTTCTGCAATCTTTTTGCGGTATATAATACCTAACCGAAATGCAATAATAAATGCAACAAGTGCTGAACCTAAGGAAATTGCTACTACTGCCCATGGTTCTAACATTTGCAATCTCCTTTTCTATATAGAACACCTTGCAAAAGGAACCAAAAGAAGTTTCAAAAACAATAGTTCTCCCCCAAAAGGCAGACGCTTCAAGGAAATCCCACTGCGCCTAAAGTCCAGAAAAAGACAGGATTTGAGCACAAGAAGGCTCTGTTTTGGGGAATATGCGAATATAAAAATATGTCAACAATCTATAGTTATTTCTGAAAATTCGGAATCCTTTTTCCTAAAAGGTTTCTATATCTATCAATAAATTTGGTTATATGTAACCATATATATTCTATACTTTTTTTTGGGGGATGTCAAGTGGTTTTTCATATTTTTTACGCATTTTATCTCTATAAAAAGAGAAATATGTATTTTTCGGGAAATCTCTTTACAAAAATTCCCTCTGATGCTATAATGTTTTTATTGCATTATATGATAGGATAGGAGGCATTTTCCCGATGGAACAGATTGCAAAACGGTTTTATCAGTACCTTAGAAAAACAAAAAATATGAAGGAAAACACCGTGCTTTCCTACCAAAGAGACCTGCGCCATTTTTTTGATTTCTGCCGGGCAAACCAAAAAGAGGAAATCACAGCAATCGGCGAATGTTTCCTCCCTTATCTGACCCACTTGGAAGAACTGGGACGCTCTCCGTCTACCCGATCCAGAAACATTGCATCCCTTCGGAGCTTCTTTCGGTATCTTGTAACAAAAAAGCTGATTCCCTCCGACCCAACCAAAGGCAGAAAATACGAGAAAGTCACAGCAGTTGCCTCCAAAAGCGAAGCACATCTCACAGTAGAAGAAGTTGACCGTCTGATTACATGCTCTAAAACAGAAGATGTAAAAGGCTACCGAGACTGTGCCATGTTAGAAACCCTGTATGCCACAGGATTAAAGACCGGTGAATTTTTAAATCTCCGCACAGACGATGTGCACCTGAAAGAGGGGTACCTGACCGTGGAGGCTGACGGACACACCCGTTATGTTCCTCTATATCGGGGTGCTGTGTCTGCCATTCGTATGTATTTAAAGCAAGCCCGAAAGTATCTGCCTCTTTCCCGCACCAACGATTTTTTATTCTTAAACTTAAAGGGAGAACCCTTCTCCAGGCAGGGACTATGGAAATTTCTTAAAGAATATGGTCAGAAAGCCGGCATCAAAAAGGAAATTACCCCCCATCTGATTCGTAAAAGCATGGCACTTCACCTGATGGAAAACGGGGCAGATCTGATGATGATACAGGAGCTTTTAGGACATAAAAACATGGCATTAACCAAAAGCTATGTGAAGGAATTTAAACCTAAAATCGTTTCCGATTATCAAAAATATCATCCAAAATCTGAAAATTAAGCCATTCTAAGTGTGCCACTGGCAGCATATACTGAATTATCATCACTTCCATCAGAATGAAAGGAAATAACCACTATGAAACCTTTGAAATACTTTAATAAAATGTTCTGTTTACTGCTTTGCTGTCTCATCATAGCGCCTCTGGGTGCAGCAGCCCAAGTGCCTTTGACCGAGCCGGAAGCATCTGCTTACATCCTGATGGAAAAAGAAACCGGAACTGTTCTTCTAAAGAAAAATGAAACCGAACACCGCCCCATGGCAAGTATTACCAAATTAATGACAGCACTGCTCATTTTAGAAGATATTGATAGCGGTAAAATCAGCTTATCCGACCCGGTAACCGCCAGTGCCAACGCTTCCGCAATGGGAGGCTCCCAGATCTATCTGAAAGAAAACGAAGTGATGGATGTTAACACGCTGTTAAAGTCCATTTTTGTGGCATCCGCCAACGATGCCTGTATCGCTATGGCGGAGCATCTGGAAGGTTCCGAAGAGGCCTTTGTCAAACGAATGAACGAGCGTGCTTCGGAGCTTGGTTTAACCGATACTGTATACAAAAATCCTCACGGGCTGGATGATGACGGGCATTATTCCTCGGCTCTGGATATTGCAACACTGTCCCGTTTGGTATTAAGTCACAACTTAACCAGAACATACACCGGTATCTGGCAGGAAAAAATCCGAAATGACACCTTTGAACTTACCAACACCAACAAGCTGATTCGCTATTATGACGGTGCCACCGGTTTAAAAACCGGTTCAACTACTCAAGCAGGCTCCTGCCTGAGTGCATCTGCCAAACGAAACGGTATGGAATTGATTGCCGTGGTGTTAAACTCCCCTACCGGAGAAATGCGTTTCACCGATGCCAAACGACTCTTAGACTACGGTTTTGCCAATTATAAGACCACAACCTTAACCAATCCGGAAGAAGTGTTCTCTCAAGCGACCGTTTCTTACGGAAAACCGGGAACGGTGAACCTATATCCCAAAGAAGGCCTCACATATCTGCAAGCAAAAGACGATTCCAAAGAACCCATCCGCAAGGCAGAGTTTTATCCGCTGACTGCACCGATTTCTGCCGGAAGTGTTGCCGGAAAGCTCATATTTGAAGTGGATGGAGAAACAGTTGGTGAAACAGAACTTATTGTTAAGGAAAATGTTGCCAAACAATCCTTTTGGAATACTTTGTGGCAATTTTTCAAGGTGATGTAACATGAAAAAGAAACTGTCAGGATATATTTACCGTAAAACAACTGCAATTGTGATTTTAATTCTGTTGCAACTTGTATTTCTGATGGTTTCTCTGCTGAGAATGGCAAACATTTTCCCCTATATATACGGAGTTTTACTGCTTTTAAGCATTGCAATGTTGGTGACCGTTATCAATTCAGACAGAAATCCTGCCTATAAACTGGCATGGGTCATCCCCATTCTGATGCTGCCGCTGTTTGGCGGTATCTTCTATCTGCTGTTCGGTTCTTCCAAAGTCAGTTCCCGTTTAAAGAAAAACCGGGAAATTCAGCAAAAATTCAAGCAAGAATACCTTTC
The DNA here is from genome assembly GCA_045540295.1 of Clostridia bacterium. GTDB lineage: Bacteria > Bacillota > Clostridia > UMGS1840 > UMGS1840 > SIG452. The sequence continues at coordinate 4,655 of JAZQGY010000023.1, forward strand.
CCAAGACCCGATTGTCAAGGAACAGTCACAAGCTTATGACGCTTCCTTTGCGCCTCTGATGAATTATGTGAGTGGAGAAAACTATCCGGTGTACGCCAATGAGGGATGCGAATATTTCCCTCTGGGTGAGGACAAGTTCCGCCGGATGAAGGAGGAGCTCCTTTTGGCAAAGGAATACATCTTCCTGGAATATTTTATTATTGCAGAAGGCAAAATGTGGGACGAAATCCTTGTCATTTTAAAGCAAAAGGTGCAGGAGGGTGTGGAAGTTCGCGTACTTTTTGACGATTGCGGTTCCTGGGGACTTCTCCCCCGTCATCACGAAAAGGCTTTGCAGGAAGCGGGAATTTTATGCAGAGTGTTTAACCCCTTACGCCCCAGTTTGACCATTACGATGAACAACCGTGACCACAGAAAAATTCTCATCATTGACGGAAAAGTCGGCTTCACCGGTGGCATCAACATTGGTGATGAATACATCAATCATATCGAAGTGCACGGTCATTGGAAAGATACTGCCGTGATGATTCGCGGACAAGCTGTAAACACGCTGATTAGTCTGTTTTTTGAAATGTGGAATCTGGTTGAACCTGAAGATGAAGATGTATCCGGATATTACAAATGCCATACCGCTTCCTCCGACTGTGACGGATTTCTCCAGCCTTACGGCTCGGATCCCTTCAGTGATGAACCTATCGGAGAATATATTTATCTGGATTTAATCCACAAAGCTCAAAAAGAAATTTTGATTGCAACTCCCTACCTCATTATCGACAACGAATTGACTACCGCTTTGTGTCTGGCTGCAAAAAGCGGAGTTTCTGTGACGATTCTGACTCCTCACATTGCCGATAAATGGTATGTCCATCTGATGACGGTTGCTTCTTATCCGCAGCTGATGAAGGCAGGGGTAAACATCTTAGAATACACACCCGGCTTTGTCCATGCGAAAATGTTTATAGTTGACGGAAAGGTTGCCACAGTGGGTACTGTCAATTTAGATTACCGCAGTCTGTATCTGCATTTTGAATGTGGCGTAATCCTATACGGTTCCAAAGCTGTGGAAGAAATCCGAAATGATTATCAGAAAACCATAACGCTTTCTCAGAAAATTCTGCCTGAAGATATGAAAAAAATCCGTTGGTATCACCGAATTTTCCAACGATTGGTACAAGCATTGTCTCCCCTAATGTAGAAAAGAGGTATGATTTTGAAGATTTGTCTGATGCCACACCCCAACACAACCGAACGATTCTCGTATCTTATCAGCACCTTGCACAATCAAGTGGAAGTTGCCATTTGTTTCCCGGAAGAAGACCCCATCGGAATGCAGGCAGATTTGTTCATTTTAGAAGAAGACGTACCGGATATGATACAACGTCTGTTGTCTATGGAAAACCCGCCTCCGATTGTAATTGCAAAGAACGGTCTTTCCGGTTCTCACGTCCGTTACCTTCCGAATTTTACCGAAGAGTTCCCAAAATTCTTCAAACAGTTAAAGGAACGAGAACCTGTGCTTTTGTTCCGATATCAGAATGAATATTACAGTTATCTGCAGAAAGATATTCTCCTGCTTACCAAAACAAAAGACGTTACCATCCAGTTCCGACAAGGGAATCAGCTTACCTATAGGCTTTCCTTTAACAAGCTTGCAAAACAACTGTCCAAACAGCTGTTCTTTCCTGTTGGAGAGGATTATTTTGTGAATGCAGAGTATGTGTATGAAATCACATCGGATTCCATATTGATGCAAAACGGACAGAAGCTCTCCTTCGGGGCTGAAACGGCAGAACAAATCAAAAACGCTTATTTTAAAACAAAATTCCTAAGAAATTACCCTGCCTCATAATCGCAGGGTTTTCTTTTTGCCAAAAAACTAAAAAATATTCCATTTTTCCTTGCAATTCCAATAGAAATATGCTATAATTTTTATATTGTGCAAATCTAAAAAAGGAATTGTTTTTATGAGTCAGAAGGTTGCAGTTATTGGTGGCGGTCCTGCCGGAGTGCTCGCCGCAGCATTTTGTGCCAAACGGGGAAACAACACCATACTTTTTGAAAAAAACGAAAAGCTTTTAAAAAAGCTCTATATCACCGGAAAAGGCAGATGCAACATCACCAACCGTTGTGACATTTCAGATTTTTTTGGGAACATTCCCAAAAATCCTGACTTTCTGTATAGTGCGCTGTATTCCTTCACCAATGAAGACATCATTTCTTTATTGGAAGCCGAAGGCGTATCCGTTAAAACGGAACGGGGAAACCGGGTATTTCCCACAACAGACAAGGCAGGCACCGTTTGTGACGGGCTTCGCTCTTTTCTCCGAAAATCCGGTGCCAAAGTAAACCTCGGCATTTCTGTGACGGAAATTAAAAAACAGAACGATTTATTTGATATTGTGACCAAAGACGGTATTTTTGCCGGATTTCACAAGGTGATTTTAGCCACCGGCGGAAAATCCTATCCTGTGACCGGTTCTACCGGAGACGGCTACCGGTTTTCCCAGAAACTTGGACACCACATTACCCCTTTGGATGGAAATTTAGTTCCCTTAGAAACGGTCGAAACTTACGGGGCAGAGCTTTCCGGCTTATCGCTTCGGAATGTTTGTGTGAAACTGAAAAACGAAAAAGGAAAAGTGATATTTGAAGATTTCGGGGAAATGATGTTTACGCACTTTGGAGTCACCGGCCCTTTGGTGATTTCCGCAAGCTCCCATCTTCCCAAAGAACCCTGCACCTTGCATATTGATTTAAAGCCTGCTTTAAACGAAAAGCAATTGGACGAGAGACTTCTTCGGGATTTTCAGAAATTTACCAACAAAGCGTTTCACAATTCTTTAGGGGAGTTACTTCCAAAAAGCCTGATTCCCGTGATTGTAAAACTTTCCGGAATTGACCCTCAGAAGCAATGCAATTCCGTCACACGGGAAGAACGAAAAAAGCTTTTAGAGCTACTAAAAAACTTCACCCTGCATATCAAGGGCAAACGCCCCGTTGAGGAAGCCATTATTACCTCAGGCGGTGTGGATGTAAAAGAAATCAACCCTTCCACCATGGAATCCAAATTGGTAAAAGGTCTGTATTTTGCAGGGGAACTGATTGATGTGGATGCCTACACGGGCGGCTTCAATCTGCAAATTGCATATTCCACCGGCTACCTTGCCGGAACAAACGTATAGAAAGGAGTTTCAAAATGAAACCCTATGTTGTGGCAATTGACGGTCCTGCCGGAGCAGGCAAGTCTACCCTGGCGAAACGCTTGGCAAAAGAATTAAAAATTGCCTATATTGATACCGGAGCTATGTATCGTGCCTGCGCACTCTACGCCATTGAATCAGGAATCAATCCCAAAGTAGATTCTCCCCAACTCAGAAAACTTTTGGAAACCGCAGAAATTGATTTTCGTACCGTCAAAGGCGAACAGCGAATCTTTCTAAACGACATTGATGTTTCCCGGGAAATCAGAGAACCTCACATTTCCACCGGCGCATCCGACATTTCCGCCCTCCCCTTTGTAAGAGATATGCTGGTTAATATGCAACGAAATCTCGCCAAAGGAAAAGCAGTGCTGATGGACGGCCGTGATATCGGAACCAATGTGTTTCCCGATGCGGAAATCAAAGTATTTCTGACGGCAGACGTGAAAGAGCGGGCAAACCGCAGATTTTTAGAATTGCAGGCAAAAGGTGACGCATCCACTTACGAAACAGTTCTTTCGGAAATGATTGCCAGAGACGAACAGGATAAAAACCGCGCTTATGCGCCGCTTCGTCAGGCAGAGGATGCCCATCTTTTAGACACTACCAAAATGGATTTAGAAGAATCCTTCCAATCACTCTTAGATTATACCCAAGAAAAACTGCAACATCTTAGATGATTTGTTTGAGGTGATTTTATGTTATACCAAATTATACGCGTTCTGATACGTTTTGCATACTTATTCATCTTTCGCGTAAAGGTGGAAGGAAGCGAAAACATCCCCAAAGAAGGCGGCATCATTTTCTGTGGAAATCACCGCAGCAATCACGATGCTCCCCTGATCTTTTTCTCACAAAAAAGAAAGTTAAGCTTTATGGCAAAGGATTCGCTGTTTTCTTTTAAACCATTTGGTTGGTTTTTAAAGAAATTCGGTGTATTTCCCATCAAACGAGGAGCCGGTGATATTGGTGCCGTAAAAAAAGCCATTGAAATTGTGGAAAACAAAAATGCATTGGTGATGTTCCCCGAAGGAACCAGAAACCGTACCGAAGAGCCTGTTTTAGAATTTAAAAACGGTGCCGCACTGATTGCAAAAAAAGGAAACGCCCTGATTATTCCCTTTGCAATTTCCGGAAAATACCGTTGGCTTTCCAAAAAAACAGTTACCTTCGGCACTCCCATTAATCTGACGGAATACGGTGAAAAGCCTGACCTAAAGCAAGTAACCGAGGATCTTCAGAATGCAGTCGTTAAAATGCTGACTCAGGGAGGCAAAGCAGCAAACTAATTGCTGCTACTCACAATTATGAACATTAAACTTGCAAAATCCGCAGGCTTCTGCTTTGGCGTGAAGCGTGCCTGCGACACTGTATATGAAGCTTTAAATGAGCAAAAAGACCTATATCTTTTGGGAGAACTGATTCACAACAACCGTGTGATGGAGGATATTTCCGAAAAAGGCGGAAAAACCGTGGAGGATGTATCCGAAGTGCCGCAGAATGCTGTAGCAGTCATCCGTGCCCACGGAGTACCCCCATCGGTTACTCAAAGCTTAGAAGAAAAAAGCATTTCCTATATTGACCTCACCTGCCCCTTTGTGAAAAAAATTCACAACATCGTTTCCGAAGAATTTAAAAAAGGGCAAAAAATCATTATTTATGGAAAAAAAGAACATCCTGAAGTAGTCGGTATCTCCGGATACTGCAAAAACGCTTTGATTACAATGGATTACGAAGAAATCAGAGACCAAATCCATCCGGAGGATCACGTCAGCGTGGTTGCACAGACCACCATGGAAAAAGAGAAATTTTACAATTTCATTAAATTTTTAAAAAAGGGTTGTAATTGGGTATCAATATTTGATACAATATGTAGTGCAACTCGGCAAAGACAAGCTGAAGCAGAGGAATTGGCAAAAGAATCCGATATGATGGTTGTCATCGGTGGCAAACGAAGCTCCAATACCATGGAGCTTTACCAAAAATCCAAAGCGGTTTGTCCCCATACTTATCTGATTGAATCAGCAGAGGACTTAAACGAGCTGCTTCAAACAAATCCCAAGTTAAAAAAATTTTTATATACAAATTTCAAAGTAGTAGGTGTTACGGCAGGCGCATCAACCCCAAGCTGTAGCATCGAGGAGGTAATTTCAGTCATGGCAGAAGAAAAAATCGTAACAAGTGAATTCGAGGAGCAACTGGAAAACTATTTGGTAAGCCCCGTGCATATCAATAAAAGAGTTACTTGCACCGTTGAACAGATCACCGAAACCGAAGTTCGCGTTAGCATCCCCGGTTACAAAGGCTTAGGCTTTATTCCGGCAGATGAATTAACCGACGATTCCAGCGTAAAACCCGCTGACTTAGTTAAAATCGGTGACGAAATCAATGCTATCGTTATTAAACCCAACGATGTGGAAGGAACCTGTCTGTTATCCAAAAAGAAAGTTGATTCCGAATTAAACATGACAGTAATTAAAGAAGCATTTGAATCCGGAGCTATCTTAGAAGGGAAAGTTGTATCTGTCATTAAAGGCGGTTTATTGGTTTCTGTCAACAGTGTAAGAGTATTCGTTCCTGCTTCTCAGGCAGCTTTAAGATTCGTTTCTGACTTATCCACCATGCAGAACGAAACTGTTTCTTTAAAAATCATTGATTTTGATGAAAGAAGAAATAGAGCAACCGGTTCCATCAAAGTGGTTCTGGCTGCAGAACAGAAAGAAAAAGAAGCAAAATTCTGGGCAGATGCAGAAGAAGGCAAAACCTATCAGGGTACCGTTAAATCCTTAACCACTTTTGGTGCATTTGTTGATATCGGAGGCGTTGACGGTCTGGTTCATATTACCGAACTGTCCTGGTCCAGAATCAAACATCCTTCTGAAGTTGTAAAAGTTGGTCAGGAAATTGAAGTTTACATCAAAGCTTTAGACACCGAAAAGAAAAAGATTTCTTTAGGCTTCAAAAAAGAAGTTGACAACCCTTGGACCAAATTCATGAATACTGTGAACTTAAACGATGTAATCACCGTTAAAATTGTTCGCATTGTTCCCTTCGGCGCATTCGCAGAAATTCTGCCCGGTGTTGACGGTTTAATTCATATTTCCCAGATTGCAAACAAACATATTGCAAAACCCGAAGATGAACTTTCTTTAGGTATGGAAGTGGAAGCAAAAGTAATCGAAATTGATGCAGAAAAGAAAAAAGTAAGCTTAAGCATCAGAGAATTACTGGCTCCCTCCGAACATAAAGATGCAGAAAAAGCTGAAGAAGCTACCGAAGAAGTAGCAGAAGCTACTGAAGAAGTAGCAGAAGCTACCGAAGAAGCAGCTGAATAATTTTTAAGCCAATTAGTAATGTGTGATATTTCCGCAGCCCGTTCTGCGGAAATATTCACATTATAGGAAAAGAAGGTTTGATCAAAATGTCATACTTAGAAAAATTAAAATTTAACGAAGACGGTCTGATTCCCGCCGTTGTGCAGGATTATGATACCGGCACAGTTTTAATGGTTGCCTATATGACCAAGGAAACCCTACAAAAGTCCTTGGAACTTGGTAAAACAGTATTTTTTTCCCGCAGTCGTCAGAAAGAATGGTTAAAGGGAGAAGAAAGCGGCAACTTCCAGAACATTGTGGAAATTTCCGCAGACTGTGATTACGACACGCTGCTGATTAAGGTTACCTTAGAAGGCGATAAGGTAAGTTGTCATACCGGGGAATATTCCTGTTTCTTTAACCGAATCGAAAATGGCGAATATGCACACAAGTCCAACGAAAAAATGATTCTCCAGCGTGTTTACGACACGGTTGTAGACAGAAGCAAGAATCCCGTAGAAGGTGCATACACCAACTATCTTTTGGAAAAAGGAATTGATAAAATTTTAAAGAAAGTTGGAGAAGAATCCGCCGAAGTGATTATCGCATCCAAAAATAATGCTCCCGACGAGGTCATTTACGAAACTGCCGATTTAATGTATCACCTTTCTGTAATGCTTTTTGACAGAGGAGTAACCTGGCAGGAAATCTTTGCAGAATTAAAAAAGAGAGAAAAGTAAAAATTCCCATTTTCTAAAGGGAATCTCCGATAAAATTCCAAAAAAGTATTGACCTTTTCGATAAAATATGATATGATTTTGTTGGAATGGGGGTATCTTCTTTTGGGAGAAGACTCCAAACCAAAAATTCTGCATATAATAAACTATGCCATATTGTAATTTATTGAAGCATTCTTTGTTTTTTCACAATTATGGAGTAAGGATGGTTTTTAAACATGTTTGAAAAAGAAGTTGTTGTTCAGAATCAGGTTGGTCTTCATGCAAGACCTGCTACCTTTTTTATTCAGAAAGCGAATGAATTCAAAAGCAATATTTGGGTAGAAAAAGAAGAACGTAAAGTAAGTGCAAAAAGCTTATTGGGCGTTCTTTCCTTGGGCATCACTCAGGGCACCAACATTAAAATTGTGGCAGACGGTTCCGATGCCGAAGCTGCAGTGGAAGCGTTGGTTGCACTGGTTAGCTCTGACTTCAGCGAATAATCAAATCTAAAACATAAAAAGAGGTTACCGTTTCGGTAACCTCTTTTTTATTGTTCTGTTTGTTTGGCGTAGTAATGATAATATGCACCTTTTTTCTCCATCAACTCCTGATGAGAACCGGATTCTACGATATTGGTATCTCCAACCACCATAATACGGTCGGAACCAACAATGGTAGACAAACGGTGAGCAATCATCAGAGTAGTTCTGCCTTCCATCAGGCGTTTTATTCCTTCAATGATGAGCTGCTCGGTTTTAGTATCAATATTGGCGGTTGCTTCATCTAAGACTAATATTTTAGGATTTAGAAGCATGGTTCTCGCCAGAGAAACCAACTGCCTTTGACCGATAGATAAACTGCTGCCCTTCTCAGATACCACTGTATCATAGCCGTCTTTCATCCGAATGATAAAATCGTGGGCACAAACTGCTTTAGCAGCTGCAATGACTTCTTCATCGGTAGCGTCTAATCGTCCGTAACGAATATTTTCCATAATAGTTCCTGAGAAGATATAACTTTCCTGCAGCATATACCCCACCTGACGGCGCAAGGAATGCATCGTCACATCCTGAATGCTGTGTCCATCTATTTTGATACTTCCCGATTGAATTTCATAGTAGCGGGACAACAGATTCACAATAGTGGTTTTCCCGGCACCGGTTTGTCCTACAAAGGCAACCCGTTCACCGGGCGCAATATGAAAGTTTAAATCTTTTAAAACATATCCTTTTTCCTCTTCGTAGAAAAAGTCTACATCTGAGAACTCAATTTCACCTTGAATATCCGGCAAATCGTAGGCATTGGGAGCATCCTCGATTTCTTCGGATTCCTCCAGGGTTTCCATGATTCTCTCCAGGTATCCCAAGTTGGTAATCAACTGGTTATACAAATTGGATAAATTGTTGATAGGATTCCACAGACGGCGTAAATAGTTGATGATGGCAATGGTTACCCCAACGGTTATTGCTTCTCCTGAAATCACCATCACTGCTGCAAAATAGGTCACACAAACGGTCAGTTCTGACAATAAGGATGTGGTTAGCGGAATCATAAATTCAATTCCAACCGTTTTCATCCACCAACGATACACCTGAACCGACAAATCGGTAAAAATACGTTCATTTTTCCGTCTTCTGCCAAAGGCTTGCGTCACACGGATCCCGTTGATACTTTCCATTAAGTAAGCAGTTAAATTACTGTTTTTGTCGTTAAAGGTACGACGGATTTTCCGTTGCACTTTTTTGATTAAAGACATCACCAAAAGTAAAACCGGTACTCCGCACAGTGCAACCAAGGTAAGTTTCACATTGATTGCAAACATAAAGCTGACTACTGCCACCAAGGACAATACATCCAGCACCGCATTGGCAATGATATTGGAAAACAAATCCGCTAAGGAATTGATGTAGTTTGTCACACGGATTAAAATCTTTCCGTGTGGTCTGGTATCAAAGAATACAAAGGGTAGTTTCTGAATGTGCGAAAACAAGTCTTTTCTGATATCAAAAATAATCGATTGCCCCACACTGATTAAGTGCTTCATCCGAAATCTGGATACCAAAATATTGACCACAACCATCGCAGCAAGCACACCGCCACAGGTGTATAACAGCTGCAAATTTTTATTGACGATAGCATCGTCGAAAACAATTTTCATAATGTAGGGCACCACAGTGGAAGAGAGCACGCCGATGGCAATCACCAAAATGGTGAGTAACAGTTCCCACCAGTACTTCCGGACATACTTTCCAACAATCCCCCACTCTTTTTTGCCAAACTTGATTTTTAAGTCTTCGTCTTGATGGAACCGATTGATTTTAGCCATGGATATCACCTCCGTACTGATGCCGATACACACCGTAGTAATATCCTTCTTGTTGCATGAGAAGTTCTTCGTGAGTTCCTTTCTGAATCAGTTCCCCATCTTTTAACACTAATATCATATCACAATCTTTCACAGAAGAAATTTTTTGGGAAATAATAAACACGGTTTTATCAGTGCAATTGGAACGTAGTGCTTCCTGAATTTTTTCTTCTGTTTCAGAGTCCAATGCCGAAGTGGTATCGTCCAACACCAAAATGGAAGGATTCTTTAAAATGGCACGGGCTAACGCCAGACGTTGTTTCTGTCCGCCGGACAAGGTAACCCCCCGTTCCCCGATAACCGTTTCGTAGCCTTCCGGCAGTTTTTCAATAAATTCGTCTGCCATGGCAATATGTGCCGCCTCTTTAATTTCTTTGATGGTTGCCTTGGGATTACCGTAAGCAATATTGGCACCAACCGTATCGGAAAAGAGAAATACTTCTTGTTGAGAAGCAGAAACGGCATTTCTGACGGTTTCTAAATCCAACTCCCGGACGGAAATGCCATCCAATAACACTTCCCCTTCGTCAGTGTCGTAGAAACGGGAAATCAGCTGAATCAGAGAAGTCTTACCTGAGCCGGTCTGCCCCATAATACCAATCCGCATCCCCCGCTCTGCCACAAAACTGACATTTTTTAAGGCAACCGTTCCTTCATAGGAAAGGCTGACATTCCGAAATTCCACTTTCCCAAATATCTGGGAATTGCGACTGTCTTCATCGCTGGCAATTTTCGGTTCTTCTTCTAAGAGCGCCATCATTTTTTCGTAGGAAGCAAAGCTGTTGATGGTGGCGTTGGTCAATGCACCAACCATGGACAAAGGCCCTGTAACCATCCAGATCATGCTGTTAAACATAATGAGATCCCCTAAGGTAATCACATTCTGTATCACAAGCACGCCACCCACAAAAACAAGGTAAAGCTGCACCAATCCGTAAATATTCTGAAGAAAGGGTAAGTATTTTCTGGCAGTCAGAGCAATGTCCATCTGCGCATCTTTAAACTCACGGTTCACCTCATCCATACGGTCGTTTTCATATTCCTCCCGCACAAACGCCTTCACCGCTCGTTGCGCCCAAATATTTTCGCTGACAACCGTATTTAAATCTGCATGCACTTTTCTTAAATGACGATACCGCTGTTTCTGTTTTTTCGCCATTTTGGTGGTCAGAATACTGACCACAGGAATCACCAAAAGCAATACTGCTGACAATTTCAAATTAATATAGAATACCAAAATCAGAATTGCTCCCAAAAATGTGGCTATATTCTCCAACGCTGTGAATACTGTATGAGCAAAAAACTGACGAACGGTATCGATATCTGAAGTCATCTGCGTCATAGTTTCCCCGGTAGAGTGCTTGTCAAAATAGCCAAAGTCCAACTCCATCAGTTTCCGAAATCCCCGACGGCGCAGTCCAAGCACCATGTTCTGGGTGATACTTTCAATTTTCATTTGGGAAAAATAACGCAAAAACAAGCGGCCTGCCGTTACCCCTGCAATTCCCAAAACAATGGGAACCAGTAAATTAGTCTTTCCACCAAGCAAAATGTCATCTACAATGGTTTTCGTGAAAAAAGGATTTAAAAGTCCTAAAACTGCCGCTATAATAATCAAAAACAGCATACAAAAATAAGTCCCGTAATGTCCCTTTAAAAGACCCAGCATATTCTTCTTTTTCACAAAAACCACCTCGTTTCCCGAAAAAGAGTTGATTGCCCGGGATTCCGGCAACCAACTCTCATATCACATCTATTAAAGATCAGAAAATTTATCGCAAACTTCCTTATAAGATTCATGAGTACCGATATCGTAGCACTCTCCTTGAAATTTATAAGCATATACCGGTTTTTTATCATGTAACCAGGAGGGGAAAAAGCCGGGAGCATCCGGATTGTTTCCTTCCTCTAGATATCTCTTAATCATCGGCAGAGTATCTTTTCTGTAAATATAGGACGCAAAAGCAGCACAGTTGGACTTAGGATTCTGCGGTTTTTCTTCCATAGCCAAAACCTGTCCCTTTTCATCCATAATCACATTTGCCATTCTCTGCAGTTCCTTGATTTCATTGATTTCTTTTACCAAAATACTGTCGAAACCGTTCTGTCGGTAAAAATCCACGTAATCATTTAAGGGGAAAGTAAAGAAGTTATCCCCTGCCATAATTAACACGTCTTCGTCAATGTTACCGTTTTGAATTGTGAACCAAATATCACCAATGGCACCTAATTTATTGGAATCATCAGTAGTATTGTCATCCAAAACAGTCACTTTCAGACGAGTTTCGCGTTTTTTTGCCCAATCAGAAAAGTTAGTAAAAAATTTATGATTGGAAATGATAAACATTTCATCAATTTCGGGAATGGTTTCAATCTGATCGGTAATAAAATCCAAAATAGATTTTTTGCCAATGGGAAGAAGTCCCTTGGGAGTATCCTTGGTCAGCGGATACAGTCTGGTCGCATAGCCTGCCGATAATACAATTGCTTTCATTGTTTGTTCCTCCTAAATTAAAAACAAAAGTTATTCTTTAATTTTTAGGGGCATAAACGCTAAATAATCTGCTGAAATCAGATGATAGTTTACGCCACCGTATTCACCAACAAAAGCATTTTCAATACCTTTTGCGTGAAGATGTCCGTAATAACAGTCTTTAATTTGGTAATGTTCTAAAACATTACGGATAGGATTTGTAGCCTCCGGATTCTGCTGATAAATAGGCGGATAATGTAAAAATGCCAAGATCGGAAGATCAGGATATGCTTTTTTTGCTGCCTCGATGGATAATTCCAAACGAATGGCTTCCCGATTCGTCAGTTTTTCATCCTCTTCTCCATGGGCAGTAATATCCCAACCACGGCTTCCGCAAATTAAGGTATCCTCCACCAAAAAGAAATTGTTATGAAGCACTTTAATAGAAGAAAAACCTTCCTTTTTTAAAAAAGCCTCCATTTTGGACATGGTGGTGAAAAAGTAATCGTGATTGCCTTTAGCAATAATCTTTGTTCCCGGCAGTTTTTGTAAAAACTGAAAATCCGGAACAGACTCCTCCAGATAAGTCGCCCAGGAAAAATCGCCGGGCAGAATTACCGTGTCTTCATCGGTAACAGTATTCATCCAGTTTTCATACAGTTTCTCGGTGTAATCTTCCCAGGCTTTTCCGAAAATGTTCATCGGCTTATTAATACCAAAAGGAAGATGCAAATCCGAAATCGCAAAAATTGCCATAGATTTACTCCGTTATCTTGCCAAATTATTTGAATCGAATTAGGATAAAAATTCGGTTACGGTCGCTTTCATATCCGTTTTTTCACAAGCAGATGTGAATCGTTGCTCCAAGGTCTTCAATTCCCAAAGCTGCTTGGGAATTTCCAATCCGGAAACTTCTTTTAGTAATGCCAAACGTTCAAATTCACCCTGACAGGGTTTGTCCTGTTCAAGTGCTTTTAACACGTTTTCGTTAAATTTATAGGGACTTGCAGTGGATGCCACCACGCAAATCTTTCCGTCTCCGGTTTCTTTACGGTATTGCTTTAACACGTAAGATGCAACTGCAGTGTGGGTATCCATCAAATACTGTTTATCAAGGAAGGTTTCTTTGATTTCTGATAAGGTATTTTCTTCACTGGCAAAGCCTGCATAGAAATCCTTTTTGATGGTTTCTTTCATAGTATCAGTCACTTCGTAGGTACCGCTCTCGGAAAGCTTCTTCATTAAGTTTCCGATATACTGATCATCTTTTCCGCTGATATGATAGAGATAACGCTCCAGATTGGAGGAAATCAGAATATCCATAGACGGAGACATAGTCAGATGAAATTCTCTGTTTCGGTTATAAATACCGGAATTGATAAAATCAGTCAGCACATTGTTGCAGTTCGATGCACAAATCAGCTTGCCGACGGGAAGTCCCATCTGTTTTGCATAGTATGCTGCCAGGATGTTCCCAAAGTTACCGGTGGGAACGCAAACATTGAAGGTATCTCCCAAAGCAATTTTTCCGTCTTTCACCAAATCGCAGTAAGCAGAAATGTAGTATACCACCTGAGGTACCAACCTGCCCCAGTTCATTGAGTTTGCAGAGGATAAAATAACGCCTTTGTTATTCAGTTCATCCCGATATGCCTCATCGGTGAAAATGGTTTTCACCCCAGTCTGAGCATCATCAAAGTTTCCGTTGACACCGCTGACAAACACATTGTTCCCTTTTTGGGTCACCATCTGTAATTTTTGAATCTCGGAAACACCGTCTTTTGGGTAAAACACCACCACTTTGGTGCCATCCACATCGGAAAAACCGTCTAAAGCAGCTTTTCCGGTATCACCGCTGGTTGCAACTAAAATGCAAACAGTTCGGTTATCTCCCGTTTTTCTTACGGATGCAGTCAACAAATGGGGTAACATCTGCAACGCCATATCTTTAAATGCACAGGTAGGTCCGTGCCATAATTCCAAATAAGCAGTTTTATCATCGGTATAATGAAGAGGTGTTGGCTCCCCTGTACCGAACTTTTCGTTTCCGTATGCCTTTTGGCAATATCCCTCCAGCTCTTCTGGCGAAAAATCTTCCAAAAACAAACTTAGAACGGTTGCTGCACGCTCGGTATAAGTCTGATTCATCAGCTTCTCATAGATTTCTTCGGTGAGGGTTGGAAAAACTTCCGGTACAAATAAGCCACCATCACGGGATAAGCCCTGTTTCATTGCCATTGCCGAAGTCACCTTACAGGCATTGTTTCTTGTACTGTTGTATTGCATAATGTCCTCCCTATCGTACAATTTTTTTTTAGAATCTATCTTGAAAAAATGGTTTATCTTTTTTATGATAAAGTTGTTATACACTATCGCTTTAATTGTATAACATTTCGCTTAAGATTGCAAGTTTTTTTAGAAAATAATCTGTTTTTTCGCTACGAAAACATTGTAGTCTGACGAGATTATCTTTGAATACCGCTTTTGTTTTGATAAAATGCTATGTCCAAGGATACCATTTTAATAAATATCATAAAGCACAATGACTACAACACTCCATGGTCAGGCAGAGGCTTGGCTCTGCATGTGTTTATACAACTTACCGCTATGGTAAAAAAAACGCTTTGCTGATATCAGCAAAGCGTTTTTTATGACTATTGAATGGGAAGTTCCTCCGGCACACACAGAGATTTTAAGGTGTCAAAATTCTGCCATGCCATAATCTTAATATCGGTATACGCCTGATTTACCGGGAAGAAAAGCGCTTCTCCTTTGTAAGTTTCAGGCTGCACTTGTTGGAATTTGCCGTTTTGATAGAAAGCAACCAGTATTTTGCTGCCTTCTGAAATGCCAAAAGGTTGCACCTGTAACTGCTTTTTATCATCCGAAAGTTTGGCTTTGATGCCGTCAAATTTCACCACATTTACAGTGTAAGTATTTGCCAAAAGAGTATTTGTGGAAACCGGTTTTAATTCCAAGGTCACTCGGGTGGTTTCCCCCGATAAGGAAACTCTTTTTCTTACGCCGTTAGCAGCAGGCGATCCGTTTACTTTCAGGGTGGCATTTTGGAAAGAAGAAGTGAAATAAACTGCTGTTGTTTCACCGGACACATAAACGGTGTACTCGGTGATATCCGGATCAAATTCCTCATCCCAGAAACCAATATCCGAGGTGATAGAATTGGCTCTCACACTGACGGTAATCACAATGGAATGAGTAGCAGTGATGCCACTTCCGTCTGTTGTGGTTGCGGTTAAAACGATTGTTCCGTTTTTCAACGGAGTCACCAAACCGTTTTCGTCAACCGTTGCCAAACGATCGTCGCTGACCGTCCAGACTACGTTCTGATTGGTGGTATAGTCCGGAAGCACCGTCACAGTGTATTGCGTTGGTTCAAAAATTTCCGTTTCTCCGACGATTTCAATACTTTCTGCTAACTTTTCAACCGTAATTTCTTTGGTGGCAAACACACCGCTTCCGTCCGCTGCTGTTGCGGTTATGGTTACCATTCCGGAAGTTACCGGTCTTACAATGCCGTTTTGGTCAATGGTTGCAATATCTTCGTGATCAATAGACCAAATTACAGTTTTATCAGTGGTATAATCGGGGAATACCGTTGCCGTATATTGGCTTGCTCCGCAAATGGTATCTTCTCCTGTAATGAGAATACTATCTGCTAATTTTGGGGTGATTTCCAACGAATTGGAATATCTGTTTTCCAAATAATAGATATCATTTCCGCTGAGGAATGTATCTTCGGTCATAGTAATCTCAACCGTCTGCAATGATGCATCTGTAGGAATGGTAAACACCAAATCAAAGGGATTGAGCAGTGTTTTTGTAGGAATCCAGTCGGTGTCAGAATACTGTGCTAAAATCACAGAAGTGACAAATCCGTCCTCTTCCCATTGGTCTTCCAGTCCTGCATAAGAGAAGCCTTTAGCAACTACATCTGTTAAGCTGATAGTGTCGGGATATTGCACAGAGCAATACAGCACACTTGCGTTATTGGTGGTAAATAAAGAAACCGACTGCACCACATCAGCGGTTCCGATTTCTGCCGATTGTACTCCGGAAACGGTAATATTTTCTTTTATTACATATAATACTGTATTTTCATTGATAATGGTATCAAAGTCATACTCCTGTGTCATGTCACTGTCTTTATAAACAGATATCGAAGCACCTTCAGTTGTCGGAATCTTTTCCATATCTAAAGCAGTTCCCGGAAGTTGTGTCCATTTTGCATATTCTGTTCCATCCGGATTCAACAGGGTGACAGAAACAATATAGTGTTTGGTTGCACTCTGAAGCGGAGTATTGTAACTACCGATGGAAATAGCATTCCACTCTTCCGCCGTACCGTTATAATATACATCAGTTAAGCTGGTGCAATTCCTAAACGCATACTCACCGATGATGGTGACACTGTCCCCAATGGTTACACTGGTTAAGCTGGTGCAATCATAAAACGCACCTGCACCGATGCTGGTAACACTATCCGGAATGGTGATATTGGTTAAGTTGGTGCAATCAGAAAACGCAGAGCTACCGATGCTGGTGACACTGTCCGGAATTACATAAGCAGTCTCTGTTTTTCCGATGGCATATTGTATCAAGGTGGTGTGATTTTTATCAAACAAATTTCCGTCTAAAGAAGAAAAATTTGCATTATTTTCATCTACAATAATACTGGTTAAGCTGTCGCAACTATAAAACGCATAATCACCGATGGTGCTGACACTGTCCCCAATGGTTACACTGGTTAAGCTGGGACAAGAGCCAAACGCATACTCACCGATGGTAGTGACACTGTCCGGAATGGTTACACTGGTTAAGCGGGTGCAATAATAAAACGCATACTCACCGATGCTGGTGACACTGTTTCCAATGGTGATATTGGTTAAGCCGCCGCAACGAGCAAACGCAAAACCACCGATGGTAGTGACACTGTCCGGAATGGTAACACTGGTTAAGCTGGTGCAAGCATCAAACGCAGAATAACCGATGGTGGTGACACTGTCCGGAATGGTAACACTGGTTAAGCTGGTGCAATAAGCAAACGCATAGCGACCAATGCTGGTGACACTGTCCCCAATGGTAACACTGGTTAAGCTGGTGCAATCAAAAAACGCATAACCACCGATGCCGGTGACACCGTTTTCAATTACCACCTTTTTCACCTTAGAACGATTGGAATACCATGGAGCTGATGAATAATCCCATGAGGTCATATCACCGGTGCCGGAAATGGTGAGGGTTCCCGCATCATCCAAAGTCCAGGTAAGATTGTCACCGCAAGTACCGCTGGTAGCTGCCGAAACGCTTTGGATGCCGGAAAACAGCAGGCAACAATAAATCATCAGTAAGAATACCGTCAGTTTTTGTTTCATAAATCGGTTCTCCTTTTTTTGGTATTTTTCTTAAGATTCAGTATACCATATTATAAAAATTATGTCAATGAAGAAAAAGAATAATAAATAATGCAAAATACAAAATTATGGTGAACTTAACCCCTTGTGCACCGTTTTACCTTGAAATAATATTGCGCAAAAAAAAAGACGTCAGATGAGAAAAGCGAACTCGCAGAGATGTGCACACAATCCCTCCGGCTCTTCGAGCCACCTCCCTTTACACAAGGGAGGCATTTGAAATTCATCCGTTCTGAAAAACACACATATTGTCACCTTGTGCAGAAAAACGGATGCAGAATTCGGAAATCGAAAGAAATCCAACGGATTTCTCTTCCCGAAGCTGTACTTTGTGTACAGCGAGGGTGAGATTCACGGATTATGCGCCGTTTTTCAAACAACAAAAAGAAAAAGACCACCCTGTGAGGTGGTCTTTTTCATAAAACCGGCAACTATCTATCTTCCCGGGCAGTCTCCCGCCAAGTATTTTCGATGCATGAGAGCTTAACTTCCGTGTTCGGGATGGGAACGGGTGGGGCCTCTCCGCTG
>JAZQGY010000024.1:0-46884 GCA_045540295.1 Clostridia bacterium
AAAAATATACAGGAACTACAATAGTAGAGTATATAAACCAATACCGCACAACAAAAGCAATTGATTATCTCGGTGATGGTTTTAATGTTACCGAAACTGCTTCATTATGCGGTTTTGAAAACTTGTCTTTTTTTACTAAAATATTTAAACGCTACACCGGAAATAATCCGTCGTATTATAAAAAATAATTGTTTTATAATATATAAAAATGCTCGTCTGTTATTTTAGACGAGCATTTATCGTATTTAATTCTTTGCTTCAGTTAACATATTCTCTATAAATATGCCATAACCCCTTGTCGGGTCATTCACGAAAACATGCGTAACTGCTCCCACCAATTTACCATTTTGAAGTATCGGTGAACCGCTCATCCCCTGCACAATACCTCCGGTTTGAGACAGAAGCTTTTCATCGGTCACACGAAGAATCATATCACGGTTACCTTTTCCGTCTAAAATTTTCATAATTTCAATTTCATACTCGCAGGTTCCTGCCTCAGAAACAGTAGACAGAATCGTGGCTTTTCCAAGTCTGACCTCTCGCTTACCGGCAACAGGAAGCGCCTCTCTTTGAATAAACTGTTGATTGTCTAAAGTACCAATCAGTCCGGTTTCACAGTTTTTGATAATGGTTCCCACGGAAATGTCTGACAATACGCCAACAAGCTCTCCCACACGATTTTGTTCCGCTTTTTTGGCTCCTTTGATTTCTACCAGTTCCACTTGTCCCTTTCGGATGTCATATGTTTTTAAAGTATCAGAATCATTAACAGGATGCCCTAATGCTGCAAACTGTGTTTTATCCTCTGTAAAAAAGGTGACCGTACCGATTCCTGCTGCACTGTCTCGCAACCACATGCCGCAAATCAGCTGATTTTCCTGATTTCGCTCCGGAGTCAGCTTCTTTGTTATGAGAGAATCCTCACGAAGAATTGTCAGCGTAACGGTGTTTTCTCCGACGATACGGAGAATTTCCTCAAAATGTCGGGTATTCTGTAAAGCTGTATCATTGACTTTGATAATCACATCTCCGTTTTTTAATCCTGCTTTTTTTGCCGGAAGATTCCCCTGCTCCACGCCAACAATCATAACACCTTTTGTTTTCAGTCGCATTCCGACCGCTTGTCCCGACGGAATCAGGCGGTACTCGATTTGCTTTGCAACCGATATTTCTTGCTGACCGGCAGAGCGAACGGTTCCCAACAGCACACAGCTCACACCAAACGCCGCCAACAGTATCTTTAGTGGTTTAGTCTTTTTTGATTTTGTTTTTTTTCGTTTTAAATTTTTATAAAACAATCTAAAATCACATCCGTTTTTTTTATTTTTTTCTCGTTTTTAGTTTGGCTTGCAACATAAAAAAATACAGATGCAATTTTCGGTCCTTTTGGTTTTTTCAGTTTTTCAATATAAAAAACTGACAGAAAATTCTGCCAGTTTTTTTGGGTAATATTTCTTTTTCTTTCAATTTTTTGCTATTTTTTTATGTTACCATACACCAGACCAGTAAGTCTGTTGCCCGACGATTTGCAAACGAAAAATAAGGAATCAATCTTGCAATAAAGGATTCCCGTTCTGCGTTTTTGATGCGATACAACTTATCCGTCATCTTTCGGCGCTTCGCATCCATATAAAGAACAGGTGCAGGAATCGTATCTTCTGTTTTTACACAGTGAGTTCCTTGTTCCAAAATGGTGATATCACGAAGGAATCACACCCACACAGTTTTATAAACATTTTTCCAAAATTTATATCAATTCCCGCTAACCGAGAATTGCCATAAAAAAGCCCGTCTGTTATTTCAGACGGGTCTTTTTAATATACACTGTTATCTGCTAAAATTTCATCAATATAGCATCTCACATCAGCAAGCGTTAAAAGATTTGCTACCTTTAATTTATAAGGTTTGGCATTGTGAAACCCTTTTAAATACCACAAAATATGGCATCTTGCTTCCTTAATGGCATTTTTTTTGGTTTCATTCATCCGTTCTATCTGACGGTAAAGCACCTGCATCTTTTCTTCTTTGGAAATGATACGTTCAGAATGTTTTATCAAATCAAACACAAAGGGATTTCCCAGTGCTGCTCTGCCAATCATCACGCCGTCACAACCGGTTTCTTTCCTCATCCAAAGATAGCTATTCCGATCACACACATCGCCGTTTCCGATAACGGGAATGGTTACCGCTTCCTTAACTGCCTTAATGTAAGACAAATCAGCAACACCGGAATACTGCATTTCACGGGTTCTGCCGTGAACAGCAAGATAGTCGGCACCTGCTTCTTCGCACAATCTGGCACATTCCACCACATTTTTATGTTCGGAATCAAAGCCAATCCGAAGTTTTACACTGAGCGGTAACTCAGTGGCTTTTCGCATTGCGGATACAATGTCAAAGAGTAGTTTGGGATTCTGCATCAATGCAGAACCGTCACCGTTTTTTACGATTTTTGGAGCGGGACAGCCTGCGTTTAAGTCTATCATACGAAAATCCATATCCTCAATCTGTTTCACCGCTTCCGACAGTACCTGGGGTTCGTGTCCGAATAACTGCACCGAAAGGGGCGTATCTTCGGGAGAGGTTTTTAACAAGTCGAAGGTATGCTTGTCCCGATAGGTCAACGCTTTGGCACTGATCATTTCGGAAACTGCAAGGAAAGCGCCCTGCTCCCTTGCAATTTCACGGTATGCTAAATCGGTAACACCTGCCATGGGTGCCAAAATCAAATCGTTTTTGGCTAAAATATCTTGAATTTTATAATTCATTTAAGCTTGCTTCCACTTTTTCCAGTTTTTCCAAGAAGGATTTTTCTTTTTCTTTTTCTGCCTGCACCAGTTTTTCGGGAGCTTTGTCCACAAAGCCTTTGTTAGACAGCTTGCTTCTTACCAAATTTAATTCCTTTAATAAGAATTCTTTTTCCTTGGTTAAACGGGCAAGTTCTTTGTCTTTATCAATCAGTTCGTTTAAAGGAATCATCACTTCAATGCCCTGACCAACTACATTCACGCATTTTTCGGTTAATGCATCTTTACTATCCACGAAAATCATTTCGGAGGAATAGGTCAGTTTGGTTAAAAATTCAGAACAAGCGGAAACGAAATCTTTGTCCTCACAAAGAACATACAGCTTGGTTTTGTTCTTGGGAGGAACATTCATTTCGCTTCTTGCATTTCTTACGGAGGTGATTAATTCAATATAGTTTTCTACTTTGGCTTCTTCTTGGGAGAAATTGAACTCTTCCTGATATTCGGGGAAAGAAGAAATCATAATGCTTTCATCTTCCACAGGAAGCGCCTGGAAAATTTCTTCCGTGATAAAAGGCATAAAGGGATGCAGCAGTTTTAAGAATCCGCTCATAACATAGCATAAAACATTCTGAGCAGCTTTGTCTTCCCCTGCCATTAAGCGAGGTTTCACCATTTCGATATACCAGTCGCAGTATACATTCCAGATAAAGTCATACAGTTTGGAAACTGCCATACCAAGCTCAAATTTATCTAAGTTTTCGTTCACATCTTTTGCCAATGCATTAAACTTGGATAAAATCCACTTATCTTCAGGTTCTAACGTATTTAAGTCCAGTTCAATTCTGTCGATGGTCAGATTCATCAGCACAAAACGGGATGCATTCCAGATTTTGTTGGCAAAGTTACGAGATGCTTCCACACGTTCGGTATAGAAACGCATATCGTTTCCGGGAGAGTTTCCGGTTGCTAAGGTAAATCTTAATGCGTCAGCACCGTACTGGTCGATGATTTCTAAGGGGTCAATACCGTTTCCTAAGGATTTGGACATCTTTCTGCCCTGAGAGTCTCTTACGATACCGTGGATGAATACATGTTTAAAGGGTTCTTTTCCCATATGTTCCATCCCGGAGAAAATCATTCTTGCAACCCAGAAGAAAATAATATCATAACCGGTTACTAACACACTTGTGGGATAGAAATATTTTAATTCTTCGGTATTATCGGGCCATCCTAAAGTGGAGAAAGGCCACAGTGCAGAGGAGAACCAGGTATCCAAAACGTCTTCTTCCTGCTTCATTTTGCCACCACACTTGGGACAGGTATGCACATCTTCTTTCGACACTACCATTTCGCCGCAGGCTTCACAGTAGTATGCCGGGATTCTGTGTCCCCACCATAACTGACGGGAAATACACCAGTCGTGCACGTTTTCCATCCAATTCAGATAAGTTTTAGAGAAACGGTCCGGAACAAACTGGATTGTGCCGTCTTTTACCACACGAATGGCTTCTTTTGCCAAAGGTTCCATTTTTACAAACCACTGGCTGGAGGTAATCGGTTCCACGGTGGTTCCGCAACGGTAACACTGACCCACATTGTGAGCGTGTTCTTCAATTTTTACTAAGAGGCCCTGTTCCTGCAAGTCTTGTATCATAGCTTTTCTTGCTTCGTAACGGTCCATACCTTCGTATTTTCCGCCGTAGTGATTGATGGTGGCATCGTCATTCATCACCTTAATCACTTCTAAGTTATGACGTTTGCCAACTTCAAAGTCGTTGGGGTCATGAGCCGGAGTAATTTTTACACAACCGGTTCCAAAGTCTTTTTCTACGTATTCATCGGCAATCACAGGGATTTCTCTGCCCACCAAAGGTAACACCAACATTTTACCAAGAAGATGCTGGTAACGTTCATCTTCAGGATGCACAGCAACTGCGGTATCGCCAAGTAGAGTTTCCGGACGGGTGGTTGCGATAATCACAAACTCGTCAGAATCCTTCACGGGATACTTAATGTGCCAAAAATGACCCTGCTGTTCGGTATATTCCACTTCCGCATCGGATAATGCGGTAATACAGTGAGGACACCAGTTAATAATTCTGTTGCCCTTATAAATCAAACCTTTTTCGTATAAGTTAACAAAAACTTCTTTCACAGCCTTGGAGCATCCTTCGTCCATGGTGAAACGTTCCCGTTCCCAGTCACAGGAGGAACCCAGTTTTTTTAACTGATGAATAATTCTGTCACCAAATTTTGCTTTCCAGTCCCAAACGCGCTTGATAAACTCGTCTCTGCCCAGGTCATAACGGGTTAACCCTTCGTTCACACGGAGAGCTTCTTCCACCTTAATCTGAGTTGCAATCCCTGCGTGGTCAGTACCGGGGAGCCATAATGCAGAATACCCCTTCATTCTCTTGTAACGGATTAAAATATCCTGCAGGGTTTCGTCTAACGCATGTCCCATGTGAAGCTGACCGGTAACATTCGGAGGCGGAATCACAATGGTATAGGGTTCTTTTTTTGAATCCGGCTCTGCATGAAAATAGCCTTTTTCCTCCCAGGTTTTGTAAATACGGTCTTCCACAGAGGAAGGATCGTAGGTTTTGGAAAGTTCTTTTCTCATATTGTTATCACCTTTCGTGTGTTATTCGTGTAAAGTGGAAAACATCCTGTTTTTTCGGACATAATACGCTATTTTCAATTATATACTATTATATCAAAAATTTCAAGTGCTTTTTGAAAGAATCCGACGAATTTTTTATAAGAACTTCCCTTCCTCCAAAAAAATTTACAAAATTTGTGAACTTTTTGAGAAAAAAGACTTGACAAGTTACGATTTATTCATTATAATACTAAAGGTTAAATTGGTAATACTATTTGAGTGCAATGCCAAGTCGTTCTTGGTGTGCAACCTCTGACTCAAATAATACTTATAAAACTTAATTTTAAGAAAAGGAGTATTTTTGAAATGCCGAACATCAAATCCGCTGAAAAAAGAGTAAAAGTTATTGCAACCAAAACTCTGCAGAACCAGATGATTAAATCCAACTTAAAAACCACTTTAAAAACTTTTGACGCAGCTTGCGAAAAGAAAGAAGCAAACTTAGCAGAAGTTTTCCAGAACACCGTAAAAACCATCGACATGGCTTGCACCAAAGGCGTTCTGAAAAAGAACACTGCTTCCAGAAAAAAATCTTCTGTTGCGAAAAAATACAACGCAGCAATCAAAGGTTAATCTGAACTCAAACATTAAAATCCCGTATGGAATATCCATACGGGATTTTTTATGTCTTTTATTTTTGATAAAGTCCGCGCCGTCCCGACAAAAGCCAGGTGATGACAGTAACGGGAATAAATAATATCATTCCGCCAACGCCAAACACTTCCATTGCCAAAAGAATTGCAGCAACAGGACATTTGGTCATTCCCGAAAACAGTGCCACAAATCCAAGGCAAGCACCTACTCCTGCAGGAAGCCCCAAAAGAGAACCCGCAACACAACCAAAGGTTGCGCCAATAAAGAAGGTAGGCACAATTTCGCCACCTTTAAATCCTGCGGCAACCGTGATAGCGGTAAAAACAATTTTGAAGAGGAATGCTTCATATTTTGCAGTTCCCGAAACGGCAGTTTCAATAACTCCCATCCCTGCCCCATTATAATCTGTGGTTTGCAGCAACAAGGTAAGACCCACAATTAAAATACCGCCCACAGCTACTCGTAAATAGGGATTGGGAATCAGTTTTTTGCCAAAGTGTTCTGTTTTATGTAAAGCAAAGGTAAATAAAATACACACTCCTGCAAACAAAACGGCTAATAAGAGAAGCTGCCAGCTTAGATGGAAATTGTATGTAAAGTCCGGCATTAGAAACCGAACAGGTTCTACGCTTAAAAAGTGTGCCACAAAGAAAGCAACCATGGATGCCACAACACATGGGAACAACCCTGAAAATTTCCATTTCCCCTGACGTGTGACCTCTACCGAAAAGATTGCCGCGGTAAGCGGTGTGCCAAACAGTGCGGCAAACACGCTGCTCATTCCGGCTAATACCATCAGCTTTTTATTATCGTCTTTTTGCTTTAAAACTTGTCCCACATTGTAGCCCATACTGCCGCCAAGCTGAAGGGCTGCCCCTTCCCGTCCGGCAGAGCCACCGAAAGCGTGGGTGATAACCGTTCCGATAAAAATGAGGGGCAAAAGTACCAACGGAACATCCTTTTGTTCTTTCACCGACTGAAACACCCGATTGGTATCCAGATTTCCAAGTCCACGGAATCTCTGATACATCGCAGCAATCAGTAAGCCGCCGAAAGGCAGAAGATAAAGAAACCAAAAGTTGTGTTCTCTTTGCTCTGTCACAAAATCAACGCTGATGTGAAAGACTGTTCCGATTAGTCCGCCAAGCACACCTAAAAGGATACCGAACAGTATCCATTTGAGCGTGTATTTACTGTATTTTTTGACCAGTTCCATTGTAATAATTCCTTAAAAAAATAAGCGCATGTTAAAAAATTAATCCGTTACAATCAAAGCAATAAAAGAAAGCATCTCATTGCCGGTGTTTTTAATAGAATGACCTTGTCCTGACGGCGTGAAAGTAACCATGCCGGGAGCAATGTCCATCTGGGTTCCGTTATCGTTATAAATACCCTGTCCGGACAGAATAAAGAAGGTTTCGCTTTCGCCAAAGTGCATATGAAAGTCCACTTCTTCTCCGGGCGGTACCTGCACCAAGGAAAACAGACGGGCTTTCGGATTCCAGCCTTCAAAATCTGCTAAATTGGTTTTAAACATTTTTTCTTTTCCCATAGCATTCAGCTTGGTAGCAGTTTTTAAATCTTCGATTTTTTTATACATGGTAACCTCTCCTTATTTTGATTTTGTTTCATAGATAGATTTTTCTAATAATTCCCGTATTTCCTCAGAAGACACGGTAACATCTGCACCCGGCATGGAATCGGCAATCTGAGAAACCGTTCGTCCGCCAATTACCGGGAACACATCCACCTCAGAAATGGAACACAGTACACCGCAAACCGCAGATGCTACGCTGCAATGATGCTTTTTGGCAATGTTTTTAATCATTTCCAGCCGTCTTAAGTTTTCTTCACAGAAATACCGTTTCTTTGCTTTTTCCGACAATGCATCTTCCCCTTGCTCTGCCATTTTAGAGAAAAACCCCTTGGCCTGAGAAGAATAAGCGACCACAGGCATATTGTTCTGCCGATAAAAAGCAAATTCATGGGCATCCATTCCCACAAGACCCCCTCGCTCACCCAAACAGTAAGCAGGATTAAACCGTATCTGACTTGCCGAAAAACCCATCAATTTGTTTTCTTTGGCATATTTATTTGCCAAAAAAATTCTCTCGGAACGCCAATTAGATGCACCAAACTTTTTGATTTTTCCTTCTTGCACCAAGCGATTCATCAATTCAATGATTTCAGAAACGGGTGTATTTTCATCATCACGGTGGAGCCAGTAAAACTCTATTTGAGAAACTCCCAAAGCATGCTGGCTTTTTTCTAAATCAGAACGAATCTCCGTCTCGTTAATACGAGGTAATTCTTTCAAATCGGGCTCATAATAACCGCCTTTGGTAGACACAAAGATATCAGCAGGTTTTCTGTCTTTTAGCCACTTTCCCACAACCTTTTCCGCCTCACCGTTGGCATACAGACGAGCGGTATCAATATGTCTGCCGCCCAGTTCGTAATAGGCATCCATCATGGAAAAGGCTTCCGCCTCGGAAATAGTATCTCCAAAATAGGCAGTTCCCAGTAAAATTTTGGAGCTTTTTTTGCCAAATTCTATACCAAAACTATCTGAATATTTCATGTTGTTCTCCTTTAGTTTTTGAAATCATTACACGGCTCTAAAGCCTCTGCCGATAATTTCGCTACTGGTAGTCACGATAACAAAGGATGACGGGTCAATTTCTTTGATTTTCCGCCGTAATCTTACCGCCTCAGCACGCTTGCAAACGGTATGAATCATCACCTTCTCATCGTTGGTGAAGCCACCTACCGCATCACTGACCGTAACACCGTGATGAAGCGTATCCATAATAAACTGAGAAATTTCATTTCCTTTGGTAGTAATCACCACAAAATACTTGCAGGTGTTTAAATTATCAATCACACTGTCCACTAAAAAGGCTTTGGCAAACAAACCAAGCACAGAGAACAATCCCGATTGCACACTAAACACAAAAAAGGAACTCATGGCAACCAAAAAGTCAACCGCCAACAGAGATTTTCCAACATCTAAATCGGTATATTTTTTTAAAATCAAGGCAGTAATATCCGTACCTCCCGAGGAGGCGTCACTATTAAAAATCATCGCTGAGCCGATAGCGGTCAAAAGCATGGCATAAACCAGTTCCAATAGCGGCTGATTGGTCAGCGGTGCAGATAGTGGCACAAATACTTCAAACAAATATGTAAGCGCCGAATAAAACATACTGCAGTAAATGGTTTTCACGCTGTTTTTCCAGCCTAAAAACAAAAATCCCAGTAACAGTAATCCAATATTTAAAATCCAAATCCATGCTGCAGGGCTGATGGGAAACAAATTCCCTAAAATGGTACCAATCCCTGTGACGCCGCCGGTTGCAAAACCGTTTGGAATTTTAAAGAAGTATACCCCCACAGAAAGAAGCACACAACCGATATTCATATAGATAAAGTTTTTGAGCTTGTTTGTTTGCATAGGGCACTCCCTCTCTGCGTGGTGTGGTAAAAATATATTTTCTTTATTATACCACTCTTTTTCCCAAAATGCAACAAAATACGAGCAAAAAGGGTTCAACCTTTTGGTTGAACCCTTTTTATGAATATGTTTTTTAATGTCATAGATAACATCGGCAAACTAATGTTTAAAAATAATAGTTTGATATGAATCACATGCCACTTTCATTGATTTACCGTTTTCTATTCATCCAAAAATTGATACCACCATTTAACACAATACCGATTATGGAACCTAACGGAAAATAAAACGCTCCATAAATGAGTGCATCAAAAGAATTCATTGGAGATGTTTTGATCAATTCAAAGAAAAATT
The DNA here is from genome assembly GCA_045540295.1 of Clostridia bacterium. Taxonomy (GTDB): domain Bacteria; phylum Bacillota; class Clostridia; order UMGS1840; family UMGS1840; genus SIG452. The sequence goes on from JAZQGY010000024.1 coordinate 9,815, forward strand.
TATTCAAACCGGGAGCTATATACATCCCTAAAAACAAACCAACATATGTCACAATTGCGATAAAAAAGCACACGATATAATGGGTGATTGATCGATATCTTAATAGAAAAATCGGAATTAATGCGGACAAAATAGTTCCAATCATTAGTGTTGTGAGGAATGATAGACCATTGATTACTTCCCTGGTTTCACTTTTATCAACAAAGTATTCTCCGCCTAAAATCCAATGGATGATATGGGTATATAACACATATACCAAAAATGTTAATAAACCATATACAAGACCACATAAGATAGCTTTCTTAAATGAATTGATCTTCATATTGTTACTCCTTTCAATCATATCCAACATTCCAGTATATAAAGACTGTATGATCTGGATGCCAAGTTTTTAATTGGATAGTTAATAACAAGACAGGGTTAAAAATTTATTGTATTAATAACGAAATTGCACTTGCCCAATCCCCAAGCATTTTTTTGTTTGCTCTTTGTTTCAAAATTTCTTCTATTTTTTTAACAGTAATATCATCTGTTATATAATCTGGTTTGGTATATCCATGTTTAGATTCAGTCGTTGATTCAAATACATCAATTTCTAAAACTGCAATTACTGTATTACCCTCAAATATCGGCAATGCAACCATTAATCTTAATGTTTCTGGGACAATGTCTTTATATTTATCATCACCGTTTTCCCATTCATCGTATGTGAGCACTTTTAACAACTCTCTACCTTTTTTTATACAACGTTCTCCTACATCACCAAATTCGATTCCCATAATTTGAGATTTGGTAATGTTTTCATCAGTATTATATTGGTATTCAACTTTTCTAATCTTTTTTCTATAATCGCAAACTTGGACAATTGAACTCACATCAATTTGGTTGTCATATGCAGAAAAAATTGCTTTAGTCAAAGAAGAAAGTAACTTGTTTATAATCTCCTTTTTATTATTCTCAATATTATGAATTGATTTCTTAGTTATGTAATTATCATACAGCAAAGATACCACAAAAATAATAATAGCAATTAAAAGTTCCCAAGTAAAGCCGGCTTTAAGAATGGCGTCAATCCACCCATTGCCTTTACTATATATATCTTCTATAACACAAAAATGCAGCCCACCAAAAAAAGTAATAAAGAAAGAGAAGACGGTATGCATAATTACATCTATTTTTATCAAAAATTTATATATTTGTTTTTTCATTTTTATTATCCCTCCGATATCAATGGTATCAGTTGAGCAAGATTCGGTATGATTCCAACACAATTTTTTTCTAAAAAATCATCCGCTTTAGTTACACCTGTTGTTACTGCACAAAAATCCACCTCTGCATTACAAGCAGTTTGATAATCTATTAAGCTATCTCCCACATATAAAACCGATTTTCTTGTCACTTTTAAAGAATCAATCGCTTTAACAACTTGTTCTGATTCCGGCTTCTGTTGAGTTACATCATCCTCTCCAACAATAATATCTATATATTCCAAAAAACCATATTGATCTGCTATTTTTTCAATGGTTTTATGATCTTTAGCAGAAACAATACCTACTCTCATCCCATTTTTTTTCAGACATTTCAGCACAAATATGGTATCCTCAAACACTTGTACTTTAGATATCATTATTTTCTTTGAACTTTCCAAAAAATATTGTCTCAATTGTTCTAAAAAATCCTTTTCTTTTTTTCCAGTCAATAAAATAAACGATTCTTCCAATGTTAATCCAATAGTTTTTCTAATTTCACTTTCTGATGGAAAAGCCATATTTTTTTTATTCAAAGAATAATATATGCTTTGCACTATTCCATCCGAAGAATCAACTAGCGTATAATCAAAATCAAATAATACTGTTGAGTAATTCATAAAACTCCTCCATTTTTATACAAAAAGTGTAATTTCGCTTAACCATTACTATAACAATTTTATAAAAGGTATGGGTCTCTTATAGATTCATGTCAGATCAGGATAAAAAATTGTTTTTCTTCATTCTATCACACTATTCGAGAAAATGCAACACATCCAAAACAAAAAGGGTTCAACCTTTTGGTTGAACCCTTTTAAAATTTTAATCCGTCTGGCAGGCGCAGAGAAAACGATGCAGAATTAAGAAATCGAACCCGAAGCTGTACTTTGTGTACTGCGAGCGGTGAGATTCATTGATTCGGCGCGTTTTATCAAGCCTACATTCCAGCTTTGTCCAGGTAAGACTGATATCTGTCTTTCGCTGCTTGTTCTGCTGCTTCAAACAGTTCTTTTGCTTCTTCAGGGAATGCTCTCTGCAGAGAAGTGTAACGAACTTCGGTCTGTAAGAATTCCTGGAAGGAAGCGGTGGGAGCTTTGGAATCTAAAGTGAAGGGGTTTTTGCCTTCATCTTTTAATGCGGGATTAAATCTGTATAAGTGCCAGTAGCCACATTCCACAGCTTTCTTTTCCTGCATCTGAGCACCGGATAAGCCGCCTTTGATACCGTGGTTGATACAAGGAGCGTATGCGATGATGATGGACGGACCTTTGTGCTGTTCAGCTTCTCTGAATGCTTTTAAGGTCTGAGCCTGGTTAGCACCCATAGCAACCTGAGCAACATATACATAGCCGTAGCTCATTGCAATCATACCTAAGTCTTTTTTCTTCACTTTTTTACCGGAAGCCGCGAACTGTGCAACTGCACCGATGGGGGTAGATTTGGAAGCCTGTCCGCCGGTGTTGGAGTAAACTTCGGTATCGAATACTAATACGTTGATATCTTTGCCGGAAGCTAACACATGGTCTAAACCGCCGAAGCCGATATCGTATGCCCAACCGTCACCACCTAAGATCCACTGAGATCTCTTAATCAGGTCACGTTTGTTTTCTAAGATATATTTTTTGTTTTCGCAGTCGCAGTCACAAGCTTCTAAAGCAGCAACTAAAGCATCAGACAATGCTCTGGTGTTTTCACCGTCGTCAAAGCCTTCTACCCAAGCGGTAGCAGCAGCTTTCACAGCTTCGTCTTTTGCATTTGCGATGACGTCTTTTACTTTTTCTAAGATTGCAGCTCTTGCAGTTTCACAAGCGGTATACATACCGAAACCGAATTCTGCGTTATCTTCGAATAAGGAGTTTGCCCAAGCAGGACCCTGGCCCTTCTGGTTGGTGGTGTACGGCATAGCCGGAGCAGAACCTGCCCAGATGGAGGAACAACCGGTAGCGTTGGCAATCATCATTCTGTCACCGTACAGCTGAGTCATCAGTTTTGCATAGGGAGTTTCACCACAGCCTGCACAAGCACCGGAGAATTCCAGATAAGGAACTTCGAACTGAGAACCTTTTACGGTATCTTTGTTCATGGGGTTTTTCTTTTCAGGCAGAGAGATTGCATAATCCCAGTTGGGAACTTCTACTGCAGTCTGAGTATCTAAGGGTTTCATAACCAGAGCTTTTTCTTTTGCAGGACAGGTCTTAGCACATACGCCACAACCGGTACAGTCTAAGGTGGTCACCTGCATTCTGTACTGATAGCTGTCGTAGGGTTTTAAGCCCTGTTTGGTAACGAAGCCTTCCGGAGCGTTTGCTTTTTCTTCTGCAGTCAGTAAGAACGGTCTGATTGCAGCATGAGGACAAACGTAGGAACACTGGTTACACTGGATACAGTTTTCGGGAATCCAACAAGGAACGTCAACTGCGATACCACGTTTTTCATATTTGGAAGTACCCTGGGGGAAAGTACCGTCTTCAATGCCTTTGAATGCAGAAACGGGTAATTTGTCACCTTCTTGGTTGTTGATTACTTCCACAACATTTTTAACAAATGCAGGAGCATTGGATTCTTTGGTAGCGCTTACTTCGTCAACAGCGTTAGCCCATTCAGCAGGAACTACGATTTCTCTAACTTTTTCGACACCTGCGTCAACTGCAGCGTTGTTCATGTTAACGATATCGTCACCTTTTTTGCCGTAGGACTTTTTGATTGCTTCTTTCATATAGTTTACAGCATCGTTAATGTCCATAACGTTTGCTAACTTAAAGAAGCCAGCCTGCATGATGGTGTTGATTCTGCCGCCCAGACCGATTTCTTTTGCTAAAGAAACAGCGTCGATTACATAGAATTTAATCTTCTTCTGGGCTAAATGACGTTTTACGTTAGCAGGTAAGTTTGCCATAATTTCTTCATCGGTCCAGTGAGTGTTCAATAAGAAGGTACCGTTTTCTTTTACATCTGCCAACATATCGTACTGGCTGATATAAGAAGCTTTATGACAAGCTAAGAAGTCTGCTTTTTTGATTAAATAAGTGGAACGGATGGGAGTATGACCGAATCTTAAGTGAGAAACGGTGATACCGCCGGATTTTTTAGAGTCGTAGGAGAAGTATGCCTGTGCATACATATCGGTATGGTCACCGATAATTTTGATGGAGTTTTTGTTTGCACCAACAGTACCGTCTGCACCTAAGCCCCAGAATTTACAGCTGATGGTTCCTTTGGGAGCAACATCAACAGGAGCTGCATCTGCCAGAGACAAATGGGTAACGTCATCGTTGATACCGATGGTGAAGTTGTTTTTGGGTTCAGCTTCGTTTAAGTTATCATAAACTGCAATAATCTGTTCCGGATAAGTGTCTTTGGAACCTAAACCGTATCTTCCGCCAACGATTACAGGTTTGTTTTCTACGCCGGAGTATGCAGCGCAAACATCCAGATATAAGGGTTCACCCAGTGCACCGGGTTCTTTGGTTCTGTCTAATACAGCGATTTTCTTAACGGTTGCAGGAATCGCACCTAAGAAATGTTTTACGGAGAAAGGTCTGTACAGACGAACTTTTAACATACCAACTTTTTCACCTTTAGCGGTTAAATAGTCGATAACTTCTTCAGCAGCGTCACATACGGAACCCATAGCGATGATGATTCTTTCAGCATCAGCAGCACCGTAGTAGTTGAATAAGTCGTAGTTTCTGCCGGTTAATTTAGAAATTTCTTTCATATAGTTCTGGCAGATTTCGGGAACTGCATCATAGTAACTGTTACAAGCTTCTCTTGCCTGGAAGAAAATGTCGGGGTTCTGAGCGGTACCGCGAAGAACGGGAGCATCAGGATTCAAGCTTCTTGCTTTGAATTCTTTTACTGCTTCTAAATCGGTTAAGTTTTTCAGATCTTCGTAATCAATTACTTCGATTTTCTGAATTTCGTGAGAAGTTCTGAAACCGTCGAAGAAATGCAGGAAGGGAACTCTGGATTTGATGGTGGTTAAGTGAGCAACACAACCTAAATCCATAACTTCCTGAACGCTGTTTGCAGCCAGCATTGCAAAACCGGTCTGACGGCAAGCCATAACGTCGGAATGGTCACCGAAGATGGATAATGCATGAGAAGCTAATGCTCTTGCGGATACGTGGAATACGCAAGGCAGCAGTTCCCCTGCAATTTTATACATGTTGGGGATCATCAAAAGAAGACCCTGAGAAGCGGTGTAGGTGGTAGTTAAAGCACCTGCCTGCAAGGAACCGTGAACAGTACCTGCAGCACCTGCTTCAGACTGAAGTTCAACAACTTTTACTTCGTTTCCGAAAATGTTTTTCTGACCTTTTGCAGACCACTGGTCAACATTTTCTGCCATCGGGGAGGACGGGGTAATCGGGTAAATACCTGCAACTTCGGTAAACGCATAAGAGGCGTATGCCGCAGCCTGGTTACCGTCCATGGTCATCATTTTTTTTGCCATAGTGTAACTTGTCTCCTTTGTTCGTTTTTTGGAATCGATTCTCTTGCCTATTTAGCAAGGGGATACAATAGCAAAAAATCTATTTGATATTTTTTTAACAATTCTGTATAGGCACCTATTGGCACCAACGCATATAATACCACTTTTCGACGAATTTGTCAATAGAAATCGGGATTTTTCCTTAGAAAAAAGTGAATGTTAATACAATCTTCCGTAACCTGCCAGGCTGACACATTCCTGCCCTGCTTCACTTAACATAAATTCTGCCATTTTTCGTGCCGGATGGTCTTGGGGAGTATCTTTACGAAGTACCACATAGGTATTGTTGGATAAGGGATATGTGCCGTTTGCAATCGTTTCGTCGGTGGGATAAATACCGTCGATGGCTAACAGTTTCAGATTTGCTTTGGTATCGTAGAAAAGGTCCATATTGTTAAAATAATAGTAAATGCTGTAGCCTAACCCGTAACCGTTGGCATCCTGATATGGTACCCCCATTACATCGGTTAAAATATTGGACATGGTCATCGAAATGGTTTCTGCCTGAATCTCGGGATGAATGGGATTGCCGTTTAAGAAATGTTTTTCCATTTGGGCATGGCTTCCCGAATCATTATTTCTGCAATAGGGATAGAGTTTTGCATCAGTGCCGCCCAGTTCTTTCCAGGTTTCATAACGGTTGTTCACATAAACATCGGAAATCTGCCCTTTGGTAAGTCCATCCACGGGATTTTCGGGATTGGTAAAGAAAATCATGGCATCGTAAGCAATGGGAACAAGTTCCAATTCTACTCCCTTTTCTTCCGCCAATGCTAAAATATCGCTGGCAGGATATACAGATGCAAAAAGCATGTCCACTTCCCCGTTGATGAACCGTTCATAAGAAGCATGGCTCTTGGAATGTTTTCTCGGATACTGAGGATGGGTAGTGCCGTTGACAAACAATGCTCTGTAAACCTGCTCCGTAAAGGGATAAGTGGAGGTGGAACCGTCAATTGTAGGCATTTGCTTATCAAAACCGTACGCAATTGCCAAGTCGGTAGCAAAAAGCTGACAGTTTTTTAAGGTGTTATCCAAAATGTAGGCAATATCATAACGGGTTGCCGCTTTTTGGGGATACAGCATTCTGTAAGGACGGTCGGTGTCTTCCCCTTCATAGTCGGACACATAGTTCACGCCGATGTATTCATAGGCATCCTTTGCCCAATCGGATACGGTATCCTTATCAGCAATGTTTTCTTCATCGCGGAAGGGACAACGTAAGTCTGCATACTGCAAAGCTCTTACCACCATCACGGTGATTTCTTCGCGGGTTACATTTCGCCGGGGAGAAAATGTAGAGTCAGAATCACCCATTACAATGCCTGCTTCATAAAGGGCTGCCACATTCCCGTAAAACCAATCAGTTCGTGCCACATCCGTAAAAGGCATATCAGAATTCACCAGGGGAGAAATTCCTAAAAACCGCATCACCATCGCAGTGGCTTCTGCACGGGTTACATTGGAAAAAGGCAACGCTTCCCCTTTTTCATTCCCTAAAATAATTCCCACACGGGACAGGTTATCCATCGCATAAAACTCGTAACGATTTTCGGTATTATCCGTAAAGGGGATACTATCGGGCACAAATGCCTCGATTGCTCTCTGACGATTTTCAAAAGGCACAATGGCATACACATAGTCGCCAAAGCAATCAGACAAGGGAATTGCCTGCTTGGAATCCTGATATCTTGCCACGGTACGCCAGGAATCGTTATCCGCTAATTCTTCCGGAAACGGAATTTTCAAGGTAACAAACCGTTCCGGCTTTGGATAACCTTCACACATGGTATCTTCGGCAGACACAGACATCCCAAATAACATACAAAACGCCAACAACAATGTCAATATTTTCTTCATTTTTTCGTTTTTCTTCATTCTCGTTTCCTCCTTTTTTATTTGAACAAGCTATACCAGACGGCTTCTCATACCGCCCTCTAAAAAGCTTTTGATATTTGATTCAATTTCATCAATACATCTTTGACGGGCATCGTAAGCTCCCCACGCCATATGAGGGGTAAAAATCACGTTGTCACGGTCTAACAGCTTCTGATAGGGGCTATTTGCCTGCATAGGTTCGGTGGAATACACATCCACCCCAAGTCCGCCGATTTTCCCGTCCAAAACCGCTTTCGTCACCGCTTCTTCGTCAAACACCGCACCACGGGCAACATTTACCAAAACCACGCCATCTTTCATCCGGGACAGACGCTGTTCGTTGATTAAATGGAAGGTACCGTCATTTAAGGGAGTATGCACGGTGATGATATCACTTTCACGGCATAAGGTATCCAAATCCACACATTCAAAGTCCGTAACGGGAGTTCTCTTATAGGCAAGGACTCTGCACCCCATAGTTTTGGCAATACTTGCCACCTTTCCGCCAATGCTTCCAAGACCTACCACCCCCCAGGTGAGTGCCGAAATTTCCCGAAATACCGGTTCTACCCGATTGAAAATTCCGCTTTTGGTGTAGTCACCTGATTTTACAAATTTGTCGTAGGATAACAAATTGGTTGCCAGAGAAAATGCCATGGAAACAGTCAATTGCACCACACTGTCGGTAGAATAGCCCACCACATTGCAAACGGCAATGCCGTGCTCCTTGCAATAATCAATGTCCACATTGTCAAAGCCTGTTGCAGTGATGCAGATTAGCTTCAGATTTTTGGCATACGGCAAATTATCCTTGTTTAATTTCACTTTATTTAAAATCAGAACTTCAGCATCTTTGATTCTTTCAATTGCCTGCTCCTGGGTGGTTAAATCGTACACCGTAACATCACCCAGCTTATGGATACCGGAAAAATCCAAATCGTTGCCTAAAGTTTTTACATCTAATACTGATATTTTCATTTTTTTACTCCTTATTTTCCAAAATTGGGATATAACCCCGATTCCGACATAGGTTCTCCACCTGCATATAGGTGAGAAATATCCCCTACGCCTGTAGCACGGAAGTGGGATGCTCCCGTGGAATCGGTTTCAGTAACTAAGGTTGTTACTGAAGTAGGTGCCAAATAGAAGCTGTTTTGTGCCACTACGGGCGGAATTCCTAAAAGATATCCCATTACCAGACTGCCAAGTCCGAAATGGCAGAACAAAGCGATACTTTTGTCTTCTCCGCCACGATACACCATACCGTCACGCTTCCAGCCGTAACGCAAAAGCAGTTCGTCAATCCCCTCTTTGACTTCGGGATATGCACCGGGCGCGGTACTTTCTTCCATCCAGGTGGTTTTCTGCCATTGGTCTAAGGTATAGAATTTGGGTTCATTGCACCAGAGGGATGGAGGAATATCCCAGGCAACTCTGGTTTTTCCGGGGGTAGAGGCACCCTTTCGTCCCTCAAATTCACGAAGCCAAGGAAGTGTTTCTGCAGTTTTCCCTATCTTTTCCAAGGTCGGTTTCAAAGTATGCTGTGCGCGACCTAAGGGAGAACAGTAAAAATCATCAATAGGAATCAGTTTCATCCGCTGGGATAACAGTTCTGCTTCCCGCCATCCTTTTTCGGTTAATGAATCAATGGAATAATCGGGGTCCCCATGTCTTACAATATATATTTTCATATTACGCACGCTCCTTTTTTCTAAGGTCATTCCATAAAATACCTGCCATTGTGAACAAGCACAGAACACTATGGGTCACAAGAGGTCCGTAGGATGCTGACAGAATATCATATAAAATCCATAACAGGTTATTGGCAAGTTGCCAGAGGCGGTATCCCGTCCCTGTTTTGGAGGACACACATCCCACAAAGCAAAGGGTTGCCATCAGCGCAACAATGCCAACCGAATCCGATAACACGGCAAAATTTGCCACAATAAAGGATAAGGCATAAACAACCAATAGCCAAACAGGAATCTTTTTGTTCTTTTTTGCAAAAAAGATGTTAATAAGTGCCTGAATACTACCAATGTAACTTGAAATCGCACCGTTTACACCATTATCGGTAAACAAATAACTGGTTGCTACCAACAGATTTCCCGCCAGCACTAAATATAATGTTTTTTTAATGGTCTCCCCTTTGATTAACGATGCCACAATCAGAACTGCCAGCCCAAGACCGCTAAGTAAGTATGACATATTGCTAATTCCTTATCTTCCGTAGTAACGGTGTCCGCAGAACGGACATTTCGGATAGTCAAAATCGTGTTTTTTGCCACAGTTGGGACATTGTACCTGAGCGATGTCACCGCACTCTGCTTCTTTGTGATAAAATTCCAGTTTTCCACAGTTTGGACAGGAATAAATATCCACTTCCAATGCTCCTGCAAGTAAGTTTGGCAAATCGCCCAATACCCAACCGGTTTCCCCTAACTGAAGTTTTCGGGTACCGCCGTATTTCATTTCGCTGTGACATCTTAAGCAAAGCAGTTTTTTCACGGTTCGTTCCTCCTATTTATCGAAAGCTTTTCACCCAGGTGATGAGTGAATCATGGTACACATTTTCCAATACATCTTTTTTCATTTGTTCTGTGACAGGGCCGTTTTTTGCCATTTTTTCTAAAATCGCTTCCTGCAATTCCGAAACGCTCATTGCTTCATAAGGTTTATTCTGTTTGATTGCAGGTTTTTCTTCTTTTTGTTCTGTAATTTTTTCGGTTTTTTCAGGTTGCTTTGCAACTGCAGGAGCAGGTTCTTCTACCTGTAAGATAATCGGTTCTACCGATTTTTCACCGTTTGATACCGGTAACCAGATTTCTCCGGAATTTGCCTTCACCGTTAGCGAAAAACGTCCGTCAGTTGCGGTAATGGTTTCGCCGGAAAGTCCGCCGATGTAAGCAGTATGGTTCCCTGCCGCTACGTTTATCACAGAATCCTGATTACTGTTATTCACGCAAACCAGCACGGATTCCCCGGCATATTCCCGGTAAAATGCGTACTGCTGATTGGTCAAAAGCACTTCCCGATAATTTCCGTAGGAGAGTGCTTTGTTTTCCTTTCGGATTTGGGAAAGTCTCATAAGCAGTTTGGTCAAATGATTATCTTCGGTTGCACTTTCGTACTGTTCTAAGGTGATGGCAGGTCTTAAGGAACGGTCGGAACCGTATTCCTTATGCCCTTCGATGCCGTATTCCGAACCGTAATACAGTGACGGTACTCCCGGCAACGTATAAAGCAAAATATGAACGGGAATCAGATGGTTTTTATCTTGTAGTTTGGTGTAAATCCGTTCCACATCGTGATTATCCACAAAATTATAGAGCTTTAGTCCGTTGGGATTGTTGCCGCCCATTTCGTATAACCGTTTCACAGTGTGAGCAATTTCAAAATAATTGTGGTCATTATGCCCGGAATACAAGGCTTTATGTAAATGATAGTTGGTCACGGCGTGCAGAGTATCTTCGTTCACCCAACGAATGTAATCTCCGTGAATGACTTCTCCCATCAGCCAAAAATCTTCTTTCACTTCTCTTGCCACCTGCCGTAATCTTTGCATATAGCCAAAGTCCAACACGTCTGCCGCATCTAAACGGATGCCGTCAATATCAAATTCACTAACCCAAAAGCGAATCACATCGCAGATATAGTTTCTCACTTCGGGATTCTGCTGATTGAGTTTTGCCAGCAAATCATAACCGCCCCAGTTATCGTAGGAAAAGCCGTCGTTATATTCATTATTGCCACAAAAATTCACGTTGCAATACCAATCCCGATAGCGGGATGCTTCCCGATTTACTTTAATATCACGGAATGCAAAAAAGTCACGTCCGGTATGATTGAATACACCGTCTAACACCACACGGATTCCTGCTTTATGGCATTTTGCCACAAAATTGGTTAGGTCTTCGTTGGTGCCCAGTCGGGAATCCAATTTTTTGTAGTCGGTGGTTTCATAACCATGCCCTACTGATTCAAATAACGGCCCGATATATAAAGCATTACAGCCCAGCTCTCTGATTTTCGCAATAAAGGGAATTAACCGGTTTAAGCGATGCTCCCCCGCCTCATAGGAATTTAATTCGGGAGCAGCGGTCATTCCCAAAGGGTATATATGATAAAAAATGGCTTCGTCATACCACGCCATAGTTGTTTCTCCTTTTTGGTTCATTCGGACATTGAATTACACTTCGTGTACAATGTAAATGCCAAACAGTTTCATGAATTGAATTGTCTTAATGCACCGAAAAGTGCAATTCATGAGCCGCAAGGCTCAATTCATGAAATTTTTAATTTTCAATTCATGCCGTCAGGCAATTCATTGATTTCATCTTTGATGAAATCATTATAGAATTCGTGAACGATTTAGATGCCGCAAAATCATTTTACCAGGAGTAAAAATGCTTGCTTGCAAGGGTATTTTTGCGACGCCGTCAATTGACACAGTGCTCACAAGAGCACAAAGGAGCGGTAGCTCCTAAGAATTTTATGAAATAAAATTCTGTATGTGTCAATTATATCACTAACATAAAAAAATGACAATACTTGTTACAGTATTGTCATTTTTAGATTTAAGTTTTTCTTAGATTAATTTCTTTAAGTCAACGTAGTCATAACCTAAGCTTTTTGCCACATTTTTGTTGGTACACTGATGATCATACATATTCACGCCGTTTAAAAGGCCGGGATCTTTCTTCACTGCCTTTTCCAATCCCATATTGGCAATCATTCTTGCATAGGGGAAGGTAGCGTTGGAGAGTGCCATAGTAGAGGTATAGGGCACAGCACCGGGCATATTGCCTACACAGTAATGCACGATTCCTTCTTCAATGAATACGGGGTCGTCGTGAGTAGTGGTGTGAGAAGTTTCGCAGCAACCGCCCTGGTCAATTGCAATATCTACAATTACAGCACCTTTTTTCATTAATTTCAAATGTTCTTTGCGAACCAGTTTGGGGGTTTTTCCGCCGGGAATCAACACAGAACCGATGACCAAGTCTGCTTCTTTCAATACTTTTCTGATGTTTGCTTCGGAACTATACAAGGTAGTAACAGATGCTCCAAACACATCTTCTAAATAGGAAAGACGGTTTAAGTTGATATCCAAAAGTGTTACCTGAGCATCACTGCCCACTGCAGCTTTTGCCGCATAAGTACCTGCAATACCGCCACCGATGATGGCAATTTTACCGCGTTCCACACCGGGAACACCGCCCAATAAGATACCACGTCCACCGAAGGTTTTTTCTAAATATTTTGCACCTTCCTGAATACTTAATCTGCCTGCAATCTGGCTCATGGGACGAAGGCACGGAAGGTTTCCTTCTTTATCGGTGATGGTTTCATAAGCCACTGCCTTCACACCGCTTTTTAAAAGTGCTTCCCCTAAAGCGGGATTGGGAGCAATATGCAAATAGGTATATAAAATCTGACCTTCTCTTAAGTATTTGTATTCACATTCTTCCGGTTCTTTTACCTTGATAATCATATCAGATTTTTCAAAGACTTCACCGGGGGTTTTTAAGATAACGGCACCGGCGGCCTCATACATCTCATCTGTGAAACCAACAACCGCTCCGGCGTTTGTTTCCACATAAACAGTATGACCGTCTTTTACTAACACTTCCACGTTATCGGGAATTAAACCCACACGATATTCGTGATTTTTAATTTCTTTTGTGGTACCGATTACCATTTTTATTCACCCTTTCTTTTGAGCATTTTTTTGCTCTGTTTCCATTATAATTTTTTACGCTTTATTTGTCAAGAAATTTTTTATGAAATCATTTTACATTTTCTTTGCAGAACGGTTGCAAACTACAACGGCAACCAAAATTGCCAAAATTCCGCCGGTTAATTTCCCGATGACCATTGCAGGAATAGCAACACCGTCAAATTCCATAGTAAAGGCAAGGTGGTCTCCCAAAACAAAGGATGCGGAAGTAACAAATGCCATATTGATGATAATTCCGCGGGAATTCATTTTTTCCACTAAGGTAAAGGTGGGGATACTGTTTGCCAACGAAGAAATAAGCCCTACAACCGATGCTTCATTCATCCCCATTTTTGTTCCTAACCAAGAAAACGGTTTTTTTAACAGCCGGGACAGTATGGCAATCAAGGGAAATACGCCTGCCAAAATCATAGCAATGCCGGAAACAGTCAGAAATCCTTCTGTTACGGGAGCCATACCGGGAATAATAACCTGCCCCGTTAAATGGGTAAAAATCCCTGCTGCAAGGCCAACTGTGATGATAGCAAGCACCACATTGCCGATTCCCTGAAACACTTTTCTGGAAAATTCCGGACAAAAGATTAATCCCAAACAAGTCAGCAACGCCACGATAATAACAGGTAATAAGTTTAAAAGAATTTCCAAAACGGGAAACCCCATAAACAGCCCCGACGCCAAGCATCCTAAGGGAATGGTGGCAACACCGCATAATATTCCGGTCAACATATCCTTATGATATTCTTTTTTTACCATTTTTAATGCCACGGGGATGGTAAAGCAGACGGTTACCCCCATCATGGCCGCAACTACAAGCCCGTGAAAACGGCTCCAGGGAGTCTTGGAAAGACTGACCGCAATGGAAGCACCGCCCATATCATTTGCCACAAAGCCACCTAAAAAAGAGGCATCTATGCCAAGCTGTTGACTAAACCAACTACAGGCAGGTGTCAAAAGGTTTGCTAAAGTGGGCGCAATGGTAATCATCCCAACCATAGCAACTGCTAAGGTGCCCACAGACAGAATTCCTTTTTCAAATTCTTCTCCGATTTTTAGGTGATTCCCTGTAATGCGGTCCAATGCTCCTAAAAGAGCAAAGATACCAAAAATCCATTCCAACATTATGTTAGTTCCTTTTTCCTGATTTCTTAAACAACTAAAATGTCAAAATATCAAACTGTCAAAAATACCAAAAATATCAAAAAGATTAAAAACAGATTTTGCCGGGATTTAAGATGTTTTTTTCATCAAACACCTTTTTTATGCCCTGCATAATGCCAATCGGCACATCACCAAGCTGTTTTTTTAAGTATTCTTTTTTGGCATAGCCGATGCCGTGTTCTCCGGATACTAACCCGCCCAATTCTTCTGCTTTTTCATACATTTTATCAAAACATACGGACAAAGTGTTCTTCCAGTCTGCATCGTTTAAACTGTCACGACAAATGTATACGTGCAAGTTACCGTCACCTGCGTGACCGAAGCTGGGAATACGAACTTTTTGTTCCTCTGCCAGGGCATGAGTAAACTTAATAAATTCATCCACTCGGTTAACAGGCACCACCACATCACATTCATCCATTTCGGGTGTAGATGCTTTAATGGCTTCCAAAAATGCACCGCGGGCAGACCAAACGGATTTTTTTCGTTCCTCGGTATCCACGATATAGGCATCCAAAGCGCCAATAGAAAGGCACAAGTCTGCCACGGCCTTCATATCTGCATCCACCTGCGACTCAGTATTTCCGTCAAAGGTCAAAAGGATATAGGCATCATTTTTTGTATCGGGAAATTTTTTGCCAAGATAGTCTTCTGCAAACAGAATGGTGTCACGAGACATATACTCGATCGCAGTAGGAGTAATTTTGGAACGAAAAATCTGAGGTACTGCTTCAATCGCACTTTTCATATCGGCAAAAGGCACCAATAAAGACAAAGAAACCTTAGGAAGCGGAATCACTTCCAACACCGCCTCGGTAATAATACATAAAGTTCCTTCAGAACCCACAACCAAATCTTTTAAGCTGTAGCCGGAGCTGTTTTTGGCAACTTTTGCACCAAGCTCCATAATTTCGCCATTGGGCATTACCACAGTCAATGCTCGCACATAATCACGGGTAACGCCATATTTTACCGCTCTCATTCCACCTGCATTGGTGGAAATATTACCGCCAATGGTAGCGGATTTTTCACCCGGATCAGGGGGATATAAGAAGTCATTTTCTTCCACGAACGCTGCCAGCTCCATCAAAAGAACACCGGGCTGAACGGTTACGGTTAAGTTATCGGAATCCAGCTCCAGAATTTTGTTCATTTTGGTGGTTTCCATTAAAATACCGCCACAAACAGGAACAGCAGACCCAACCAAACCGGTACCACTTCCACGAACGGTAACGGGAATCGTTTTTTGGTATGCCAATTTCATTACTGCAGAAATTTCTTCGGTGGTATGCACACGGATTAACACCTCGGGCATTTTTTCAATCCCACCCAGTTCATCATGCGCATAGTCGGGACTGATAGCATCACCCACCAACACATTTTCTGCCCCTAAAATATCCTGTAATTTTTTGATATCCTCAAAGGTTACTTTATTTCTTTCGTTACACATTTGCTTCGCCCTCCTTGATGTTTGCAATCAGTTGGGGTAAAATTTCAGCTACATCCCCCACAATGGCATAATGCGCCACATCAAAAATAGGAGCGGACTTATCGGTATTCACAGCCACGATGCAATCGGAAGATTTCATCCCTGCAGCAAACTGAACCGCACCGGAAATTCCGAGGCAAATGATAAATTTGGGTTTGACCGTTCTGCCGGACAGGCCAATTTGGTGTTTTGCACCCATAATGTTTGCTTCCACCAGCGGTCTGGTACAAGCCACCACGCCTCCAAGCAAGTCGGCAAGTTCCTTTGCCTGATTGCGAAGCGCCTCGCTCATAGCACCTCTGCCAACGGCAACCACTACATCCGCTTCGGAAATATCAATATCCTTTGGTTTATCTACCGTGGAAATTACGGAAATTGCAGAAGTGAGTTTCTCCTTTGCAATCTCCATTGTGATAATTTCCCCACTTGCTTCTTTTGTGGGAGCCGGTTCAGAAAACACTTTATAACGGACAGTACAGAACTGCGGACGGGTATCCGGCGAAATAATCTGCGCCATAATGTTACCGCCGAATGCGGGACGAATCTGCACCAAATCAGTGTTTTCTTTCATCTCTAACACAGTGCAGTCTGCAGTTAAGCCTGCTCGCTGTCTTGCTGCCACACGGGGTGCCAGCTGGCGCCCTAAGTTGGTGGCACCGATTAACACGGATGAAGGTTTTACTTTTTCAATAAAATCGCAGAAACAAGCGGTATAAGGCTCAATCCGAAAATCTTTGAGCTCCGCTTTGTCGTACACAAAGACCTGATCCACACCATAGTGCAATAGTTTTTCTGCACTGTTTCCAATGGAATCACACATCATCAGCGCATATACGGGATGGCCGGTCACTTTAGCAAGCTCCGCGGCTTTTCCTAAAAGCTCATAGGTTACACGGTGGATTTTTCCTGCCATATGGTCCACGTAGACACAAATTCCCTTCCAAAAGGATTTGTCCACGCTTTTTTTCGCATCTTCTTCGTAAGTTATCACACCGCCTGATTTTTTCACACAAAGCTTACACATTTTGCAGGCGGAGGAAATATCTAATTTATCATTTTCATATAAAATTGCTCCAAAGGGGCAAAGGGACTGAATTTGGGGGGCATTTTCTTTGGTAACAAGGCTCTGATGAACTACTAATTTTCCCATGATGCTTCCCCCTCTCTACACCAGTTTCCGATCACGGATTAACTGATACAAACCTTCTGCCTGCTGGGTAGAATTCCCTGAAATGGTTCGTTTTTCAGAATTCTTTTCCGGCGGGAAAATCCGTTCCACCTGGGTGGCAGAGCCAGTAAGACCGTAATGGTTAGGGTTCTGATCCGAAAAATCAGAGAAGGTGTAAATATTAATGAAATCATCAGTAACGGTTTGCAACACCTTATAAGACGGCAATCTGGGAGAGTTGATGTCTCCATCTACGGAAAGTAGGCACGGAAGCTTCACCTTCATAGTAGCGACTTTATCGTCTAAAGATGCTGTTACCGTGATATCTTTTTCTGTTACATCCGTAACAGACAACACATTTGCCACATTGGGGATTCCTAAAAATTCAGATACCTCAGCTCCAACCTGAGCGGTATCTCCATCCGTAGTCTGTTTTCCACAGAGAATTAAATCGAACTCCCCTGCTTTTTGGATGCCTTGAGAGATGGTATAAGCAGTTGCTAACACATCGGCACCGGCAAATTTTCTGTCAGACAAAACAGCACCTTTCTTGGCGCCCATACAAATGGCTTCCGTAATAATGCTTTTTGCCTGAGGAGGTCCCATGGTAAGTACTTCCACGCTGCCGCCGTATCGTTCGGTTAAAGACAGCGCAGTTTCGATGGCGTATAAATCATAGGGATTCATTTTGCTTTGAATCCCGTCTCGTTTTAACACGCCGGTTACCGGATCAACTTCCACATTGGAGGAACCGGGTACTTGTTTAATGCAAACCAGAATTTTCATAGAGGTCTCCTTTACGTTGTTGCAATTACAAAGTTTTCATCCAAAGGACTGCCTGCTCTACCCAACGGCTGATATTTTCGCCGATATGATAGTCAGCCTGACCTGTAATTTCATTTCCTAATCCAAAGCCGTGCCTTCTGTGCGGATAGATATGCAGTTCAAAAGGAACATTTGCTTTGCGGTATGCCGTTGCCAAAATGAGTGAATTTTCCACGGGGACGGCATCATCTGCACCGCCATGCACAATGAATGCCGGAACCGTATTTTCATCCACCAAGTTTTCTAAGCTGACAGATGCCAATTCTTCCTTAGTTGGATTCTGAGTGCAAAGCAAGTTTTTAAAACTGTCCTGGTGAGAAAATTCCGGATTCCCCGTTACTACGGGATACATCAGAATAACTCCTTTTGGCTTATTGTAGCCGTAAGGCATAGGAACAGCTTCTTGCAATTCTTTCCGCATCCACATAGTCGCCAAAGTACCGCACAGATGTCCGCCGGCAGAAAAGCCAAGGGCATATACTTCTTCCGAATCAATGCCGTATTCTTCAGCGTGGTCACGAATGTGCTTCATTGCTTTGGTTGCCTGAATCAACTGATCAGGGAATTTATTTTTCATCTTATTCACAGAGTAGCGAAGCACAAATGCATTAAATCCATAAGGAATAAACGCTTGCGCCACAGGATCGCCTTCCACGAAATTATCCACAAATTCATATCCGCCACCAGGAAGAATCAAGATAGCTTTTCGTTTGTACCAGGGATTCTGGTCGCAAATATAAGTCCAAAGTTCTGCTTCATCATCTATCATAATTTTCTCAAATTTCATTCATGTTGTCTCCTTTTTTATTCTTCATAGACGCCGTAAGCGGAAAGTATATACCGGCACATCGAATACGTTAGG
This sequence comes from Clostridia bacterium, assembly GCA_045540295.1. GTDB lineage: Bacteria > Bacillota > Clostridia > UMGS1840 > UMGS1840 > SIG452. The sequence continues at coordinate 28,677 of JAZQGY010000024.1, forward strand.
GAAAGCGTCTCTTTTTTCAGTGCCAAATTAACATTTTGTAAAGGTCCCCGGGGCACTTGATCACGATATTGAAAAAAATTTTTGATTTCCAACGTAAAATACCCCTGAAAATGGGATTGAATCAAACCTCGCATCAAAGAATCAAAGTTTGCTGTTCCCATAAACGGAATCAAGTGTTCGTCTGTTTCCCCATGATTATCGTGAACATGGATTGCTTTTAAATTGGTCCCCAGTTCCAAAATTTCTTTTTCTTGGTTAAGTCCGTCAATATGGGCGTGTCCTACATCCCATACTGCTCCGAATAAGGGGTGATTCATATGGGCAATAAGTGCATTTAAGTCTCTTGCGAAAATAGGAAAGTAGCATCCCTGGATACAATGTTTGATGGTGGTGTTTTCAAATAAGATGTGTACCTGATACCGTTCCATCGCAGGAATCAAGGCTTGAAAATACGGCTTGTTTGCCTTGAAATAGGCTTCACTGTCATCCGGATATTTGAACTGTGAAAAGAACCCGGAATGCACCACCATATGAGAGATTCCTAAAATGCTGCAAGCCTCAATGGCACGGATTGTGGCAAAAATCCCTTTGTCAGAAGTGTAATTTTCTCGGATAACTACCTCCGGTGCATGAGCCTGCACAAAACGGATTCCCACAGCGTCTGCCGCCTGCCTGATCCTTGTTGCAGTTGCTTGCCAATCGTCTGCCATCAGCCAATGGTTCGGTTCCGTCAACACATTCCCAAAATAGTAATCCAAATACCGAAATCCAGTATTCTGATAAACAGAAACCACCTGTTCAGGAGTGTCAAGAAAAGGCTGTATCCCTCTCGTAGTTGTTGCTATCTTCATTGTAATTGTCCTTTTTGTTTACTTGTTGTCAAACATCCATTTCATGACATACTGAATATACTCATCCCAGAATACCCAACAATGAACACCTGCGGATTCCCGGTAGGTGTAATCAAAATGGAGCGTTTCAAATTTTTCACGCAATTTCACATTATCCTGATACAGAAAATCTTCCGTGCCAACGCCCATATACACACGGGGTTTCACTGCAAGTTTATCGGTTTCTTCTGCCAGGGAAAATAGGTCCTCACATGCGGGAATTTCTAAATCTTCTCCGAACACAGGAACCATAATATCAGGACACCCTTTCGTCCAGCTACGAATATCCGCAACTGCGGATAATCCTGCAATAGCAGTATAGCGATCGGGATTTCTAAGCCCGATTTTTAATGCACCGTAGCCTCCCATGGAGAGTCCTGCAATAAAGTTGTTTTCTCTTTTCCTGGAAATACCAAAGAATTCCTCCATCAGACGGGGCAACTCCTCGGAAATATAAGTATAGTATTTTTCGCCATGTTTCATATCAGTGTAGAAACCTTTTCCGCCAAAGGGCATTACCACACAGATGCCGTATTCATCAGCATAGCGTTCAATGGAAGTACGACGAAGCCAGATGGAATGGTCATCGCTTAATCCATGCAAAAGATAAAGGCATTTATATTCTTGATCACTTGCCTTTCCCTCCACGCCGATTTGTCCGGTGGTGCTTCTTTGCGGCTTGAACACATTGACGGTGGTTTCAAAGCCTAATGATTCGCTGTAAAAATGTGCTTCAAAAAAAGCCATATCAATTTCTCCTTTTGTATACTGTTATGAGACTGACCCCTGGGATATACCGGCTACCGTTCTTCTCTAAAATAGGGTAAACCAAGTGCTTCAGGGGGCTGATTTTCCTTCTTGTTGCGAATACTGGTGATAATTAAAACCACAACAGTTACCACATAAGGGAGCATATCAAACAGCAATTTACTGCTGACACTGATATTGGGAATATAGGTAGGAATTACATATAAAAATCCAAACAGAATGGAGCCTAAGATACTGAGAGCCGGCTTCCACATGGAAAAGATAACCAGCGCAATTGCCAGCCAGCCACGGTCACCAAATCCGTTGTTAGACCAAACGCCGTTGGCATAGTCCATCACGTAATACAGTCCGCCAAGGCCTGCAATCGCACTGCCTAAGCAGGTGAAAATATACTTATATTTTGTTACGTTAATTCCTGCAGCATCAGCGGTTTCAGGGTTTTCTCCTACTGCCCTTAAATGAAGGCCAACCCTGGTTTTATTTAGCATAAAGGAACAAACCAGTGCAATGATAATTGCCACATACACCAAAAAACCGTAGGACAAGAAAATATCGCCGAACCATCCCAAGCTGCCGGCAAACGGAAGTTGTGTTTTGAAAACCTGACTGGTCTTGGAAAGTGCAATGGAAGGAACATCTAAGTTCACCAGTTTAATCAGAGAGCCGCCAAAAAAGTTCCCAACCCCAATACCGAAAGTAGTCAAAGCCAACCCGGTTACGTTCTGATTTGCACGAAGGGTAACAGTTAAAAAGCAATAAATCAATCCCATCAAAAGAGAGCCCACGATAGAGCAAACAAGGGGAATCAACACGGTTAGCCAGGGATCCATCACAGCCCCGCTGTGTTCATAAAGGAAGGCGCCTGCTACACCGCTGATTGCTCCCACATACATAATACCGGGAATCCCCAGGTTCAGATGTCCTGATTTTTCGGTAAGGATTTCGCCGGTGGAACCAAGCAACAAAGGAGTTCCCTGCATGACTGCACGTTGAATAATTGTTGTTACCATACATTTTCCTCCTTATTTTTGAATTTCAATTTATAGTTAATAAAGAATTCCGCCCCGATAATAAAGAAAATAATGATTCCGGTGATAATATCGGAGAAGGAAGAATTGAGGCGGTATACCTCCGAAATCTTGGATGCGCCCTTTTCTAAGAACACAATCAAAAGAGAAGTAAATATCATATAAATGGGATTAAACTTCGCAAGCCAGGATACCATAATTGCGGTGTATCCTCTTCCGCCTGCAGTATCACTCTTTAAAGAGTGGTCAGTGCCGGCAACCAGCAAGAACCCGGTGATGCCACAGATAGCACCGGAAATGGCCATGGTGCGAAGCACTACTTTTTTCACGTTGATTCCAATATATCTGGCAGTATTTACACTTTCACCCACAACAGAAATTTCATAGCCTTGCTTACTGTATTTTAAATAGATAAACATTAACACGGTAAGCACTGCCACAATCAGAATGTTAATCAGGTATTTCTGACCAAGGATTGTGGGAAGCTGCCCGAATTCCAGCACTCTGGGAGTACCGGAGCCCTTGGGCATAGACATTTCCAGCGTGAAGAATGCAACCAACTGAATAGCAATATAGTTCATCATCAGCGTGAAGAGAGTTTCGTTGGCATTGATTTTGGTTTTAAAGAATGCCGGAACCAATCCCCAGAGAGCACCTGCTAAAACACTGGCTAAAAACATCACGGGAATCAGTACGGGTGCCGGAAGGACTTCTCCTAAAAAAATCATGCAGCAGGCACTAGCCAAACCACCGATTAAGACCTGACCCTCTGCCCCGATATTCCAGAACTTCATTTTAAAGGCAGGCGTAACCGCCAGTGCAACACAAAGTAGAATCGCCGTATTCTGAATCAAATTCCAAGTAAGACGGGAAGTTCCAACAGCTCCCTTAATCATCGTGGAGTACATTTCCATAGGATTTAAATCTGTTAAAGAAACGGTCACGATACTGCACACAATCAGCGCCAGAACAATGGCTGCAAAGCGGATGAGCCATCCTTCCCACCACATAATATCGTCACGCTTAACAATATGGCAACGAGCACCGGACTGATGCTTGCCCTTTGCCAAAGTGTTTACTTCTTTCACGAAACAGCACCTCCTTCGTCATCACAGGATTTCGTCATCAAAATACCGATTTCTTCTTTGGTGGCGCTTCTTGCATCCACAATACCGGTAATTCTGCCGGAGCCAATGACTAAAATTCTGTCACACAGTTCCAATAAAACGTCTAAATCTTCTCCCACAAAAATAACGGCTACCCCTTTTTGCTTTTGTTCGTTTAAAAGATTGTAGATGGTGTAGGAGGAGTTAATATCCAAGCCTCGCACGGGATATGCTGCCATAAGCACGGTAGGAGAAGATGCAATTTCACGTCCTACCAGAATTTTCTGCACATTACCGCCGGAAAGACGTCTTACCGGAGTGTTTGCTGAAGGAGTTACCACTTCTAAGCGTTCGATAATTTCTTCCGCTAAGCTTTTCGGTTTTTTACGTTGCAGAAAGAAGGATTTTCCTTTTTTATAGCTTCTTAACATCATGTTATCCACGATGTCCATATTGCCGACCAGCCCCATCCCCAAACGGTCTTCCGGAACAAAGGCAAGACGAACCCCCATCTGACGGATTTCCAGCGGTGTTTTGTCCCGCAGGTTTTCCACCTCGTGGGTTTTGGGATTATCATATAAAATTGCGCCATCTTCCAAGTGCTGAAGACCTGCAATAGCTTCTAACAATTCGCGCTGACCGCTTCCTGCAATACCGGCAATTCCTAAAATTTCACCGGATTTGGCTGTGAAAGATACATTATCTAAAAGTTTTACTCCATCTCTGTTGACGCAATTGATATTTTTTACCATCAACCGGTCCTGCGTGTCTTTGGGTTCACTTCTTTCAATATTCAAAGAAATTTTCTTACCAACCATCATTTCGGTCAGTTCTGCTTCGTTAGTCTCTGCGGTTTTCACAGTGCCAACATATTCACCCTTCCGCAATACTGCAACATTGTCCGACAATGCCAACACCTCGTGCAGCTTATGAGTGATAATAATAATTGCCTTGCCATCTTCACGCATATTGCGAAGCACAGAAAACAGTTTCAACGTTTCCTGAGGAGTTAACACAGCGGTAGGTTCATCCAAAATCAAAATATCTGCACCGCGGAACAGCACTTTGATAATTTCAACAGTTTGTTTTTCGGAAACCGACATTTCATAGATTTTCTTATCAGGATCCAGCTCAAAACCGTACTGTGCTGTGATTTCTTTAATTCGTTCAGTATATTTGGGCACATCGAAGCCTTTTTCGTCTTCTAAGCCCAGAACAATATTTTCGGCAGCAGTAAACACATTCACCAGCTTAAAATGCTGATGAATCATACCGATTTTATAACGAAAAGCATCCTTGGGAGATGCAATCAAAGCTTCTTCTCCATCCACAAAAATCTGACCGCTATCCGGATAATAGATACCGGAAACCATGTTCATAAGCGTTGTTTTACCACTTCCGTTTTCGCCCAGCACAGAAAGAATTTCTCCTTTTCTAACAGAAAGCGAAACGTTGTGATTGGCAACAACGCTACCAAAGGTTTTGGTAATATTTTTTAATTCCAATGCAAAATTTTGTTCCATAACAAACTCCATTTTCACAGTATTCTATGCTCTTTCCCAAACACACAGCCTTTTTGCTTGGGAAAACACATAAAGTGCTAAAATCGAAGATAGGGCGGAGATCTTCCCCGCCCTATGCAACTTGTTCAATTAGAATGCGCTATTTAATAAGGTGATTCCGTCAATATTGATATCGAAGTAAGGAGCAGAACGGAATTCAGATTCATGGAAGTAACCGTCGGAGATAACTTCAGTATCTTTTTCGTATGCTGCATCGGTATCAACATCTGCCATATAAGAATCTAAGGTTGCACCTTCAACAGTGAAGGTAGCAGTGTCAAACACTTTGATTTCACCTGCGATTAATTTTGCTTTAGCCGCTTCAATCGCTTCTTTGGTGCCTGCTGCTGCAACTGCTTCGTTCACTTCAGTCAGTTTTACAGAGCCTGCTTCCAGACCTTCGCACCAGTCAGCAGCGATAGCTTCGCCTTTTTCAACACAGTTGATGATGTATTTGAAATAAGGAGCCCAATCGATTCTGGAAGAAACGATAAAGGTGTTGGGGCAAGCAGTCTGAGTACTGCCGTTGTAAGAAACGTTGGGAACACCTGCGTTTTCACAAGCGGTGGGAGCACCCATAGAGTCAGCATGCTGGCTGATTAACACACAGTTGTTAGACAGCAGTTTGGTTGCAGCTTCTTTTTCTAAAGCTTCATCATACCAGCTACCGGTAAACTGAACTTCCATAGTTACAGAGGGACAAACAGATTTTGCGCCCAGATAGAAAGAGGTGTAACCGGAAACAACTTCAGCGTAGGTATATGCACCAACATAACCCATTTTAGCCTGGTCTGCAGTGATTTTACCGCTTTCAATCATTTCATTTAATTTCATACCTGCAGCAATACCTGCTAAGTATCTGCCTTCGTAGATGGAAGCAAATGCATTGTGGAAGTTTGCTACGTTTTCAGTATGAGCGGTAGTACCGGTTGCATGACAGAACTCAACATCCGGGAATTCTCTTGCAGCTTTTAACATATAAGGTTCATGACCGAAGCTGTTTGCAAATACGATATCGCAACCCTGGTCAGCTAAGTCAGCTGCTGCTTCATAACATTCGTTTCCTTCAGGAATGTTGGTTTTCATGATTACGTTTTCGGGTTTCAAGCCCAGTTCCTTGGTTGCAGCTTCTGCAGCATCCAAGAAGTTTTTGTCGTAGGTGGAGTTTTCATCGTGCAGGAAAATGAAACCGATTTTCAAGTCTGCAGCGGTTCCTTCCGGAGTTTTGGTAGTTTCGCCACCGCAAGCGGTTAACAGTCCTAAGGATGCAACCAACATTACAGCAACGAGCAGAAAAGATAAAATTTTCTTCATTTGGGGTACCCTCCCTGCCCTGTACGGGCATTTTTATTTATTTTTGTTTTTTTATTTCGTTTTTTTGTTTTTTGTTGCAAAATTATTTACGGAAGGTGAGAGAATCGTCGGTCATGGATTCAATAATCGCTAAAGAATCCACCCGAATCCCTTGTGCTCTTAATTCGTCTCCGCCACCCTGGAAGCCTTTTTCAATGGCAACCACGCAGCCGCATAGAGTTGCTCCTGCAAGGTTTACAATATGAATCAAGCCGTGCAAGGCATTTCCTTTGGCAAGAAAATCGTCAATTAAAAGCACTTTATCATCGGCTCCTAAATATTCCTTACTCACCACGGCATCATACACATTCTTTCTGGTGAAAGACTCCACTCGGGACGAATATACCCGATCGGAAATGTTGCCGGACTTGTCTTTTTTAGCGAACACCACAGGCACGTTCATAAACTGCGCTGCAGCAAATGCAATGGGAATTCCCGAAGTTTCAATGGTGACAATTTTATTAACACCCACATTTTCGTATAAGCTGGCAATTTCTTTGCCCATTTCCAAAAGAAAGTCCACATCCAAACAATGATTCAAAAAACAGTCCACTTTCAGGATGTCTCCGGGCAATACAGTGCCCTCTTTTAAAATTTTTTCTTCTAAGCTAACGATAGCGGACCGCCCCTTCCAAAAAATGATTCGCATTTTATTAGATAATAGTATAACACATTACCATCCAAAAGTCAACAAATTTTGCATCCATTTTTCGCCGATTTTTGCCATAAATTGTAACTTTTTTTGTGTGATTTTTCGGAAGCAAAAATGGCAATCTCCTCAAAAAAGAGGAAATTGCCATTTTTATGATGATTATTTCATTTCAACTAAGAACATCTTGGAAGTTAAAGAACCGTCTAAGGTAACAGGCATACCTTCTGCAAATAAGCTGTAACCGCTTACCGCAAACTGTTTGCCGGTTGCAACATCGGTTAAGATGTAATCTTTGGTGCAATCGCATCCTTTTAACCGCAGCTGCCAGGTATTTTCTTCTGCGTTCGGCAGACGGTTTAAGTTTACATAACCCTTGGTACCGTCAGGCAACATTGCTTCGGTGACTACCCAACCTCTACCGGAGAATCCGCCTACCACAGGAGTATGATGATACAGTTTCACTTCGTGATGAATGGGACGGATAAATTCTTTATGAATCTTTAAGTATTTCTGAATCATTGCTTCCAAAGCAGGATTACCCTCTTCTTCATAGCGGGCATAGCCGGATAATTGGGGAATTCCCTGAATGGTCATCTGCAGCTGAGATTCTGCGTTTCCGTAGCAAGAAGCACTCATAGCAGAACCGTAGATAAACATCAGACATTCCGGCGGTAAGCACATTGACATACCGTTGAAGGTACGTGCAATTCTGGGGAATTTATACCAATCGGAGAACTGCGTTTTGGAGAATCTGGTCATCATACCAAGGTCGGTTCTGCCGCCACCGGATGCACAGTTTTCCAAGTGCAGGTTGGGGTATTTCTGATGAATATGGTCAAAGATTCTGTGGATAGCTTCCACGTGACGCCAATGGGTGTTTTCCATATATTCGCCGTTTTCATTGAAGCCACCTTCGCCGATATAACCGTTGTTGTAATCCAAACGAAGCATATCCAAATCATAGCGTTCCACTAAATCGCACATCTGCTGTTCGATGTAGGCTTCTGCTTCGGGATGAGCCAAATCCAACGCTCTTTCCACCTTGGTGCCATAGCGTTCCATGATCCAACCGGGGTGTTCTTCGCGGGCTACGCTATCAATACCCCAAGCTTCGGGTTCTACCCAAAGACCAAATTTTAAGCCCAATTCTTTTGCACGTTTGATAACAGGATGCAGGTCGTTTTCCAGCAGACACATATGCCAGTCGCCTACGCTTAACCAGAAGTTTTTGTCTGCTCTTCCGTACCAGCCGGCATCCACTACGAAGATTTCAGCGCCCAGTTTGGCAGCACGTTCCACTTCGATGAGCAGTTTTTCTTCGGTCATAGCGTGTTCCATATAACCCCAATGGTCATAGGAAATCATATCGTAGCCACGGTTCGGTCTTGCCAGTAAATACTTTCTCTGATAGGTATGCAGTGCATAAATGGTATCGTCAAAATCATTGTAGCCGAAACCAAAGTGAACACGGGGAGCTTCGGTTTCTTCGCCTGCTTGTAGCACTCTCATAGGTGCCGGACATTCAGGTGCCAAATTAAATTTCACTCTGATGTAGGGTTTTAAACCGTTGTTATCGGTTGCCGCAAAGTTTCTGAAATCGTTTTTGAAGGCGAATTTCCAGTTTGCGCCCCATTCCATCTGGCATACAAAATAGCCGCCCAAAAGGTCATTTCTTGCAATGGCAAAGGGATGCCCGTGACCGCTTCTGCCGTTTTCGCCGCCAAAGGAAACCCAGGCATTGTAAGGCACGTTGTACCAGTCAAAATTACCTTCTGCCCCCCAGTGATTGTCTTTAAAGCAACCTACATAAACCAGAGATTCATCGTAGTCACCCAAAGAATCTTTCACATCGTGTTTCTTTTCCCATAAAGTACCGCATAAAGGTGCAATATGAGTAATAGACTGGGGTTTATCGGATAAGTTTTTAATGTAAATATGTCTGGAGAAAAAACCGTTTTCGCCACAGAAAGTCAACAAACGCAGTTGCAGTGCCAGTCTGGGATTTTTTAAAGTCAGTTCAGCGCAAGCTCTTTCTCCTACATCTTCCGTAGTGGTCCAGTTTTCAAATTCCCAACCGAAGGTAGCGTCCTTGCCGTCAATGGCTAAATCAAAGGCGCACACAGGTGCTTCCATAACGCAGTCGTGATCATGGGGAGGCATACCGGTTGCGGTGTAGTCCACGCTGATTAATCTGCCGTTTAGCAGCTGTTCACTATAGATGGTGGTACCGGAGCTATAGCGAAAATCCATTCTTTCTTTGTTGAAAATAAAACAACTCATTTTTTGTTCTCCGTTTCTTTCAAATTTGATTTGTTCTATATCAGCCCAACTCGGATGTCGAAGTTTATGTAAAATTTTATTTTTCTATGTTATGCTGTTTCTTGCTTTCGGTAGCGAATAATGCCGATGATAGCAGACACAATAGCAACCGACTCGTAAACGGCGCCGCCCCAGGAGCGTACAAGCACATCGTAAATCAGAACCATCGGGCAGGTGATAAGCACGCTGATTCGCACCTTTTGGGCGCTTTTAAAGGATAAACACAAGGTGTTAATCACAAGGGCTGCAATTACCAGTACAGAATATATGCTATCTGCCGACCAAACACCTAATACCAACATTATCAAAGCAAACAGAACGGGAAACAGCCGCGGTTTATAAAAAGGTTTATCTTTATGATAATACACAAAACTGCGAACAACCCCCACGGTGTTTAACACTGCACCGGGAATGGCACCCAGTAAATAATAGTGTACCGCAAATACTGCACAGTCTAATAAATTGACAACCAAAAGCTGTTTGTCATTTTTCACCTGATAAGCCAAAAAGCCTAAGAATACGGTAATAAACCCCAATATTTGCGCAATAATTTCTATCGTATCCATTCTTTATCCTCTATGGTGTTATTGTTGCTGGGAAAAACCGTTAACACAATCTGTCTATTGCATTTGCCACATATTCTGCAAATTTTTGTTGCATCTCCACGGTTAAGTCACAATGGCCTCTTCCATCCACGATATCAAATGTGACAGCATACTGCCTCTTTTCCAGTTCTGCAACAAATTTTTTGGAATGGGCATCCATATTCACATCCGTATCTTCATTGCAATGAAAGATATGATAGTTGATGTTCGGGAGTTTATCAATCAGATGAAGCGGTGAGATTCGTTTTAGTCCATCCTCCAGGGTTCCTGCCTCGCGGTAAAGCGCACTGTATAGGGTTCTGGGTAAATCCTGTCGCTCCGTAAAATGAAACACAACATCGCACACCGGACAATTTGCCACACAGGCTACCGGCTGACGTTTTGCATAAGCGGTATATACCAGAGCTGACTGCCCACCCATACTTCCACCGGTAGAAACGATGGGAGTATGCTCCGGCAAACGGTATTTTTGAAACAGCACAGCGATAATCTCATCGGTATAAGCCACCGCTTGATCATTCATCCAAGCCCATGGATTTGTGTACGGAACAACATACAAAATCCCCTGCTTTGCCCAGAACTCCCCTTCGGGACAATCGTTGCCATACATCGTGGTATTCCCTAAGCCAAAAAAAGAAATCACAATTCCGCGAATAGGCTTTTGACAAATAAAATCATTTACATAGGCAAAATTTTTCAGATTTTTATCATTGATTATTTTTTCCATTTTTTTCATCATCCTCATGATATCAGTTCTATTGTAGCACAAAAAAATAAAAATGACAATATTTGTTACAATATTGTCATTTTTATTTTTACAGTTTATTACGCTGAATCTTTCCGCTGACCGTTTTCGGCAAAGAATCTTTAAATTCCACGATTCTGGGGTATTTGTAGGGAGCTGTTTTTTCCTTAACATAGTTCTGGATTTCTTTTTTCAGCTCGTCGGTGCCTTCTTTTCCGTTCACCAAAACGATAGATGCTTTTACAATCTGACCTCTTACTTCATCGGGAACTGCAGAAACACCACATTCCAAAACGTAAGGCAATTCCATAATAACGCTTTCAATTTCGAAGGGTCCGATTCTGTAACCGGAGGACTTGATAACGTCATCCACACGACCCACATACCAATAGTAGCCGTCTTCGTCGCACCAGGCAACGTCGCCGGTATGATAATAGCCGTCGTGCCATACTTCTTTAGTTTTTTCTTCGTCCCCATAGTAACCGGTAAACAGACCGCAGGGAACACCGTCTTTTACATTGATAACAATTTCGCCGGATTCACTGGTTTTTACCTGTTCACCGTCGGCATTATGAAGTTCAACCTTATAGATCGGTGCAGGTTTACCCATGGCGCCGATTTTATGGGGTTTGCCAACCAAGTTACCGATAATCATGGTGCTTTCAGTCTGACCGAAACCTTCTTTAATCTGCAGACCCGTAGCTTTTTCAAATTGACGGTACACTTCGGGATTTAGCGCTTCCCCTGCAGTGGTCATATGACGAACGGAGGAGAAATCATATTTGGAAATATCCTGTTTTACCATCATACGAAGCATGGTAGGCGGTGCACAGAAGGTGGTAATGTGATGCTTTGCAAACATGGGCAGAATTTCTGCTGCATCGAAACGGTCAAAATCATATACAAAGGTAGCTGCTTCGCAGAGCCACTGACCGTACAGTTTTCCCCACATTGCCTTTGCCCAACCGGTATCGGAAATAGTAAAGTGCAGTCCGTCAGGGTCCACATTATGCCAGTATTTTGCAGTATGGAAGTGACCCAGAGGATATTTATAGTTATGAGTTGCAATTTTGGGATAACCGGAGGTACCGGAGGTGAAGTACATCAGCATGGTATCATCACCGCAGGGAGAATCCTCGGTACGGTCAAAATGAGTGCTGAAGCGTTTATATTCTTCGTTAAAGTTTCTCCAACCCTCTTTTTTGCCGCCAACCAGCATTTTATGCTGAAGTGTAGGACAGGTTTTTGCTGCTGCATCCACATAATTTGATACTTCACCGTCTGCAGTACAAACAATGGCGCTCACACCTGCTGCCTGGAAACGGTATTCCAAATCGTGTTCGTGAAGTTGGTCAACTGCCGGAATAGCAACGGCGCCCAGTTTGTTTAAGCCAAGCATTGCAATCCAGAACTGATAGTGACGTTTTAAGATGAGCATAACTCTGTCACCCTTTTTGATACCCAAGGATGCAAAATAGTTGGCACACTGACTGGATTTTTTACGCATATCGGTAAAGGTGAAACGACGCTCTGTTTTGTTTTTGGAAATATGGAGCATACAGAGCTTTTCGGGTTCTTTTCTGGAAAGCTCGTCCACTAAGTCAAATGCAAAGTTGAATTTTTCGGTGTTTTTGAAGGTAATGGAGGTGGGAGTTCCCTGTTCGTCCTCTACTACATCAATAAACTTGTGGTAAATTCTGTCTTTGGTGTCTCTGTGAATAGAGCCGATAATCTGTTCGGTGGGAACCACTTCCTTGGTGGTTTCTGCCACTTCTGCGTCTGCACGAAGTACAATTGCATAGAATTTACAGTCCTTCCCATTCACAGCAATCATACCGTGGGGAGTATTACTGTTGTAATAGATGCTGTCGCCGGGGCCAAGCACTTCCTTATGTTCCCCGATTTGCACCATTAGGTTCCCTTCAATGACAATATCACATTCCTGACCGTCATGAGTGGTCAGTTCGATATCTTTATTCTGAGCATTCTCATCATAAGCGCTCACTACATACAAAGGTTCTGCTATACGGTTCCGAAATGCGTGTGCCATATTGTAGTACACCATGCCGTGTGCCTTTGCAATCTGCTGACCTGCTCCTGCACGGGTTACGGTGTAGGAACGGAGATTGGGGCTGGCACCTTCAATAATATCGGTTACGTTAACGCCGAAGATGTCTGCACAACGGTAAATGAAAGCAAAGTTTAAGTCTGCTTCCCCGTTTTCACATTTTAAGTATTCTTCGGCAGAAATACCGGTTTTTTGTGCCATCTCTTCTAAAGTAAGTCCCACAATGTCACGCAGCTCACGGATACGGCCCGCCATTTCTTTGATTTTTTGGTTGATGTTCATTGAGTTTTCCATGATAAAAAATCCTCCTTTTTTGAGGCAAAAAAAATCTCGCCTCAAAGCATCGGTAAAATTCTTTGAGACGAGTGTAACATTCAAATTATGCACCCGCGGTACCACTCAAATTGCGATAAATTATCGCCACTCTTGAGGTCTAACAACCTCTGATGCCTTCACGCAGCAATCACGGAGAGGTTCTACTTATTTCAAAAAAAGAAACGTTCTTCCTCCCGGCTCAGAAGCTACAAACAAAACCTGTCCCCCATGGCTCGCACCAACCGCCACTTCTCTCGCGGGTTCTCTGGGAATTGCCCTCTTCGTCACAGCCTTTCATTAGAGCATAGTATAGCATAGATTTCCACATTTGTCAAGATTTTTTTCACATTTTTTATACTCTTTTCGTTAGTGGTTACGGTCTTATCATAAAATCAGAAACGCCAGTGAATAGGTTCACTTGATCTGTCATCACAAAAATATCTTTTTGTTCATTTTCTTCAGAAATGTGAGCTCCAAATTCAGGAGGTGTTCCTTCCGCAGGAGGCATCGGCGGATGTTCTGCGTCAAATCTCGGCGGTTTCATACCATCCGGCATCTTCGGAGGCTCCCCGTCAAACTTCGGGGGTTCGCCGTCAAATTCCGGCGGTTTACCGTTGGGTCCTTTCCCAAAGGGCATATCTGAACCGTAGTACCCCTGCTTGACACCAAAAGTTTCTTCTGCTACCGTTTTACAATCATATAAACCGTTTTTCATATCGCCTGAAAGAGTACCGCCCACATACACAGTGTACTCCCCTTCCTTTTGAAGGTTGGGAGAAGAAATAATTGCACCACGGTAATCTCTGCCTGTCAATTCTTCTTCCATAGTCTGATACGAAAACACGATATTGCCGTCAGCATCTTTTATCACCAACGCACCGTCGGCATCCACATTCTTTTGAAATTGCAAATTCATAGTCACCTGACGGGAATCACTTTCCGGCCAATCCATAGTAGACCCTAAGGCAACCACGGTTCCGCCATTTACAAAAGAACCCATATCACTGTCTAACCCTGCATCGGCAATGGGATTTGCATGAGACACAACAGTGCCGCCGTTTATCACCAGCCAACCGTTGGAATCAATGCCGTCCCCTTCTGCGCCAAGACCTGCCATAATGTAGAGATTTCCTCCGTTAATAGTGGTAACGGAAACACCGTCTTCATTGGTATTGATACCATCATTTTGCGAACGGATAGTAATATCGCCACCGTTAACGGTTAAATGAAGCTCGGTGTCCAGTCCTTCATTTTCGGCAATCAGTTCTAAACTTCCGGAACCGTCCACATTCATAGACATATAAGAATAAATAGCTCCGTCCTGTTTCCAAAGTTTCTTTTCATCTTCGCTGTCTTTAAAAATCTTTGCTACATAAGAACCGTTTACAACATTACGGCTTCCTTCTGCCAGCACGATATTTGCCCCGGCTTTTTTGGTATCCGGCTCAGAGGTTGCGGTATCTGCTGACCAATCCTCGTCACATTCATACACATTTAAGAATAAAATGGCAGGAGCCACCGTGCAGGTAATATCTGCATTATCTAAAATAAGCTCTACCACCGCATCAGGATTTTCTTTGGCATTTTCACCTAAATCCACACGAATCTGACCTGCGGATAAGGTTCCGCTTAAGCAATAGGAACCTGGTTTTGTGATATTCACAACTCGATGACTATCAGCTTCTTCTTTGGTATGTTTATCGGTATCATCACCCTCGCCGTAGGGATTCCCACCGGGATATACATTCACATCTTCGTAGTAGATAATATCATGGCTCACATACACATCCCCCGATTCTCCCACAACAGAATCGTTGTAAAGAATGTCATCATCAGAAAGAATAACAGTCTGCACCTTATCAAACCGAGTGCTTACGGGAACCTCAGTCTCCTGCAAATGGACACAACCACTCAATATTGTGACTGTGAACGTTAGTATCACAAGAATCGAAAAAAATCGTTTCATAGGATAACCCTCCTTTATCAAACATCATTTTATCAAAGGGATATGTCGGATTTATGAAAATCAGTTGAAAATACCGTGAACTTTAAATATTTTATACGTTGCGAATACCGAATCCTTCGTAAAATTTGCCGCCATCTTTTACAGTTTTCACAATCCAACGGGTTAACGAGGAGTTGCAGGGACGGTCTAAAATATTTTCTCTGGTGGAGCCGTTCCCAAAAATATGACGGATAATTTCATCAGATTCTTCCTGATTTACTACCTGAAAGAAATCAAAGAATTTCACAATATTGGAATCAGGTGACAGCACCGATTTCAACTGTTCATCAAACATCCAGGTGTGGCATAAAAAGCAATCAAAATGATGCTCGGGAAAATGCTTTTTGAAAAAAGGAACTGCCCAATCAAAGGATTCCTGACAAGCTTCGGGCGTCATTGCGCCACCCTCAGGAATATGCACGGAAATATAAGTATCTCCGTTTTTAATATGAGTGCCGGGAATATCTCTCCAGGCGGTGGCAAGTTCAAATTCCAATCTGCCTAAGCGGAACAGTTTGCCGGAATAATAGGTACCCAACCAAAGCACCTCAAATGCAATGCCGAACACGCCTCCGGACTGCTTCAGATAGTCTTCTGCCCACAGTACCAGATCTTTCATGGTGTGTACAAAAATTTCTTCCGAAATTCCGCGGTCAGAATACCACTGTTTCAATTCTTCGCACAAGTATAAAAGCATCAGTATGTTTAATTCCGCATCACCTTGGGGATCTAAAAGCTCGCTATAGCGTTCCAATACGCAGTTGTCAGGAACAGTTTTTCTGCTCACAAGATCTTCAAACAGTTTATCAAACTGTTTGGGAAACCCCAATTTTTCATACCATTTTCTTACAAGTTGCACTTTGATGTCCATATGTTTCTCCTTTATTGTTCTAAATGATGTTTTTCATTGGAAACCGCAATATTGATACGTGCTTTGGACGGTTTCTGCGCTGTATAAATGACCTCAACCCTGCTTCCTTCCGCAGGCACAGAAGCTTTCGCAGGAATCCATTTCCGTTTCACATAAGTTTTTCCGTTGACCGTGTAATTTACCTTGATGATATGAGGAAAAAAAGCTCCATCCAATGCATGACGTCTCGTTGGTTTGGTGTTCACCTTAAGCCACCATTGCTTGGAAACACCAATCACTGTCCCCATCGTTTTCTGTTGCATAACGTCCTCCTCGGCTGATGATATCACAGCAGTTTCTCCATGGATATATGAATTACGCCCTCTTCCAGAAACTCATCGGAAACAGCGTAGAAACCAAGCTTTTGATAAAAGCCTGCAGCCTGCTTTTGCGCATGAAGACTGATTTTTTTACAAGCAAAGTGCTTTTTGATTGCCTCCATACTCTGTAGCATTAATTCCATGCCCAAACCTTTTTTGTGTTCCAGGGTTAATACCCGTCCTACCGATACCACTTCCGGCTCTGAACAAAACGCCCGCAAATATGCTGTAACACGATTACCGTCATAAAAAAAACAATGAAGGCTTTTATAATCCACATCATCTAAATCCTGACAAATAATATGCTGTTCCAATAAGAAAATCTCTGCCCTGGATTTGATAATTTCGTATAATTCTTCTAAAGAAAGCTCGGAAAAGCTTTTCGCAATCAATTTCATTGTACCCTCCATCCAGAGAAAAACTCTTATATGATGAGATTGCCTTAATGCACCGTCAGGTGCAATTCATGAGTCAAAGACTCCATTCACGAAACTGCAAGTTTCAATTCATGCCCAAGGCAATTCATTGAGTTTGCACTGCAAACTCATTATATAATTAGGTGATAGAAAAGATGTACCTTGTTTTTTTATGAATTGACAACTTCGTTGTCATGAATCGGCTAAAGCCATGAATTGTTGCTACCGCAACATGAATTGAATTGCCTATATAATGCATGAAGTGTAATTCATGAGCCGCAGGCTCAATTCATGAAATCGCAGATTTCAATTCATGACGAAGGCAATTCATTGAGTTTGCTTTGCAAACTTATTATATCACAAAAGAAGAGAAATGGCAATATTAGAATTTCTCCTTTCTGTTTTATCAAGGCTTTTGTTCCGCAAATAAGTCATTTCTATTAATTTTTTCTTTTTTTTATTGAAAAAATTAAAATTGTTTTGTATAATAGAATAAATAATACTATATTTTAATTGGAGAAAATAAATGAAGAAAAAGATTTTTACTCTTGCCATTGTGATAATGTTATGTATCACCTTAACCTATCAGATTTTTGCAACCTCGAGGATGCATCAGCTACAGTCTGCTCAGGCAACCTCTTCCTCGGGAAAGAAAACAATAGTGATGGAAAACGAATCCATGAATCCGCCCTCTTTGCGTTATTGTGATGCGGCATTGCTTGTTGATCTGAATTCCGGAAGAATTCTTTATGGAAAAAACAGCAAAAAACGAATCTATCCTGCAAGCACAACAAAGATAATGACCGCCATTCTTGCCATTGAAATGGGAGATTTTGATGAGGTGGTCTCTGCAAGTGAAAAAGCCATTGAACCCATTACCATGTATGATTCTCAGATTGGTATCCTGATTGGCGAAAAATTGACCCTTGAGCAATTGGTTCACGCCATGATGATTCCCTCTGCTAATGATGCTGCTAACGTGGTCGCCGTGCATCTTGCAGGCTCTATCGATGCCTTTGCAGAGCTTATGAACCAAAAAGCAAAAGAGTTAAATCTAAAAAACACACACTTTGTAACACC
This sequence comes from Clostridia bacterium, assembly GCA_045540295.1. GTDB lineage: Bacteria > Bacillota > Clostridia > UMGS1840 > UMGS1840 > SIG452. The sequence continues at coordinate 46,819 of JAZQGY010000024.1, forward strand.
GCATGGGCTTGATAATCCAGAGCATTATACAACAGCAATGGAGCTGGCTAAAATTGCAGACTATGC
>JAZQGY010000025.1:0-2463 GCA_045540295.1 Clostridia bacterium
CAGCAGAAGGTGCTTTGGCAGAAGTACATGATATGCTTCAGAGAATGAACACATTGGCAATCCAGGCATCTAATGACACTATGACCAGTGTTGACCGTGGATACCTTGACAGCGAAGTTCAGGCACTTGTTTCTGAAATTGACCGAGTTGCATCTACAACTACTTTCAATGAGCAGAACCTTTTGGATGGTACTTTCACAGCAAAGAACCTTCAGGTTGGTGCAGAAGCAGCGCAGTTTATTGGTATTTCCATTGCCAGCATGAATGCGTCTAAAATCGGAATTAATACAGTAGCTGTTTCCGGTACCGACAACACCAATGCACAGAAGGCAATCAGCATGATTAAGACTGCATTGGCAAGCGTTTCCAAACAGCGTTCTGACCTCGGTGCAATTCAGAACAGATTAGAGCACACAATTAAGAATCTTGACAACGTTGTTGAAAATACAACAGCAGCAGAATCTCAGATTCGTGATACCGATATGGCAACCGAAATGGTGCAGTTCTCTAATGCACAGATTCTTGCTCAGGCCGGTACATCAATGCTTTCACAGGCAAATCAGTCTAACCAGAATGTATTGTCACTTCTTGGTTAATTAGAAGAAAGAAAAATCGAAAGGGGCTGGATAACAGCCCCTTTTTTGATGGAAAAAATGTTTATATTTTTAATTTTTTTATGTTTTCTGCAAATTGCAAAAACTCCGCTTTGTTTAGCTGCAATGAGAGCGATTCTAAAATAGTCCCTAAGACCGGCGAGAACCCGGGAGCCTGTACATATTTGTTTTGCTTATAATTCGGGATGATGGAAAGCGTGCACGTCCGCAGTATTTGGTAGAGGGAGTAGGGCGGCGTCTCAAAACGCAAAGCAATAACTTTTAAGAAACTCAGATAGCAGGAAAACAAGTATTCGTATTCTAATTCATCATGATACAGTGCAAACATATCACGTTCTTTTAATTCTTCCCAAAGCTGCAACTGTACAGTCAGCATATCAATATGATAGTAATTGTTTTTTTGTAGTACGGTGGAAGTGGGATTTACATAGTAGTGGTATAAACGTTCTTCAATCACATAGACGCGTTTGATGTAAAGATGCATCAATACTCCCCAAAAGCCATCTTCGTAGGCAAGATTTTCCGGAAACCAAATTTCGTTTTCCAGAAGCACCGATTTTTTTATCAGTTTTCCCCAGGCGAAATATCCCATCATTGCCATATGGATAAAATGCTTTCTTTTTTCTGTCGTATCAATTAAGAGCATCCGATCTTCTTTTCCGGTGCTACGATCCGAAAAATAGGAGAGGGTGTCGGAAGAATCCCGTTTATTTTGGCAAGTGACTACTTCGCAGTCGGTAGAAACAGCCGCAGCATACAATTTTTCCAGGTAATCCGGCTCTACCCAGTCATCGGAATCAATGAAGCAAATCCAAGGAGCAGTAGCATATTGAAGTCCGATGTTTCGGGCAGTCCCTTGCCTTCCGTTGACTTCACATCCGATGGCAAGGACGTTCTCGGGATATTTTTCGTGCCAGGCGGCAAGATGCTCCCAGGTATCGTCTGTGGAGGCATCGTCAATGCAGAGAATCTCAACATCACGGATGTCAAAAGTCTGCTCGGTAATGGATGTTAAACAACGATCAATATAGTTTGCTACATTGTAGCAGGGTATGATAACACTGATTTTCGGCATATTTTCCTCCGCTTTAAGATGTTTTTGGATACTAATTAAATGATAGTATGGCAGAAGAAAAAATGCAACTATATTGAAATTCCTATGGGGAAAAATCCGGTCCTGTGATACAATAAAAAAAGAATGATATAAGCGGGGTAAGAGATGAAAATAACAGATAAAATTTTGTATCTTCATTCTAGGAAAATTGTAAAAGAAGATATCCTATGGGGCTTGTTGGAAAAAGAATATACGGTGGAATGTCCGATGGGGGTTTTGGTGGACTTATCAACCTATGAGGAATCGGTAATTTTAGATTTGTGCAACAGAGTACAAGGGTATTCCCTGGTGGTGACACAGAATTTTTCCGTGACGGTGGCGGAGGTCTGTCACCGGTGCAACTGTCCTTACGTGTCCTGGGTATACGATTCGCCCCAAAAAGAGTTGTACCGCAAGGAAGCCTTCTACGATACCAATTATATTTTTGTATTTGACCGGTGTCAGTTGAAGCGTTTGCTGGAAATCGGAATATCGAATGTGTTTTATCAGCCCTTGGCTGCAAATATAGCGCAAACGTCTGCTCTGCAGATTTTGGATGAGGATATTTTGCGCTATGGTGCCGACGTTTCTTTTGTGGGACGATTGTATCATCGGAATTACTACAGCAAATTTATGGAGCATGCGCCAAAGGACGTGAGTGAAAAATTATCTCACGTCGTCCGGGAACTAAGTTGTCGCTGGGGAAAGGAAAACAGTATTTTTGGTACATTACCGGAGGATGTAAGCTCCTATGTG
>JAZQGY010000026.1:0-28287 GCA_045540295.1 Clostridia bacterium
CTCCGACTTAATTGAATCAAGGCAACGCCTTGACAAGCCCGAAGCTGTACCTTCGTGCACAGCGAGCGGTGAGATTCACGGATTATGCGCAGTTTTTCAAGCTGTATATGAAAGGTGCAGGAAAAGGATTCAGAATTCACAAACTGACCCCGAAGCCGTACATAGGTACTGCGAGAGGGAAAATTTGTGAATAGCAAAAGGCATTACAATTAAAATTTGTGCTAACAAATTTTCACCTTTGAAAAACAAAAAAGGCATAGAAACCTATGCCTTTTGCGTTCTGGATTCTTTTACAAGCCGTATTACATGCCGGAGGTTGCGATAGCATCTACCACATCCATACCTTCCAGTACTCTACCGAATGCAGCATAATCGCCATCCAGATAAAGAGCATCAGCGTGCATAATAAAGAACTGGCTTCCTGCAGAGTTGGGATCACTTGCTCTTGCCATGGAAAGAACGCCTCTTTCGTGGCTTAAGTCATTCTTCACGCCGTTGGATGCAAATTCACCTTTAATGGTGTAACCGGGACCACCGGTACCGGTACCTAAGGGACAACCGCCCTGAATAACAAAATCGGGAATGTTTCTGTGGAAGGTTAAACCGTTGTAGAAACCTTTTTCGATTAAGGAAACAAAGTTGTCCACGGTGATGGGTGCGATGTCGGGATATAACTCTGCGCGGATAACACCACCGGATGCCATTTCAATGGTCACGATGGGTTTTTTAGCATCGGTTTTATCGACGGTAACAGTTTTCATAGTTACAATTGCTTTCATGGGATCAATTTCTCCTTCCGGGTTGGTAGTGATAGGTGCTTCTGTTGGTTTTGCAGGCTCATCCGGAGTTTCTGCGGGAACCTCAGTTGCAATGGGTTGTTCATCTGATGAAGTAAAATGAGTTGGGGTTTGATTGTTGGAACAGCCTGTTAACACAAGCATCAGAGCCAACAGTAAAAGACAAAGTTTTTTCAATGTTTTTGCTCCTTTATTTGTTCAATTAATTACTTATTTTCCGGTGCTTCCAAAGCCACCGGTACGGTCTCCTTTGGCATTGTCATCATCTGCTTTTAAGAATTTTGTGAAAATACCCTGCCCGATTTTATCCCCTTTTTTAATGGTAATTGCAAAGGGCATGAAATTGTAAAAAGCAAACATAATGTGTCCATCATTATCCGGATTGGAATAATAATCGCTGTCAATAATACCAACAGAATTCGCTAAAATCAATCCTTTTTTGCCGGGATTAGAGGATCGGTTATAAATGGATAACACCTCGTCCTCACCCATATATGCTTTGATTCCTGTTTTGACCATAGTGGGTTTAATAGGTTCTTTTGATACCACTTTTTCCAAAAGCAAACCGTAGTACGACGGAATCACCGTGTCTTCAATGGCAAAAAAATCATATCCTGCACTATTTTTGGTGGAACGCTCAGGAAGTTTAATATCCTGATCTAAAAAATCCTTCGCTACTTCAAAACCTCTTTGTTTCATCGGGATTTTCCTTTCTTACAATAGATGTTGTAACACTTTATCTATTATACCACATTTTTCCGAAAAATCAACTGATTTTTCAAAAAAACGTTCATTTTGTCGAACGATTTTTTGATAACCCCGACAAATTTCAACGGACTTTTTTTCTTCCCTATGCTACAATAAGAAAAACCAAATACAAAAAACGAGGAATAATTATGGAAATTCTCTTTGAAGAACAAAACGATACTCTGATGATTCTCCTGCAAGGTGAGTTAGATCATCACAACAGTGTTGCAGGCAGAGAAAAACTTACTCTAAAGCTCTCGCAAAAAAATTACCGTCGATTGATATTTAATCTGGAGGGGCTCTCTTTTATGGACAGCTCCGGCATCAGTTTTATCGCTAATGGCTATAAACTGGCATCAGTATTCGGCACAGAAATCTATGTCTATACAACCAATCAACGGTATTTACGATTGTTGGGAATGGCAAACATGAAAGAGTTATGCACCATTCTTCCCCACGGAAAGGAGCTTTGCAAACTATGGAAATTCTAAACGAAATGCGCCTGATGTTTCTATCCAAATCAGAAAACGAAAGCTTCGCCCGTGTGACAGCCTCTGCCTTTATTTCGCCCTTGGACCCAACAGTTTCGGAGCTTGTGGAAATAAAAACTGCCGTATCGGAAGCTGTGTCCAACGCAGTCATTCACGGCTACGACAAAACGGTTGGGGTAATCACCTTGGAAATGCGCATTTTTTCCGATTACACTGTGGAGGTTACGGTAACTGATGCAGGAAAAGGAATTTCAGATATCGAAAAAGCAAGAGAACCGTTATACACCACCAAAACCGAAGAAGAACGTTCCGGCATGGGTTTTACCGTGATGGAATCTTTTATGGACTCTTTGGAAGTGGAATCGGAACCGGGGAAAGGCACAAAAATCTTTATGAGAAAACGACTACATCCCAATCATACATAACAAATTACGATCATTTTGGGAAGATGAGGTGTATAGGTTGTTTGACCAAAACAACGAACTGATAAAGCTGGCAAAAACCGGTGATGCCAACGCAACGGAACAGCTTTTTTCATTAAATATGGGTTTGGTAAAAAAAATAGCTCTCCGTTTTTTAAACCGTGGAATTGAACCTGACGATGCAATACAAATTGGCTGTATCGGGTTGCAAAAAGCCATCGAAAAGTTTGATTTTTCCTACGATGTGCAATTTTCTACCTATGCAGTTCCTATGATTATGGGAGAAATCAAACGTTTTTTGCGAGACGACGGTGCTGTAAAAGTATCTCGCTATATCAAAGAAAATGCCTATAAAATCAACCGTTATCTGGAGGAATATCAGAATAGATTTTTTAAAGAACCCAAAATTACCGAAATCTCCGAAGCAACCGGCATCGAAGAAGAAGATGTGGTTACCGCTCTTTCCTACTCACCTACTTGCGAATCTCTTTATGCTCCAATGGGCGATGACGGTTCCGTGATGCTTTTGGACAAAATCCCCGGTGAAGAACATCAGGAAGAAAAAATTGTGGAATATATGGCACTGCATGAGTTATTAAAGAAACTTCCCGAGCGGGAACAAACTGTCATTCATCTTCGCTATTTTCAGGATAAAACACAAAATGAAGTGGCAAAGCATTTAAATATTTCACAGGTGCAGGTTTCCAGAATTGAAAAGAAAATTATCGAAGGACTCAGAAAAAAACTTTCCTGCTCATAAAAGAAGAAAACAGGCGGGAGGGGATGGAACCCCTCCCCTACAATTCCTAACATACAAAAAGACGAAATTCAAAGGATTAAAAAATTTGAATTTCGTCTTTTTTCTTTTGCGAAGTCAGGTGCAGAAAAATTGATGCAGAATTTGCAAACTGAACCCGTAGGGGATACCCGAAGCTGTACATTGGTACAGTGAGCGGTGAAGTTTGCAGATAGCAAAAGGCATTCTGATTAAAATTTGCATCAGCAAATTTTCACCTTAAGAAGCCAAAAGACATGGAAATAATATCCATGTCTTTTGCACTCTATACTCTTTTATCAATCCTATTTTACAACGATATTAACGAGTTTGCCCGGAACTACGATAGTTTTCACCACTGTTTTGCCGTCGATTAAGGCTTTTACTGCATCAGTTTCCATCACGGTTTTTTCGATTTCGTCTTTGGAAAGATTTGCCGAAATCACCAGTTTGTCTTTAATTTTTCCGTTTATCTGGATTACAATTTCACATTCGTTATCCACGGTTTTTGCTTCGTCATATTTAGGCCAAGCGGTCTGGTTGAGCATTCCTTCAAAACCGAGTAATTCCCACATTTCTTCGGTTAAGTGGGGAGCAAAGGGATTTAACAGCGTGATAAAGATTTTCAGCTCTTCTTTGGAGAGACCCTGATTGTCATAAATGGCATTGAGCAGACTCATTAAACTTGCGATACCGGTGTTGAATTTTAAGGATTCAATATCGTTAGACACCTTTTTAATGGTCTTATGAATTTCCTTCTCCAGTTTACCGGTAGAGGTTTCCTGAATCATAGTGAGAAGTGCGTGAACACGTTCCAAGAATCTGACACAGCCTTTGATTCCCTGCTGACTCCAGGGAGCCGCTTTTTCAAAGTCACCGATAAACATTTCATATAAACGCATGGTGTCGGCACCGTAATCTCTTACGATATCATCGGGATTTACCACGTTACCGCGGGATTTAGACATTTTTTCGCCGTTTTCCCCTAAAATCATACCGTGGGAGGTACGCTTTGCATATGGTTCCTTGGTGGGTACTACGCCAATATCGTATAAGAACTTGTGCCAGAAACGGGAGTAAAGCAAGTGCAGAGTGGTATGTTCCATACCGCCGTTGTACCAGTCTACGGGACCCCAATATTCCAAAGCTTCTTTGGATGCCAAGGCATCGTTGTTGTGAGGATCCATATAACGCAGGAAATACCAGGAAGAACCTGCCCACTGAGGCATGGTATCGGTTTCTCTTTTTGCAGGACCGCCACAGCAGGGACAGGTGGTGTTTACCCAATCTGTCATATTTGCTAAGGGGCTTTCACCGTTATTGGTGGGCTCGTAGCTGTCTACTTCAGGCAGCAATAAAGGCAGTTCACTTTCAGGTAAGGCTACTGCACCGCATTTTTCACAGTGAACAATCGGGATGGGTTCACCCCAGTAACGCTGACGGGAGAATACCCAGTCACGAAGCTTGTAGTTTACTTTTGCTTCCCCTAATTTTTCTTTTTCCAAAAATTCGATAATTGCTTTTTTTGCTTCGGCAACACTTAAGCCGTTTAAGAAGCCGGAGTTTTCCAAAATACCTTCTTCCACATCGGTGTAAGCCGCATTTTCCACATCACCGCCTGCAACTACCTGAATAATAGGCAGGTTAAATGCTTTGGCAAAATCCCAGTCACGTTCATCGTGAGCGGGAACCGCCATAATAGCACCGGTGCCGTAAGACATTAACACATAGTCAGACACGAAAATCGGGATTTCTTTCTGATTAACAGGATTAATAGCACGGATACCTTTTAATTCCACTCCGGTTTTATCTTTGGCAAGTTCCGTTCTTTCAAAATCAGATTTCTTGGTAGCTTCCACCTGATATGCTTTCACTTCATCTAAGTTGGTCAGTTTATCCGCCCATTTTTCGATGTAGGGATGTTCGGGGGAAATTACCATATAAGTAGCACCAAACAAGGTGTCGGGACGGGTGGTATACACTCTTAATTTTTCGCCGGAGGTGGTGGTGAAGTCCACTTCTGCACCGGTAGAGCGACCAATCCAGTTTTTCTGCTGTGCTTTTACTCGGTCGATATAATCTACTTCGTCCAAATCATCAATCAGTCTCTGTGCATACTCGGTGATTTTTAACATCCACTGAGATTTTACTTTACGAACCACTTCGCTGCCGCAACGTTCACAAGCACCCTGGACTACTTCTTCATTTGCCAACACAACCTTACAGGAAGTGCACCAGTTTACAGCCATTTCCTTTTTGTATGCCAAGCCTTTTTTAAATAACTGGAGGAAAATCCACTGAGTCCATTTGTAGTAGTTGGGGTCAGTGGTGTCAATTTCACGGGACCAGTCGAAAGAAAAGCCTAAGGATTTTAACTGGCGTTTGAAGTTTGCAATATTGTTTTTGGTAACGGTTTTCGGATGAATTTTATTCTTAATGGCAAAGTTTTCGGTAGGCAGACCAAATGCGTCCCATCCCATAGGATAGAGCACATTATAGCCATCCAGTCTCTTTTTACGGGCAACAATATCCAGTGCGGTGTAGGAACGGGGATGTCCCACGTGAAGCCCCTGACCGGAAGGATAAGGAAATTCTACCAGCGCCATAAATTTGGGCTTGGTAAAATCGTCAGTTGCTTTGAAGGTCTGGTTATCGTCCCAGATTTTTTGCCATTTTTGTTCGATTTCGGTAAAATTATACATGGTTTACGCCTCCTCTTTCCAAGTAATCTGTTCGGCATCCTGCCACAGACGTTCTAAGCTATAAAACATTCTGGAATCTTTCTGGAAGATGTTTACATTTACATCGTTGTAATCCATCAGCACCCATTCTGCAGATACATATCCTTCAATATGAAGGGGAGCTTCAATGAGTTTCATTTTTTCTTCCACTTCACCGGCTAACGCCTTAATGTGGGTGTTGGAAGTACCCGATGCGATTACAAAATACTCCCACACAGAAGAGCTTTCTGCCACCTTTAACACGGTAACATCCTCTGCTTTTTTATCGTCTAAAACTTTTGCTAAAAAGATTGCTTTTTCCAATGCTTCCATAACTAGCATCCTTTCTGCTCACGGTCTAACAGATCATTTCTGACCTCAAGTAGCACCGGAGATATTTTTAAATGGTCTTCCACCAAAGATAAAATAGTGGTATCAATTCCTTTAATAATCGCCTCATCAAGATTTCTAAAGGTTGCCTCCCGAAGCTCCTCCACCCCTGAAAAATCACGGCAAGGCTCGATATAGTCTGCCATATAAATTAATTTATCGAAGGTGGTCATATCCCGATGTCCCATAGTGTGGTATCGGATGGCAGATAACAGTTTCTTATCCTTAAGATTGTATTTCTTTTTTAAAAACCCGGCTCCCGCTGGTGCGTGGAGCATCTTGGGATATGCAATTTCATCGGGATGAAGGTCTATTTTTTTGCAAAGTTCCAACTGCTTATCAAGCGGCATCCGTTTTGCAATGTCGTGAAGTAACCCTGCAAAGTAAGCCTGCTTGGAATCCTCCCCATAACGGATTGCCATGCGATACGCCGTCACTGCAACGCCAAGGCTATGCAAGAACCGTTTTTCTTCGATATAGTTTTTTAAATCTTCTTCGTAGGAATCATATTCCCCCACTGCTGTGCAACCGTACAACCCTTTTCGGATAATATACTGATACACCAAAAACGGCAATTTGGAAAACAGGTAAGTTCCCTGACACAATTCTTCACGGATTTCAGTAGAAGAAACGTCCCAGCTAAGAGGAAGAAAAATGGGCGTTACTCCAAATTCATCGATAATAGCTTGTGTTGCTTTTTCCTGCTGTTCGTAACCAATCCGTCCGAAAAATACCAAATGGGCAAGCTTGCAAATCGTTTCCGGATAACGCCACTTGGGAAAATAGTCTAAATTATCCATCCCCATCAAGAAATAAATTTCATCCTTCGGATGCAGAGCTTGAAAATCCTGCAGGGTTTCATAGGTATAAGAATAGGTTTCTTTTTTGATTTCATAATCCGAAACCCTTACCCCATGCACATTCCGGAAAGCAATTTTTACCATTTCCAGACGGTGGATGGCATCGGTTCTATCCTCTTTGTGAGGCGGATTTCCGTTTGGCATCACATAAAGGAGGTCTAATCCGAGCTCTTTGAGAGCAGTTTCGCAAAGGGCAACGTGTCCGATATGAACAGGGTCAAAGGTTCCGCCGAATATCCCGATTTTCATACGATCACCCGCTTATTTCAATTCAATTTTCACTTTGTCCGGATTGGAGGAACGGCGGTAAATTACCACTTTGGAGCCAACCGCAGAAACAGCTTCACAACCTAATTCCTCACATAATTCTGCCATTGCTTCCTTGGTGGTGTAAAATGAATTTTTCAACACAGAGACCTTCACCAATTCCTTGGCTTCCAAGGCTTCTTCCATCTGTGCTAAAAACTCTGCGGTGATACCGTTTTTCCCAATCTGATAAAGTGCGGGCAAATCATTTGCCAGACTTCTTAACTTTGCTCTTTGTTTGGTTGTAATCATACTGTTTGATTCCTTCTTCTAAAATCGTTTTAATATGGGTTAAATAAGTAATATCGTCTTTACTAAATTCCGTTTGCAAGAACAAATCCTCCCGTTTGGCTAAGGTCGCCATCAAGCTCTGTTCCCTACGGTATTTTTTAATGTTTTTATGATGTCCGGACAGCAACACATCAGGCACTTTACCGTACTTGGTTTCAGCAGGACGGGTATACTGAGGATACTCCAAAAGGTCTCCTTGATGGGTTTCCTGTAGGGACGAATCGTCTTCTGCCAACACACCGGGTACCAATCGCAAAATAGCATCCGACATCACCGCTGCCGCTAATTCTCCGCCGGTTAACACAAAGTCTCCCAGGGATAATTCCAAATCGCAAATGGTTTCGTTAACTCGTTCATCAATGCCTTCATAGTGTCCGCAAACAATACAAATATTCTCTTTTTTTGCCAGTTCGTTGGCAATTTTTTGAGTAAAGGGAACCCCTTTTGGTGACATCATAATGCAAAAAGGTTTTGTGCCGTCCGGCTCGGTCAGACTATCATAAGCCCGAATCACCGGTTCATGTTTAAACAACATTCCCAAATCTCCGCCAAAGGGATAATCGTCCACGCGGTTATGCTTGTCTTCGGAAAAATCCCGGATATTTACCGCTTGTACTTTAATAATTCCCTTATCTCTGGCACGTTTAATAATGCTTTCTCCCAAAAAGTTTTCAATCATTTCAGGAAAGATGGTTAAAATACTCAACTTCATCTGGAATACCTCAACCTCTATAACAGCCCGTCAATGGGCGTAATGGTCATTTTTTTGTCGGTAACGGAAATGAAAGGAATAAACTCTTTCACACGGGGAATCATCACTTCCCCACCGTCCTCTTTTGTTAATACAAAAATGTCTGTGGGACCGTTCTGGAGTACATCCGTTACTTTCCCAACATAGCTACCGTTCTCTAAATATGCTTTCACACCGATTAAATCGGCAATATAGAACACACCTTCAGGCAACGGTGGCAACGCATCCTTTTCGGCATAAACTGTCTGATTCTTCAGGGTTTCTGCCGTTTCCACAGTATCAATACCGGAGAGTTTTAAAATTACCTGGTCTTTATAGTATTTGATACTTTCAATTTCATATTCGGTGTTTTTAATCGTAACCGAATCCAGTTCTTCAAAAAATTCTTTGTAGTCGCAATAATGGATTACCTTGATTTCTCCCCGTAATCCTCTTACATTATTCACATATCCGAGCTCCATCAAAGTGCCCATTATTTTCACCTCTGATCTGTTTGGAAAATGGCAAGTATCCCCTCGGGAACACTTGCCATCCTACATTCATTGCCCAAATTACACAATATCCACGATGGTTTTTTTGCGATCTCTGGGAGTTGCCGCTTTGGCAATACTTCTGATGGACTGAGCAATTCTGCCCTGTTTGCCGATTACTCTGCCCATATCTTCGGGAGCAACGCTGATTTTATAAATAAAAGCGTTTTCTCCTTCATGTTCTTCAATTACAACTGCATCTTCGTTTTCTACGATAGATTTTACCAGAAAGGTTAATAAATCTTTCATGTTCTGATCCTTCCCAATCCGCTATTATTTAATGACGTCGATTTTTTTCAGTAACACTTTTACGGTATCGGTGGGCTGAGCGCCGTTTGCTAACCATTTTTTAGCCAGATCAGCATCGATATTGATGGTGTTGGGATCGGTCATGGGATTGTAGGTACCGATTTCTTCAATAAATCTACCGTCCCTGGGGTATCTGGAATCAGCAACTACAAGTCTGTAGAAGGGTGCTCTTTTTGCGCCAAGTCTTTTTAATCTGATTTTTACTGCCATTTTTTTCTCCTCTTTGCCCGATTCGGGCATCTTTCTATAAAAATATTTTTTTAAACTTTTTTGGTATCCAAGGCTTCGCCTTTTTTGGTATCCAAGGCTCTGCCTTTTTTAGTATCCAAGGCTCTGCCTTTTTTAGTATCCAAGGCTCCGCCTTTTTTAGTATCCAAAGCTCCGCCTTTTTTGGCATCCAAGGCTCCGCCTTTTTTGGCATCCAAGGCTCTGCCTTTTTTAGTATCCAAGGCTTCGCCTTTTTTAGTATCCAAGGCTCCGCCTTTTTTGGTATCGGGAACAACTATTCGGGCATTCCCATTTTTCCCATCATGCCCTTCATTTTGCGGGCAAACTTTTTGTTATTCTTAAATTCCTTCATCATTTTGTTCATCATTTCAAGCTCTTTGGTGAGTGAATTGATGTCCTGGATGGTAGTACCGCTACCTGCGGCAATACGTTTTTTTCTGGAGAAGGACATTAATTTCGGATTGCTGCGTTCTTCTTCCGTCATAGACTGGATGATAGCGCGGGAACGAACAAACTTCTTTTCATCAATATTGGCTTCATCAATTGCCTTTTTATTGATGCCGGGTAAGAAACCAAGCAAATCCTTAATGGAACCCATTTTCTGAATTTGTTGCAGCTGCATCAGGTAATCCGAGTAGTCCATACCACGGTTTGCCTTCAACTTTTCTTCCAGCTCCAGTGCTTTTTTCTCATCAACTTCCTGGCTTACCTTTTCAATTAGGGAAAGCACGTCCCCCATCCCCAAAATGCGGGAAACCATACGTTCGGGATAGAAGGGTTCTAAATCAGTAGGCTTTTCGCCAACTGCCGCAAATTTGACCGGTTTTCCCACAACTGCTCTGACAGACAGCGCTGCACCGCCACGGGAGTCACCGTCTAACTTGGTTAAGATTAAACCGTCGATAGCCAGTGCTTCATCAAAGGCTTTTGCGGAGTTTACCGCATCCTGACCGGACAAAGCATCAATCACCAACAGAATCTCGGTGGGATTTACTGTTGCGCTGATGCGCTTGATTTCATCCATCATATCATCATCAATATGCAGTCGACCTGCGGTATCGATGATAACAATATCATTTAAGTTACGGACTGCAAAATCCAGGGAGTCTTTTGCAATTTTTACGGCATCTTTGGAACCGTCAATAGTGAAGACGGGGATATTTAACCCTGCTCCCAGGGTTTTTAACTGGTCAATCGCTGCAGGACGGTAAACGTCACAAGCGGTTAACAACGGTTTTTTACCCTGTTTTCTTAAATGAAGTGCCAGTTTTGCTGCGGTAGTGGTTTTCCCTGCCCCTTGAAGACCGGCAAGCAAGATTACCGTTGGGGGACGGTCAGCAATTTTGATTTTTTCATTGCCGCTACCCATTAAGGCAATCAGCTCTTCATTTACAATTTTGATAACCATCTGTGCAGGCGTTAAAGATTCCAGCACCTCGGTGCCAACCGCACGCTCGGTAATTTTTGCAACTAAATCCTTAACAACCTTAAAGTTAACGTCTGCTTCCAACAAGGAGAGACGAACCTGACGCATGGCGAGTTTTACATCGTCCTGAGACAGTTTTCCTTTTCCACGGAGAGCTTTGAACACGCCGTCCAGCTTTTCTCTTAAAGAGTCAAACATATGCGTAGTTCTCCTTTCCTTACAATCTATCTAACAATCGGGTTATTTCATTCTTTGTATTCTCATCCAAGTGAGAAAGTTTTTCTACCATTTCGGCCTTCAGGGATTCTTTTTCCAGCTCTTTTTGGTAGAGTCCAAGCACTTTTTCGTATTCTTCCAGATGCTCGCACCCTTTTTTGATGCATTCGTGCACACCCTGACGGGAAATGTTTAAATGTTCTCCGATTTCCAAAAGAGAATAATCTTCATTATAGTATAAATCCAAGGAATCCCGCTGTTTTTCGGTGAGCAATTCTCCGTAAAAATCAAGCAAAACGCCGTATTTAATCTCTTTCATAAAACCGTTCCTTTGCTTATGGTGTAAAGTAAAAATACTTGACATACGGTATTGTACTATAAAAGTACCCGTTTGTCAAGTATTTTTTGATAAAAAACATAGATTTTTTCCTTGATTTTATCCGGTTTTCAGAAAAACATATTTTTAGAAATGTTTGCTCATGAAAATGGATGTCCAAGGGAGAAAGCGAATCCTCAAGAGTGAAGCTCACGGATTTTAGTTCATTCACCTCAACTCAATGTTGCGCAGAAAAATGGATGCAGAACGGAAAAACTGAAGTTGGGTGCGGATTCATCCGCCCCAACCGTAAGCCTGAAGGCGTACAGTTGGTACGCCGAACGGTGAAGTTTTTTCATAGCGAATTTTTCTCTTAAAATTCGCGGTCTGCGCCATTTTCCAAGCAACAAAAAAATGGGGCCACCGCACTTTTGTGCAATAGCCCCACAGTTTACGAAATGTAGTTTTGAATTACTTCAGTTCTACAGTTGCGCCAGCGCCTTCTAATTTGGTTTTGATTTCTTCAGCGTCTTCTTTGGAAGCACCTTCTTTAATCTTAGAGGGAACGCCTTCTACCATGTCTTTCGCTTCTTTTAAGCCTAAGCCGGTGATTTCTCTAACAACTTTGATAACGTCTAATTTTTTGTCGCCGAAAGAGGTCATAACAACATCAAATTCGGTTTTTTCTTCAGCAGCAGCGCCGCCTGCAGCAGCACCAGCAGCAACTACTACAGCACCTGCAGCAGCGCTTACGCCAAATTCTTCTTCTAATGCGGAAACTAAATCAGCCAGTTCCAGCACGGTTAATTCTTTAACTTCTTCGATTAATTTAGTAATTTTTTCGCTCATTTTTAATTCCTCCATTTTCTGTGCGATTTCGCACCTATTTTGAGATAAGCATCAGGCTACAATTATGCGCCCTGGCTTTCTTTTTGTTCTTTGATCTGATTGATAACTCTTGCAAATGCAGTAATAGGAGCTTTTAAGCCGCCAAATGCTTTTGCCAGTAAAGTTTCTTTGGAAGGTAACTTCGCGATTTTTTCGATTTCAGCCTGTTCTAACATTTTGCCTTCGAAGAAACCGGTTTTGATTTCCAATTTTTTGTTCTTTTCGATGAATTCGCTAACGATTCTGATCGGAGCGATGGGATCATCAATACCGATTGCTAATGCGGTGGGGCCTTCTAAGTAGGGGCACAGACCGGATAATTCGGTATCTTTTACAGCAAAGTTTAACAGGGTGTTTTTCACAACGCTGTATTCAACGTTTGCTTCTCTCATCTGCTTACGCAGAGCAGTGTCTTCTTCTACGGTGATACCGCAGTAATTTACTAAAACACCGGAGTTTGCTCTTGCCATTTTTTCAGACAATTCAACAACAACCTGCTGTTTTGCTTTTAACACTTTGTTACTTGGCATGTTCTATACACCTCCATCTACCAAAAAAATAACTGTCCTCACAAAGACAAAATGAGGACAGTTAAGATAAATATCATTATAAATATAACAAATTTTATCGTCTTCCTCGATAGGCGAATTTTAAGGTTGGTTCCCCAACCGCCTATTGTCTTTGGAATAAACCTTGAGTATTATATCATAAAAATACAAACTTGTCAAGGATTTTTTTGAAATTTTAGCAATCAATTAGTCAGATAATTTGGACTGGTTGATTTTGATACCGGGGCCCATAGTAGAAGCAACAGAAACGCTTCTTAAATACTGACCTTTTGCAGCTGCCGGTTTTGCTTTGATTACAGCGCTCATTAAAGCGTTGAAGTTTTCCAGCAGTTTTTCAGCACCAAAGGAAACTTTTCCGATGGGGCAATGGATGATGTTGGTTTTATCCAAACGGTATTCAATTTTACCGCTCTTGATATCAGCAATTGCTTTTGCAACATCCATGGTAACAGTGCCGGCTTTGGGGTTGGGCATTAAGCCTTTGGGACCTAATACTTTACCTAATCTACCAACAACGCCCATCATGTCGGGAGTTGCAACAACAACGTCGAATTCGAACCAGTTTTCACCCTGGATTTTGGTAACCAGTTCTTCTGCGCCAACATAATCAGCACCAGCAGCTTCTGCTTCTGCTAATTTGTCACCTTTCGCGAATACTAAAACGCGAACAGTTTTACCGGTACCGTGGGGCAGAATAACAGCACCTCTAACCTGCTGGTCAGCGTGTCTGGAGTCTACACCCAGTTTTACGTGCAGTTCAACGGTTTCGTCGAACTTTGCTTTTGCTGCTTTGCAAACCAAATCCATAGCTTCCTGAGAATCATAGAGTTTGGTTCTTTCAATCAGTTTCGCAGCGTCCTGATATTTTTTTCCTCTAAACATAATTAATCCTCCTGTGGTTATTTGAATGTTCGGATTCTTTTTCAAAAATTTAAGAAAAAATCCGATTTGCGAGATTAAAAAATCTCTCCCACTTTTTCGTATGAATCCCGTCTAATTATTCTTCAACGGTGATACCCATACTGCGGGCAGTACCTGCGATCATGCTCATTGCTGCTTCAACGGAGCCTGCATTTAAGTCGGGCATTTTCTGTTCAGCAATTTTCTGTAAATCAGCTTTGGAAACGGTAGCAACCTTGGTCTTGTTGGGAACCCCGGAACCGCTTTCAATTTTACAAGCTTTTTTCAACAGTACTGCTGCCGGCGGAGTTTTAGTGATGAAAGAGAAAGAACGGTCAGCATAAACGGTAATAACTACCGGGATAACTAACCCCATATCGTTCTTGGTTCTTTCGTTGAACTCTTTGGTGAATTGCATAATGTTGACACCGTGCTGACCCAGTGCAGGACCAACCGGCGGTGCGGGTGTTGCTTTACCTGCTTCAATCTGAAGTTTAATAAAGCCTACAACCTTCTGTGCCATAAAGAACACCTCCTATTAAGAAAAAATGTGGTAATGATGCGGGATCAGAAAAACTCTTAAGAGCTTTTCAACCCTCCCACGCAAAGCAAACCCTTGCCTTGCTGTATCTAAGTGCGTAAAACGCGCTTATTCTGATTTGATTATTCAACCTTTTCGGCCTGTCCGAATTCAAATTCCACCGGTGTTTCACGGCCGAGCATAGATACTAAAACAGTAAATTTCTCTTCTGCCATGTTGATGGACTGAACCACACCGATAAAGCCCTCGAAAGAACCTTCGGTAATGCGAACGTCGTCTCCAACCTCGAAATCCAATTCGATGACTCTCTTTTCCAATTCCATACTGATGATTTCTTCTTCAGTAAGCGGAACAGGTTTGGACCCAGGACCTACAAACCCGGTAACACCTCTGGTGTTTCTTACGATATACCAGGTATCGTTATCCATCGTCATTTTTAAGAATAAGTAACCCGGAAATTTCTTCCGTTTAATTACCTTCTTCTGATCATCTTTTATTTCAACTACTTCTTCTTCCGGCAGTTTGATCTCCACAATATTGTTTTGAAGACCGCGGTTTTCCACCATTTTTTCCAAATTGGTTTTTACCTTGTTTTCGTAACCGGAAAAGGTGTGAACGACATACCATTTTGCAGTTTCCATAAAACAGCAGTCGCCTCCCTTACTTAATAATTGTGTTTAAAATCGCGGAGAAAGCGTAATCCAATACAAAGATAAATAAACCTACAACAATTACGGCAGCAATAACAGTACCGGTATTGTTGACAATCTGCTTGAAAGACGGCCAAGTAACTTTTTTAAATTCAGATTTAACGCCCTTGAAATATTTTACAATTCCGTTTTGCTTCTTTTCAGCCATTATCATTCATTCCTTTCTAAAGCATCCGCAGATGCTCTTTCCTACACAAGTTCATGCTGCGCTTTTACAAATCAATGTAAGACAGGACAGAATCCGACCGCAAATCTACCGCCGGAAACCAATGGAACCAAACCAAAGAAACCAAAAAAATTATTTGGTTTCTTTATGCAGAGTATGTTTTCTGCAGAATCTGCAATATTTGTTCATTTCCAGTCTTTCAGGATCGTTTTTCTTGTTTTTCATAGTGTCGTAGTTTCTCTGTTTACATTCGGTACAAGCTAAAGTAATTTTTACTCTCATCTTATAAACACCTCCGCTAAATTATAGTATTTTAATAAACTGATTTATTGCGCCTTATACATAGTATAAAAGGCTCTGCCGGGCGACTTTTTTCGTGAAAAAACTTATATTTTTTTGCACAAAAAAATAACGCCTAAACTAAGGGCATTACTTAATATAACATATTCCATTTTATTTGTCAATACTTTTTTCCAACTTTTTTCACTTTACTTGCCGATGAACCTCTCATACAGGTTTCACCAGAATGATAAGATTTTAAAAAATCAGCCCGACAAATTCGTCGGGCTGAAAGTCGTCTTGGAATAAAATTAATCCTGAGATTCGCCGATTACTTCGGGTTCTTCGGGAGTAGAAACTTCTTCCCCGGTAGCAGTTTCATCATCCACTACAGGAGCAGTTTCACCATCCGCTTCGGGAACGGTTTCAACAATCGGTGCAACGGGAGTAGTGGTAACAACCGGTTTGTTTTCATTCTGAACAAACATACCCAGTAATACGGAGCTGATTAAAAACAGCACTGCAACCACGGCGGTCCACTTTTTCATTTTCGCATCCAGGGTTCTGCCTTTGTTTTTACCGAAGAAGGTTTCTGCACCACCTGCAATACTGCCGGACAGTCCTTCCTGGTTGCCGCTCTGGAACAGAACAACTACGATTAAAATTAAAGATAAAATAATCTGAATAATTAAGGTTGTGATTACTAACGGACTCATACTGAATATCTCCTCTTATTACATTATATTATTATATGATTGACTCTGCCCCGGATACATCCGTTGCACATGGGCAGAATTCCACCCTTATTTTTCTATCACTAAGAAATAATACCATACATTTTTTAAAAAATCAAGTAAAATCCGAAAATTTTTTAAATTTTTTTAAAAAAACTTGACACACACTACTTTTTTTGTTATAATCACAATTGTTCTTTTGGGAGAACATCAATAAAATACATATTTGCAGCTGTGGCGGAATCGGCAGACGCGCTACTTTGAGGGGGTAGTGAGAACACTCTCGTATGGGTTCAAGTCCCATCAGCTGCACCAAATAAAAGAAGTTATCCGCAAGGATAGCTTTTTTTGTTTTGATGGGACTTGAAGCCTAAGAGGGCACGAGTCGTTTTGAAAACAGTTCGGGGAACTGTTTTTAGACGAGTGGTGCGAAGACGGGTACCGAAGCCATCGGCTTGGGTCGTCAAGCAGTCAGGGCGCATCTATGCGACCGTGTCCCATCAGCTGCACCAAAAGAAAAGAATCATCCATTTTTGGATGGTTCTTTTTTACGATAAGGTTTTAGTAAAAAAAAGCACATTGACACAATCTTTCGTGTCAATGTGCCTTTTTTATTCCATTACAGTATAGTCAGTGATGTCGTGAACAGGTTCCGTGACAACCAAACGTCCGTCTCCGCCCATTTGGGGGCTGAATTTACAAACACCGTTTCGGTTCACCGTGACAATTTCAAGATTGGAATGCAAGTCAGACAAATTACATCGCACCGTGAAGGCTTCCCCCAGATATACCGTAACTGTTTTGCCGGATTCCTTGTGGGTAATGTCCACAGATTCTCTATATCGGGGAATCACAAGATACCATTCGTCCCCCTCGAAATCGAAATGCTCTATCTCTGCAAGAGCCTCTTCCGATAATTGGGCAAAAATACCGTTTACATAGGTATCGCGAAATTCCATACGGTCTCCATACCCTAAAAAAGCCACGGCAAAGGACGGATTACCTTCATAGGAATCAAAGTCCAAAACATTTGCATATTCTGTGCGGCAATCCTCGTCACGGTACATCATACCCGGTCCATCTAAAATCTGCGGTGTTTCCACAGGTGCCACAATCGGTTCCGGCTGAGGAGAGGGATGTTCGTTGCATCCTGCAAAGGAAAACAGCACACACACCCCCAAAACGAAGAAAATAAACAAATATTTCATGGCGTTACCCTGCATACATAATGTCTGTGAAGCATTCTTCTTCGGGAATACCGTTCACCGTGTATGGCCAGTCGGACACATCCACGGTTACTCTGTATATTTTTCCGTCTTCTGTGAGCAGTTCCACCCAAGTTTCACCGTCGGTAATCAACGGAGTAAACACAGTTCCTGCCGGCAACGTTGTGGTCTGAGCTTTGGTGCGATCTGTCATTTCCAAAGGAATCGCAGAAGTCAGATCCATTCCGTAGGTGAAGGTATAGTTATCATCCTTCTTCTGCAGGAAGCCATTTTCATCAATCTGATAATCGGCAACAGCACCCCTGGTTCCTAACAGCTGGAAATTGGTCGCCAACGAAAAGTGGTCGGGATTATTGATGACATCGGTATAAACCATTCCTTCGTTGTCTGCTGTTTCAATGTACTGATAGTCAGGTCGGGTATCAGACAACTGAGCAATCTGTTCGGGGGTGCCGTTAATATGAATTCCGCTGACCATATGATAATCGCCGTCTGAATAAGAAGTATAGTAAATATAATTCTTGCCACCGGTATGTACCAGATAAGGTTCAAATTCGTAAGCATAATTAATTTCGTCAGTATAACGTTCATCATTGACTGCCACTGCAAACATATAATACGAACCGTAGTAATCCAGTTCATCGAAAATTTCTACATAGTCAGTTTTGCCGTCGTCTTCAGTCAGGTCAAAATCCAATTTCAGCCATTTGGGTAACATAACCGTATAATTTTCGGGAACATCGGTATACGGTTCACAAAACAGCTCCGGCTCTTCGGAAAAATAAATCTTTGCAGATAGGGGCCCTGCTGCATAGGCAGCAATATCGTAGGGACTGAACCAGAAGGTGATGCCCTGACAGTCCATTGTCCACTGATAATAAGAAACATCATACTCTTCCAAAACGGTTTTTAAGGAGTCTTCCCATAACATACCGTCAGGATATTTTTCGTGTAGGTTTTCATATAAAATTTCAGCCAGAGCGTCCACATCGGTCAACACATCGGTAAGCTCCAACTGTTCCCCCGTGGTGGGGTCATAATTATACCCCAGATAATAATGGCTGGGATGAGCTCCGCCGGAATAAATATATCCGTATTCCAAAAAACTCACCAGATTGGCATCCGCTCTTTGGATATATAGTTTATTCTCGCTTTCCAAAGAGAAGGATTCATCTCTGTATTCTCGAAGTTCTTCCACCATTCCCTGAAGGTCCTCAAAAGTGGATTCAGCAAGGCTGATTTCTTCGTCATTGAAAGCATCAAAGGCGTTTTCCAGTTTGGGATAGTCTTTTGCCGATTCTTCGGAAAGCATCAATTGCTCCCATTTTACGGAAACGTTGGTGCCGTCTTCTGCCCAATCCTCTAAGAATGCGTCACCAATCATCATCTGAAGAAACGGCACTTCTGCCACCGGCTCGGTTGTAGACGTTCCCGGTTGTTTGGTTGCCGGCTTCTGATTGCAGGAGCAAAGCACCAGTACCATGCAGAGCGCCAACAGCATACAGATTGTTTTTTTCATAAAGTTCTCCTCCTTTTATTCTTGGATGAGATTGTTTTCTATCTAACTTTATTGTAGACCTTTTTTTACCAAAATGCAAGGTTTTTGAAAAAAATTATCTACATAATAATTACAGGGGAGGGTTTTCCCTCCCCTGACAAACGCAAGGACTATTCTGTGTCTTCGGAATTTTCTAAAGCACCGTTGAACACAATAGAATCCACAATTGCACGAATGGTTTCGTTTTTGTAGAATTCTTCCCCTTCCATAGAGTCCCTGCTGTAATCAGGCCGATTCATGCCAACTTCGATGTATCTGTCCCAGCCTTCTTCCAAGTTTTCTAAATGGATGCAAATATAATATCCGCCAAATCCCTCATAGCCGTATGCATCGTATTTGCCGACTTTAAATTCTTTATAGGAATCCTCTTCTTGATTGTATTCCTTATTTTCCCAATAAGTTGAATCTTCATAAAGACCTACTTGAACCTCGTAGTTTTCTTCTTCATTCACTACAATTTTGCTATTAGTATAGTCACCATCTTTTAATATAAATTGATCACTGTCGGGATAACTGAACTCAGCAGAGATATAGTAGCCTTCACCTTCGTAACAGTCGTATTCCACAAGCTCGGTTGTCGCACCCAAGTTTGTTCCGCCCGCAGCACCCTGCTGAGAATTACAAGCCGCTAAGGATAACAGCATCATACCTGCTAAAATAATCGATAACAATTTTTTCATAAAACCTTTCCCCCTCAATCTAGTTGATTGTTTCTTCTGCTGCATCAGCAGCTCTTGTATACTGAGCCAGACCGCCGGTCTGAGCGTCGTTCATTGCATTCATATTCTTCTGAATTTCTTCTTTTTCTTCTTCCGATACTTCCCCTTCGGATTTTGCCGCTTTCACTGCTGCCATTGCAGTTTTTGCGAACCCAACTGCACCCATTAAATCACGTTTTTCCTTTGTTGTCATACCAAAGCTGAATAATCCTTTCACATCATCGTTGACACCAAATATGTAATTAAAATGGGAAATTGCATTTTCCGCATATTTTAAATAGTCTTCTTTTTCCCGTTCGTTGGTAGCAAAGCGAACTTTGATAGGTTCCATAATATACGGGTGAGCACGCAGACCGTTTTTCATGGTGGTAACATCATCTTTGGCCCCCACTAATGTCAGTTTGATTCCACCTTCTTTAAACACCTTGGGTTTACCGGGTTCCGACGGCTCGCCTTCTTCCACGTATGGCTCATAGGAGGAAACCTGATCGTAGCGGATTAACTCGGTAGGGTAACGCTGGTCTCTGTCTTTAGAATCATCAATCACTCGGAACATTCCGTAATCATCGAAAAATTCGATCCCCTGACGGCTGGTAGCTGAGGGATAACGGTTACGCTTTTTCAAGTTTGGCTCGATAACCTCCCGATAGATACGATCGGAGCGTTTCATATACTCCATATGCCCCATCAGTTCTGCCTTTGTGTATCTGCTTTTGCGAATAAAGGCAGAGCACATGTCGTCACATTTTGAACAGATATACTCATCTCCCTTAATTTTTGTGCGGCTCATCATGCCGCATTCGCCACCACAGAATGCGCAGGTCTTTTTTCCAAAAATGTTTTTAAAAAATTGTCCAAACCCCATCACAATTCTCCTTTCATATTTTTTTAATGATTGATTTGATTTTCTGCTTTCTTCAACAAAAAACGACTTGCCCATTGACGAAATTTAATCTTTGTGGTAAAATAGATTCATACGAACTATACATATTATAATATATTATAGTACGTTTTTCTGAAATTGTCCCCACACTTTTGGGAAGTTTTAGTGTGGGAAATCCGGTTTTTTCACAAAAAGTGTGGGAAAAAGTGTGGGATGGTGTAAAAAGCAACAAATATTATCCTATTAAAGGAGAATCTTATGAAGCAAAAGTTTTTTTGCCTTTTTGGGACTTGTTTGTTTGCCTTGGTTCTCTTGACTGGCTGTCAATCAATTGGCGAGAAAGGCGCAACAATTTCTTCTATATATGGCGCAACTACTGTTTTTTCTTTTTTGCTGTTGCTGGGCTATTTTTTCAGCATTAAAAAGAAAAGTTTCTGGTTTATTGTACTGTTTGTTTCGGTATTCGTGGTAAATTCCGGTTATTTATGGCTGTCCGTATCAAAAACACTGGAGGAAGCTCTTTGGGCAAACCGTGTTTCTTACCTTGGTTCGGTATTTCTGCCTTTATCTATGATTATGACGGTAATGAAGGTCTCCAAACTGAACTATAAAAAGTGGGTGCCGTGTGTGTTGTTTGCAATTTCCGTAATTGTGTATCTGATTGCAGCAAGTCCCGGCATTCTTACCATTTACTATAAATCCGTTTCCTTAGAAACCATAAACGGCGTGTCCGTTTTAGTGAAAGATTACGGCAGTTGGCACTGTGTGTACCTGTTTTACCTGCTGGGATACTTTTTCTTAATGGGTGCAATCACATTACATGCAGTAACCAAAAAGAAAATCGAGTCCACTTCCCATGCAATCATTCTGATTGTGGCAGTTTTTGTAAATCTATGCGTATGGCTGTTGGAACAGTTGGTGAAAATTGATTTTGAAATTCTGTCTGTTTCCTATATCAACAGCGAACTGTTCTTAATCGGTGTTTATCTGATGATTCAACAGCAGGAAACCATGATTGCAAATCTACAAGAAAAAATGTCGAAGCTTCCCGAGAAGCAGACGAACATTGCCACAAAAGATACTCCCGAATTTTCGGAACACTGCGCATATATCATCAATCAGTTACCGACGCTGACTACATCGGAACGCACAATTTACAACTGTTATCTTGCCGGACTTTCCACTAAAGAAGTATTGGAAAAGTTACATATTGCGGAAAACACCTTGAAATTTCATAATAAAAATCTGTACGGGAAACTTGGTGTTTCCTCCCGAAAACAACTTTTGGAATATGCAAAAGCCATCGAACAGGCAAAAAATTAAACAAAAAGCATCGGCTGATGATAGCCGATGCTTTTTTCATAGCAAAAAATTGACAAAAAATTTTTTCGTCAGTAAAAAACTTGCTTTTTAAAAAGAATGGTGCTATAATAACAATATTCTAAAAAATTACAGAAAATTCGATAAAAAAGGAGGGATATTGATGCAAAAACAAACACTTGTCAAATCTGATTTCAGCGTTCGCAACAACGGATTCCGATTTGCTTTTTTCTTAATAGCACCGCTGATTCTGTTGTGTTCGCTGGAAGTGATGCATTTATCCTTTCCTTACGCTGCAGAGGTGTTTTATAAGTCTGATTTTTATATTGCAAAAATGATGATTACCTACCTGTTTTTGTTCTGTTGGCAAGGATTTTTTTATGTATTGACACAAAACGCATTTGTGGCAAATCTTTTGAATACTGTCCTCATGTTTATGATTGCATACGCCAGTGAAGTAATGGGACGTCTAAACGGAAGTCCTTTACTCCCATGTAACTTACTGTTAATGTCCAACGTGGGCGATATTACCTCCTTTGTGGAAATTCCGTTTTTCATATCCGTTATACCTGCAGTGATAACCCTTCTGCTTTCTTTAGGGATGCATTTTTATATTCTGCATTCGCATCCCGTTAAGAGACGGTGGTATCAGCGACTGATTCTTGGTGGAATTTTAATTGCGGCATTTGTATTTGTCAACAATGCCGTCTGCTATAACAAAAATTTCCGTCATCAGGTGTTGTCCAAACTGGATATCCGTGTTTCCGCTTTTAATCCTATTGAAGACTACCAATCCAACGGTGCGGTGTTAACTTTCTTCCCCAGAATTGGAGACCTGGTGATACCGAAGCTGGATAATTATTCAGAAAATTCCATCGAAAAGCTCCGTCCCCACTATGAGCCGAAAATTCCGGCTCCCGGACAAGCCAAAGCAAATGTCATCATCATTCAGAATGAAGCCTGGTGGGATCCCTCTCTGATGCCGGAGGTTTCCTATACTCCTGAGTTACTCAGCGGAATTCATTCCCTCTCAGACAATACCGTAAGAGGTACTTTTCTCTCCCCTGTTTATGCCGGAGGAACCTGTATGCCGGAATTCGAAGTCATTACGGGGATTCCGACCTATCTGCTGCCCTCCGCAGCATATCCTTACTCCCAATACATTATGGAGTATACTCCATCCATTGTCTCCTCATATCAGGACCAGGGGTATCAGACAGTGGCCTTGCATCCTTACAAAACTAATTTTTACAACCGCTCCACCGCATATCCGTTGCTGGGCTTTGACGAGTTCAAAGGAATTGACGAATTTACCTGCCAGGATAAATCAGGAGCATATGTTGACGATATGGCCTGCGTGAAACAAATTATCGAAGAATTTGAAGGAAAAACTGCCGATTATATCTTTGAATTTGTGGTCACAATGGAAAACCACGGCGCCTATAAAACCCCCCGTTACGACTCCTTTGATATTACCATGGAGGCTCCCACACTTTCCTCCGAAGACTACGATGACTTGCTCCGCTATTCCCAAGGTGTTTATAATGCAGACAAAGCCTATATGGCACTGGTAGACTATTTTTCCAAAGTGGACGAGCCGGTAATTTTAGTGATGTACGGTGACCACTTACCTCTGCTTGGTACCAACGGAAGCACCTACATGGATGCCGGTTTTGTGGAACAGACCAACACCTTTTCTTCAGGAAACTATCCACATCTTTATGAAACTCCTTATGTAATCTGGACCAACTATCCAATGCCAGATTTTCGACTCTCCGAAAAAATCAGCGGAAACACATTAGGCCTTAAGGTGTTTTTGCAAAGCGGTAACGAAGTTCCCTGGCATCTGACGGTATTAAACGAGTTTTCCAACCGTTATCCTGCCACTGTAAATACTGCAATTTACAATGCCGATATGGAGAAAACTGACAGTCTCTCCGCTGATGATGAACAACTGCTGGAAGATGTTGAATTAATCATCTACGATATTTTACACGGTCAACAATACTGCACCAAATAAAAAAAGGAACAGATTTTATCTGTTCCTTTTTTTATTTTTAAAATTAGCCCTCCAGCTGACGGTACATCAAAGATGCATCGTCTTTTTTGACTACTTCTTTTACTTCAAGCACTTCCACCGTTACACATCTTGCGCCAAACTGCAGGGATAAAATATCCCCCACTTTCACTTCGGAGGAAGGCTTTGCCACCTTACCGTTGATAGTAACTTTTCCGCCTTCGCAGGCTTCCTGGGCAACGGTACGGCGTTTAATAATTCGGGATACTTTTAAATATTTATCAATTCTCATTCTTTTGATACCTTTTATCTTTTTAGTCTTTCAAACCGTTCTGGCAGATTGCCGCAGTGACGGTGTTTTTCATCAGCATGGCAATGGTCATGGGACCAACGCCGCCGGGTACAGGGGTAATGGCAGATGCAATTTTGGATACTTCCGCAAAATCCACATCACCGCACAGCGTTTTATCAGGCATCCGGTTGATGCCAACATCAATCACAACGGCACCTTCTTTTACCATATCTGCTGTCACAAAATTGGGCTTTCCGATGGCTGCCACCAAAATGTCTGCCCGTTTGGTTACTTCTTTTAAATTCTGGGTACGGGAATGGCAGATTGTCACGGTCCCGTTCTGATGCAGAAGCAGCATTGCCTGGGGCTTACCCACAATGTTACTTCTTCCCAATACCACACATTCTTTACCGGTCACGTCAATGCCGCTTTCTTTAATCAGCTCCATTACGCCCGCAGGAGTGCAAGGCAGAAAATCGTAGTTACCAATCATAATTTTTCCCACATTCTGAGGATGGAAAGCATCCACGTCTTTTTCGGGGGAAATGGTATTGATAACGGTTTCTTCGTTAATATGCTTGGGCAAGGGCAACTGCACCAAAATGCCGTTGACAGAATCGTCCTCGTTTAATTTTTTTACCAAAGACAGCAGTTCTTCTTCGGTGGTGTCAGCAGGCAATGCAAACTCCTGAGAGTTGATGCCCAATGCTTCACAAGCCTTCTTTTTGGAATTTACATACACACGGGATGCGGGATCATCGCCCACGATGATTACGGTGAGCCCCACGCTGATTCCTTGTTTGTTCAGGTCTGCCACCTTTTCTTTCATTTCGTCCTTGATTCTTTGTGCTACCATTTTTCCGTCTAAAATCATGTTGCTTAGTCTCCTTCTCTGTATGTTTATGGTACGGTAATAGTTGTGGGATAAGATGCTCCATGCCGGCTTCCTTTAAAGCCTTTTTCACGGTTTCCCGGTTTTCCGGCTTGTAGGTCTGAAGCATAGCACGTTGCATGGTTTTTTCCTGATAAGATTTTGCCACATACACGCTTTTGCCCGTTCTGGGGTCCAGCTCAGTATAGTACATGGCGGTGGATAAGGTCCCCGGAGTGGGATAAAAATCCTGCACCTGCTCGGGTACCATTTTGTGTTTTTTTAAAAACAGGGCAAGCTCTACCGCATCCTGCACCCGACTGCCCGGATGGGAAGACATGAGATACGGAACCAAATACTGTTCCTTTCCCACCTTTTTGGTGAGCTGATAGAACTTTTTCATAAACCCTTCAAACACTTCAATATTGGGTTTTCCCATATAACGAAGCACATTATTGGAGGAATGCTCGGGCGCCACTTTTAACTGTCCCGAAACGTGATGCTCCACCAATTCACGAAAGAACGTGTCGTTTTTGTCTGCCATCAGATAGTCAAAACGAATACCGGAACGGACAAAAACTTTTTTGACCTTTGGTAAACTCCGTAATTTTCTTAATAACTCTAAATAGTCACGGTGGTCCGCCTTCAGATTTTTGCAAGGTGTGGGAAACAGGCATTGTTTATTCTTGCAGGCACCCACCTTTAACTGATTGTCACAGGCAGGAAACCGAAAGTTTGCAGTAGGTCCGCCCACGTCGTGAATATATCCTTTAAAATCAGGGTCCGCCGTAATCTTTTTGGCTTCCTCAATAATAGATTTATGGCTTCTTGCGGTCACAATTCTGCCCTGATGAAAGGCAAGAGAACAGAAGTTACATCCGCCAAAACAGCCTCGTTGTGAAATAATGGAAAATTTCACCTCGCTGATGGCAGGTACTCCCCCCTCCGCCTCATACACGGGATGATAGGTTCTCATAAAGGGAAGCTTATAAACTTCGTCCAATTCCTCCTGGAGCAGTGGTCTGCAAGGAGGATTCTGCACCACATAGCGGTCAATATGATGTTGAATTAAAGTTTTTCCAATATAGGGATTTTGTTCTCCAAAGCTTTCTTTGGTAAATTTTGCATACTGCTTTTTATCTTCCCGAACTTCTTCAAAAGACGGTAAGGTGATGGCATTTTCCAAAGCATCCACCCTTTTGGTCTGATACACAATGCCGGGCAGTTTTTTTATTTCTTCGGGCGTTCCGTTTTTTAAATATTCTGCCACCTTACGGATGGTAAGTTCTCCCATCCCGAAAATCAAAAAGTCTGCTTTGGCATCCACCAAAATACTGCGGCGAACCTTGTCGCTCCAGTAATCGTAATGCGCCAAACGTCTGAGAGATGCTTCCAGTCCGCCAATCACCACGGGAATCTGCCCGTAAGCTTCCCGAATACGGTTGGTATAAACAATCACCGCACGATCAGGACGTTTCCCAACCTTGCCGCCGGGAGAAAAAGCGTCGGTGCTTCTTGGTTTTTTGTTTACGGTATAGTGATTCACCATGGAATCTAAATTACCGCTATTGACCAAAAAGCCTAACTTGGGCTTTCCAAAGCGCATAAAATCAGTTTTGGATTTATAATCAGGCTGAGCTAAAATTGCCAACCGATACCCCGCATCTTCCAACACACGGGAAATAATGGCAGTGCCAAAAGAGGGATGATCCACATAGGCATCCCCTGTTACCAGGACGAAATCCACTTCGCCATGATATCGCTCATTCACTTCCTCCATTGTGATGGGTAAAAACTGATTCATAGATTATTCCTTCGGTTCACTAAACAATTTCATAATTTCTTGGTTTGTCTGCTGATAAATTTCTTCGATATGTTCCTGCAAGAATTGGCACACCCGAACGGCGTGTTCCCTTGTTGGAACCAACACATTTAAGGAAAACTGTTCCTGATCGTTTTCCAAAATTTTAATGCCTGCCAAAAATTCGCCGCCTTCAGGGTTAAAATCGGCAATCACTGCCGTTTTGGGCGCATCGTTTTTCTTCTTTTCTAAAATGGCATCATCCAATTTTTTACGAATCAGCATGGGAATTTTAGACTGAAAATAGCCTGCGGTTTCCTTGCCTTCGTCGGTGAGCTCGTAATAGTGCTTTCCGCCGTCGGTAAACACGCGAAGATTTTCCATTTTGACCAGCTCATAAATATTGTATTGCAGATTAAAATAATCCACTTCCTGACCGTCCATAATGAACTTGGTGAGTTGGGGGTTGGTGATGGAATCACCGTATTCCCGACAAACATATAAAATAATCAGCCGCAAAATGAAGTCATCCTGCAAAATTTTCTCAAACGGCATAGCACACACTCCTTTTAGTAGGTTTTATCAAACTGGATAATGCAGTTGTTCTCTTTTCCCGCTTCCGATGCAATCATTTCTTCCAGTTTTTTCTCGGAATAAGGGAACTCGAAAGGAACCTCCACATCAAAAATCAAATTATTATGGGAGGCTAAAAACACCACCCGAAAATCGTGAATATGAAGATTAGGAGAAATATCTGCCACAATGGCAGCCATTTTCTCTTTGAGTTGCATTACTTTTGGGTTATCGGTTTCCACGGGGTCCATATGGATGACCATCTGAATTCCGTGTTCCTTCATAAAGTGGACCTCCAACTGATCTACAATATCATGACTTGTCATAATGCTTTGGGAGGCAGGCACCTCCACATGCACCGATGCAAAAAGCTGACCTGCTCCGTATTCGTGCACCATTAAATCGTGAATTCCGATAATGGATTCGTGAAAGGATAGCACCTCCGCTTTGATTTCATTGACCAGTTCTTCTTTGGGAGCTTCCCCAAGCAGCGGACTCATAGTATTTTTAATTAATTCCCATCCGCTATAGAGAATCAAAAGGGACACGATGGCACCCACATAACCGTCCAACGGAAGATGAAAAATTTTCCCCAAAATAAAGGATACCAAAACACCGCCGGTGGAAAAAGAATCGTTTAAACTATCCTTAGCGGTGGCTAAAAT
>JAZQGY010000027.1:0-4509 GCA_045540295.1 Clostridia bacterium
GTTCACGATATCGACGTCGGCTTGTTCTTACCTGATGGAGAATACTCCTCTATGGCATTCTATGGATTAGTAAACAAACGCTAATCGAAAAGAAGTCAAAAAGCTGATTTTCTAATCAGCCCATAGCGAAACCCAAAAAAGGTCGATGGCGTCATGCCATCGGGCTTTTTGTAATGTTTCACGAAAAGTGAAAAAAGAGTTATTTTCGTAGAAAACGGCCTATGTGTGGTTTCAATTATTATGATAGAATCCGCATCATATTTTGATAAAGCAGTTTATCAATCAGTTCATTTGGATAATTTCGTTTTTCCATTTCGGACAAAATATCTGAAAACGAAGAAAAGTCGGTGATACCTTTTGGTAGGGTATCCACACCGTCAAAATCCGAGCCGAAGCCGATGTGATTTTCTCCGCCTAAGTCCAAAAAGTGTTCGATGTGGTTAAAAATGCTTTTTAAATTCGCCTTTTGGGATTCGTTTTCTAAGAAAGTGGGATAAAAGTTAATACCCAGTACTCCGTTATTTTCACAAAGGGCTAAAAACATTTCATCGGTGATATTGCGAGGGTGATTACAAAGAGCTCTGGAATTGGAATGGGATACCAGAACCGGCTTTTCGGTTGCAGATAACACATCCCAAAAGGTTTGATCCGAGGCGTGAGATAAATCCGCTATCATTCCTAAAGAATTCATTTTTTTTAGTGTCTGTTTTCCAAAAGGAGTCAAGCCGCCCTCATCACCCGACATTGCGGAGGACCCGATCAAATTGGAATCATTCCAGGTAAGGGTCAATACTTTGATTTTTTTACTCCACAAGTAATCAACTGTTTCCAAAGAATCAATGAGACTTCCGCCTTCCACAGTTAAAATCGCTTGTTGTTTTTTGGCTTTGGTCAAAGATGTTGCATCCGTTACCCATTCTATATGTTCCCTGTTTTTTTCCAATTCTTCTGAAAAATAGTGATATAATGTCTCAAAATAAGTAAGCGGAGTATCGAATCTTTTCAGTAAGGAGGGGGCCATAAAAACTGCAAAAAGCAAAAGGGTCCGAAAACCCTTTTGCTTTTTGATGCTGTTATGAAATTCGTTTTCGTAGAGTGCACCATGTTCAAAATACATCCGATAAGGAGTATCGTTATGGGCATCAATTAAAAACATCTTATTCGCTCTCCTTGGAATCTTTGGTTAACCCTGCTGTTTTTCCGATAAAATACAACGGACGTTGTTTTGCTTCCATATAAATCTTACCGATATACTGGCCAATCATGCCGATGGCAAGTAACTGCAGACCGCCTAACAGCCAGATAGACATTAAAAGAGAAGTCCAACCGGGCATTACACTGCCGAATGCCAGACTGATTAGCGCATAAAGAATGGCAATAACACTGCCGATGGAAACTAAGATTCCGGTAGTGGTAATCAATCGGATGGGAGAAATGCTGAAGGAAGAAATCCCTTGGAATGCGAAAGCGAGCATTTTCTTTAAGGGATATTTGGATTCTCCCGCAAAGCGTTCGTTACGCTTATAGTATACCACATCGGTTTTATAACCAATATCGCTGACAATTCCACGGAGGAACAGATTTACTTCTTTGTATTCCATTAAGGAATCCACGGCACGTTTGCTCATCAGACGGTAGTCTGCGTGATTATATACCACGTCAACTCCCATCCATTTCATCATTTTGTAGAAGCCTTGCGCGGTGGTGCGTTTGAAGAAGGAGTCGGTTTTTCGTTCACTTCTGACACCAAACACCACATCGCACTCGTCATTTTTATATTTTTCCACCATTTCGTAGATGGCACCAATATCATCCTGCAGGTCTGCATCAATGGTTACGGTGATATCTGCATAGTTTCTGGCAGTTTCCAATCCTGCCATTAAGGCGTTTTGGTGACCGCGGTTTTTTGCCAGGGAAATACCGGCAAACAAAGGACTGCTTTTTGCGTACTTTTCAATCAGTTCCCAGGTTTTATCACGGCTTCCGTCATTGACAAACAGGATTTTACTGGTGGATGCCACCAGGCGTTTTTCAATCATATCGGAAAGAGCTCCGTAAAACTGTTTGGCAGATTCGGGCAGAACTTCTTCTTCATTATAGCAGGGAACAACAATGTATAAAACAGGGCATTGGCTGAATTTTGCTTCAAACATGATGTCATCTCCTTTCTATTGTATGTGCTGTGCACCGGTATAATACCGATTCACATATGTTAAAATTGTTTCGTTTTCCGTATCAAAAAAGATGGGAGTGGTAATCATTTCCCCAATATTTCGGATGAGTTCTTCTGTTTTTTCCAATGTTTTCTGATGTTCTGAAAAAGTCAGATGAATCACATCACAGTCCGCATCCTGCAAATCGTAGCAGAAATCCAACGGATCGGAGTCTTCTACAAAATGAAAAGCAGAGAAGTTGGTGTTTTCGTCTATCAGCACAGTTTTTCGCTGAGATGCTACAAAGGAAAACTCTTTTTTACGAACCGGCATTACAGGAATTTTCAGGGTTGAAATTTCTTTGATATATTCCGGAGTGGTTCCGCAGCAGCCACCCACAATGTCGGCACCGTGTTCAATTAACAGACGCACATATTTGCCAAATTCCTTGGCATCCATGGAAAACACGGTTTCACCGTTTTCTTCTTTGGGAAGACCGGCATTGGGCTTGGTGATTAAAGGAACTGAGGCGTAAGGAACAATTTCATCCAACAATGGAATCATTTTGTCCGGCCCGGTAGAACAGTTAAAGCCAAAAGCGTCTGCTCCGTAGTGTTGGGCGAGCAGCATTGCGGTGACTGGGTCAGTGCCGGTGAGGGTTTTGCCTGATTCTTCTAAAGTAACGGTTACAAAAACAGGACATTTTTTATCTTGATATATGTTTTTCACGGCAAACAAGGCACATTTTACTTCCCGGATGTCCATCATAGTTTCAATTACAATGAAATCCACACCAAAATCGTAAAAAGCACGAATCTGTTCTTCGTAAACGGCAATGAGTTCGTTCTCCGTCATCATTCCCATGGGATACAGAAGTTCTCCTGTGGGAGATAAATCTCCACCGATTTTGACGGTATCACCCACCGCTTCCCGACAGAAAGAAAGCAACTTCAAATTGGTTTCATACACATCCAGATGGGATGGAAGTTTTTTGCGATTGGCACCAAAGGTTGGAGCATATACTGCATCGCTTCCGGCAGCTTTGTATGCAGACTGCAGAGATTGAATTGCTTCCGGGTGGGACAGAATCCATTCTTCCGGACATACCCCTGCAGGAAGTCCTGCCTTGTGAAGCTGGGTGCCGGTGGCACCGTCTAAAATGAGAATTTGATTTTGGTTCATAGCGAAAAAGCCTTTCTTCGTTATTTGGTGGCCCAACGGTCAATCACCTGTTGGGAGGTGGTGAAATCAGATTCAATATCCCGCCGTTTCACACGGGTTACCATCAAAGCATCCCGGTTTTCCAGGCTGGTTCCTGCAAACAGCGGATTGGAGGGCGTCATTTCAAACAGTGTTTCAGTGTCAATTAACCCCTGGCTGTAATAGCGATTAAACAGTTCCCGGTCCAACACTAAAATATGCTGTTTTCCCGTGATAAACTGGTTTTGCATCTGCTGAAGATTCGGGGCGGTGGTTTCGTCTATCCGTTCTGTGTCCAGTTTTAAAGTGATTTCCACGAATTGGGAAACAACTTTACCGTCACCGTTTACATCGGTGATGGTTGATTCAATGCGTTCTTTTAAAATGGCGGTGTCCTCTTCGGTTAATACATAGTCACCGGCGAAGAGAATGTGAATGTCCGGCTCAACACGATTGAGTGTACCAACAACAGTGGCGATTACCGTTACCACCACAATCAGTCCCACGATAAAGTGCCATTTATA
Organism: Clostridia bacterium; assembly: GCA_045540295.1. GTDB lineage: Bacteria > Bacillota > Clostridia > UMGS1840 > UMGS1840 > SIG452. The sequence goes on from JAZQGY010000027.1 coordinate 3,878, forward strand.
AAAAAACCAGAGGTTTTGCCACCATTCCGGGGAAAAACGCTTCAAATCCTTCATTGTTTTCATAAAAATCTTTTCCTTTTCTGCCAACCGGCATTTATCATAATAAATATATTATATAACAAAATTCCCTATAAATCAAGTCTTTTCTTATTTGTAGCAGCTTTGTGTGTTGATTTGATGTTTTTTTAAGACATTTTCACAAAAAAGATGACTTTTCTTTGTTTATCCTTGACTTTTGAAAAAAGAAAGAGTATAATATAATTGTTTTATTATAGGATGGTGTGGGGATACACTCCTCCTCATAAATGATGAGAATAAAATAATACGATATAACTTTGAAAAAAGGAAAGGAAGAATGAAGAATGAAGAGATTTTTTAGTCTCCTTCTCGCGCTGACCCTCGTGGTTGGTATGATGTCTGCGTTTACCGTATCCGCAGCTGTAAACACTACTGTGTTCTACAATGCATTGACCAATGAACAGATTACTTCACTTGACGGTGTAGACAGCATTTACGCAACCACCACTTTCACAGGCCGTTATGAAGATAACGCAAGTGTCATCGCTTCCCATTACGATTCAGATGGTAAGCTGACCAAAGTGGAATTTATTAACCCTGTGGAAGCAACAATC
>JAZQGY010000028.1:0-1976 GCA_045540295.1 Clostridia bacterium
GTGTCCGTCCGTTCCGTCAATATCCACACCACACACACCACCGGCAAACATCAAGCCGGTTCCGCTGTACTTGTGCTTCTCAGCTTCAGCCATTTGGAAGGTATTCCATGTCTGTGGATTGTCAGACTGAGCGTTTCCACCGGTGCGACAGTTTATCGGGATTTTTCCACGGTCAGGATCACGCCGCCAATTTACCCAAATTCTTTGTTTTTTTAAGTCATTCATCAATCACACCGCCGTGATCTTGAATATAGGTCTTTGCGGATTGCTTCGCCTTTGCAATTTCTCGCTGTCTGGAAGTCATGTGTCTGTATGTACGCATGGCATCTTGTACGCAAGTAGGGCGATAATATCCGCTGTTGCCTGAACAAATCACCTCACCGCCACACCGTAGCGCATTGATGGCTAGCGTGATTTCACGGCGGTGACAATGTAAAAGCTGAGATAATTCCCTAGCGGAAATAGCGTTTTTTTCACCCTCTGGAATAAAATCAATTAAATTTAGCTTCATTTTTTCCTTTCTGCCATTGTAATTGCCGTGTAAAAACGTTATAATTACAATAAGCGGTTGTATTGAGTGGTTTCAGTCGATTGCTTATAGTGCTATGAGTTGCGACCTCATGGCACTATTTTTTATTTTCCCGGTTATCACCTCCTAAATTATTTAACTGGTCAATCAGCAAATCTAAATTGATTAAGCATTTTGAGCCAGCATACATACATGGAAGCCGCCCTTCCTTTTGCATCTTTCGCAAACAGTGTTCGCTAAGTATCCCCAGTTTGGCAACTTCTCGTATTGTTCGCATCCTGGGCAAAGTTACTTTTTCTTCTGTCATTTGCCCTCCTGCATCTGCCGCCGTTCTACCATGCGGTCAATGGTTCGCAGAATGTGCTCTTTTTGATCATTGGGTAATTCTTTTCTTGCAAGCTTCCGGGAAAAGGATGTTTCTGACATTCCCAGTCCAGATGCAACCTCATAGCCAAAAAGACCTGCTCGTTTAATAGCGTTTCTTACTTCAAGATTGTACATTTTTTCTCCTTTCGTGATAATAATTATTGACTTCCGTCTGTATGTATTGTACAATTAAAACGTGAATAAAGCAAACAGTTTTAATTTTTTAGTTGTTTTATTAAAGGCGGAAAGGGGTATAAAAAATGGCACGTCCCAAGGTGGAAATTAACTCTATTCGGGGTTTAAGGTTAAAACAGATATGTGATGAGAAGGGTATAACACAAAAGCAACTATCTAAACTTGTTAACATTTCTCAGCAAGCCATCTCAAAAATGATTCAAGGAAATGCTACGGTGACAGAAACCACGGCTATTGAAGTGATAAAAGCTTTTCCTGAGTATCGTTATGAGTGGCTCATGGATTTGGATGATATAAAGACTAAGGAAGAGAAGAAAATTCAAACATGGGAACAAGAAGGTAGGGTTACAGAATCAACAGTCCGACTGATTGCCGCCTCCTTTAGACAACAAGGTTATGAAATGAAAATGTGTACACCTGCAAACGTACCTAAAGGTTATAAGTTTCATAACAAGGATGGATATTATTTGTTTAGTAAAGACAATGATCCTATAGTCATTTCCGTAGATGATTATTTCAAAATGGAATCCAGTGTTTTAGAATATACTGAATTTTTAACTAGCAGATTCTTAAAGAAGGAAGGTAAAGAGTAATGGCATCCATCAGAGAACGAAACGGAAGCTATCAGATTACTGTCAGTACGGGTCGGGATATTTACGGAAAGAAACTTCGTGAAACCGCAACCTTTACCCCAGACCCTTCCCTCACTCCCAAAAAGAGAGAAAAAGCTGTAAAAGATTTTGCGGAAGAATTTGAGCGCAAGGTCAGAAATGGCAAGGTTTTGGACGGTCGAAAAACCACGCTGAAAGAATACAGCGACCGTTGGTTTGGTGAATATGCACCGCAAGAGTTACAGCCGGGAACGATTGAAAAGTATCAGGCTGAA
>JAZQGY010000029.1:0-186289 GCA_045540295.1 Clostridia bacterium
TTTGATTTTTCAAATAACTTCATCAATGATTCCTAACATCAATAAGAAGCAAACAATTTATCACTACACATCCATAAACGGAATAAAAAACATATTAGGAGAAAGAAAACTTTGGTTTACGAACATTGACTATATGAACGATAAACACGAGGTTACTGAAGGTCTGAAACAATTTGAAAAAGCAGGAAATAAAACATATGGACAAGAGTTTATAACACATTCTAAAAAGATAATTTCAAAACTCAAAAAGCAAAAAAACAACGTTTTTGTATGTTGTTTTTCATTAGATAGAGATGAACTATCTATGTGGAATTACTATACTAAAGACATCAATAACCAAGGGTATAATATTGGATTTGATTACAAGAATCTTGTTATTAGCTTGTTAAAAAATAACGAGGAATTACATGGCTGTAGTTTGTCATTGGGTAATGTGGATTACTGCTTATCAAAAAAAACATATGCTCATAAGGCATATGATATGGTTGCTGAATCCTTGAAAGTAATATTTGCATCACTTACTTGTTGGTTAAAAGGTGAAAAACAATCTCAAGCAGAAATGCCAGAATCCGATATTCCATACGCTAAGTATTTTGGCGAAGAACCATGTTTTAGGCGCTCACCATCTTTTGATACTGTTTATTTTATGAAGAAATCTTGCTTTTCAAAAGAAAATGAGTTTAGAATAGTAATCCAGGCTACTGATGAAGCATTGGAAAATCTAAAAAAATCCAAGAAATATAAATTTAGAGAAAGCAATGGAATACTTATTCCGTATATTGAATTGGAGTTCAATATTGAGGATATTATAGGAATAACGTTTTCACCAACAACAAAAAGTGATTTGGCTTTAAGAAGTATGGAAGACTATTGTTGCTATAATGGTATAAATCCCGAAGAACTAAAAGAAGGAATAAAAAAGTCAAGAATTCCGGTTAGATTTTAATTAATAAACTATGGTTAGTAAAAAGGCATAAATTTTATATAAGGATGAAAAATATGATTGAATTTATTTGTTATCCCAAATGTACGACTTGTCAGAAGGCAAAGAAGTGGCTGGATGACAACAAAATTGAATATGAACTTCGTGATATTAAAGAGAACAATCCGAGAGTTGAGGAACTGTCTTCTTGGTACAAGATGAGCGGACTTCCGCTTAAGAAATTCTTTAACACATCCGGTCTGCTGTATAAGTCAATGGAACTGAAGGACAAGCTACCCGCTATGTCTGAAGAAGAGCAACTGAAGCTTCTTGCCACAGACGGTATGCTGGTAAAACGCCCTCTTTTGATAGGTGAAGACTTTGTATTAGTTGGCTTTAAGGAAAGCGAATGGCTTGAGAAGCTTTAAGGTGGAAGGAAAATGAAAGAAGCAGAAGTTAGCATAAGAATTGCGCTATATTATATCTGTAATAACATTACAAAAGAAAACGTTCGAATATCAATTGACGGAGCCCATATCAAAACGAACGATACGGTTCATTTTGATATTTTCAGTTTCTTAAAAGAAAATGGTTGTAGGAAAGTTGACGAAAACGATGTTCGTTGGCGGGGGACATATGAAGTTTATGGCTACGAACCTCAAATTGAGATTTCATCTCAACCTGGAATCGGCGATGTAGAAGTTGTTTTGCCCAATGATTGTATATTACATATTGAGAGCAAAAAGGGAACCAATAAAAAGGGTAATATGGAATATCCGTTGATGCGTGAAGCGATTGGCCAATTGATGACAACGCAGTATAGTGGAGATAACGTCATTCCTATTGTTGCAGTTCCGTATTCTTCAAAAAGCTATGAATTGGCTAACCGTTGGAGTGGATATCCAAAGATACAAAACGCTAATATCCACTTCATCCTTGTTCGCGAAAACGGAGAGGTTTTGTATATTTAGATTTGGAGGAATTTGTAATGCGTAAAAACTTAGGTGCAAAAGCGATTTTATATCCGATGCCGGTATTGATTATCGGCACATATGATGAGAATGGCAAGCCTAATGCGATGAATGCTGCATGGGGTGGTATTAGCGAAGAAACACAGATTTCGATTTGTGTGGATGACGGGCATAAGACTGCGAAGAATGTAGTCAAAACAGGTGCGTTCACGGTGAGCGTAGCGGATGTAGAGAACATTGTTGCTTGCGACTATGTTGGTATCGTTTCGGGCAACAAGGAACCTGATAAAATCGAAAAAACAGGGTGGCACATAACCAAGAGTGAATTGGTGAACGCACCTTTGTTTGACGAGTTACCGTTGGTTCTTGAATGTAAACTCATCAGTTATGACGAGGAATCCTGTAGATTACTTGGTGAAATCGTCAATGTCTGTGCAGACGAAAGAATCCTTGACGAGGATGGTAAAATTGATTTGAATAAATTCAGCCCTATCACATATGATCCGGTACATCATACGTATCGAAAATTTGGTGATGTAGTTGGCAAGGCGTTTAGTGATGGGAGAAAATGACGTAAAGAACATATGTTTTATGACATATATCTAAAAATGTTGACTTATGGCAAATAATGGTATATACTATATTTATAAAAATATTTATAAAACCTAAATAAAGGAGTGCATAAAATGGCAAATACAGATACATATCCAGTGTTTTCTGGAACTAATTGGTGGAAATTACGAAATAAGTTTAAAACAGCATATCCCAAAATACCGTTAACAGATGAATATTTGGCGTCTGTCTTGGATATGAAGATTGAATCTATAAAAAACAATGGAATTCTTTTGAATTTAAGAGTATTGGGTTTATTGGATGAAGAAAATAAGTGTACTGAATTAGCAAATAAATGGAGATTGGATGAAACCTATCCTGATGCGTGTAAAGAGATGCTTGAAAAAGTATATCCCCAAGAATTGATAAATATCGGCACAGAACGCAACTCAATAATCACGTGGTTTATGAACAAAACAGGGGCCGGTAGCTCGTTTGCAAATAAATGTACTGCATTATATCTCATAATTACAAGTCAAGAGATTAAGGATGCTAAAAACGTAACAAAATCAACAACAAAAACCGCTCCCAAAACTACAAAAAGTAAAATGCCAGAAAAAACTAATAGTAAGCCAATAAAAAGAGATGTTGTAGAAAATAATGATGTGCAAATTCACAAGGAAGATATTCCATCTCTTCCATCCATGAATATAAATCTACAGATTCACATATCTTCAGAAGCATCTCCGGAACAAATAGATCAAATATTCTCTAGCATGTCTCGACATTTATATGGTAGGAAATAAGTGATATGAACAATAATTTTTTATTGGAACCAGTTGGTATCGTTTCTAGAATAGCAAAAGATATTAAGCTCCTATCAACGGTAAAATTGATGGAGGAAATCCCAGAGAATATTGATGAAAATATTATAATTGATAATGCTTTTTTTGAAAAAACAAGAGGTTATTTTAAAAAACTTGTTTATCAAATTAATACCTCCTATAAAAATGAATGTTATGATGCATGTGCACTTTTAATCAGGAAACTGGTTGAGCTGATGATTGAAGAAGTCTATGAAAACGCTGGAAGAGTTGATGAAATAACATTTAAAGAAAGCGGGCAATTATTTGGACTTGCTATGTTAATTACAACAGTAGAAACAGATAAACATTGGAAATTAAATAGATCCGTTATTGAAGGTTTGAATATTATAAAAGAACAGGGCGATAAATGTGCACATAATAGAAGATATAATGCACGAAAATCTGATGTTGAAAAAGTCATTCCATATTTACGAGATATTTTTGAGGAATTATTATATTTAGCTGGAATAATAAAATAGTTTATTCCTTCGTTGACTTCCGTCACTTTCTGTGGTACTGTTTGTGTTACCAAAGGAGGTGACACGAATGGCGAAGTACACATTGGAAGAGATTATGTGTGGCGAAAAGTACAACATCGAGAGTGATGTATTTATGGAAGTATTCAGGTTGGTAGAGCAAAAGACTGATGCCAAGACGATACGAGAACAACTTAATACGATTTATGTTAAGTATGCGCTACTTGTAGCGAAGAAAATGCATGATGAAGGCGATTGTATTTCGGATGACGGAATTACAATCGCCCTTAATACGCCTTAAGACTTAAACATTAAATAACTAAAAATAAAAAGGATGTAATTCGAGAGAATTACATCCTTTTTGTATATTTATATAACAATATCAAGGCCTTCAAAAAATTCATCGTATGAGCAGTTGTAGATTTTCTTTAATTCGATAATTACGCTTGCTCTGATATTAAGTTCGCCTGCTTCGTATTTTGCATAAGTACTACGACCAATATCACAACCACGGCGTTGAAGTTCAGCACAAAGTTTTTCTTGTGATATATCGTGGTCGAGTCTTAATTTTCTTAAATTATCTCCCATATTACGATCGCGTCTTATTTTCTGTTCCATAGATTACACCTCACAATTCATAGTTGACCAGTATTGGTTGCAACTAATTATATTGTATGATATAATCAAGAAAAATATTGTCCTTGATATTGGTCAATAATCATGAGAGGTAATTATTTTGAAACAAGAAGAATTAAGATTGCACAGATGTTGTTTTACGGGGCATCGACCTGACAAAATGGAGTTTGGAGAGAAAGAAATCAAGCAGTTGCTTGAAAAGGCAATAGATGATGCTATTTCAGAGGGATATGTGACTTTTATAACAGGTATGGCAATGGGAACAGATATATGGGCAGCGGAGATTGTATTGGAGAGAAGGAAAACGAACAGGGACTTACATTTGATATGTGCTTTGCCGCACCCAAATTTTGAGAGCAGACGGAGTATGCGAGAAAAGATAAGGTTTAATAAGATAATTAAAAAAGCTGACCTGGTAACAGAAATTAATGATCATTACTTCACTGGATGCTATCAGGTGAGAAATGAATGGATGGTTGACAGGGCAAATCTTTTGATTGCAGTGTTCAATGGACAAAAGAGCGGAACGAAAAACACGGTTGATTATGCGAGGAGAAAAGGGCTAAATGTGGTGAATGTGTTATCAGAGTAGGTGAGTGCTTCATCAGGCAGACTCAAAAACGTGATTGTTTCTGAAACCCGGCACCCTATATACATGTATATAGGGTGCCGGGTTTCAGAACAGGGGGATATAGAAAAAAGAAAGACCCGCTTGTTCTTCTGTAACAAGCGGGTTATGTATTGTGTTGGCACGGTGAATAAAATCAGTATTTTAAGTGGCGAAATTGAAGGGGATTTTTAGATTTTTAGTACCAACCCGGTACTAAAATTAAAAATTTACCCCCTTAGAGCCCTTGAAAACACTGGATTTTTAAAAATGCTTCCCAAAGAGAGATTTACCATTTTTTTTACATGTAGTAATAACAAGATGAATTGTGTTATTTTTCGGTAGGTGATAGTGTTATCGGATGTGTTATTCAATTGTCAAGGTGCTGTGTTTTATATTAACCAACAGTTATTGATTGCTCATACAATTCACTGTTAATTAAATAGTGTTTTTCGCTGCCAAGATTTAAGTTGAGGTATGAATCCTCAATCTCTTCTCCTGTTAGTCCAATGTAATCCAATGTTACCACCGAGCTGGAGTGTCCAAATTTTTCTGTAATATTAATAATTTTCCAGGATCATTATTGGACATCATCATCTGGTGGTACCCGAATGTCTTACGAAGAGAATGAGTAGCTAACTTAATATTTAATCTTAAATCTTTGGCTATCTTCCTTGTATTCTTAATTTTTCTTTCCAAAACAGGAAAGGTTGTTTTGAAGGTTAGGTCTTCGCTAATAAGTTGAAGAAACTGTAGAAGGTTACAGATACGTAACCTACAGTTGAGACAACTCTGACGTTGGAAAAAGACTAAATTTTACCCTAAAAAAGTATAGGTGTATCAGAAGCCTGCGAATATTATATATCATATAATATTCGCAGGCTTCTGTTAGTATATAGGAATATTGGCTAAAACTACGGCTTATCTCCAACGATGAGAAGATTCTATTAAAATATGAATAAAATATGTATTTTAGAAGGATGTAACAAAGAAGAATCGTTATGAGAAAGCAGGGTACATTTTGGATGTGATTTGTAATATTGTTTTTGGTTAAAGAATGAGGTGCGATATGAAGAATGCCTTCATAATTACTGAAAAGATGGAAATGTAGTTCCTTTTGCCACTTGGAGGGCTCAAAAACGTTGAATACAGCGAGATTTCAAGGGAAGAAGAGATTTTGTTTGTTGGATAAGAGACCGTCAGAAACGTCGAGAATAGCATCTAAAACTTTGCATGCTGTCTCGGTAGTGTCAGGTGTTGCTGAAAGATAAAAATGAAGCATGCATCGATTTTGAGCGTTGTGCTGTAGCGGTGGGGTTGCGTTTTATAATTATTATGTTTTGGTATGAAATTTATTCGGGAGAAAATCTGACTTGACCCATAATTTATAAAACTATGTTATCTGTTAAAAATGTGATTTTTTCTTTTGGTAACCTAACTAAAAAATGATAAAATACTAAAGTCTGTTTCAGTGTTGAAATGGGCTTTTTTTTGTTATTTTTTATAATTTTTGATTTATGACTCCCCTGGAGGCGTTGGTATTACTGGCTTCTGAGGGGGTATGCAATTTTCTAATTTGTGAATACGTACACATGTGTTTTTTTTAAATTTCAAAGAATCGACACAGAATTTTTGTGGGGAAACAGTTGTGTAGTGAAAACAGTTTTTTAGCAATCAGCGATGATTTGTATTTGCCGTTTTGGGGAACACGGCGGATTTGAGTTTAGATGCAACGGGAGGGGGAGACTACGCCGTTTGGTGGGGACATCGGTTGTAGTTGAAAATTGCATCATAACATCGTCTAAGGATGAGTAAGTTTTCTGTTCGATGTTTTGATCAGAGCTATTGAAGCATAATCTTTCGCATTCGACGAGCTTGTTATAGGTATCTCTTCTGAATGCTGCGTCTGGGACATTATTCACCAGCCGTTTATATTCTTCGATACTTTCTCTGGCAATGAGTTTTGCCACATCTAACAGGTCGTTTAAGGCTTGAACTGTGATTGTTTCTGTGGCTTTTTTTGTTTTGGAAGCCGTTTTTCACTACGCGCGCGAGGACTGAAAAATTCTCGCCGAATAACTTTAAAAAAGTGGTATTTTGACCCCCAAAAGACGTAGAAAAGCAGAAGATTTCGGGATTTTGCCCGAGAAAAACTTTACCAAAAGAAAGGAAATATTATGTTCGAAAATTATCAGGATATTTTAAGCGTGACCGATTTATGTGACCTACTGAGAATCGGTAAGAATTCAGCGTATAAACTGTTGCAAACAGGGGAAATACCGTCGTTTCTGATTGCAGGAAAATACCGTATTCCCAAGAATGCAATTGTACAGTTGATAGAAAACCAAAAAAATTAATCAGAAGCTATTGCATATCCTGCATACATGCTATATAATTACAGTATACGTGTATGTAGGGTACAGAATGAAAGGAGAAAAATATGACAGGTAGCCTACAGACAAAAACACTAAAAAACGGAAAAAAATACTTTTACATCGTTCTCAATACAAAACCGAATAAGAAATGGATTGCAACAGGTTTGGAAGTGAAGGGGAACAAATGGAAAGCAACGGACATGCTGACCAAAGCCCTGGAAGAGTATCACACCATGGAAAATTTGGAGGTAATGCCTACCAACATCACGGTTCACCAGTACCTGACGGAATGGGTAGAAACGACAGAGGTTCGTGAAACCACCAGAAAGAATTACAAAAGTTATCTGAATATGCATATTCTGCCGTATTTTAAGCGGTTAAATATGAAACTGCAGGACGTGAGACCTTCGGTACTCCGTAAGTATTACGATTATTGCGAGAAAACGAAGAAGCTGTCTCCCAAAACCGTCCGCAACCAGCAGGGTGTTTTATCCAAAGCCTTCCACGATGCATTTTATGATGATTTGATTGTGACGAATCCCCACGATAGGGTACGCTTTATTCGTGTGGAGCCCACAAAAATTGAAACACTGACGGAAGACGAATACAAATTCTTTTTGGAAAATGCCAAATCACACCGACTGTATCTTGCGATTAAACTGCTGTGTGAGACTGCAATCCGTCGCGGTGAGCTGTTAGGTATCGAATGGAAAAACGTGGATTTAGAGCACGGAGAAATCCGTATTTGTGCCACCAGAACCAGTGTATCCAAGGATGCCATTGTATACAATACGAAAACCCAGAGCAGTAACCGAACGATGTATATCAGCGATGAATTGGTTGAACTGTTGAAACAGGAAAAAGCCAAACAGACAGAGTACCGTGAACTTTTTGGAGCGGACTACATTCAAAACGACCTCGTGATTAAATATCCTGACGGCCGTCCGTACAGCGACACTCAGGTGACTCGCCAAATCGGAAATCTGACGATGAAATATTTCGGCAAACGTATCACACCGCACAGACTTCGCCATACGGTAGCCAGCATCATGGTTGACAAAAACATTCCCATATACAGCGTGTCAAAATACTTAGGTCACAGCGGTACACAGATTACCGAAAAAACATACGTCCATGCTAAGCAAGATTTAAACCGTGACACATTGAACCTCTTCAAAAAGTCTCTGCTGCAATAGATTTCGGGAAAAAAGTTAGAACAAAAGTTAGAACAGCGCACAAAAAAAGTCTGTAACCCTTGCGGTTACAGACTTTTAGGTGGCAGGGGCAGTAGGATTTGAACCCACGACTTACAGTTTTGGAGACTGTCGCTCTACCAGCTGAACTATACCCCTAAATATTTGATACTGTGACATTATACACGATTTTTTTTGATTTGTCAATATCTAAAGCTGAAATTTTTGTATATTTTTTCAATCTTTATTGACAGAATCCGGGATTCGGGATATAATAAAAATGTTGTAAATTATTGGTTTTTGAAAAATCAGTAAATAAAGTGCAAAAGGGGGAGGAATATGCCGGAAAAATTTCGAAAATGGACACCTTGGATTGTGGCTGTTCTCCTTAGCTTTAGTTTATTGATTAATGTTCACTGTGTTACATTGTTGTATCAGTATCGGCAAATTTACCAGGCGCCTCCCGTTTGGGCGACGGAATCCGGTGAGATTGTGACAGGGGAAACGACGATTTCATCTTTACCTGAACAAAACATTGAGTCAGCTTCCGCAATATCGGAAACTTCGGAACCTTCTCCTGCGGAAGCGGATAAACCAAACACAGCGGATACGGTTTCTGTGACAACACATGCACAAGCCGGATCCACAGTATATTTAACAAAATCCGGAACTAAGTTTCACCGTGACGGTTGCAGTTCACTTTCCAAGTCCAAGATTGCTATTGCTTACGAGGATGCTGTTGAAAGAGGCTTTGAACCTTGCGGACGGTGTAAGCCATAAAATAAAATGATTAAGAGAGATTACAGGAGGATTGTTATGGCAAATAAAGAAACTCTTATCAAATTGGTAGAAACATCAGATATCCGTCTTGCGGAACTTTACGGACATGAGCATATAGCAGCACAGAAGATGCGCTACATAAAAGCAATTGAATCTTTTTGCGAATTGTATGGTGACCGAGATGATCTGGCAATTTATTCTGCTCCCGGCAGAACCGAAATCGGTGGAAACCATACGGACCACAATCTTGGAAAAGTGTTGGCAGGAAGCGTTAATTTAGATGTGATTGCCGTTACTTCCAAGAATGAGGACGGTTTGATCTGTATCAAATCCGAGGGGTATCCTGCAGACCGGATTGCTATTGATGATTTGGAGATTCATGACGAGGAAGCTGAAACTTCTGTATCTTTGGTTCGTGGGATGGTATCACGTTTCAAACAGTTGGGATACAATATCGGCGGTTTTGATGCGTATATAACTTCCAATGTGTTGAAAGGCTCCGGACTTTCCTCTTCTGCCGCTTTTGAGGTGTTGATTGGAACCGTGTTAAATGGCATGTATAATGACGGGGCGGTGTCTGCGGTGGAGATTGCCAAAATGGCACAGTATGCCGAAAATGAATATTTCAAAAAGCCCTGCGGACTGATGGATCAGATGGCATCTTCTGTGGGTGGAATTATTACGATAGATTTTAAGAACAAAGAACATCCCATGATTGAAAAAGTTAATTTTGACTTTTCTAAAAGCGGATATGCACTTTGTATTGTGGATACCGGCGGAAATCATGCAGACTTAACCAATGAATATGCAAGTATTCCATCGGAAATGAAAGCTATTGCGGGATATTTTGGAAAGTCTGTTTTAAGAGAAATTGAAAAGGAACAGATTCTTTCCAATATTGTTTCGTTGCGGGAACAGTTTGGCGACCGTGCCGTACTTCGTGCTTTTCACTATTTAGACGACAACAAACGTGTGGAAGAAGAGGTAGCCGCATTAAACAAAGGTGATTTTGATGCCTTTAAACAGGCTATCATAGCGTCCGGAAATTCTTCTTTCCGATTCCTGCAGAATGTGTATGCTAATGTGAATCCCAATGAGCAGGGATTATCTCTTGCCATTTATATTGCACAAAGTATTTTGGATGGAAAAGGTGCATATCGTGTGCATGGCGGGGGATTCGGCGGCACTACCCAGAATTTTGTGCCGGCTGATATGGTGGATTCTTTTAAATCTGCCATCGAAAACGTATTTGGCGAAGGAAAATGCCATATTCTCTTTATTAGAAATCATGGAGGCATCAGGGTATTATGATTAATGAACTTTTATCTGAGTTATTAGATTACGGACAGCAACGGGCTATGATCACCGCAGAGGATGAAAGCTACGTGGCAAACCGCATTTTAAATCTTGTGGGGGATTCTTCCTTTGAGCGGGTAGAATATACTGCTCATAAGAATCTGGAGGAAATTCTGGCAGGATTGTGCGATATTGCGTTTGAAAATGGGAAATTAGAACAGAACACAATTACTTACCGGGATATTTTATCGGCAGAAATTATGGATTATTTTGTGCCTACTCCGGGTGTTTTGATTCGTGACTTCTGGAATGCTTATGATACCAATCCCAAACAGGCAACCAACTTATTCTATTTACTTTCTAAAAATTCCAATTATATCATGACAGACCGTGTGAAACGGAATGTGAAATGGAAAACCAAAACTGAATATGGGGAATTGGATATCACGATCAATCTGTCCAAACCCGAAAAAGACCCCAAGGAAATTGCAGCAGCAAAAACACAAAAGCAGACAGGATATCCCAAATGTCTGTTGTGTCCGGAAAATGTGGGGTTCCGCGGACATATGAATCATCCGCCAAGAGCTAATCACAGAATTATTCCCGTAGAGTTGTGTGGTGAAAAATGGGCACTTCAGTATTCTCCCTATGTGTACTATCATGAGCATTGCATCGTGTTAAATTGTGAGCATACCCCCATGAAGATTCATCGTGGAACGTTTGAAAAACTGCTTGCTTTTGTGGAACAGTTTCCGCACTATTTTATCGGTTCCAATGCCGATTTGCCAATCGTGGGAGGTTCTATTCTGACGCACGACCATTTTCAAGGCGGAAATTATCAGTTTCCTATGGCAAAATGCGGCAGTCGTTTTGATGTTTGCTTCAATGGTTTTCCCAATGTGAAAGCCTATGTGGTGGATTGGGCACTTTCTACCATTCGTCTGATTGGAGATTCTATTCAGGAGCTTTGTGATTTGGGCGATAAAATTCTGACCACCTGGAGAAATTACTCCGATGAATCTTGCGATATTTTAGCATATACTGACCAACCCCATAACACTGTTACACCGATTGCACGATCCCGTGACGGGCATTTTGAATTAGATTTGATTTTACGCAATAACCGTACAACAGATGAACACCCTTTAGGAATTTTCCATCCCCATAGCGAATATCACCATATTAAAAAAGAAAATATCGGTTTGATTGAGGCAATGGGACTGGCGGTGCTTCCGGCTCGCTTACAAACGGAATTGGGAGAATTGACCGATTCCAAAAAAGAAGAAGTGGGGCAGATTTTTGCAAAGATTTTAGAAAACTGTGCTGTATTCAAGAATACGGATGCAGGTAATTTGGGAATGAAAAAATTCATTGATGCGGTGAATGGATAAGATGCAAACAAGAGTTTTTTTGTTTTCTATGATACCTTTTCGTGAAAAATATCCCGATGCTACCAAACGGGAGATTGAAAAGCTGGCGGGAGAGTATGCGATTAGGAAAGTTTTTTCCGAGTTATTTGATATAAGTGACCTCCAAATAAACCGTGACGGCAAACCGTGTGTTGAAGATTGCCCATATCATTTTAATCTTTCTCATAGTGGCGATTATTTGCTTTTGGCAGTGGGAGATACTCCTGTGGGTGCAGATATCGAAAAAATCACCAAAATTCGCCCGAAAACGGTGGAAAAGTATTTTAGCCAATCGGAACAAGAGAGAGTAAAGAAAAACGGTACCAAAGATTTTTTTGAAATCTGGACGAAAAAAGAAAGCTATGTGAAATATACGGGAGAGGGGATGAAAGGGTTTTCGCATCTTTCCGAATATCCCAAAGAGATTGCTTTCTTTACAAAAAAATATGATAATTATCAAATTGCGGTTTGCACAAAAAAAGAGTGTTTGCCGGAATCAATTGAGATTTTAGCATAAAAAAAGCTTTTGCATTGCAAAAGCTTTTTTGTTTTTATATGAGCAGCATACAATCTCCAAATGAGAAGAAACGATAGCCATTTTCTTTGGCTTTTTCGTAGGCATTTAAGATTTTTTCACGGTCGGATAATGCGGAAACCAACATCAGAAGAGTGGATTTCGGTAAGTGAAAGTTGGTCAACAGCCCGTCGATTACTTGGAATTCGTAGCCGGGATAAATAAAAATCTCGGTTTCACCGGAGCAGGGAACGATACCACCCTGTTCCTGTGCCATTGCCTCCAAGGTGCGAAGACTGGTGGTACCAACTGAAATAATCCGTCTGCCTTCTTTTTTTGCAAGATTTAAAATATCAGCCGTTTCTTTGGGAACCTGATACCATTCTTTATGCATTTTATGGTTGTTCACATCCTCCACGCTGACAGGTCGGAATGTTCCCAAACCTACATGAAGTGTCACATAGCAGGTGATAACACCCTTTTCTTCTAATCGTTTGATATATTCTTCGGTAAAGTGAAGTCCTGCGGTGGGAGCAGCAGCAGAACCGTCAAATTTGGCATAAACGGTCTGATAACGGTTTTTATCTTCCAGTTTTTCTTTGATGTATGGGGGGAGGGGCATATTTCCCAGTTTTTCTAAGATGGTTTCGAACACGCCATCGTAGGTAAATTTCACAATTCGTCCGCCGTCATCTAATTCTTCAATCACTTCAGCAACAAGCTCACCGTTGCCAAAAATAATTTTTCCGTTTAATTTAATTCGTTTGGCAGGCTTCATTAAGACTTCCCATTCGTCTAAATTACGACGTTTCAACAGAAGCACCTCAATATGAGCCGTTCCGCCTTCTTTTATACCGTACAGACGGGCAGGGAGTACACGGGTGTTATTAAATACTAAAACATCACCCGGTTTTACATATTCAATTAAATGATAAAACCGACTGTGGATGATGTGGCCGGTTTCTTTATCCAGCACCATCATTTTGGAGGCAGTGCGGTCTTTTAAGGGGGTTTGTGCTATCATTTCTTCGGGTAGCACGTAGTTAAAATCGTCGGTTCTCATAGGTTCTCCTTGTATTTGTCCGGAACAGTTTCCAAAAGAGTTATTTCCTCGTGGGTTATTTCACGATACTTTCCTAAATGTAGATTTTCATCCAATAACAAACTTCCAATTTGCACCCGTTTTAAGTAGGTAACTGTGGTGCCGAGAGCTTCAAACATTCGTTTTACCTGATGGAATTTTCCTTCAAAAATGGTGAGATAACAACTGAAATCAGACAAGATTTCCAAGAATGCCGGTTTACATTGATAACCGTCATCAATGGTGATTCCTTGTTTGAAATGATTGGTCCATTCAGATAAAAGCGGTTTGTCCACTTCTACATAATATTTTTTGTTGACGTGGTTTTTCGGGCCGGTGATCCGGTGGGCAAGCTTTCCGTCTGTGGTTAAAAACACAAAACCCTCGGTGTCTTTGTCAAGCCGCCCTGCAGGAAATATTCTGTTTTTGGGGAATTCGTCATCGGGAAGTAAATCCAAAACAGTTTTCTCTCTCATATCTTCTGTGGCACAGATATAGCCATCCGGTTTATTCAACATCAGATGAAAATGTTCACGGTAACAGATTAAAACACCGTTTGCTGCAATATTGCTATCATTAGGATCAACTTTCATGGCAGGATCTGTGACAACACTTTTGTTGACTGTTACTGCTCCTGCACGAATCAGTTTGGTGACTTCTTTTCGGGAGCCTATCATCGCATTGGCTAGAATTTTATCCAGTCGTTCCATTTTGATTCCTCTATTTCATTTGGAATTTATCGTTATCTTCCATGGTTTCTTCCTGTTCATTATGAAAATACTGTGCAATCACTTCTCTTGCGGCAGGAGCGATGGAGTTTCCGTGTCCGCTATGCTCTACTACAACAGAAATGGCAATTTGGGGATTGTCATAAGGAGCAAAGGCAACGAACAGACCGTTGTTTGTGCCGGGGACTTCTGCGGTACCGGTTTTACCACCCACTGCAATGGGGAAATCCTGGAATACATTACTTGCAGTACCGTCTTCGGTAACTGACCGCATTCCTTCCATAATAGCCTTATAGTTTTCCGGGCGGATAGAAAGCGTTTCCACTGCATTCGGTTGAACTTCTTTGATTTCGCCGGTAGAATAATCCTTGATTTTGTATAGCAAATGGGCTTCATATCGGGTACCGCCATTCACTACAGTGGCAATATAGTTGGAAAGCTGCAGGGGAGTGAACAGGTTATCCGATTGTCCGATAGAGGCTTGCAAAACATCACCGGGATACCAGGGTTTTCCGATTTTTTCACGATAGGCAGGACCAGCCAGAATACCTTTTTCTTCGCCGGGGATTTCAATGCCTGTATATTCACCCAATCCGACTTTTTTAGCATATTCATTCAGCTTTTCAATGCCAAGTTTACGGCCGTTCTCGTAGAAATAGTAGTTGCAGGATACTTTGATTGCATCTGCCACATTTACGTAACCGTGATTACCGGGATACACGTGGCAAGTGGGCTGATAATCGTCATAGTACATATATTTCCCCTGGTCATAAACATAGTCATCAGGAGAAGCAATGTTTTCTTCTAAAATTGCCAGAGACGTCAGAATTTTAAAGGTGGAACCCGGCGCATAAGTGCCGGAGATTGCACGGTTCCAAAAAGGGTTTAACGGATTGTTGTAGTTTTTGGTGTAATCCTTTTGAAAGGTTTCAATATCGTAGTCAGGATAGGATGCCATAGCCAAAACTTCACCGGTGTGTACATCAACCACGGTAATGGCGCCACCTCCTACGTCCGGAATCGTCAGGCGCAGCTCCTTAATCACATCCTCCAAGGCTTTTTCTGCAGTTTTCTGAAGCTCCAAGTCAATGGTTAGGATAATGTCATTTCCGGGGACTGCATTTTTTAAAACTTCAGTGTCGGTAATTTTCCCAAATTCGTTTTGCTGGATTTTTAAAACACCGTCAGTACCTTTTAATTCCAGGTCATAAACTTTTTCAATACCTTCTTTGCCGATGATGTCGGTAAAACCGTAACCCAGTTTCTTGAGTTGATCATACTCCTCCTTGTATATCAAACCAACCCGACCCAAAAGATGAGGACTTACTTTTTCGGGATACAGTCTGTCGTAAGAGGTCATAATGTTGACGCCGGGATAGCTTCTGTCGTTTTCTTTGATAACGGTAACCACGTTCATATTTACATTTTTTGCAAATACAAAAGAGTTGTTCTGAGAAAACTCCCGCAATTCCATTTCTGAACGGACTGCAATTACTTTTCTGTGGTAATCCTGGGGGATTTGCTCAGAAACGTCATACCGTTCCGCTAATGCAGCAATACATTCCGCAGCTGTCAGGTTTTCGGGTAAATTCATTTTGATAAGATAAGCTTTGACTTCTTCTTCCGGGAGAGTATAGGTGTAGGGCAGTTCAGAAATCGGGAGATTTTCCATAAATTCCTGGCCTTCTTTTTCCATCAGAAGAATTAGGTTATAAACGGTATCGTTTACCCATGTTTTGTCTTTTTTATATTGTGAAATCTCCAGATTGTAGGTAATTTGACTGGATACAATCACTCTTCCGTAGCGGTCGAGAATTTCTCCTCTTTCTGCTTTTAATGGAACTGTTTTTACAGTTCGTTTGATAGAAGCCTGTGCATATTCCTCTCCGTTGACAATTTGCAGGGAGAACAGGCGAAACACAATTGCCAACAGGAATATTACTGTAATTGCTATGATAATGCCCAGGCGTGATAACAGATTGTTTTTCATAGGCGGAACACACTCCTGTGCTGTTTTAGATTTCTTTTTTGAATGATGAGCATTAAAAAGAAGATGATAAAGTTATAGATAAATTCGATTAGTGCTGTGCGAGTAAATAAAACCATAAAATTTCCTTCAAATAAGGAGGTGAAGAATGCATAGCACAGAGAATATAAAAAGCAGGTAATGAATCCGTAGATGGCTTCAATTACAAAGTTTTCCGAGAAGGCACTGTGATAAAATTCACGGATGCCGAAAGCTACCAAGGCAAACAGCGCTGTATAGGCACCGAAGAATCTGCCGGACATACTGTCCATAAAGAAACCTAAAATGAATGCAGAGTAGAATGAATAGTGAGGCTTGCGCAAAAAGGAAACCGCCAGCACGAATGCCAACACAAAATTAGGAGCCACACCGAAAAAACGGATTCTGTCAGCAAAAATAAGCTGTAATAAAAATACTACAGCTGCCAAAAGACATTGCTTCAACACTTTGACCCATTTGGTTTGAAACATATTCGGAGTCCTTTCTGAACAGGATTATTTTGCGGTTACCACTAACACTTCCTGAATGTTTGTGAAATCCACGATTGGTTGGATTGTGGCATATTGAGAGTTTTCATTTTCAGAAATTTTGATTTCTTTAATTTTTCCTAAGGGGATTCCCCGTGGATAGATTTCACCCAGGCCGGAAGTTTCCACAATATCTCCTTCTAAAATAGAAAACTGCTTGGATACATACAACATTTTGAGCATACCGTCGTTTACCAAAGCGTTGTCACCTTCTGCTACAGATACATCACCGGTACGGGTAATACGGCAACCAACTGAAGTGGTCGGGTCTAAAATGGTCTGGATTTTTGCCCACCCGAAACCGGATTCAAATACCAATCCGACCAGACCATTCTGAGAGATAACGGCCTGATTTGCATAAATTCCGCTTTCCTGACCTTTATCAATGGTGATAAATCTGCCGTAGTTTGCGCCGTCCTTTGCAATGACGGATGCAGCAGTTGTTTGAAATTCCGGATATTTTTCTTTTAATTCCAAAAGATTTCTGAGACGTTCGTTCTCAGTTTCTAAAGATGCCAGGGAAGCATTCTGCTGTTCCAGCAAATTATTTTTATAAGTCAGTTCGTTTACGGATTGAACCAGCCCTTGTTTATCTTGGAAATAATTGAAAAATCCGTTCACAGAATTAGCAATATTATTAAAAAACTGCGCAACCGGTTTTACGGTTACATTTGCAATATTATCTAAAAAAGTCACGTTGCCACGGTTGACTGCTGAGGTAATGAGTAACGTGGATACGATCACTACAAACACGAAAATAAAAATGAGCGGTTTTTTTCGACTGCTTCTTCTCAAACAAATTCACCTCCCAAACAAATGCGATGAGAAAAAAGGAGTATGCCCCGGGAAGGGCATACCTCCAACCATTATCTTAGCAAACATTATCTGCGATAATGTTTCATTTGCCGTCTGTCGTTATTGAGCATTTTTAATACGTCGATTTCTTCCAACAAGAGGCCTGCACCCAGTGCTACACAGTCTAAAGCATTTTCAGCAGCTTTTACAGGTAACATGGTTTCTTTGGTCAGAAGAGCATCCAGACCGCGCAGAAGCGCACCGCCTCCGGTTAAGGTGATTCCTTTTTCCACGATATCTGCAGCCAATTCCGGCGGAGTTGTTTCCAGTGTTTCTTTTACAGCATCTACAATATTGGTGATAGGCTCTTCCAAAGCTTCTCTTACCTCTAATGCTGTGATTTCAATGTTTCTGGGAAGACCGGAGATTAAATCACGGCCACGCACATCAATTGCATCTTCCAGACCTGCACATTCGTATACGGAACCAATACGGATTTTTACTGCTTCTGCAGTTCTGTCTCCAATATGCAGATTATGGTTCTTTTTGATGTAGTTTGCAATCGCAGCGTCAAAAGCATCACCTGCTACACGAACACTTTTTGCAGTTACGATGGCACCCAAAGAAATAACTGCTACTTCACTGGTACCGCCACCGATATCTAATACCATATTACCGAAAGGATCAATAATAGGAAGACCTGCACCCACAGCAGATGCCATGGATTCTTCCACAATATATACTTCTTTCGCACCGGACTGGATTACTGCATCTTCCACAGCGCGCTTTTCCACTTCCGTAACGCCGGCAGGTACGCAGGCTACTACACGGGGTTTTGCGAAAATACCGCCCTTTAAGACCTTTTTTAAGAAAAACTTAATCATTTTATAGGTCATGGCAAAGTCAGAAATAACCCCTTCGCTTAACGGACGGACTGCAATAATGCTATCGGGAGTTCTGCCCACCATTTCTTTGGCTTCGTTCCCAACTGCCAATACTTCTTTCGTATAACGGTTAATCGCAACCACAGAAGGTTCTCTTAATACGATGCCTTTTCCTTTCACGTAGATTAAGGTGTTGGCGGTACCTAAGTCGATACCGATATCTCTTGCAAACATAGACATTGTTACATTTCTCCAATCTTACTTATATATGAGATGAATTAAAATACAAACCGGTAAAACAGTGAGGAGAGAAGAATCCCCAACAGCACTGCAATATTGATGTGAATAGCAAATCCCAAGGTTAAAGAAATGACGGACAAATCCAGCACCAGAGGGGATTGCAGACCAAATGTGTATCCGATATTCAACCAGTTGAGTGCGGCAACATCTTTGGTCAGGTAGGTGATAATTTCGCCGAATACAACGCCTACCACCAAAATCAGCAATACCGCCAGAACAGAAAAGTGTTTTTTTGTACTTTTTGCCATAGTAGGATTCCTCCTTGGAAATTTATAAAAATCAACTGTGAGAAAGACGCTTTGTGAGCAGCTCAGCCAGCAATCCGATGATGAGGGAAGTGAACAGGGTAATAGCTGCTGCGAGGGGATAGATTCCGAACACGGCTGAGGAGCGTAAAACCAGTGAAGACATCAGATATTGCAAAGTGATGTGGAAAAATCCACCCACCGCACTGACACCTGCCATAGAAATTTTTTCGGCTTTATATAGCGGAAACACGAGCGCCATACTGAAGCAGGAAGCTAAACTTCCAGCCATTGTGAACAATAGGGAAGAAACTCCCTGAAACACAAAAGCGGAAATCAGAATTTTCATCCCTGTCATCAAAAGGGCTTCCCAAAAGCCAAACACGGATAAAAAAACCAAAATCACCAGGTTGGAAAACCCGAATTTTACACCGGGAACCCCTAGCGGGACCATTGCTTCTAACCAGGAGAGGACAAACAGTGCTGCCAGGCAAAGGGCCCGTACACTGAGCCTTGTAGCCTTGCTTTTAATAGGAGACGGCATCAACCGAATCGCCTCCTTCCAGTGTAATCAGAAGTTTATGCGGTAAACAGACCAGCATATCGCCGGCTTTGGAGATGCTTCCCATATGAATGCAGTCATGCCCCGGGCAGTCACTTTCTGTAATCTGAATTTGCCCGGATTGTACCGATATCAGATTATAGCCGTAATCTGTTTTTACGGTAACATTTTTTTCGAAGCCTTCGGAAATAGCGTAGGTGGCATATTCTTGGGAATCTACATATATTTTTACGGTATGGGCAGAAAGGGGAGCTTTGTAAAAGCCGATTGCCGATGAAATGATTACAGCTGCAATCAGGCCAAATATCAAAAAGTCTCCTTTTTTAAAGCCGCCAAAAAAGTGTTTTTGCTGTTTCATACTGCCCTCAGTCTTTTTGGAAGTTTGCAATTTACAAAAGTCATTTGCATAACTTTTCCATTTTTACTCTATATCTATTTTACTATAGCATAAAAAAGAATAATAGTCAAGAAGACAACCTGTATTTTTTTAGAAAAAAACATCTTTTTTCCAAATTGACTTTTCTGTAAGAAACTTCCTTTCAAAATCGTCAAAATGGAAATTTTTTTGCATTGATTTCGGGTATATTCTGTGCTAAGATTGTCTTGTAGCAAACGAACCCCTCCCCAAAAAGCTTACATACCTGTTATTTCTCCTCCTGTTGCTTACATATTAAGAAAAACGGCTCATTTGCCGTGGCTCTTGGTATGTAAGCAATTTTCATTTTATTTTAAAACGGAGGAGAAAAGTATGACGAAACAGTCACAAATGATGAAGCGAACTCTTGCAATGGTGCTTGGCTTTATTATGCTCATCGGTATGAGTGTTACCGGCTTTGCGTACAATGTTTCTTCTGACTTGGCGGGAACCAAATACGAAGATGCAGGCGCAGTGCTTGGAGCACTCGGCATTATGGTGGGTGACCCGGACGGAAATTTCCGTCCTGATGATGGCATCAAGCGTTCTGAGTTTGCAAAAATAGCGATTCACACTATGGGACTTGAGGATTCTGCAGAGGCATCTCAGGGAAGCAACAGATTTTTGGATGTGACCTCAGATTACTGGGCAAACGGCTATATTAATGTTGCAGCTAACCAAAATCTGATTGTGGGTGATCCGGATGGTAACTTCCGTCCTGAAGACAGAATTTCCTACCAGGAAGCAGTTACTATTTTAATCCGTATGTTAGGTTATGAGCTGGCGGCAGAAGCGAAAGGCGGATACCCTCACGGTTACTTGCAGGTGGCAAACCAGTACGGTTTTACTAAAAATGCAGCAGGTAGCGGCAGCGAAGTAACCAAACGTGGTACTGCGGCATTGTTAACCTATAATGCATTAACCATCGGTATGATGGAGCAGACCGGATTCGGTTCCAACTCTAACTTTGAAATTACCGACAAAACTGTGTTAAAAGAATATCTGTCCACCGAACGTTTCCAGGGACAGGTGACCGGGAACTACTACACCAAGCTGACTTCCGCAAGCGGTCTGGAAAAAAACCAGATTGAAATTGATTCCGTGGTTTATGAAACTACCGACGAAAATGCGGCAAATTACTTGGGATACCGTGTAAGCTACTATGTAAGAACTGACGACAACGGCGATAAAACCGTGATTTTAGTAAGACCTGAAAACGGCAGAAACAAAACACTGGCTATCGACGGAGCCAACATTGAAACCGTGGAAGCAGGCAGAATCAACTACTGGCAGAACAAAGATACCGATAAGGCAACCAAGTTTGTGAAAATCGCCGCATCTGCCAAGATGATTTATAATGGCACTTTCGTAACCTTTGATGAAGCGAAAATCAAAGAAAATGGCACTTTAGCGGGTAATGTGCAGCTGTTGGATGCAGATTCCGACGACACCTACGATGTGGTATTTGTAAACGAATACAAAAACTTGGTAGTAGACGGTATCAGTAACCTTTCTTACACCGTGACCGACAAATACGGCAATCCTTCTTTATCCTTTGACCCGGAAGAAACCGGTGTAAAATTCTCGTTAACCGATAAAAACGGCAACCCCTTCAAATTTGAAGACTTAAAAGAATGGATGGTCATTTCCTATTTGGAAAATGAAGCACAAGATGTGTTAAAAGCAACTGTTATTACTGATAAAGCAGAAGGCGCTGTGGTAGAAATGGAAGGCGACAAATTTAAAATCGGCGACAAATTCTATCAGAAAGCAGACAACTACACCGGCGAAATTAAATTAGATGACGAAGGTACCTTCTTCTTAGATATCAGAGGCAGAATTGCAGCAGTAAACACCAATTCTACCTTATCCGATAAGTACGCATATCTTCTGGATGCTGCAGAAGCAGACGGTATGGACGACCATATCGACCTGAAACTGTATACTATGAGCGGGGAAGTGGTAATCCTTTCTTCCCACGATAAAATCTCCTTAAACGGAGGCATCCGTGAAGCGGCAAAAACCGTGTTGGAAAAATTAAAAGCAGATGGCAAAGTAACCAAACAGTTAATCACTTACGAATTAAACTCTGACGGGAAACTCACCAAGTTAAACACCGCAGAAGATGTTTCCGGTAGCGGCGTTACCATCAACAAGGATAAATTTGTAATGAACTACAAAGGCGACAATACCGCTTATAAGAAAACTTCTTCGAAATTAGGTTCTTATGTGATTACCGATTCCACTTTAGTATTTGATATTCCTGCAACTGCAACTAATTCCGACGATTACGCAATCAAAAACAAATCCATGTTTGAAGACGGCGGCTTATATGATGTGGAAATCTATGATGCAGGCGAAGACTTAACTGCAAAAGTGATTATTGTGAAAAACTCTACCGGTCTGACCAGTAACGAAAGTCCTATTGCGGTTATCAATAAGATTTCTCAGTCCAGAAACGATAAGGGCGAAATCGTAGATAAATTATATGCTGCCCACAACGGTCAGATGATTGCCTTAGAAACCGCTGAAAAGGGTATTTTAGTAAACGGCGAAGGCGAACAGTTAAAAGCAGGGGATGTGATTCAGTTTAGAACCAATTCCCAGGGTGCGATTGACAAAATCACCGTACTCTTCGAGGTAGCAAACAAAGCAACCGAGTTTTCCAAAACCGACGGCGATATGCGTTTAATCTACGGTAAAGTAGACCGTAAGTTTGCATCCTCTATCAATGTTACCGTAAACGGCGGCAGCGTGGAAAACTTCGCTTTAGACGGCGTGAAGGTAGTGTCTGTGGATACCACCAAATCCTCCACTCAGGTGAAGTTAGCCGATGCAGGCGACATTCAGAAATACGACGCGAAGAGCCCCAGACTGGTGCTGATTCGTGAGTATAAAGATCAGGTTCAGGAAATCGTTATCGTAAGATAATCTCCTAAGAAAAAAGGCAGTCATCTGACTGCCTTTACATATTTTAAAAAATTTTAAAAAAATAAGAAAAATATTGACGAAATTGATAATTATGATATAATGATTATAACAACTTTTTTGCGTGAACAAGGAGATTTTGGTTATGAGCATTTCCTATAGTTCCAAAGAACAAATTTTTCATTTACAAACTCCCAACACCAGTTATGTATTGGGCGTTTTAGACGGTAAACATTTGCTTCATTTATATTATGGAAAACGGATTGATGAATACGCCTCTATTTTAGATAATTTCCCCGTTGCAGGTGAGTTGGCATTTTCACCCATTGATGTTCCCGAACATTTTATGAGCACTAATATGCTTCCCATGGAATATCCTTGCTACGGTAGTGCGGATTTTCGTACACCCGCCTTCCATGCAGAATACGAAGACGGTAGCTCTGTAACCTGCTTTGAATACGAAAGCTATAAAATCATCAAAGGCAAAAAGAAACTTGAAGGACTTCCTGCCACCTATGTGGAAAATGACAGCGAGGCCGAAACGCTGGAAATCACTCT
The DNA here is from genome assembly GCA_045540295.1 of Clostridia bacterium. Classification (GTDB taxonomy): domain Bacteria; phylum Bacillota; class Clostridia; order UMGS1840; family UMGS1840; genus SIG452. Next base: position 23,647 of record JAZQGY010000029.1, read on the forward strand.
TTGTGACCGTTTGACCGGCGTGAAAGTGGTACTCTCTTATACTGTTTTTAATCAAGTGGATGCCATTGCCAAAAGTGTTCGTGTGCAAAATGACGGGAACGGGATTGTTACCTTAAAAAGTGTGCTTTCTTCCACCATTCATCTGTTTGATAAAAATTATGAGTTTGTGCATTTGGAAGGTGCTTGGGCAAAAGAGAGAAGCATTCAGAAAAGACCGCTTTTAAACGGTTGTATGCAAATTGACAGTAAACGTGTGACCTCAAGCCATCATCACAGCCCCTTTTTAGCATTGGCAAGACCATATGCCACCGAAACACAGGGAGATGTGTACGGTTTTAGCTTCGTGTATAGCGGAAACCATTTAGAGCAGGTGGAAGTGAACGAATTTGATACTGCAAGAGTGAATGTAGGAATCAATCCCTTTGGATTCTCCTGGCAGTTAACTCCCGGAGATAAATTTCAGGCACCGGAAGTGATTTTAACCTATTCCGATTGTGGCTTCGGTAATATGTCCAGAACCTTCCATAAATTATACCGTACCCGTTTGGTTCGCGGAAAATACAGAGACGAGAAACGTCCTGTTTTAATCAATAACTGGGAAGCTACATACTTTAATTTTAACGAAGAAAAGATTTTGAAAATTGCCGAAAAAGCACAGTCTGTCGGTATTGATTTAATGGTGCTGGATGACGGTTGGTTCGGCAAAAGAAATGATGATAACTGTTCTTTGGGGGACTGGGTTGTTGACAAAAACAAATTGCCCGACGGCATTGAAAGCTTAGCCACCAAAGTAAACGAGTTGGGAATGAAATTCGGTCTTTGGTTTGAGCCCGAAATGATTTCCGAAGACAGCGATTTATATAGAGCGCACCCCGATTGGTGTATTCACATTGACGGAAGAAAATGTACTCCTGCAAGAAACCAGCTGATGCTGGATTTAACCCGAGAAGAAATCCGTGATTATATTGTGGATGCAGTATGTTCTGTATTAAAATCTGCACCCATTTCCTATGTAAAATGGGATATGAACCGTAATGCCACCGAGCTTGGCACCAAATCTTTACCGCCCCAGCGTCAGCAGGAATTTGCGCACCGCTATGTGTTGGGCATTTATGAAGTGATGGAACGAATCACTTCTGCATTCCCCGATGTGTTATTTGAAGGATGCTCCGGCGGTGGCGGACGTTTTGATGCCGGTATGCTTTATTATTATCCCCAGTACTGGACCAGCGACAATACCGACGGTGTGGAGCGTCTTTCCATTCAGCACGGCACTTCTATGGTGATGCCTGCTTCCACCATGGGTGCACACATTTCTGCCGTTCCCAATCATCAGGTAGGAAGAACCACGCCCCTTACCTTCCGTGGTCACGTTGCGATGGCAGGTCAGTTCGGTTATGAATTGGATTTAAACACTTTATCCGACGAGGAAATCGAAATTGTAAAAGAACAGGTGAAACTGTATAAAGATATTCGTGATATCATTCAGAGAGGGGAACTCTACCGTCTGGCAAGTCCCTTTGAAGGAAACAATACTTCCTGGGAATATGTGCACGAAGACAGAGTTGTTCTCACTTACTACACCATCCGTGCAAGAAGCACCACAGGGAAAACCAATGTGAAACTTTGCGGTTTGGATGAAACCGCAAAATATACGGAAACAACCGGCGGTAAAACCTACAGCGGTTCTTACCTAATGAATGTGGGTCTTTATTTTGAAGATAAAAAGGATTATTCTTCCACCATGCTGATTTTCCAAAAACAATAAATAGAGCGATACTAAAAAATAAAAATGCTGACCAAATCGGTCAGCATTTTTTTATTTATTTGTTCTTCGCAATATCTTTTATCACTTCGCCGGCGATGATGAGTCCGGCAACCGAGGGGACAAAGGCAACGCTTCCGGGAGCTTTTCGTCCGGTGATCCCTTTATCTTCATCGTCGTTATCATATTGGGGGATGAGCGGTTCTTCTTTGGAATATACCACTTTTAAGCTGTTGATTCCCCGTTTTCTGAGCTCTTGCCGCATCACTCTTGCCAAAGGACAAACCGAGGTTTTGGAAATATCCGTCACTTCCAATTTCGTGGGGTCTAATTTATTGCCTGTTCCCATAGAAGAAATGATGGGAATATGCAATTTGTGTGCCGTTTCAATTAAGTGAAGCTTGGCGGTCACCGTGTCAATGGCGTCCACGATATAGTCAATACCTGAAAAATCAAAGTCGGTTTCAGGCAGATAAAACTCAGTTTTTAAATGCACTGTTGCATTGGGATTGATGGATAAAATCCGTTTTTTGGATACCTCTGTTTTATACTGTCCCAAGGTGTCTTGGGTTGCAATCAGCTGACGGTTTAAATTGGTGAGTGATACCGTGTCATTATCCACCAATGTGAAAGTTCCAATACCGCTACGGCATAAGGCTTCCACTGTATAAGAACCCACTCCGCCTAAGCCAAACACAGCCACATGAGTATTCTTCAGTTTTGCTACGCCGTCTTTTCCGAGCAGTAATTCTGTGCGGGAAAACTGGTCCATAAATCATTCCTCCAGGGGAGTTTTTTCGGTGAATTTGAAGATTTGTTTCATTTGTTTTTTCGTATCATCATAACCGATTTTCCAAACAGCTTTCAGCTGCTCAGGATTTTTTTCAAACCGTCCTACCGGGAGAGGAGAATCTGGTGCAATGATAAACGCTTTCCCTTCTTTTTCCAGTTGTTCCAAATAGGAGAGAGTTTCATTATACATTTCGTGACGGTGATCCATAGCTTCCACTAATTTGGGATATTTTTTGTACATTCTTTTATAAATACTACGGAATTTTTCCGGTTTTTTAATAAAGCCCCGTTCTCTTGTTAAAATTACGATAATTTTGTCGCAACCGTCCTCCAAAGCTTTTTTCACGGGGATGGAATCTGTCACGCCACCGTCTAAGTATTTGCCGCCTTGGTACTCCACAATGGGGGCAAACACAGGCAGGGAAGAGGAAGCACGAAGTACAATGTTTTTCGGCTCAATATGTGATTTATCAAAATATTTGGCACGTCCTGTGATGACATCTGTCACCCCAATCGTGAACTCGCAAGAGGAGTTGAAAAACGCGTCATAATCAAAAGGAATCAGTTTATTTGGAATTTCATCAAACAGAAAATTCATACCGAATAATGATTTTGTTTTGATGTAGTTTTTTACACTTAAATAACGGCTGTCGGCAATGTATTCGGTATTGGTTCGGAAAGCCCGACCTTTTTGTCCCGACACATAGGAGGACCCATTGCAGGCACCTGCAGACACGCCGATTACATAATCGGCGCGGAAGTTTTCATCCATCAGGCAGTCTAATACACCGATGGTGTAAATTCCACGCATTCCGCCGCCTTCCAAAACCAGTCCGATTTTCATAGGAAACATTCCTTTCTCTTAAAATTTAAATTTCCGTAAACGAATGGCATAAAACTGAATACCCCGTTCCAATACGTTATCATACAGCACAAATACAGCAAGCAGCAGCACGTATAACAGCCACAATGCATCTTCAAAGGGGGCAAACTGCACCATAATAAAATATGCAATTATCGATAACACGCTTACCCACAGCAATTTAACAATCCAACGGATGGGTTTGGAGAACACTTTGTGATCCACAATATGCTTTACGATGGGGTAGTGGGTAATAATCACGGTGTAGCCAATCATGGTTACAAAATCAGCTACCAACAAAAATCCCAGCAGTGTAATGACCGCACAGGTGGAAATTCCGTAACGAATACCGCATTCTTCCGTAGCAATATAGGTAAAAAACGTGGAGAACAGAAAGAAAAATGCCGTTACGGTTGGTAAAATATTGGTGATAATAAGAGACAATGCTCCCAAAGCGGAGAGCATTGCACAAAAGGTTATTTTTTTCGTTGTTTTTGCCATAATATTCCTTCCTAACAACAAGAAATCAAGTCGCCACCCATCATTTCGCAGCAACAGTCTGCACACAACAGATTGCTGCAGCAATCGCAGGTGCTCATACCACCGCCGTAACCGTAGGTGTTACCGGTTTGCTGATAGGTCTGTTGGCGGCGGGATACACTGTTTAGCATATTGCGGTATTCCATGTTCATAGGGTCCATGTTTACAGCAGTCTGCAGATGTTGAATCCCTTCAAAATGCCAGCCTTTGTTCAAGTAAATAACGCCGGTTAAAAAGTGCCATTCTGCAGAACCGTTGTTGTTTCGGCTTAATTCTGCTTCCGCTTCCTGAAAACGGCGTTGGCGAATGAGGTTTCGAACATTGGTGAAATTCGAATTGGAAGAATATCCTCCTGCACCGGAATAGCTGTTGGAAGAGTAGTTTGCATTGCCACGACTTCCGCGTTCCTTATTAATCTGGTCGTAAGCCTGGTTGATTTCCTGCAGCTTTTCTTTGGCAAGGTCTTCCAACGGATTGTCTTTGTATTTATCGGGATGATATTTTTTTACCAGCTCCCGATATGCTTTTTTAATAGTTTCGTCGCTATCGGAGGGATTCACTCCTAAAATTTCATAGGGATTCATAGTTGTCTCCTTTTTTGGGGGAAATATGTTAAGAACGGCAGCTATCAACAAATTAAAATTTTTCCACCGTTTTGCGAAGTCCCAGATAAATAATGTTATCCAAAATCTCCTTGTTTTTATAAATCTTTAAAAGCTCATATGCGTTGGCGATTTCGCTTAATGTATAGGTAAGGGCAGGAACAAGCTCGTTTTTTACGTTTTCTTTTTGCACCTTGTTTTTGCTTCTTGCCAGAAATGGATTATAGTTTTTCTTTTTCTGGTCATGTTCCAAATCCATATAAGCATCGGTAAAATAGATGAACCGACCAATGTGGTAACCCAGGGTTTTTAAAGCCAAATTATCATCATTACGGTCAAAAATTGCTTCGGTCAGTTTTCCGAAACAGTCTGCAACTTCATCTGCCACTGCACAGTTTTTTTGTTCCAGCTCGCTCAGCCTTTTTAGGTTTTCCCGAATAGCATTTGCTTGTTTGGGGTGTTTTTTTTGTACCCTTTTCATCGGAAAATAGTACCACAGACGTGCAAAGCTTTTGAAGGACTTTTCATCGTCCCAGTCATCTTTCAATTTATAGTAGGTGAGAAGTACCGACATATCAGCACTGTAGCGGATTCCCTCATCCTCTGAAATCACAGGACGACGGGTGATAGGATGCGCAACACACGGTTGGCGTTTTAGTGTGATTTCATTTTTGTTCAGGGAAGATATTAAAATAGCAAGGAAGGTCATATCATAGCTTAATCCAAATCGGGTCAGTTGATTAAATTGTTTTCCAAGCATTTTACAAAGACCGCAATAGTATCCGCGAAACACATTGTAATCACAGACTCTTAATAGGTCCGTATGTGCATTTACATATCCAAACATAACCTTCTCCGATGTTTTTATTCGCCGAATATCCATAAATATCCATTGTAATGTTATTATTGTAACATATGTTTGTGAACATTGCAAGAATTTTTAGAAATTTTAAAGCAAATCACCAGTGATTGGAATGAAAATGAAAAAAGCACTTCCAAAGAAGTGCTTTTTCGTGGTGGGAACAATAGGGCTCGAACCTATGACCCTCTGCTTGTAAGGCAGATGCTCTCCCAGCTGAGCTATGCTCCCATATGGTAGCGGTAGACGGATTTGAACCATCGACACTGCGGGTATGAACCGCATGCTCTAGCCAACTGAGCTATACCGCCATATTGTAACATTAGCTTTTTCATTCGCCAACGGATGATATTATAGCAAACAAGAAACAAAATGTCAAGTATTTTTTGATAAAATTTTTAGAAATTTTTCTTTTTTCATGGAAAAATTATTTTTTCGTTTTGTTTAGCTGAAAAGATTGTGAAATGAATATAAAAATACCTTTGTTTCACAAAGAAGACAAAGGTATTTTTGATGATAACTATTTTCGTTCTTTTTGTTCTTTTTGTTTTTTGAAAAACTGTTGTTCCGGTTGTGATGCTTTTAAATAACGAATGGATATATCTGCATAGGAAACAGTGTTTTTGTTTGCAATTTTCCGCATTGCCGCAACCCCTACGGAGGAGGCTCTTTGCAAGACCAAATGCGCTGGAGCGAATACGGCTTTTTTCGGTAATGCTTTTTGGATAACATCTCGATAGTTTACCGCACCGTCTCCCAAAAACAGCACCTTGCCCCGATGTTCTTTGAAAAATGCAAATAATTCAGTTAACGGTAGGGGAGTATCTTCCATCATTTTTATACCGTCTTTATAAATTGCTGCATACACTTCCTGCCGTCTGGCATCCAACATCGGACAAATATATCCCGAAAAGTGGGGGACATTTTCCGCAAGGGCATCCAAGGTGGAAATTTCAACCAAGGGTTTGTTTACGGCGTGTGCCAATCCTTTCATGGTAGCCACACCGATGCGAAGTCCGGTGAAAGAGCCGGGTCCGTTGGTAACGGCAAAATAGTCCAGTTCGTTAAGCTCTCTTTTGGTTTCTTTAAGCAAGGATTCTACCAACGGTAAAAAACCTTCGGAATGGGTTAATCCGATATTTTTAGTATATTCCGCAATCATTATGCCGTTTTCGTAAAGAGCAACCGTTGCGGTTTTGGCAGAAGTGTCTGCCGCAAGTATTCTACAGTTCTTCAATGGTAATAATCCTCTCGTCTTCCCGGTCGGTATGTTGAATAGTAAGTTTGGTTACGGGATAATCTTTCAGTATTTCTGCTGCAACCAGAGGCCATTCAATGATATTAATTCTGCCGGATTCTAAGTATTCGGTAAAGCCCATATCATATAGCTCATCTTCTGAAGAAATCCGATACAAATCGAAATGATTAATGGGTGGATTGGTAGGGTATTCATTCACCAAGGTAAAGGTGGGACTGCATCCGCCTGACGAAAAGCCAAGGCCAAATAAAAGACCGTTTACAAAGGTGGTTTTTCCTGCACCAAGATCACCTTCCAACAGAATAATCTGGTTGGGTTTTAGTTTTTTTGCAAAGTCCGCCGCAAAGCGGGTTGTTTCTTCATAAGAATGAGAACAAAACTCCATAGCTAGAAAAGCACTCCTTTTTGGGGATGGGAATTAGAAAAGCCCGGAAATATTGCCGTTTTCGTCTACATCAATTTTTTCGTAAGCGGGCACCTTTGGTAAACCGGGCATGGTCATAATCTTACCGGTTAAAACCACGATAAAGCCTGCACCTGCAGAAAGACGAACTTCGGAAACGGTTAAATCAAAATCGGTGGGAGCACCCAATTGAGTGGGGTCATCTGAGAAGGAATACTGGGTTTTGGCCATACACACAGGCAGGTTTCCGTAGCCGTTTTCTTTTAAAGTTTGGATGGCTTTTTCTGCCTGCTTAGTAATGATAATGTCTTTTGCACCGTAAATTTCTTTTGCAATGGTTCTGATTTTATCTTCCACAGATAAATCCAACTCATAAATGGGGTGGAAGTCGGAGTCGCCTTCGCAAGCTTCCATAATAGCATTGGCTAAGTCGATGCCGCCTTCGCCGCCTTTTGCAAACACTTCGCTGCGAACACACTTGGTGTCATACTTTTTGCAGCATTCTTCAATAACTGCGAATTCGTTTTGGGTGTCAGTATCAAAAGAGTTGATGGCAACCACGGTTTTTAATCCGAATTTTCTCATATTGACAATGTGACGTTCTAAGTTTACAATTCCTTTTTTCAAAGCTTCCACATTTTCTGCTTTTAAGTCGGTTTTTGCAACGCCGCCGTTATATTTTAATGCACGAACAGTTGCCACAATTACCACGCAATCGGGTTTTAAGCCTGCTTTTCTGCATTTGATATCCAAGAATTTTTCAGCGCCCAGGTCAGCACCAAAGCCTGCTTCCGTAATGGTATAATCTGCCATTTTTAATGCCAGTTTTGTTGCAATAATACTGTTGCAGCCGTGAGCAATATTGGCAAAAGGTCCGCCGTGAATGAAGCAAGGAGAGTTCTCTAAAGTTTGCACTAAGTTGGGTTTAATTGCATCTTTTAACAGTGCGGTCAAAGCGCCTTCCACTTTTAAGTCTTTTACCTTTACCGGCTGATTTTGATAGTTATATCCAATCACGATTTCGGAAAGCTTGTTTTTTAAGTCTGTCATATCTTCTGCCAGACAGAATACTGCCATAATTTCGCTGGCAACGGTAATAGAGAAACCGTCTTCACGGGTAACGCCGTCCACTTCGCTGCCTAAACCGATTACGGTATTACGAAGAGCACGGTCATTCATATCTACAACACGTTTGATGAGAATTTTTTTAGGATGAATGCCTAAGGCGTTGCCCTGATGCAGATGGTTGTCTACCGCTGCACAAAGCAGGTTGTTTGCTGCACCAATTGCGTGAAAATCACCGGTAAAATGCAGGTTGATATCTTCCATGGGAACCACCTGGGCATAACCGCCGCCTGCAGCACCGCCTTTTACACCAAAAACAGGACCCAAAGAGGGTTCACGAAGGGCAATCATAGCGTTCTTTCCTAATTTTTGGAATGCCTGACCGATTCCCACGGTAGTGGTGGTTTTTCCTTCTCCGGCGGGAGTGGGGTTGATGGCAGTTACTAAAATCAGTTTTCCGTCTTTTTTATTCTGCTGTTTTTTGATAAAATCAAAGGAAATCTTTGCTTTGTATTTGCCGTAGCATTCTAAATCGTCTTCCGAAATTCCGATTTGTTTTGCAATTTCGGTGATGGGCTTCATGGCAGCTTTTTGAGCAATTTCGATATCTGTTAACATCTTTTAAACACCTTCCTGTATGTTTTGTTGAATTGTTGGGACGAAGATGACCGAATGTTAACAGGTAAAACCACCGAAGCAAAGCCGTTCGGACATAAATCCCATACACCGTTTATTGTATCACTAATGCTTGGTTTTTGTCAATATCTATTGGGAAAAATACCAAAAAAGATTCCTAGAAAATGGGAAGAAACGGATTCTGTTTTTTTGTTGCATTTTTTATAAAGATGTGTTATACTAAGAAAGAAGTTTTAATTCCTTTTGAAAAAGGAGAATTTTTATGAAAAAAGTATATCAGTCGGTAGAGGAACTGGTAGGAAACACCCCTCTTGTAAGGCTACAGAAAATAGAACATGAAAAGAAACTGTCAGCATCCCTTTATGCCAAACTGGAAGCCTTTAATCCGGGAGGCTCTGCCAAAGACCGTGTTGCAAAGAAAATGATTGAAGATGCGGAATGTTCCGGCAGATTAAAACCCGGTTCGGTGATAATTGAACCTACCAGCGGAAATACCGGAATAGGTCTTTGTATGATTGCTTCTCAAAAAGGCTATCGTACGATTATCGTTATGCCGGAAACTATGTCGGAAGAACGCAAAATGCTGATGAAGGCATACGGGGGAGAATTGGTATTGACGGATGGAACGTTAGGAATGAAGGGTTCCATCGAAAAGGCAAAGGAACTTGCCAAAGAAATACCGGATAGCTTTTTACCCGACCAGTTTGCCAATCCCTCCAATCCGATGGCACACTATGAAAGTACCGGCCCAGAAATCTGGGATGCTTTGGATGGAAAAGTGGACATCTTTGTGGCAGGCGTTGGCACCGGAGGTACCGTCAGCGGAGTTGGAAAATATTTAAAAGAGCAGAATCCTGATGTGAAAATTATTGCAGTGGAGCCGGCATCTTCCCCTGTGCTTTCCCAAGGCGTCAGCGGAAGTCACAAAATCCAAGGAATTGGTGCGGGATTTGTACCGGATACTTTAAATACAGAAATCTATGATGAAATTATCACAGTTTCCAACGAAGACGCATACCGTTTTGCTGCAGAGCTTGGCAAAACAGAAGGGATCCTTAGCGGAATTTCTTCCGGCGCTGCATTATGCGGAGCGGTAACTGTTTCCCAACGGGAGGAAAACCGCGGAAAACAGGTGGTAGTTTTGTTTCCCGATACGGGAGAACGTTATTTATCTGCGGGAGTTTTTTAGCAGATTTTTTGTGTAATAAAAGCATATTTTCGGGTTGACAAACCGGAAATATATGTTATTTTATAGAGGAAAATATGTCCTTTGGGAAAGAAGGGCAAAGAGAGGTAAAATTTTATGGACAAGAAAATTTTCAACAAAATTGCAAAAGTCAAAAAACAAAACCTCGGCACCACTTTAAAAGAAGATGCGGTGCTGGATTTAATTGAGCGTGTGACCGGTTCTAAAGCTTATCGGAAGCAGTTTGTAATTAAACAGATTGCAGAAGAAAAAACCGGCATGGATCAGTATAAACTTTACGATGAAGCTGGCAAAATTGTGATTGAAGCAACCTCCGGTGTTGCAGCAGCTGTTGCCTTTAATACATATTTAAAAGAAAAATGTCATGTATTTTTCGGTCCCATAACTCAGGATGTGAAAAATTTACCGAAAAAACCGCCTAAGGTTGGAGAAGTGATTGAAAATAAATCAGTATTCTTATACCGTTATTTTATGAACTACTGTACCTATGTTTACACCTGTATTTATTGGAAATGGGAACAGTATGAAAAACTGATTGACTGGATGCTGATGGCAGGCATCAACCTGGTATTAAACCAGTTAGGTCACGAAATCGTTTGGAGAGATATGCTTTTGGAAATCGGTTATACCGAAGAAGAAGCAAACGACGATATTTGCGGTGCAGGTATGCTTCCTTGGCAGATTATGGGGAATATTAGCGAATTTGGTGGTGATATTCCCAAATGGTGGTACGAAGATCAGAAAATGCTGGCAAACAAAATGACCGAACGTATTCGTGATTTTGGCGGTGATGTTATCCGCCCCGCATTTTACGGAAAAGTGCCCAACAACATTTGCGATAAATATCCCGAAGCAAAAATCTATGCACAGGGCACCTGGAATTTAGCGCAAAAGGGTGACCGTCCTCCGCTGATTGATGTAAATGACCCGTTGTATGATAAAATGGCGGAAATCTACTATAGAAAATCCAAAGAGCATTTTGGTGAAATTCACTATTATGGCGGAGACCCCTTCCATGAAGGCGGTATCACCGACGGTATCGATATTGCAGCATACTCCAAAACCAATATTGAAACCATGAAAAAATACTCCGACGGAAATGTTTGGTTCTATCAGGGATGGGTTGGCAATCCCAGACAGGAGCTTTTAGATGTATTAAAACACGAAGAAGTGCTGATTGGTCTTCTGTCCGGTGACCGTGTGGTGAACACTGCAAAAGAACTGTTTGGCGATTATCCCTATATGTATATGCAGATTGGTAACTTCGGCGGTGTTCAGCGTTTTACCGGTAACATTCCCGAATTTTTGAATCAGCCTTTTGAACTTTTGGAACCCGGTTCCTTAAACGATATGCTGGTTGGTATCGGTATGGCAATGGAAGGCATTGAAACCGACGAAATTATCTATGATGTGTTAGCATCCAACAGTATTCGTCAGAAACCCTTAAAACAGGACGATTTTGTAGAACGGTTCTTTAAAGCCAGATACGGTTACTACAATAAAAACATCAAAGAAGCATACGATTTGGTTATTGACAATATTTATACACTCTGGAAAGGCTTTGCGTATAATGCAAGTAAATCTTCTTCTCTGTGTACCTGTCCTAACATCAATGTGCGTACCGTTGGTTGGTTTGAATCCCGTGGCGGAAGCCCGTATCCCATTGAAATTTTGCAGAAAGCAACCCAGTTGATGCTCAAAGAATATGACAAGTTGAAGGATAATGAATGCTACCGTTTCGACTTGATGGAACTTTGCCGTCAGGCAAATGCCGACTACGGTTGGGAAATCATTGAAGCAATGAAAAATGCATATAAGGGCGGTAAACGTGCTCAGTTTGAGAAAGAAGCTCGCCGTTTCTTAAAACTCTATGATTTGCAAGAAGCTGTAGTTCGTACCAATGAACATACTTTGTTGGGTGCTTGGATTCAGCGTGCAAGAGACTACGGCAGAAATGACACCGAAAAGAGAATCTTTGAATACAATGTGAAGAATATGATGACGCTTTGGTGCGGTAAGCCCGGTCGTTTCCGTTTGAGAGACTATGCGTTCCGTGAATATGACGGTATGCTCTCCGGTTACTACAAAAAACGTTGGATGGCGTATTTCACCTGGTTATCTCTCCACTTTGGCAGAGAAAACAAAGGCTTGGAACCCAATATCAGCTTTACCGAACAGGATTATGTGTTCACTCTGTCTACCGAAAACTATCGCACCAAACCCTCCGGTGATTTAAGAAAAGCTTGCGAAAACTCTATGAAATTCTGGACAAAATACTAAAAATATCCCAAATCAAAAAGCGACACCCCCAGAGGTGTCGCTTTTTTTCTGAAAAATCTTTACAAATATGACCAATTGTGATACAATATTTACTGATAAGAATAAAGGAGGAATATCCTGTGAAAAAACTGTTTTGTATTCTGTTATGCGTGTGTTTGCTGACGGCTTGCAGCTCACAGCAGCTATCCTTTGATGAGCAATATCCGTCTGTTACAGAGGTGCGGGAATTTGCTCAGGGAGGGGATAAGTTGATTGGCGTTGCATATCTTGGTTATGCGGAAGGGGATTTCGACAAAGTATCAGCATATCTTTCCGAGCAAGCTTTCCGACAACATTATTCCTTTATTACCCAAATTCCGTCTACTCATTTTGTGCAGGCGGAAGGCGCAGAACTGTACTGTGTGGTTCCTGCTGACGGTGTCTCGCTGAGTATTTGCTCGGTAGTGTTGGACGAAACGGATTATCAGTTGAAACCGGGCGAGGAACTTCTTTCAGTAGCAGACGGGATGCCGGTGCTTCTGCAGGGAAACATCAGCGACATTATGGCAAATCTGATGATTGTTGCGAAAAAAGGTGATGTGGCAATTCAGTATGCTCCCAGCCTTTCTTTGGAAAACGGCACATTATCAAATTATAATCAGTTGGTATATGATTTCACTCCCTACAGTTATATGGATCAATATGTGGGGAATGGAACGGAAGCTGAGTGGGATTTCTACGGTGACTGGACTTGCACGGTAACCGAAGCAGACGGCACTGTTTTTGACTTGGCATTATCCATTTCTTCCGATGGGGTAGAGTATAGCTATGTATCCGAAAAAGCGAAGGGTGATTATCACGGAGAATGGCTTATAATGGCTGATGGGAAGCTGAGATTATGTACCGACGGTCACGCTGAGTTTGCGGATACTGACGGTTTTGCTGCGCAGAATCTGGAAGTTGATGCTATGTTTGATTGGCAGGTTGACGATGCCGGCCTTAGCTTAAAATATTTTAACGGTGATCCTTTATATCCCGGTGTAACATTCACTGAGTTTCAGTTTGTTTCAATGGATTAAATTATTACTAAAAAAGAACTGTATCTTTGCGATACAGTTCTTTTTTTATCCTAGAAATTATTAACGTCTAGTAACCATTTTCCATCAATCTTAACAATATTAAAAGTTTGTTCCGTGGTGGTGGTTTCCATTGTGACGTCATCAAGAGCATCGGTCATAGCATCAAATAAAGCGGGGAAGAGGATGTCGTAGAGTTCCTGCTCACTCATCGTTTCATTGATTGTGCCATCTTCTAACATTTGCATCATAAGGGTTTCTATGTCGATGCTTGCCATCATTTCGTTCATCATCGAATTGGAATCGAAATTATCGACATCAATGATTGTTAACGTTACCTTGGCAGCAAAGCTATCACCTTTTTTGTCCACAGAAACGATTTCATAGGAGGCTTGTGATTGCATCACGTCGAACATAGCTTCTACAAATTTTTGCAAGCTGGTTTCATACTGACGAATATTTTCCGGCATATTTTCCAGCATTTGTTCCAATGCATCTTCCTGGCCGGCGTAAGGAGCAGAATCCATTAGTTTTTCAGGGTTGGTGGTGTATGTAGCTGCTTCACCAAATTCAAAACTGGATAACGCTTCCATGTAGTTTGTTACGGCTTTTTCAGCCAGAGCTTTTTCATCATTCTGAGCAGGCTGTCCCTGGCAACCGACTAACAGGGTTAATACCATCACAAGAGCTACCAGAACGGATAATGCTTTTTTCATTTGTAATACCTCCAAACGGTTATTTTTTCACATTATATCATATTTTTTAAGAAATGTCAAATCCCGGGAAAAAATAAAACATCTGCTCCAAAATGCCGGGCAGATGTTTTGTTTTAGATATTAGCTTGTTTGCAAATCAATCCAACTGTTTCGGAAACATGCTCCAAAATAAAAGTGAATTTTCCTTGCTTCGTTTCAATGGTAGCTCTGTCGCCACGGTAACTTGCATAAGTGATATCTTCGTAAGGAATTTCGAAAGCGGCATTACGGTAACCGTTTACGGCATATACCCCTGCAATTCCTTGTTCCATCACGCTGATATACGTTTCGGAAAGCCTTTTTTTTATGCCGCCAAACACAACGTAAAATATAACACTGAATAAAATGACAAATCCAATTTGAATGGATAAAGTAATCCACCAACTTAAGCCGGCAGAATCAAATAAGGTCCCTAAAAAAAAGGAAACAATAACAGCAGAAATCACGATAGGAACAATATCTTTATATAAACTGGTTTTAGAGTAATATTTCTGGGGACATTGATCTCTCAATAATTCCGATCCAAGTGTATGTGACATGGTAATTCCTCCTTTTTTGACATTATACCACAGTGTCTGAAAAAAAGCAAGTTTTATTGATGTTTTTATCCGCACATTTAAAACAATTTCAAGTTTTCTTTTGATAAGGTAAGATGTCCTTGTTCTGCTTTTTTAATAATTTCGGTGATTTTGTCATTGATAGGAGTGGGAATACCGTATTGTTTACCCCATTGGCAAACAATACCGTTAATGGCGTTGACTTCACAGGGCTTCTTCTTTTTCAAATCCTGAAGCATTGAGGGTTCGATATTGCGATGCTTTTTCATAGCAATTGGTAAAAGAAGGGTAGCAAATGCACGTTTCAAGGCGTTCTTATAGTAGAATAACGCAACAATATTTTTTCCTTGAACCGGTGCAAAAGTAATTCCGGCAGCATGCCCTACATCAATACATTCTTTCATACATCTGATGGCAATTTTTTTAGCTTCTTTTCCTTCGGAAACGTCACCAAATAAACCTCCAATCACGGTGCCAAGACCTGAGAATGTGGCATTGATGAGTAATTTCGACCATCTTGCCCCCATTAAGTTTTCTTCAATATGAACCGGACACATCAGCTCCAGAAGTGTTTTCACTTCGTTGAGCATTTCCCGGGAAATACCCTCCATACCGCCCATATGAAAGGAAAGACTTTCCGGATCACTGGTTAATGTGCAAATGCCCGGCTCTTGCAGGGTAGCACCCCATTCCACCACGCAACCCATCGTGCGGTTCGAACCGATAATGTCTGCAATTTCAGGTTCAGGAAGTCCGTTTTGAAGGGTGACCAGTACACCGTTCTCAGAGAGAAAATCCTTTAAAAAAGTGACCACTTCACGGTTATAAAGTTGTTTGGTCAAAAGTAGAATAATATCATACTTTCCCGTCATTTCATCCGGAGTAAGAGCGGAAACAGGAATGTTGATATTCACGGTTCCGTTGATTGTAGCACCGTTTTTCTGCAAAGCTTCCACATGAGCTTTGTTGCGGTTAATCAAGTCAATTTTACCGCCGTTTTTTGTAATGTAAGCACCTAAAACCGTTCCCAGGCTTCCGGCACCGTATATTGCATATCGTCTCATATATCTATAAGCATCCTTTCTTCGTAAGATATGTTTATAGTATCACAGTTTGCGAAAAATGTCAATTATTGTCCGATGATAAAAACTCCTCCGTTGAATACGGAGGAGTTTTTGTCAGATTATTTGCTTTTTTCCAGGTCTCTGTTTCTGATTTCAACACGGCGAACTTTTCCGCTGATTGTTTTGGGAAGTTCTTCCACAAATTCAACAATTCTGGGATATTTGTAAGGTGCAGTGTGAGTTTTTACATATTCCTGAATTTCTTTTTTCAGCTCATCGGTGCCTTCAGTGCCTTTTACCAGCACAATGGTAGCTTTCACAATTTGACCGCGCACTTCATCGGGAACAGGAGTGATTGCACATTCCAAAACATAAGGGAGTTCCATGATAACGCTTTCGATTTCAAAAGGCCCGATACGATAGCCGGAGGATTTGATAACATCGTCGATTCTGCCAACATACCAAAGGTAGCCATCTTCGTCCATAGTTGCCTGGTCACCGGTATGATAGTAACCGTCGTGCCATACTTCATTGGTTTTTTCATCATCTAAGTAGTAGCCGATAAACAGCCCGCAGGGGATGTTATCCTTCACCCGGATACAGATTTCACCGGTATCACCGGTTTTACATTCGTTTCCGTCAGGATCCAGAACCACAACATCGTACAACGGACTGGGACGTCCCATAGAACCGATTTTTGGAGTGGAACCGACAAAGTTTGCAATGGACAGGGTAGTTTCGGTCTGGCCGAAGCCTTCCATAATGGTCAGACCGGTAGCTTTTTTAAACTGATTGAACACTTCCGGGTTTAATGCTTCGCCGGCAGTGGTTGCATATTCAATGGAAGAAAGATCGTATTTTGATAAATCTTCTTTAATGAAGAAGCGATACATGGTGGGAGGTGCACAGAAGGTTGTGATGTGATATTTCTGGAACATAGGTAAGATGTCTTCAGAATGGAAACGGTCAAAGTCGTAAGTGAACTGTGCTGCTTCACAGAGCCACTGTCCGTATAGCTTGCCCCACAGTGCTTTTCCCCAGCCGGTATCGGAAATGGTGAAATGCAGACCGTCCGGATTCACATTGTGCCAATGCTTGGCAGTGGGGTAGTGACCTAAAGCATATTTGTAGGAATGGGTTGCGATTCTGGGATAACCTGTGGTACCGGAGGTAAAGAGCATCAGCATAGGATCGTTTCCGCAGGGAGTGTTTTCCGTTCTGAAATAATGTGTGCTGAAACGTTCCATTTCCACATTAAAATCATGCCAGCCTTCTTTACAGCCGCCGACTAACACTTTTACCATACCGGGGTAATTTGCAGCCGCTTTTTCAGCTTCTGCAGATACATCACCGTCTGCTGTGCAAACGATTGCTTTTACTTTTGCTGCTTTATATCTGTAATCAAAATCGTGTTCTACAAGCTGATTGGTTGCAGGGATTGCGATTGCTCCGATTTTATGCAGTGCCAGCATACAGAACCAGAATTGGTAGTGACGTTTTAATACCAGCATTACGGTATCGCCTTTTTTGATGCCTAAGGATTCAAAATAGTTTGCAGTTTTTGCAGAATATTTTTTCATATCGCTGAAGGTGAAACGTCTGTCAGTTTTATCGTTTGCAACCCACATCATTGCCAGTTTGTCAGGATCCTTTTTGGCAATAGCATCCACACAGTCAAATGCGAAATTGAATTTATCTTCGTTTTTGAAGGTGATGCCGTTAAATACACCGTTTTCGTCGTAAGAGGATTCGATAAAATTATCGGCAACTGTTTTCTTTTCAGCTTCTTTTGCTTTTGCTGCTTTTGCTGCAATGAAGGGGGCTTCAGGATATTCTTCGGAGAAATGTCCGTCCTGGGGATTTAAAACTACAGCGTGAAATTCGCATCCGCCTTCTGATGCAGCAATCATTCCGTGGGGAATGATACTGTTATAAAAAATGGAATCTCCTTCGTGCAACACGTCAATGTGATTGCCGACTTGCACTTTTAAAGAACCTTTCACAATAACGTCAAATTCCTGTCCGTTATGGGAATTCAGCTTGATGGGAGCGTTTTGTTCTTCAGCAAGGTAAGGGAATTTAACCAAAAACGGTTCTGCCAGCTTTTCTTTGAATTTCGGTGCTAAGTTGTTATACACAACACCTTGCTTTTTAATAATTTTTAATCCTTCGCCTTTTCTGGTGATGGCAAAGGAGGTAAGGGTAGTGGAGGTTCCTTCTAATAAGTCTACTACCTCAACTCCGCAGGCCTTGGCACATTTGTAAATAAATGTGAAGGAAAAATCGGTTTCGCCCTGTTCCAAAAGCAGATAGTCTTCTTTTGAAACACCTGTCAGTTTTGCTAATTCCTCGGGGGTGTAGCCCTTTGCTTCACGTAGGTCTTTGATTCTTCCTGCGACTTCTTTCAAATTGTAGTCCATTGTTCTGTCTCCTTTCATTTTCGTGAACGAATCGTGTTACGAATTTGAATAAAACAAAAAAACTCGTCTCAAACACACTTTGAGACGAGTTTTAATAACCCGCGGTACCACTCAAATTACGGAAAAAATCCGTCACTTACCGGGCTCTATCAAGCCCTTTGCCTTAACGCAGCAATACGGAAGGAGCCTACTCATAAACACTTTCGGTCCTCCGACTCAGAGGTGATAAGCCATTGGAATGCATCCCCATTGCCTCGCACCAACCGGCAACTCTCTCCAGGTTCTTCAATCCGACCGTCCTCGTCACAGTCGTTTTTGTGATATTCAAATTTGTCTGCATTATACTCCTAAAAAAATCATTTGTCAATAGTTTTTTTAAATTTTTTTCATTTTTTTAAAAATTTTTTAAAATCCATAAAACAGGACACGCTTTGGCATAAAACGTCCTGAATTTCAAGTTGACAGAATGGTGCACAAATGTTACAATAATAAGTGAGAAAAAGCATATTTATTTAGGTAAATCTCCCAAAGGCAAAAAAACATTTATATATACATCATGAGAAAAAGGAGATGGCAACATGAAAATGAAAAAACTATTGAGTTTCAGCTTGGCAATGATCATGCTTTTAAGTTGCGTGTTCAGCCAGGTTGTTTTTGTTAGTGCACAAGGCGATGTAGTTGATTACAACGATGCTCCTTATGCAGGGGTGTACCAAGTAACTTCTGACAAAGCGGTTACTTTAACGAACGAAACCGGTCATACCGTTACCTTAGCAGCAGGTGAAACCGATTACTTTTACCTGATCAAAGGCAACAACAATATGACCATCAGCGATGAAACCGCTGCCTTAACCTTCACTTCGTTAGACAATAACGGTCTGGATTACATTGGCGAAGTGGAAATGACCGAAGAACCCATTCTTCCCGGTGATACCGGCGATGTGATTTCCGGCTTTGCCTATGTCACCTTAGCTCCCGGTGAAAAATACACTGCGACCTATACTCCGAGTGTTATTTCTGCAGGTCTGGTATATCCTTACATTGCTCCTACTGCTGGCGCAGGCAATTCTGTTAGAGTATATACTGATACCGGTTACTATGCAGATGTGTACTTAGCTTATAACTACAGCTCTTCTGCGTGGGCAGATGCAGCAAGACAGCAGCCTTCTATGTTTTATGTAAGAGACGGCGCACAGGAAATCACTATTGAAAATATCGGTTCTTCCGCCGTTACTTTCTACGCTGTTCAAATTAAGACTACCGGTGTATTGGCAGAAGCTGATTACTGGAAAGATCTGATGAACATGGCTTCTCTGAAAGTGTATGAAGAAGACTTTGATCCTCAGGCTACTCCGGAACCGACTCCCGAGCCGACTCCGGAACCCACTCCGGAACCCACTCCCTCTGTTTATACTGACACCATCACCTACGTTGCAGCAGATGCAGGTGTTTACACTGTATCCTCCAACGTTGATGTTGCATTAAAGAGCGAACTGAATTCCGAAGTTACCTTAGCAGCAGGGGAAGAAGGCTACATCTACTTAGTAAAAGGTCAAAACATCATTGAAACTACCGATGCTGATGCAGCATTAACCTTTACCCAGCTGGACAACAACGGTCTGGACTACATTGATCAGATTACCGTAAATGACCAGTCCTTTGCACCCGGTGACGGCCATGCGCACACTGCTGTGTTCGAAACCTTAGAACCCGGCGATGTTTATACTATCGTTTTTGATACCGCAGTTGATGGTAATTGGAATGGTATGGTATATCCCTACATCCTCACCGGAAATGGCGCTACTTCCATGAAAATTACTACTGATACCGGTTTTTATGCAGAATTATCGAAACCCTCCGGCGGTAATAATATCTACGAAACTGTTGCAGGTAACGGAGATATCGAATATCTGTACTTAAGAGCAGGTAAAAACGTAATTGCATTCGAAAACACCGGTGATGTGGCTTTCACACTCACCAGCATTTCTTTCAATAACCCCGGCGTTTTGG
The DNA here is from genome assembly GCA_045540295.1 of Clostridia bacterium. GTDB lineage: Bacteria > Bacillota > Clostridia > UMGS1840 > UMGS1840 > SIG452. Next base: position 43,777 of record JAZQGY010000029.1, read on the forward strand.
TAGATAAAGGAAACAATATCTGGATTGAACAGTCTAAAGTTTCCAGCTTAAAACCCTACATCGGCGATGCTCCCGTATATGATTACGGTTACTTCCCGGAAGGCTGGGACGGCACTTTGGAAAACCATCCCGACTACAATGCAGACGCAGAAGAACTGTTCCTGGACGGTTCCGCTCCCAACATGAGTTCCGAAGACGGTATGGAATTACTGGATACCGACTGGGGTTACAATGAAGATGAAGGTCCTGTTCTGGACAAAGGAAACGAAGGCGCAATCTTCTTGCCTGCAGGATCTTACGCAACCTACACCTTAAATAATATCCCTGAAACCGGTGTTTATGCAGTATTGGTTCGTTATGGTCAGGCAAGCTATACTACTGCGTCTCTGCAGCTGATCAACAATATTGACGGCAATGATTACTATGCACAGTATGATATTGCGCCCATCGGCACTTGGAATGATACCTGGTCTTATAACAACGGCCATGACGATTTCCTGTATCTGCAGGAAGGCACCAATTATCTGACTGCTTATAATGCAGGTCCCGGCAGCATTGTTTTCGATGCTTTTGACATTCTTGCATTAGTAGACGATACAGACTATGTGCAGTATGTTGGTACTGCCGATAATACCGCAGGTACTGATCCGGAAGGCTGGACCGGCTCTGTTGTTGGTTGGGAAAACTGGAATACTGCCATTAATCCTTATACCTACAGTGTTACTCAGGCTACCGGTTATGATTCCTTAGTATATTATCCGCCTTATACTGAAGACGGTATGAGCTTATCCGATGAAATCTGGGTAAATTACACCGTTACCGCTCCCGAAGCAGGTATGTATCTGGTAGATGCAGAATATACCGGAACCCTTCATTTAGAAACTCAGACTGGCAATTTTGTAGATTACACTGCTACTTCTGCTGAATTACAGTACATCTACTTAGAAGAAGGCGATAACTTAATCACCGCGACCGGTGAAAACGGTTCTGTATTAACTTCTGCAAGCTTCTATCAGCTGAATAATTCTGATGATTATTTAGAACAGGGGCAGAATTCCAACACCGTTCCCGAAGAAGCATACGATTTAGTAATTAATCCCTACAAAGATATGGCGGATTCCACCGGTTATTGGAAAAAGTACGAATACGATACCACTAACAATGCAGTTGTTCAGGGTGCAGGATCTGTATTAAAATACGAATTGAACGTTCTGTTCCCTGGCATTTATAGAGTCCAGGCAAAAATCGGCGGTACTGTTACCCTGGATAACCTGCCCATTATCACCATTGATACTGATGCTGGCGACGGTTACCGTGCAGAATTGGCAACCGAAGAAGTACAAGACCACGGTGCTGTAAGAGCAACTGACTCCGAAGGCAACTATCAGTATGTATACTTAAAAGAAGGCATCAACCATATCGAAGTTGCCGCAGGATCTATTCACCACGTACTGTGGAACGTTGAATTCAAACTGCTGACACCGGAAGAAGAAGCAACCATCACCATGGATGATTGTAAGCTGACTCCCCCCAGACCGATTGTAATCAATCCCTACACTGATTCTATCATTGGCACCCAGGATGTGGATTACCACATGATTCCCGGTCGTGTTTCGGAAGATAAACCTTCTTTAGGTTCTTCCTTCGGTACTCAGTTAATCACCGGAGAATGGCAGAGATTTGAAGTGGATGCAAAAGTTGCAGGTACCTATCAGATTACTACCACTGCAGCAGTTTATGACAACCCGGCTAAAATTGCTGTGGAAACTGTTGATTCCTACGGTTATACTCAGCATAATGCAAGTCCCGATAACTACATCTCCGAAGATGGCACCTATATTACCTTAAAAGAAGGTGTAAACTCTGTTTGGGTACGTAACGAAGGTGCCGGCTGGATCTACTTACAGTCCATCACCTTAACCTATGTGGAAGATGATTCCGAAGTTACCCCCAGCGCATTTGTTCTGGCTCAGAACTACATCGGTGCATCCCAGGATCCTCAGCAGATTCCGGAATATACCGTAAGAAACAACTTACCCGGTATTCACATTGCAGATATTACTAACAGCGCTGCAGACACTCTGACCTATCAGTACAATGTAACCATTCCGTCAGACGATTTCTATGGTATCGTTATGACCGGTACCGTTCCGCTGACTCCCACCATGAAAATCACTTTGGAAGACGGTGTGAACGATGCAATCGTTATGATGGACGGTGAACCTCCGTATTTCGGTAATGAAAACGAAGTAAACAGTGTAACCGTTACTCCGGAAAAAGTATTTTTACCGGCTGGTGAGTACACCATGACCGTTACTCTGACCGAAAATATTGATGCAGGCACTGCAACCGATATGATGTCTCATATTCACGGTTTTGAATTCACCACTTTAACCCGTCAGGATTTATTCTTAGTTGCGATGCAGTCTGCAGAAACCACCGACGATATCGCTGCTGCTTTAGCAGAATTCAAAGATGTTATCACTTCCGAAATTTCAACAACTCCGGAAACTGACTTCATCTATCCTGAATATGCATACAACGCTCTGTTGAACTGTGCAATGTTGGAAAGCGGTGCATATGAAACCTATGAAGACGTGAAAACTGCATATGACTTTGCGAAAAACATGATTTCTTTTGCAGACGACGGTTCCGGTAACCTGGTTTATACCGTTCAGGTTGGTGACTGGAACGAAACCGCAACCGTTTTAGTTGCAGTTTACACCGGCGATCGGTTATACATGATGGGCGAAGGATACTTAGAATATGAAGAAGCTACCGGTTCTTATGTACCTGTAGAAGCTACCTTATATGATTACAACCCCGAAGACGGTGACGTAATTAAAGTATTCATCTGGGATAGCTTTGACGGTTTAAAACCTGTATTCTAATTTAGAATAATCGCATTCTTTATGGATAAAATGGCAGAAGACATTTGTCTTCTGCCATTTTTCTTATGAATACAGTAAGGCATTGGAATACACGATGATCATCATTGATGATATATCCAAATCGGTTTTTATACATCAATTTATGTGAGCGGTTATGTCAGCATATTGCAATGTTTTAAGCTACGGTTTATCATTGCAAATAAAAGCGGGGAAGCGAGGGAATGAACTGCATTTTCACTAAAAAGAAGAAATTACATAGCAAAGCACATCAAAAAAGGGCTGAGCAAAGCTCAACCCTTTTTGATTAGAATATGTTGATACAGACAAACTGTTTCTTATTTTAGTTTGTAACCGCACTGTTCACAGAACATGTTGCCTTCAGTTGTGGTAGCCTGACAGTTCGGGCAAACATTTGCGCTGCTTGTGGTATTCGCAGTTGCAGTAGATTCAGTAGTGGTTTGCTGTGCAGTGGTTTTTACTTCTTTTGGCTGAAAGCCCATTTTTTTGTTAATTTCGTTGGTGTTTTTCACCAAGATAATAAACATCATGAAGAATTCGAAGAGAATGCGGTATACTACGGGACCAAAACCTTAATCAGAAGGCCGAGGAAGAATTCTTCAGTTAAAACGATGAATCCAAGCAGGATAATGAAACAAGTAACAAAAATGTATGTGAATTTTAAGATTTGTTCAAGCAGCAAAGAACGGAAGTTGCAAATGTCTGCAAGAATCTGTCCGAATTTATTTAATTTTGCACGTTTTGCATCGGGCAAAATAAATGCAAGGATTGCTGCAGCACGTGATTCCTGGGGAAATGTCAAGCATTTTTGTATAAAATCATCTTTTTTTCTGCATAATTGTACAATTTCAAAAAAAGAAGTTGAGAGGTACTCAACTTCTTTTTTTATAAAGCAATATTGATTTATACCGGATGGAAGGGGATAGGAATTGCTCCTCTCAGCAAATTGCTCACGCAGCCCTTCCGTATCAACTTTTATTTTCAGAGGTTTTTCTTATTTAAAGTATCTGTTTAACAGTCCTTCTAAACCTCTACCGTGGCGAGCTTCGTCTCTTGCCATTTCATGAACGGTATCGTGGATTGCATCCAGACCGTTTTTCTTAGCACAGCTTGCTAAATCAAATTTACCCTTGGTTGCACCGTATTCACAGTCTACTCTCCATTTTAAGTTATCCTTGGTGGTAGCTTTCATATTGGGTTCTAAGTCTTCTCCTAAGAGTTCTGCAAATTTAGCAGCGTGTTCTGCTTCTTCGTAAGCTGCTTTTTCCCAGTACAGACCAATTTCGGGATATCCTTCTCTGTGCGCAATTCTTGCCATACACAGATACATACCCACTTCAGCACATTCACCGTTAAAGTTTGCCATCAGCTGTTCAAAAATGAATTTTTTATCTTCTTCGGAGATGTCGGGATTGTTTTTTACGGTTTTTGCGTATACGCCGTATTCATGTTCAGCAGCTAAAGCAGCGCCTTCTTCCATGATGTTGAATTTTTCAGCGGGAACTTTACAAACGGGGCAGTTCGCAGGAGCAGTTTCTCCTTCGTGAACATAACCGCAAACAGAACATACAAATTTTTTCATAATTTTTTCCTCCTGTACGCCTTTTTGGCGCTTTTTCTTTATTGAGAATTTTTTTACATAATTGGATAGGGAGTGCTACACTTCCTGTTCGCACTCGTGGCACACACCGTAAAAATAAACGGTAAAGGTTTCAATGGTGCCTAATTCTTCCACCTGTTCGGTGGCAATTTCTTCTTTGCCACAATCAAAGATTCTGCCGCATTTTTTACAGATAAAATGATTGTGGGGGGAGCGGTTTCCGTCATAGTGATCGGATTCCATTTGCAATCCCATTTTCTCAATCACCTGATCTTCAGATAACTGAGCAAGATTCCGATATACGGTACTGCGACTTAATTCAGGTTGCTGCTTCTTTAATTCCTGATATACACTCTCTGCATCAGGGTGATGAGTGGAATGTTTCAGGTAATCCAAGATGGCAGCTTTTTGCTTCGTCATACGTCGTGGTGTAGTTGCCATTTGATCACCTCAATTTTTCTTATTCGGAATTGTTACTAATAAGATAACATACTTTTTTTCGTTTGTCAATACTTTTTTGTAAAAAAATAAAAAATTTTTTTAAAATTAAAAATCGTAGCAGGGAAGAATAACGTAAGAAAAAAACGAAGGAAATTTTTTGCAAATATTGCATTTTAACTTGACCTGAGCCATTATAATATTGTATAATAAAAAAAGATATGTAAGAACTTGAGTTTCGAGAAAGGATGACCATCTTGAATAAAAAAAATAAGAATTTTGTCATCGGTGCTTTTATCATTGCCGTATCCCATATTCTGGTAAAGGTAATTGGCGCACTTTATAAGCTTCCTTTGGACAGCTATATTTTAAAAACTGAGGGGATGGGGATTTACAACTCCTCTTACACTATATATAACTGGTTGTTTGTAGTGTCCACTGCAGGTTTACCTGTTGCAATCTCAAAAATGGTTGCAGAAGCTTCTGCTCAAGGGAACTACAATGAAGCCAGAAAGATTTTTAGGATTTCAAAAGGGCTGCTTCTTTGTGTGGGGATTGTGGCAGCAGGAGCAATGTTCTTTGGTGCTCACTGGTTCTCAGGAATGATTAGTGCTCCCAGCTCTTATCTTACTATGCAATGTATGGCACCAAGCTTATTCTTTGTATCGCTAGCAAGTAGTTACCGTGGGTTTTACCAGGGACAGCAAAATATGCTTCCCACGGCAGTTTCTGAAGTGATTGAAGCTTTTTCCAAGCTTGCGTTAGGATTAACCTTAGCATACACAGCGATGCAGATGTATTCCGAGTATTACATTGGTTCTGCGGGAGCAATCACCGGCGTTACCATTGGTACAGCATTAAGCTGCGGATACCTGATTCTTTATAATGCGTTTCATATCAGAAAATTCCCGAAAGAAAATGCGTCCAAAGAACTTCCTTCTTCTAAGAGAGTGCTTGGAAAACTGATTCGGATTGCAATTCCTGTAACCATTGGCGTGTCTGTATTTACTTTAACTTCTATTATTGACACGGCTATGGTTATGAATCAGCTCAGCGGACTTGGTTATATTGAAGAACAGCGACTGTCCATGTTTGGTTACTTAAACCGCGCCATTGCACTCTTTAATTTACCGCCCACTATTATTGCAGCCATTGCGGTTTCCATTGTACCTACCATTGCAGCGGCATTGGCTTTAAAAAACAATCAGACTGCCATTCGTAATGCAAAATCCGCGCTTCGTATCACCATTTTATTTGCAGTACCTTGTGCAGCCGGAATGTCTGCCCTGGCAGAACCCATTCTGAAGCTTCTTTATCATGGCGACGGGAATTATTCCTTCCTGTTAAATGTTATGGGCATTGCAGTTGTTTTTGTGACCATGGTTCAGGTGTGTAATGCAATTTTGCAGGCATGGGGAAATGTATGGCTTCCGGTTAAAAATATGTTTATCGGCGGAGTAGTGAAGGTTGTTGTAAATCTTCTTTTGGTATCCCGTCCGGAAGTCAATATCAACGGTGCCCCTATCGGAACACTTCTTTGTTATATGACGGTAATGTCTTTGAATATTTACGATTTAAAACGGATTACCGGTATGAAGTTTGAATTTACCAGCTTTATCTTAAAACCTGTGGTGACGGCAATTGCTACAGCCTTTGGCGCACTTTTGTGCTACGGCTTTTTATCCCGATATATCAGCAGTAATCTGATTTTGGTTGCGATATCCATTGTTGTGGGGGCAGCCTTCTATCTGATTAGTTTATTTGCCGTAAAAGGCTTGCAAGAGGATGATATCCTGCTTCTACCCAAAGGCGAAAAGATTAGCAAGATCTTAAAGAAATTCCATTTAATTTAAAATGATATTAAAAAAAGAGTGTTGCATTTGCAACACTCTTTTTTATGTGATAGCGATTTACAGTTTATCAATATCTGCTTCGGTAATTAAGTGGAAGCCGGCTTTGGTTAAAGCATCTTCTGCTTTTTCGTTATCTGCCACTCTTAATACCACATAGGCGTGTTTTTCGGTTCTTGCCATAAATGCATACAGGTATTCCACATTGATATCTGCCTGGTCCAAAACTTCCAGGGCGGAGGTGAGCTTACCGGGTTGGTCTCCGATTTTTACACCCACAACATCCACGGTTTTATAGAGGTGTTCCTGTTCTTGTAACACAGCTTCTGCGGTTTTCACATCGTTTACAATCAGACGCAGAATCCCGAAGGCTTCGGTTTCTGCAATAGAAAGCGCGCGAAGATTCACTCCATTTTTTGCTAAAACATTGGTGATAGATGCTAAGCTACCTTTTTGATTTGCTAAAAATACAGTTAATTGCTTGATTGCCATATGAAAAACTCCTCTCTATTACACTAATTTACGTTTGTCTACCACACGAACAGCTTTGCCTTCGCTTCGAACAATGGTTTTCGGTGCTACCAGATGTACTGCAGGATTGATGCCAAGCATGGTCTTCATTGCATTGGCAAGTGTTTTTTCCATTTTTAAAACTTCTGCAACTTTATCGGTGAACTGTTCGGGAGACATTTCTACGTGAACATCGAAGGTGTCGGTATTGTTCTTTCTGTCAACCAAGATTTGATAGTTGGGCTGATAGCCTTCGTTTAACAGAACGGTTTCAATCTGAGAGGGGAACACGTTCACGCCGCGGATAATCAGCATGTCGTCGGTTCTGCCCATAGGTTTCGCCATTTTTACCAAAGTTCTGCCACAGGAGCATTTTTTACGGGTCAGCACACAAATATCACGGGTTCTGTAACGGAGCAGGGGGAATGCTTCTTTATCCAAAGAGGTGAATACCAATTCGCCTTTTTCGCCTTCGGGAAGCACTTCTCCGGTATCGGGGTCAATAATTTCAGCATAGAAATGGTCTTCGTTGATATGCATACCGGTTTGTTCGCTACATTCAAATGCAACACCGGGGCCGGAGGTTTCGGTAAGACCGTAAATATCGTAAGCTTTAATGCCCAGGGTTTCTTCAATATTGTGACGCATTTCTTCAGTCCAGGGTTCCGCACCGAAAATACCGGCTTTCAGAGGAATGTCTTCCGGCTTGTAGCCTTGTTCCTTTAAGGTTTCGCCAATATATGCCGCGTAAGAAGGAGTGCAGCATAGAATGGTTGCGCTAAGGTCATTCATAAACTGAATTTGACGCTCGGTGTTTCCGGAGGACATAGGTAGCGTTAAACATCCAACTTTATGTGAGCCACCGTTTAAGCCGGGGCCACCGGTAAACAGTCCGTAACCGTATGCAACCTGACAAACATCCTTGTTGGTGCCGCCTGCTGCCGTAATTGCACGGGCACAGCAGTCTTCCCAGAGGTTCACGTCATTTTGAGTATAAAATGCTACCACACGGCGACCGGTTGTACCGGAGGTGGACTGAATACGCACACATTCGTCCAACGGTTTTGCTAACAGTCCGTAGGGATATGCATCTCTTAAATCTGCCTTGGTTAAGAAGGGAAGCTTATGTAAGTCTTCAATCCCTTTGATATCTTCGGGTTTCACGCCTTTTTCATCCATCAGATTACGGTAGTAAGCAACATTTTCGTAAACGTGTTTTACCTGCTTTACCAGTTTTTCTGATTGCAGTTTTTTCATGTCTTCGGGGTTCATGGTTTCAATTTCTTTTTGGTAGTAGTTCTGAGCCATTGGTCATCATCCTTTCTTTTTTTGTGATTCTGGATTTCGGCTCACGCTTTTTAGAATAAAAAAACGCCCTCCGCAATCCGTTATCGGATACAGAGGACGAAAATAACATTTCCGTGGTACCACCTCAGTTCGTCGCTATCTCACGGTAGCGACCTTATCAGGTACTATCATACCTTAGTTCTATAACGGGAACACCCGTTGCATCCTACTTAAAGATTTCTCTTGTTCAGTGCACTGCTAACAGAAGGAATTCGAGAAGGAAGATACCATTGTCTTGCACCAACCGACAACTCTCTTTGCGGCTCTTTCCAACCTACTGGTTTCTGCTCATCGCATTTATTATTTAGTTGACACATTAATTTTAGCACCATCATTTTCAAATGTCAATACCTTTTTTGAAAAAAATACCACACAAAACTGAAAAAAGAGTGTTGCAATTGCAACACTCTTTTTTTGCTTGTTTAATAGTGATAAATCCAAGAAGATTGCACTAAAAATGTGTATGGTGCAGTAGCTACGGCAAATGTAAGCGCACACCATAACCGCACTTTTTTATCACAGTCTTTAAAGGTGATGAAATAATTGGAAAGAAAAATGTAGACTGCGGAAATCAAAAGGGCAGGAACAGTGATAAACCATTCGTCTCCCATTCGGACACCGGGCAATTCTTTAATCACACAAAAGAAGAGCAACACACTTCCAAATAAATCGGAAAGTAACCCGAAACCGTAAACTTTCCAGATTCTTTTCCAAAAAGATTGCTTGATTTCTGCAAATTTAAAAATCTTCAGCAAAAGAAATAATACGAAACCGTCGACAATAAAGTTTCCGATGAGAGTTAACCCCCAACCGAGGGGAGAAAGCTTCAGAAGCATCCAAAACGGGAAAAAAACATTGTATAAGGTGATGTCTTTTTTCATTTTAGTATGCTTTACCCCAGTAGAGCATTTTTTTGGCAGGCTTTCCGCAACATACACATTTGTCGGAGATTTCTTCCTGCTCGAAGGGGATACAACGGCTGGTAACGGTGGTTTCTTCTTTGATTTTTAGTTCACATGCTTCGTCGCCACACCACATGGCTTTAATAAAGCCGGGTTTGTTTTGTGCAATGTCTTTTAATTCATCAAAGTCTCTTGCTACGGAGGTGGTTTCTTCTCTGTGCTTTAATGCTTTCTGGAACAGTGCATCCTGGATGGTAGCAAGCATTTCTTTCACTTCTTCGGCAATGTTGTCTAAAGATACCACTTTCTTTTCACGGGTATCACGACGAACTAAAACTGCCTGATTGTTCTCAATATCCTTGGGACCTAATTCAATTCTCAGCGGTACACCTTTCATTTCGTGTTCCGCAAATTTCCATCCGGGAGATTTATCGCTGTCGTCTAATTTTACGGTGAAATCGGAAAGCATTTCCTTCACTTCACGGCATTTTTCCAAAACGCCTTCCTTATGCTGTGCAATGGGAATCAATGCAACCTGAATGGGTGCAATGTTGGGAGGCAGAACCAGACCGGAATCGTCGCCGTGTACCATAATGATGGCACCGATCAGACGGGTGGAAACACCCCAGGATGTCTGATGAACATTGGTTAACTTGTTGTCTTTCCCGGTAAATTCAATGCCGAATGCTTTGGCGAAGCCGTCACCGAAGTTATGGGAGGTACCGCTTTGCAGAGCTTTACCGTCATGCATTAAGCTTTCGATGGTGTAGGTTGCAACTGCACCTGCAAATTTTTCTTTATCGGTTTTTTGACCTTTTACCACGGGAATTGCTAAGTACTGTTCGCAGAAATCAGCGTACACATTCAGCATGCGGATGGTTTCTTCCTGAGCTTCTTCAGCGGTAGCATGTGCGGTGTGACCTTCCTGCCATAAAAATTCGCAGGAACGAAGGAAGGGACGGGTGGTTTTTTCCCATCTTACCACGGAGCACCACTGGTTATATAATTTGGGTAAATCTCTGTAGGATTCAATAATATTAGCATAGTGATCGCAGAATAAGGTTTCACTGGTAGGACGCACACAAAGACGTTCTGTGAGTTTTTCATTACCGCCATGAGTTACCCAGGCAACCTCGGGAGCAAAGCCTTCTACGTGGTCTTTTTCTTTATTTAGCAGACCTTCGGGAATGAACATGGGCATATACACATTTTCATGTCCGGTTTCTTTGAATTTCTGATTCAATACCTTCTGAATGTTTTCCCAAATGGCATAGCCGTAGGGACGGATAATCATACAGCCTCTTACAGAGGAGTAGTCAATTAAGTCTGCTTTTTTTACAATGTCGGTATACCATTTTGCAAAATCCACATCCATAGATGTGATTTCGGTTACTAATTTTTTGTCTTGCATGGTTTTATATTCCTTTCTTATTTTTCAGGTTGTTTAAAATAATCACGGTTTACAACAGTATTGATGTATGCTGCGGTAACGGATAAGTCTTTTTGAAACTGTTCTTCTGCATAACCGGCATGCAGTTCATCTTTTACTTCGGTGTAGGGAACACCGTTTTCGTAGTCTGCTACCTTTTTTATGATGTGATATCCGTATTGACTTTTTACAACATCGGAGATTTCACCTTCTGCTAAGGCAAGGGCGCCGTTGTAAAATTCGGGGACCATATCGCCTTCACGGAAGATGTATCCTTCAGGATAGGTTTTGGAACCGGGATCTTCGGAGTATTCTGCCATCAGCTTATCAAAATCTTCGGGATTCTTTTCAAGCTTTGCTAAAATTTCTTCGGCAAGTGTTTTTGCACTGTCGTCTTCCGTTTCCATAATTAAAATGTGTTTTGCCTTCATCCATTTGCCGGAGGCATACTTTGATTTTGCCAACTCTGCCTGCAACGCTTCTTCGCTGGGAACATAATATGCTTTTGCGGCATCAATATCAATTTCATACTGATAAAATAAAGCTTTTACGAAGAGTTCTTTCATCAGTTCCTTGTTTTGAATTTGCAGTTGGTCAAAGAGAACATCAATCTGATTTGATTCTAAAAATGACGAATAGTTTTCATCAGTTACCATTTTTTCGCCCAGCAGGGCTGCAGCTCTTAAGTAGGTAATATCCATTTCAGAAAAAGATCCGTTAAAAGTTAAGAAATTATATAAATCCTTATAAACACTACTGTTTAACATTGTTCCGTCGTAATATAATACGTCGTCTTCCTGGAAGGCAATGAATTCTGGGGAATAAATTTTAATCGCACCAATGGTGGGGTCTTCAAAAATATGGCAATGCAGTGTGTCATAGAAAAACTGGAGTGGAACATAGGTGGTTCCCTTGTATAAAAAGTGAGGAGTTTCAACCATTTCACCGTTCACACGGATGGTTAAATCGTCTTTATGAACCATGAAGCTTGCAGCTTTTGGTGTTGGGGGAGTCCGATATTCCATGCTATTGAGTGTCGGCTCCTGAGTTTTTGTGGCAGAAAGGTCGATGCTTCTGTCGTCGTTCCAGGTGATTTCATAGCCAAAGCCTTCGCTGACTGCCCGAAGTGGCATAAACAAGTTGTTATCAATTGCATAGTTATGTGCATCCATATAGGTTCCGTTAATGCTGATATACATATCATCCTGGTATGCAGCAATTTTTTCTTCTGCTGCAAAGGCAGGCAGAGAAAATAACATGGAAAGTAACAGTACCCAGCCAACAATTTGTCTTAATTTTTTCATCAGTTTATAATACCTCCCGGAGAATAGTTTTTAACTAATGTATTATAGCAGATTTTTTTTAGTTTGTCTATAGCATTTGTAAAAGATTTTGCAGATTTTTTGCATAAAAAAAGCCAAATCCGAAGATTTGGCTTTTATCTTTTGTTCGATTTACGCTTTGCCGCTGGAACCAAAGAGAATCATTTTTTCTCTTACAATTTCCTGAACGGATTTTTTTGCAACCTGCAGAGCAATTTCAAAGTTGGTGTTTTCATTGAATGCGAAGGTGTATGCTCTGTGTGCTGCCATACACATTTCAGTACAGATGTTAACTTTTCTGATACCGTTTTTGATGGTGTTTCTGAAGTCATCATCACTTAAACCGGAACCGCCGTGCAATACCAACGGTTTTTCTGCGATATCATAGATTTCTTTTAATCTGCCGATATCCAGCTTCGGTTTTACTTTATACTGACCGTGTGCAGTACCGATTGCAACAGCTAATGCATCAATGTCTGCACGACGGATGAAATCGTTTACCTGGTCCACATTGGTATACATTGCTTCGTGACCGTCATCAGCGCCGCCTTCTGCACCGCCAACATGACCTAATTCTGCTTCCACACTAACGCCTAATGCGTGTGCAATTTTGGAAATTTCTTTGGTGTTTGCAATGTTTTCTTCATAGGGCAGAGCACTACCGTCATACATAACGGAGGTGAAGCCGCCTTTCATTGCGGTTAAGATTTTTTTGTAGTTGGTACCGTGGTCAAAATGTAAGCAAACGGGAACGGTTGCTTCTTTTGCGATTTTATTCATAATATGGCAAGCATAATCAAAGGGAATCACAGGAAGATGAACTTCTGCAACCCCTAAGATAATGGGGGAGCGTTCTTCTTCTGCAGCATCAATAATCCCTCTTGCCATTTCTAAGTTCAGCATGTTGAATAAACCAACGCCATACTTCTTTTGTTCGGCATCTTTTAAAATTTCTTCTAAAGTTACCAGCATTTCTTTTCGATCTCCTATCTATAAAATGTAAATAATAAACCATAGGATGCCTGACTTAAACTGCCAAAATTCGCCTATTTTTCATTCAGCGGTTTTATTATAGCACATCAGTTTTGAAAATGCAATAGGAAAACCGAAAAAAATCAAAAATAACCAAAATAAAACAAAAACAATCAAAGAAAAGCAAAAAGAACACGAAAATAAATAGTTGAATCTATAGGGAAGATTTTCGTTATCCTTCAAATCAAAGCTGTTTCATGTCAAGACTGTCATTCTGAGGGAATATATTGACCGAAGAATCTCAGTGTTTTTGTAGGATTCTTCGCTTTGCTCAGAATGACAATTTTTGAAAGTGTGCTCCAATCAGTATTCCATAAAGGATTTTTTGATTCTTAAAAAAATACTTGTATTTTTTAGTAATCTGTGATATAATGTATATGCTACATTTTTACTCAGTTTTTATAAACAGAGAAATATTATTTTGCCCAGAGGGTACGCTAAGTAAAAAGCGTACGCTCTTGTTTCATCATACTCTGGGCGAATTTGTCTGTGTTATGAAGTAAAAGTGTAGCAACTTACAGAAACGGAGTCAGTACGTTTTTTGGTGCGTGGCTCTGCTTTTAAGTAGGCTACGCACTTTTTTATTTGGGGTATGACAATATGAAACGAGTAACCTTTTGCGGACACCGGGAGCTATCTTTGAAAGAAAAATCTTTTTTAGAGATACGATTGTATTATGAATTGCAGATATTGATTAAACACGGTGCCGAGGAGTTTTTGCTTGGCGGTTATGGTGACTTTGATTTGTTGTCTGCAAAAGTGGTCAAGCAATTAAAACAGAAATACCCTCATATCCGATCTGTTTTGGTACTTGCTTATTTGCATCAGAGGTATGAAGAAGATTTATATGATGAGATTGAATATCCACCTTTGGAAAAGGTTCCAAAACCACTTGCAATCATTAAACGGAATGAATATATGGTAAAACAATCGGATACCATTGTTTCCTATGTCATATACAGCTTTGGTGGTGCAGCACAAACATTTCAATTTGCTCTGAGAAATCAAAAAACTGTCATTTGTATGGCGAACTGTAACAAAAAAGGAACTGATTTTTAAAATAATCAGCTCCTTTTTTCGTTTACTATTGATTCAGCAAATTTTCATAAGTTTCTTTGTAAATTTTAGCAGAATTTTCCCAGCTGAAGTCGGTTTGCATTGCGTTTTTACGGAGTGCTCTCCAGTGGGTTTTATCGTGATATAAGGAGAGGGCTCTCATAATGGCATCATACATATCCCAGGCATTGTAGGATTGGAAGGTGATTCCGTTTCCTTCTTTGGTTTCGGGATTGTAGGGAGTCACACTATCTTTCAAACCGCCCACGGTATGCACAATCGGAATGGTGCCGTAGCGCATAGAAATCATCTGTGCCAGTCCGCAGGGTTCTGCGTGGGAGGGCATTAAGAACAAATCTGCTGCCGAGTAAATTTTGGATGCCAATTCTCCTGAGAATTTGATAATACCGCGTACTTTTTCGTGGCACACCATTTCCCAGTCTCTAAAGCACTGTTCATATTCGGGATAGCCTGTTCCCAAAACAACCAGCTGAATGTCATGCTTGGTCAGTTCACCCATTACTTCACGGACTAAGTCCAGCCCTTTCTGAGGTGTTAAACGGGTTACCATACCAATTAAGGGTTTCTTTGCATCCACTTGTAAACCTAATTCTTTTTGCAAAGCGGTTTTATTTAAGGATTTCATGCGGATGGAAGAATAATCGTAATGATAGGGAAGCGCCGGGTCAGTTTTGGGGTTGAACACCTCGGTATCAATTCCGTTAATAATTCCTTTTAATTTATACTGACGGGGAATTAAGATGTTATGCAGTTTGTGAGAGAAGTAGGGATCTAAAATTTCTTTGGCATAGGTTTCGGACACAGTGGTCACTAAGTTTGTCGATTCAATCCCTGCTTTTAACACATTCAGGCAACCGTCATACATCATAATTTCACGGTGAGACACATCCAGACCAAACACATTTCCCATAATCAGCGGATCATACTGTCCCTGAAATTCAATGTTGTGAATAGAAAGAACGGTTTTTATGAACATATATTCGGGGATGTTTCTGTAAAATGCATTCAGATACAGCGGTACCATTGCAGTATGCCAATCGTTGGCATTAATCACGTCAGGATAGAACTCTACGTGAGGCAAAGCCTCTAAAACAGCCTTGGAGAAATATGCAAACCGTTCCGCATCGTCAAATTCACCGTATACGCTGTCTCGTTTGAAGAACTGTTCGTTATCGATTAAATAGTAGGTCACTTTGCCGATTTTTGCTTGAAAAATACCGCAATAGCACATTCTCCAACCTAACGGAATTCCGATTTCGGTCACAAATTCCATTTTGTCCCGCAGTTCCTTTTTAATCTGAGAGTAGAGAGGCAAAATAACTCTGGCATCTACTCCAAGCTCGCAAAGAGCTTTGGGCAGACCGCCCATAACGTCTCCTAAACCGCCAACTTTAATAAAAGGCGTGGCTTCTGCTGCTGCAAATAAAATTTTCATAAGTGTTTGCTACCTTTCGGGAAATTAGATTTTGGTATTTTTGGAAATGATGAAGGGGAAGGACTCGGAGCCTGTTAAAACCACACCTTCATTTAAAGTCATATTCTTGTCTGCAATTACATTGGTAATCTGACAGTTTTCTGCAATTTCAGCATCCTGCATAATGATAGAGTTTTTCACGACTGCACCTTTTTTAATATGCACTCCACGGAAAATTACGCAGTTTTCCACGACACCGTCAATTTTACAACCGTCTGCAATCAGACTGTTTTTCACCTTGGAGTGAGAGCCGTACATCGTAGGTACACTATCTTTGATTTTGGTTAACACATTGGTGCCGGACTGGAAAATTTCACGGCGGATTTCAGGATTTAATAAATCCATATTTGCCTGATAGTAATCATTGATATTACGCAGCACTTTGCAGTAGCCTTTTTGTTCCATGGCAAAAATACGGTAGGTGGAATAATGCTTGGTGATGAAATCACGGTTGAATTCTTCCCAGCCGTAGGTGATGCCGGTATCAATTAAG
The DNA here is from genome assembly GCA_045540295.1 of Clostridia bacterium. GTDB lineage: Bacteria > Bacillota > Clostridia > UMGS1840 > UMGS1840 > SIG452. The sequence continues at coordinate 60,160 of JAZQGY010000029.1, forward strand.
TTTAAGAGGAAGCTCTTTTTCATCACATATACTTTTAACACAAAATTGTCCTGCTCGCCATTGGCAATGCCGTGATACAAGGAGCCGGTTACCAGACCGTTTTCGTTCACGGTAATGCTGGTGCTTCCTTCGTAAACATCACGTTTTTTGTATAGACAAACCACATCTGCATTGGTGTCTTTATGAAATTGTACCATTGCTTTGAAATCAATGTTGCAAATGATGTTGGTATCCGCTAAAATTGCATAATCGGGCAGATTATGGCGGATATAGGTTTTGACGCTGTTTAGGGCTTCAAATTTGTTTTTGGAGGAGCCGTTTCCCATATTGTTGGCAAAGGGAGTCAGAATTTTTAAGCCGCCGTTTTTACGGTCCAAATCCCAATCCTTGCCGCTACCCAGATGGTCCACCAAGGAGCTGTAGTTATTACGGGTGATTACTCCTACGTTGGGAACATGAGCTTTTACCAGAGAGGAGAGCACAAAATCCACCAAACGGTATCTTCCGCCAAAGGGAACAGATGCTAAGTTGCGGTTTTTGGTCAGCTCGCCGATTCTGTCATAATGAAAGGTATCTGAAAATAATATGCTAAAAGCATTCATAATGTATTATCCTTCTTTCTTGTGTGTTTCTATGTTCAATCTACACGATTTGTTTGGGTAGGACAACCTGACCGGATTTAATTACCGCACCCTGACCGATTACTGCGATGCCCCATTCGCCTTCCTTGCAGTCTCTGGGGTCGGCACCGATGATGGCACCGTCTTCGATGACTGCATCGTCTGCAATGATTGCATACTGAATTTTGGCGTTTTTACCAATTTTTACATTTGGCATAATGACTGAGTATTCCAAGTCGGTACCTTCGCCTACTGTGGTGTTGGCGAAAATCACACTCTGAGACACATTGCCGTAGATTTCGCAAGCAGAAGAAATAATAGAGTCTGCCACAGTTGCTTTTTCATCAATATAATGAGGAGTGGTAGCATTGTGACGGCTGTAAATTCTCCATAAGGGATCGCTTAGGTTTAAGGGAAGCTTGGGATTTAACAAGTCCATATTTGCTTCCCACAGAGAATCAATGGTTCCCACGTCTTTCCAATAGCCTTCAAAAGGATATGCAAACAGTTTGCACTTGTCGTTTAGCATTGCGGGAATGACGTCTTTACCGAAGTCATTGGAGGATGCCGGATTTTCTTCGTCTTTTATCAGGTATTCCTTCAATTTTTTATAATTGAAAATATAAATCCCCATGGAAGCATTGGTGGATTTCGGTTTTGCCGGTTTTTCTTCAAATTCGTATACCGATAAATCAGGATTGGTATTTAAAATACCGAATCGGGTGGCTTCCTCCATGGTTACATTTAATACTGCGATGGTAAGATCAGCTTCTTTTTCCTTATGGAACTGAAGCATTCTTGCATAGTCCATTTTGTAGATGTGGTCACCGGATAAAATGAGCACATATTCCGGGTCGAACTGATCCATGAAATGCAAATTCTGATAAATGGCATTTGCGGTTCCTTTATACCATTCTCCGGTTGCTCCCGCCAGATAAGGGGGCAAAATATGCACACCGCCATACATTCTGTCTAAATCCCAGGGTTGCCCGTTTCCGATGTAGGTGTTTAATTCCAGGGGTTGATACTGGGTTAATACCCCCACGGTATCCACACCGGAGTTCACACAGTTGGAGATGGGAAAGTCAATGATTTTATATTTTCCTCCGAAAGGAACTGCCGGTTTTGCGCGTTCTTTTGTCAGAACATACAAACGGTTGCCGGCACCGCCTGCAAGTAACATTGCGACCATTTCTTTTTTTGCAATCATAAGAATTATCCTTTCTTCTTTGGTCTGTTGCATTATATTGCCAAATTTAAATTACATATGTTTCGGAAGCCGAATTGCCTCCCTGATAGTTATGCACCAACATTTTCTTTTATGATTTTTTGGTGCGTTTTGGTGTTGCTTTTTTATAAAAGCAGAGTGCTGAGAATGGGGGAATGGTCAATTCAATATGCTGTTTCTGACCGTGCATTCCGCCCGATTTTGCCGTGAGTTTCTGAGGAGGTGTTCCGCTACCGCCAAATTCTTCCCGGTCTGTGGAGAATACTTCCAAATAGTTTCCTCGGTTCGGCACTCCTAATTTATAATTTTCGTAACGGTTGGAGGAAAAGTTAAAGACACTTAGTAGCTTGTTGCCTTTTTGATCAATCCGCCAAAAGGCATACACATTATTATAGCAGTCATCTGCACTTGCCCAGTGGAAGCCTTCCCAGCTGTCATCCTTTTCCCAAAGGGTAGGTTCGTTTTTATAAAAATGATTTAAAGCTTTCACAAACTCGTGATGTTTCTGATGTTCGGGATATTGAAGCAATTCCCAGGAAAGCTCTGCGCTTTCGTTCCATTCGCCATGTTGCGCAATATCTGCCCCCATAAAAGTCAGTTTTTTGCCCGGATGGGTGAACATATAGGTCAGATAGGTTCGCAGGTTGGCAAATTTATCGTGCAAATAACCCGGCATTTTATTTAAGAGAGAACATTTTTCGTGAACCACTTCGTCGTGAGATAAGGGAAGAACAAAGTTTTCCGAAAATGCATAGGTTAGAGAAAAGGTCATATTGTTGTGAACCCCTTTTCTGAAGAAAGGGTCAGTTGCCATATAGCGAAGAGAATCATTCATCCAGCCCATATTCCATTTGTAATTGAAACCAAGGCCTCCATCCTCAACGGGATAGGTAATCATGGGCCAGGCAGTGGATTCTTCAGCAATCATCATAATACCCGGAAAATCGGAAAATACACGGGTGTTTAATTTTTTGAAGAACTCCACGGCTTCTAAGTTGCCGTTGCCGCCGTATTTATTTTGCTCCCATTCGCCATCCTGTTTGCCGTAGTCTAAATACAGCATAGAGGCTACCGCATCCACTCTGAGACCGTCGATATGGTATTTATCTAACCAGAAGCATGCATTGGAAATCAGAAAGGAAATTACTTCGTTTTTTCCGTAGTCAAAAATGCGGGTACCCCAATCTTTATGTTCGCGTTTATACGGGCTTTCGTATTCATAGCAGAAGCTACCGTCAAATTCATATAAGCCTTGGGCATCTTTTGGGAAGTGCGCAGGCACCCAGTCTAAAATCACACCCAAACCGTTTTGATGACATTGGTCAATAAAGTGCATAAATTCACAAGGTTCACCGTAGCGGGAGGTGGGGGCGTAATAACCGGTTACCTGATAGCCCCAAGATTTATCGTAGGGGTATTCGCTCATAGGCATCAGCTCGATGTGAGTATATCCCATTTCCTTGGCGTAGGGGATCAATTCTTCTGCCATTTTTTCGTAAGAGAAGTTGTTGCCGTCCGCATAGCGTTTCCAGGAGCCAAAATGTACTTCATAAATATTCATCGGCTTTTGATAGGGGGCCTGTCGGTTCGCCACCCATTTTTTATCGTGCCAGCGGTATTTGGTTAAATCATACACTTTAGAGGCATCGCCGGGACGGGTTTCGGTATGATATCCGTAAGGGTCGGCTTTTAACACTGTTTCGCCCGATTGGGTAATGATTACGAATTTATAGGAGTCAAATTCACTCACATTGTCAATGATACATTCATATAAGCCGCCATCGGTAATTTTATTCGCCTGATGTGCGGTATAATTCCAATCACAAAAAGAACCTGTCACATAGACCGCCTTTGCCTTGGGTGCCCAGGTGCGGAAGGCACATTTTTTGCCTTCAAGATGTGCTCCCAAAAAATCGTAGGCACGACTGTTGGTCCCTTGGTGAAACAGGTATTTTGCCATTTGATTGGTGGATTGATGCATGATGTAGCCTCCCGATAGTTGCTCTGTAAACCACGACAAAACCGGCGGTTTTGTCCCGCCGTTACTTTGTTTTTTACTTCTGTTTTTCATGTGAGAATAAAAACAAATGTTGTCGAATCGTATATCTTTGGTATATTATAACATAAAACAAATAAAAAATAAAGTGTTTTTTGTAAATTTTATCTAAAAAATAAAAGTCTGTGTTAATTTACAAATTTTGGAATGACTAATTGGTGAATATTCATAAAAAAGTATGGCAATAGCATCAAAATACTTGTTGTTCTGTCAGTTGACAAAATATGAAAAAAAGGGTATAATATATTGGGTATTTTGTACCTTATATTTTTAAGGAGAACGTGCATTTGAACATTTACTTTAACTCCCGCGATATTCTCTGTAAAAATCCTTTCGGTGCCGTACGGCAAAACCGTGAGGTTTTCTTTTGTGTTTACATTTATAACGATATTTATGTGGAAAAAGTTTCTCTGGTAACCAATACCGGCATTACCTACGATTTTTATTATGCCGGATGTCATGATAATTCCAGTCGGTACGAATTGAAAACATCTTTTCCAAATGCGGAGGTTTTCTTCTATGAATTTCGTATCCAAACCGAGCAAGGCATATTTGTAGGCAGAAACCATAACGGAAAACTGGTGCTGGATGAAAATTATCCCATGTTTCAGCAAACAGTCTACAAAGAAGATTTTACCACGCCGGACTGGGCAAAAGGGAAAATTATGTACCAGATTTTTCCGGACCGCTTTAAAAGAAGTGATAAAGTCAAGCTTCCCACTACCAAGAACGAGCGGATTCTTCACGATAACTGGAATGATACACCCATTTTTTTGCCACAGCAGAATCCCTACCTTGCCAATGATTTTTTTGGCGGAAATTTAAAAGGGATCACCGAGCAGCTGGATTATCTTTGTGAGCTTGGGGTTGGAATTATTTATCTGAATCCCGTGTTTGAAAGCGGAGAAAACCACCGTTACAGTACGGCAGACTATAAAAAAATCGATCCCTATTTGGGAACGGAAAAAGACTTCAAAGATTTTACAAAAGCTTGTAAAAAACGTGGAATCCGTGTCATTTTGGACGGTGTGTTCAGTCATACGGGTGCCGATAGCGTATACTTTAATAAATACGGACACTACGATTCCTTAGGAGCATATCAGAGTACGGATTCACCCTATTATCCCTGGTATTCGTTTGGCAAATTCCCTGATACTTACGAAAGCTGGTGGGGATTTATCAATCTTCCCAATGTTCGTGAAGATAATGAATGCTATCTTGATTTTATCACGAATCCCGAAAGCGGTGTGTTAAAATACTGGAGTGACCGTGGAGTAGACGGATGGCGATTGGATGTGGCAGATGAACTGCCCGATGTATTTATCGACCGTCTTCGTAAAACGGTAAAACAAATCAATCCTGACGGGTTTGTGATTGGCGAAGTGTGGGAGGACGCTTCCAACAAGGAAAGCTACGGAGTGAAACGCCGTTACCTGTTGGGGGATCAGTTGGACAGTGTGATGAACTATCCTTTTCGCACTGCAATTTTAGAGTATGTAAAGCATCACGATGCAGATCTTTTTATTAATACGGTGATGCCGATTTTAGAAAACTATCCTCAGGATGTTCTGTCGGTTTTGATGAATTCTCTCGGTACTCACGATACCCGCCGGATTATTACCGAGCTTGGCGTATCGGAGGAAGTACCGTTAGAAGAGCAGGGCAGCTACCGTATGAGCGATGAAGCTTACCACAGGGCAAAGGAGCTTTTGAAACTTGCCACGGTTCTGCAGTTTACTTTGCCGGGGATTCCTTGCATTTATTACGGGGATGAAGCAGGTCTTCAGGGCTTTGCCGATCCGTATTGCAGACGGACTTATCCTTATGGAGAAGAAGATTTGGAACTTTTAGAATTCTATAAAAGAATTACTAAATTCCATAGCGATTATGAAGAAGACATGAAAACTCCATTGACCGAACTTTCTTATACGGATGGAATTCTGCATTTTAAACGGGGAAATCTTACCGTATTTGTAAACGGCGGTGACGAAACAGCTTTCTGGAAAGAAAGCATACCGGGAGAAGCGGTACTTTCCCAGAAAAATGTATTATATAATGAATATGGCATCTTGATGCCCCCCAAATCTTACGTGATTATGAACAGTCTTAAGGAGGACAAATAGATATGAACACCAAAAAAGAAGAAACCAAAGTTTCCAAAACAGTTACCAAAGAAACCACTAAAAAGGTAGCGAAAGAACCTGCGAAGAAAGCACCTGCGAAAAAGACTGCTGTAAAAGCAAGTGCAACCACTGTTGAAAAAACAAAAAAAATGACCAAAGAAGAATTGAAACAGGCGTTAATCAATAAATTGGAAGGTGTAAGAAACGTATCCGCGGAAGATGCAACCGAACGGGATATGTATTTTGCACTTGGTTCTTTGGTAAGAGAATTAATCGGGAAAGAATGGGTAAAAACTAAAAAACATTATAAAGAAAATAATGTAAAGCAGGTTTACTACTTCTCCCTGGAATTCTTGATGGGAAAAGCTCTGCGTAAGGATTTAAGACGGTTAAACATCCTGAAGGATATGACTGCCATTCTAAAAGAGTTAGGCTTTGATATTACCCGTGTCACTCACATTGAACCGGACGCAGGACTTGGAAACGGTGGTTTAGGAAGACTGGCTGCTTGTTTCTTGGATTCTCTGGCAGCCTGCGGTTATGCAGGCCATGGGAACGGTATCCGTTACAGACACGGTCTGTTCAAACAGAAAATCGTGGACGGTTATCAGGTGGAAGAGTCCGATAACTGGCTGAATACCGAAAATTTATACGAAGCACGCCGTTCCTCCAAATCCGTGGAAGTGAAATTCTACGGGGAAGTAGTTTGCGAAGACAGAAACGGCAAAAATTATTATACACAGATTAACTATGATCCCGTTATGGCAGTTCCTTATGATACTCCCATGATTGGGTATGATAATAACATTGTAAATACCTTGCGTCTTTGGAGCGCAGAACCCAAGGAAGATGAATTCGATTTTTCTAAATTCTCCCGCGGGGAATACTCCAGCGCCGTGGAATACCGTCAGTCCGTTCGTGCAATTTCTGACGTGCTTTATCCTGACGATTCCAACTATTCCAATAAATTACTTCGTTTAAAACAGCAGTATTTCTTTGTATCTGCAGGCTTGACTTCAATTTTAAGAGACTATGTGGCATTGGGTAACGATATCTGGAAATTAGACCAGTATGTTGCCGTTCATATTAACGATACCCATCCTGCACTTTGTGTACCCGAGCTGATGAGACTGCTGGTGGATGAATATGAAGTACCGTGGGATGATGCCTGGGGTATCACCACCAGAACCTTATCCTATACCAACCACACCATTATGCCCGAAGCTCTGGAAAAATGGCCTATCCATATGTACCGTGAGCTTCTGCCCAGAATCTTTATGATTACCGAGGAAATCAACCGCCGTCTGTGCGAAGAACTCTATCAGATTTATCCCGGTGATACCGGTAAGGTTTCTTATATGGCAATTCTGCAGAATGACGTGGTGAATATGGCAAATATGGCAATCGCAGGCAGCCACAGTGTGAACGGTGTTGCAGCAGTTCATAGCCAGATTTTAAAAGATGAACTGTTCCATGATTACTATATGACCACACCTGAAAAATTCAATAACAAAACCAACGGTATTACGCACAGAAGATGGTTGGTGGATTCAAACCCTGAGCTGACCGAATTAATCACCAAAAATATCGGTGCAGAGTTTATTAAAAAACCGCTTCAGCTTTCTAAAATTATTGAAAAAGATTTACACCACGATTCTGCATTCTTAGAAGAACTTGGCAAAATCAAATACCGTAACAAAATCAAACTGGCAAACTTTATTAAGGATAAACAGAACTTCTTATTAAATCCCGATACCCTTTTTGATGTGCAGGTAAAACGTATCCATGCATACAAACGTCAGTTGTTAAAAGCATTCCAGATTTTGGATATGTATTTTGACATTAAGGATAACCCCCAAAAAGACCGTCAGCCCATGACCTTCTTGTTTGGCGGAAAAGCGGCTCCCGGTTATGCTTATGCAAAACTGGTGATCAAGTTTATCAATTCCGTTGCAAACTTAGTGAATAACGATCCCGATACCAAGGATATTATTACCGTTCTGTTTTTGGAAAACTACAATGTTTCCTTTGCACAGCACATTTTCCCGGCATCTGACTTATCCGAACAGATTTCCACTGCATCTAAAGAAGCCAGCGGTACCGGTAACATGAAATTTATGTTAAACGGTGCGTTAACTATGGGTACCATGGACGGTGCAAATATTGAAATTGCAGAAGCAGTAGGAGATGAAAATATCTTCACCTTCGGTATGTCTGTTAGCGAAGTGCTTTGTCATTACAGAGACGGCGATTATCACAGCGTAAATATTTATGAATCCGATTACAAGCTCCGCCGTATTTTAGATACCTTAAAAGGGGACTTCTTCCGTGATGCACATCCCGGTGAGTTTATGCCCATTTTTGATTCCCTGATTCGGGATAACGATGAATATTTTGTATTGGCAGATTTTGCATCTTACAAAGAAACCATGGAACGCGCTATGAATCTGTATCGCACCAATCCGCAGAAATGGTTGTCTATGTCTGCGTACAATATCGCAATGGCAGGCAGATTTTCTTCTGACGAAACCATCCGCAACTATGCAAAAGAAATCTGGTTCTTAAAGGAAAACAAAATAAAATAAAATAAAATAAATTCTTTTTTGCTAAAAAAATAACCGCACTTTTGTGCGGTTATTTTTATGTTCTTTATTGAATACGAGATTTCATAAATCCCATTTTACAGATTAACGCTGTGACAATGGTTGTGATGATGATTTCAGGAATCATGTAAGTACCGTTATAGATTAACGAATAACTGAGAACACTTTGTCCTTCTTCTGCATAGACTCCCCAGATTAAAATGCCCGACAGGATGTGACACACATACCGAAGGGTAGTGACAATAGCTGCCGAAAGCGGTGCCGCCCATTCTTTTTGTCGGAATAGTTTATAAAAGAATCCCGATAATCCCAACACACCAAAGGCAAGAATGTAGTCTAAAAGAACTACCAGCACAAAGTAGCCGAAGGTTTGTGTCGGTGGGGGATAGAATCCAAAAAGCATCTGAATGAGAGCATAGGAAACGGAAGCGGCAAGTCCCCATTTTGAGCCGAATAACAGACCTGCCATCACAATGGGTACCATAGATGCAACGGTGATGCTGCCACCCTGAAGCCAGGGAGCCGGAATGATTTTTGATAACCACATTAGAACCGTTGCTAAAGCAATCAACAGGGCACAGGTGGTTAGTTTTTTTGTTGTTTGCATGTTTTTATTACTCCTTTCTAATTGAGAAAAGAATAATACCAATAAAAAATCCGAATCATTTTTGATTCGGATAAAAAGAAAACACGTTATTTTCCCTACGTTGGCATTATCCAAATCAGGTTACGGGTTAAAGTGCAACACACTTACTCTCAGCCGACTTACGGTCAGCTCCCCAAATCTTTTTCATTTTAGTATTTCGAAATACAAGTGCATTATACAACCAAGGCGCCGGTTTGTCAAGTGTTTTTGTTGAATTTATTTTTCATCTTGCTTTTTTGGTAATTTTATGGTAAGATAAATAAAGTAAAGATATTAATACAGTTTATCCGAAATAAGTGAGGAATTTTTTATGGAAATGGATAGCATGAAAAAATCATTGAAGATGGGCGCATTATCCGGTGTATGTACCTATCTTTTGTATGCAATTTTTATTGTGACAGTCGGAATTTTAACAAAGTGGCAGAATTTCTGGACTGTGAGTGAAGAAACCAAAGCGGTAATCTTTCAGTCACACGGTGCTATTTCCTGGGAAATATCTAATATTGTTGGATTGATTTTTGCATCCTTAGTCCCGGTATTTTTAATGAAGTATGAAAAAATCAAATATGCATTTTCTTACATTGGAGTCAGCTTACTGGTATTTATCTGGTTATTCGGAACGGTTTTGGGTGCTTATTTTGTAATCGGCGATATGACCAAAACAGCATTGTTTTGCCCCTTTGCAACGATTGATGCATTCTATTATTTGATTTTTGTCTTTCTGCTTGGTTCTGCGATTGGAACGATGGCTTCTTTTGTGCTGAATTATATGAGAAATAAAGATTAATCTCTCAGAAATACGGAGGATTGTTGATATGGTTAAATTTAATAACGATTGGGATATCGTGTTAAAAGGAGAATTTGATAAACCCTATTATCTGAAGCTCCGTTCCTTTTTGGTGGAGGAATATTCCAATCATGTGATTTATCCGGATATGTATGATATTTTCAACAGCCTGAAGCTGACTTCCTATTCTGATGTGAAGGCGGTTATTATCGGGCAGGATCCTTATCACGGCAGAGGACAGGCTCACGGTCTTTCTTTTTCGGTGAAAAAAGGAGTGGACATTCCGCCGTCTCTTTTGAATATCTATAAAGAATTACATAACGATTTAGGATGTAAAATTCCTAAAAACGGCTTTCTGGAAAAATGGGCAAAGCAGGGGGTTCTGCTTTTGAACAATGTGCTGACTGTTCGTGAAAACCAGGCGAATTCTCATAAAGGATGCGGTTGGGAAGAGTTTACCGATCAGGTCATCAGAATGTTGAATAATCGGGCAAAACCTGTGGTATTCATTTTGTGGGGAGCCAATGCCAAAGCGAAAGAAAGATTGATTACCGCACCTCAACATCTGATTTTAAAGGCGGCTCATCCGAGTCCTCTGTCTGCCTATAACGGTTTTTGGGATTGCAAACACTTTTCTAAAACCAATCAGTTTTTGCAAATGACCGGGCAAACTCCTATTGACTGGCAGATTGAAGATGATTCCGACCATCTTCCTGAATATCTGAAATAACAAAAACAGAAAAAAGAAAGAGAAAATTGACCAATAGAGGTACTGGTCATTTTCTCTTTTTTTGTGAATATTTATCAAAAAATAATATGAGTGGCAAAATTTAGAAAAAAACTATTGACAAAGTGAGTTAGTTATGTTAAACTAACCAAGGAAGTTAGTTGTGACTAACTTTGAAAAAACGTTCTAAAATTTATTTTTGAAAACAGGTGCAGAATATGAGTTTACTGGAAGCAAACCCCGGTCAGGAATACATCATTAAGAATATTGAAACCGATGACGAAGAGTTGGATGCCTTCTTATTTTCACTTGGTTGTTATTCGGGGGAGACAATTACCGTGGTTGCGTTCAGAAAGGGCGGTTGTACCGTTTCCATTAAAGACGGCAGATACAGTATTGACAATCAGTTGGCAGAAGCTATCATGATTTAAGGTAGCTTCTCGCCCTTATTTTTTTGGTTAGCGGTTAGTTGTAACTAACTCGATAAAAAGTTAAAAATCCGAAAGGAATGGATAAAAGGAGAAACCGTTATGAGAATTGCGTTAACAGGAAATCCCAACTCCCGTAAAACCACTATGTATAACGCTCTGACCGGCAGAAATGAAAAAGTCGCCAACTGGGCAGGGGTTACCGTTGAGAAAAAGGAACATACCATCAAAAAAGCTTATTCGGTGGGCGGAATCGACCTGGTGGCCGTTGACTTGCCCGGTGCATACTCTATGTCACCGTTTACATCCGAAGAAAGCATTACCAGTGCATATGTAAGGCAGGAAAACCCCGATGTTATTGTGAACATTGTGGATGCGGCAAACCTGAGCCGTTCCTTGTTCTTTACCACTCAGCTTTTAGAACTTGGCATTCCCGTTGTTGTTGCACTGAACAAGAGCGATATCAACGATAAAAAAGGAACTAAAATTGATGTGGCAAAGCTTTCCGAAAAGCTGGCTTGTCCCGTTATCGAAACGGTTTCTGTATCTGCCGACGGCTTAAAAGAAGTGATTGCTGCGGCGGTTGACCGTGCAGGTACCACTCAGACAGCAGTTTATACTCAGGGTAATATTGATCTTAGCAGTAAACAAGCAGTAGAAGCTGCTGACCGAAAACGATTCCAATTTGTGAATCTTATTGTAAAGGAAGTAGAAACCCGTAAGGTTTTAACCAAAGACAAGCAGTTCGGCGATAAAATTGACGCAGTTCTGACCAACAAATGGCTTGGTATCCCGATTTTTGCAGTTGTGATGTATTTGGTATTCCAGATTTCTCAGGTTTGGGTCGGAACTCCCATTGCGGACTGGCTGGTAGGCCACTTGGAAACCTTCCAGGGTTGGGCAGGAGAGCTGCTAGGTGATGCAAATCCGCTTCTTTCTGCCATTTTAATTGACGGTGTTATCGGCGGTGTTGTAGCTGTTGTCGGATTCTTACCGCTGGTTATGGTCATGTATTTTTTAATCGCGCTGTTGGAAGACTGCGGTTATATGTCCCGTGTGGCAGTTGTGTTAGACCCCATTTTCAAAAAAGTTGGTCTTTCCGGTAAATCAGTTATTCCGTTTGTTATTACGATCGGTTGTGCGGTACCCGGTATTATGGCAAGCCGTACCATTAAAAATGAACGGGAACGAAGAGCCACCGCAATGTTAGCACCCTTTATGCCTTGCGGTGCAAAAATTCCTGTTATCGCATTGTTTGCCGGTGCATTCTTTCATGATGCCGGTTGGGTGAGTACCTTAATGTACCTCTCCGGTATCGTCTTAATTTTCTTAGGTGCATTGCTGGTTAACAAAATCACCGGCTATAGGGCAAGAAAATCCTTCTTTATTATTGAATTGCCCGAATACAAAGCTCCGTCTTTCTGGGGTGCATTTAAATCCATGTGTAGCCGTGGTTGGGCATATATTGTAAAAGCTGCAACCATCATTCTTCTGTGTAATATGGCAGTACAGATTATGCAGAGCTTCACCTGGAGTTTCCAGGTTGCAGAAACCGCAGACACTTCCATTTTGGCATCTATCGCTTCTCCTTTTGCATATATTTTGGTTCCCATTGTTGGCGTGTTAAGCTGGCAGCTTGCAGCAGCAGCGGTTACCGGTTTTATTGCCAAAGAAAATGTGGTTGGTACCCTGGCTGTTTGCTTTGTAGGATTGGAAAACCTGATTGATACTGAAGAACTGGTCCTGATGGAAGGTGCAGGTAGCGAAGTTGCCACCGTATTTGCAATTACCAAAATTGCAGCGCTGGCATATCTGATGTTTAACTTATACACTCCGCCTTGCTTTGCCGCTATCGGTGCTATGAATGCAGAAATGAAGAGCGCAAAATGGCTGTGGGGCGGTATCGGTCTTCAGCTTGGAGTAGGATACACTGTTGCATATCTGGTATATACCATTGGTACTTTAATTGTTGCTCCTGCTACCTTAAATGTTGTTGCAGCATTGGCAGGGCTCGCCATTGTAGTGGCCATTGCGATAATTGTTGCTGTTTTAATCAGTCGTGCCAATAAAAAGCTCAAAGAAGACTATGCGTTAAGCGGTAAAAAGACTGGAGTTCGTGTGTAATGATTACCGATGTTATTTTAGTGGCAATTCTTCTTTTGATTGCAGGCGGTTCTGCATGGTATTTGTACCGTGCAAAAAAACGGGGAGAGCATTGCGTTGGTTGCCCTCACGCCAAACTTTGTAAAAAGGCAGATTGTTGTTGTGGTTCGGAAGCGGAGAGCAATCACAAATAATCATCATATGATAGGGCAGTGTGGCTGTGCTACACTGCCCTATGGAGAGAAATCAAATGAAACATTGTGAATGTTTTCTGTTTATTTCCTTGAATTTTCGGGAGATTTCCGAGAAAATGGGGGAAAACCAAAAAAACTTTAAAAAAATTAAAAAAAGATATTGACAAACGGAAGGTTATTTGTTATAATATCATTCGTTGGTTGGCTGCCGTAGCTCAGTAGGTAGAGCGCATCCTTGGTAAGGATGAGGTCATGGGTTCGACTCCCATCGGGAGCTCCATAAAATCCTCACACGAAAGTGTGGGGATTTTTCATTTTGTTAAAAAAGCTTGACAAACGGAATGAAAGGTATTATAATTCTTTTAAACTTAATAGACGGGAGCTTGTAGTACAGGCTGAGAGGAAGGTGTAACCTTCGACCGACAACCTGATTTGGATAATGCCAACGTAGGGATGCCTAAGACACTTGGTGTCAGGAGGAACAGTGCAATTTATGGAAGTTATCGGAATCGGTAGCTTCCTTTTTTTGTTGGCAAGGTTTGTTTATTAAGAAATAAACAGCCGGTATTAAACGGCAGAAAGAGGTCAAAAATGTTAGGAACTTATCTGGAAAATGTGCGAAAGAAAGCACCGCTTATTCACAACATTACTAATTATGTTACGGTGAATGATGTGGCAAATGCACTCCTTGCCAGCGGCGGTAGTCCGATTATGTCGGACGAGCCCAAAGATGTGGAGGATATTACCACAATTTGTAACGCTTTAAACATCAATATCGGTACTTTGAATGAACGAAGCATTGAGGGAATGAAATTAGCAGGTGTAAGAGCCAAAGAACTGGGGCATATTGTGTTGCTGGATCCGGTCGGAGCAGGCGCAAGTAAGCTTCGTACAGACACGGCAAACGAACTTATGAATATTGTGAAACCGAACATCCTTCGTGGAAATGTTTCTGAAATCAAAACATTAGCCCTTGGCAGCGGTACCACTAAAGGCGTGGACGCCGACATTGCAGATGCCGTCACCGAAGAAAACCTTTCCGAAATGATTGCTTTTGCGAAAAACTTTTCCCAAAAAACTGATGCAATTATTGTGATTACAGGTGCAATCGACCTGGTGGCAGATGCTAACCACTGTTATGTAATCAGAAACGGTGTCCCGCAGATGGGAAGAATCACGGGAACCGGCTGTCAGCTTTCTGCCATTGTAACTGCATTTGCGGCAGCAAATCCGGATGACATCACGAAAGCGGTGGCGGCCGCCGTTTGTATGATGGGACTCTCAGGAGAAATCGGTTACCGTAATTTACAACCCGGGGAAGGAAACTCAACCTTACGAAACCGTATTATTGATGCTATTTACTGTATGGATTCAGAAGGACTAAACAAAGGAGCTAACTATGAAGTGCGATAAGAACGATTTGCTTTTATATGCGGTAACGGATCGTAGTTGGCTTGGGAACCGCACTCTGATAGAACAGGTAGAAGAAGCTTTAAAGGGTGGTGCAACCATCATCCAGCTTCGTGAAAAAGATTTGGATGACAATGCCTTTTTAGAGGAGGCAAAACAAATTCAAAAAATTTGCAGACAGTATCAGGCAAAGCTGATTATCAATGACAATGTTTTAGTTGCTATGAAAATGAATGCTGACGGGATACACATCGGTCAAAAAGATATGAGCATGCAGGATGCGAAAGCTATGATTGGCGAAGATAAAATCCTGGGAGTTTCGGTGCAAACGGTGGAGCAGGCAATGTATGCAGAGCAAATGGGTGCAGATTATTTGGGGGTAGGAGCGGTTTTTCCTACCACCTCCAAGTCGGACGCAGATGCAGTAAGCTATGAAATGTTACAGTCTATTTGTCGTGCTGTAAACATCCCTGTTGTTGCCATTGGCGGCATCGGTGTGCATAATATTTCAAAGTTAGCAGACAGTGGCATCGCAGGTGTTGCAGTGATCAGTGCCATTTTTGCTGCACCGGATATTCGGTTGGCTACCGCTGAACTCAAAAAACTGGCAGAACAGGTGACAGATTATGGAGATTGATTCTGTTTTACATAAAGAAAAAGTAACAAGATTGCCTGTCGCATTAACGATTGCCGGAAGTGACAGCAGCGGCGGTGCCGGAATTCAGGCAGACATCAAAACAATGACTATGCATAATGTATACGCTATGAGCGTCATCACGGCATTGACCGCCCAGAATACATTGGGGGTCAAAGAAATTTCGGAATCAACACCTTTGTTTCTAAAGGCTCAACTGGATGCTGTGTTTGAAGATATTTTCCCGGATAGTGTGAAAATCGGAATGGTGCCGTCCGGTGAATTGATTTGTGTCATTGCGGAAAGATTACAACATTACAAAGCCAAAAATATTGTGGTAGACCCTGTCATGGTAGCAACCAGCGGTGCCAGTTTAATTCAGAACGAAGCGGTTCGGATCTTGGCAGAAAAACTGTTCCCATTAGCATCTTTGATTACGCCGAATATTCCAGAAGCCCAAGTGCTGTCTGAAATGAAAATTTCCGACAGTGCGGATATGGAATGTGCAGCAAGATGTATCTGGGAACAGTACGGTTGCAATGTTTTGTTAAAAGGCGGGCATAGAATTAACGATTCCAATGATTTACTATATGAAAACGGAAACTGTACCTGGTTTTACGGCACAAGAATTGAGACAAAAAACACTCACGGTACCGGCTGTACACTTTCATCTGCCATCGCTTCCAACCTTGCAAAAGGTTATTCTTTGAAACAATCCGTACAGAATGCGAAGGAGTATCTGTCAGGCACTCTCTTGGCCGGTTTGGATTTGGGACGAGGCTCAGGACCGCTAAATCATTCATTTATCTTGAATCAATATTGATGGCAGCTATTCGTACAAAAAACTCCCCTCATAACAATGTGGGGAGTTTTCATTTTGGTAACAAATAGTCGGATATCTTGCAATTTCTCGTTTGGATTGTTATAATGAAGAAAAAAAGTGTATCCTGGGGAAGTGATGGTATGAAGAAATTCTTGATAGCTTTTTTGGTTGTGGTATTGCTGTCTTTTCAGGTGTATGCAGAAAGTAATATTGAGGGTTATATCTATTCCACGGATATTCTGACCTATGTCAACGGAAAACCGATTGCAGGCTACAATATCGGCGGAAGAACGGTAGTAATCGCTGAGGATTTAATTGGCTACGGCTTTACCGTGCGGTATCACGATGAACTTCGTATGCTGGAAATCATTTCCGATTTTCATACAGGCGAGCTTGAACCGGAACCCGTTGAGCGAGGCAAGGTAGGGAAAATCCTTGGCAATGTGTATCAAACGGATATCAAAACATACTATAACGGTATTGTGATACCGGGCTATAATATTGGCGGAAAAACCGCTGTTTGTTTGGAAGATTTAGGAGATACCACAGATAGCCCCAATGCAAATTACGGTTATTCCAAATATCTTGGCAAAAGTGTTTGGAACGCGGAAGAAAGAACCATCAGTTATACTTCATTTTTAGAAAATGCACAAAGTATTGCAGGGATTCCGGGCGTATCACTCGGTTTTTCAAACAATGTGATTTCTGTTACGAAGGAGTCGGATTCTGCTTATTTGCAGGAAGAGTTTGTTGGTTGGTACCAAGCCGGAACCGGAATGTCCCGGTACAACATCCATCCTTTATATTTGGACTATCACGAAGAACAACTGGAAGTAGGTTATGTGGTATGCCATCCTACCCATACCGGCGGATTAGCTTTGATGTATATTGAAAATCCAAAAGAAGTGCAAGAAATGATAGGAACCTATTTGTTACCCTAAATCACAATTTCTACAAAATAGCGTATTATAATAAGGTATGATTGAAAAAACGGAGGAAGAAAAATGTCAAAACAGTTTTATGTATGTGTATATGGCGGTGCGTCAGACAATATTTCAGATGCTCATAAAAATGCCGTGGAAGAGTTATGCGGCAACTTAGCAAAGAAAGGGTATTCCCTGGTATACGGTGCAGGCGCTACCGGTTGTATGGGTGCTGCAGCAAGGGGATTTCGTAACAATGACGGTTATATTATGGGTGTAACCCCGCGTTTTATGGGGGACTTTGAACATATTTATGATTGTGATAATACCATCTTGGTAGATACTATGGCAGAACGGAAAACTTTAATGGAAAAGCATGCTGATGTGTATCTCATTGCCCCCGGCGGAATCGGCACCATGGATGAATTTTTCCAGATTATCACGCTAAAATATTTAGAACAAATGGAAACTCCCATTGTTGTTTTAAATTTGGACGGTTTCTATGATAGCCTTTTGGCACTTTTGGACAGTTTGATTGCCCAAAAAGCAGCAGGGGAAAAAATTCTTACTTTATTTGATGTGGTAACTGATATCCACGATGAAAAACTACAGACAATTTTAAAAGGTATCAAAGAATAAAAGGATATCGCACAATATGTTACAATTTCGCAAAGCAAGAAAAACAGATATCAAAAGAATCTGGGAAATCTATTTAGAAAATCATATTGAGGAAGAAGAGGGAAGAGCTGTGATTGGCTGGAACCGTCACATCTATCCCGTTCAAGCAACTGCCGAAGAAGCACTGCTCCGAGACGATTTGTTTGTGGCAGAAGATGAAACAGGAGTTGTGGGAACCACCATTATCAATCAGGAGCAAGTGGATGTATATTGCGACGGTAACTGGCAATACGATGCCCACGATGACGAAATTATGGTGTTGCATACCTTGGTAATTTCTGCGAAAGCGTCGGGGAAAGGTTATGCCAAACAGTTTGTAGCATTTTACGAACAGTATGCAAAAGAACACGGTTGCCCTTATCTTCGTATGGATACCAACGAGCGAAACCAAAGAGCCAGAGCCTTATATGCCAAATTAGGCTACCGTGAAATCGGCATTGTGCCCTGTACCTTTCATGGAATGACCGGTATCAATATGGTTCTTTTAGAAAAGAAACTGTAAAAACGAGGAACAAAAAATGAAAATTGTAATTCAAAGAGTCTTAGAAGCTAAGGTTACCATTGACGGAGCTATTTATGGACAAATTGGGAAAGGCTACCTGCTTCTGATTGGTATTTCCAATGAGGATACCAAAGAAATTGCAGATAAAATGCTGGAAAAGACCTCAAAACTTCGTATTTTTGAGGATGAAAACGGAAAAACCAACTTAAGTATCGCCGATGTGGGCGGTGAAGTGTTGGCGGTTTCTCAGTTTACCCTTTATGCAGACTGCAAAAAAGGGAACCGCCCCAGCTTCATTAACGCAGGAAAGCCGGATATGGCAGAAGAATTGTATCTATATATGTTGGAAAAATGCAAAGAGCTTTTCGGCAAAGTACAATGCGGACAATTTGGTGCCGATATGAAAGTGTCGTTAATGAACGACGGACCCTTCACCATCGTATTAGACAGTAACGAAATTTTATAGAAAGAGGAATCTGTATGAACAAACCAATCATCATGAAAGGTGCAGTTATTGTGGGAGATGTCACATTAGCGGAAGATGTTTCCGTGTGGTATAATGCAGTGCTTCGTGGTGATGTGGAACCCATAACCGTAAAAACGGGCTCCAATATTCAGGATAATGTTACCGTTCATACGGCAGATGGTTATCCCGTCATTATTGAAGAAAATGTCAGCGTAGGACACGGGGCGATTCTTCACGGTTGCCATATCGGCGAAAATACCGTTGTGGGGATGGGTGCCATTGTATTAAACGGTGCGAATATCGGAAAGAATTGTCTGCTTGGTGCAGGTACACTAATCCCTCAAAATACAGAGATTCCCGATAACTCCTTGGTGATTGGGTTTCCCGGAAAAGTAAAACGAATCCTCACCGAGGAAGAAATCGCAAACAATAAAGAAAATGCAGAACATTATGTAGCACTATCGAAACAATATGCGGAGGAAAAATAATTGAAAAAATTCTTATTATTCGATGTAGACAGAACCTTACTGGATTTTGACCGTTCTGAGGCAGAGGCAATCAAAAACACCTTAGAACATTTTTCTTTGCCGGCAAATGATGAAATCTGCAACCGTTATCCCGCTATTAATGAAATGCTGTGGGAAGAATTTGAAAAAGGAACTATTGAAAAGGCAACTATTTTATACCGCCGTTTTGATTTGTTGTTTTCGGAATTTGGCATCACCTTTGATTCCAAAGAATTTGATGTTTATTACCGTGCTGATTTATCTAAACACGCTTTTTTGATACCCGGAGCCAAAGAACTGCTTCTTTCCTTACGAAAGAAGGGGCATAAAATTTACTATGTTACCAACGGTACCCGTGGGGTACAGTATCCCAGACTGAAATCCTCCGGTTTGGATCAGTTGGCAGACGGCATCTTTTTATCTGAGGAAATCGGACATCAGAAACCGGAAAAGGCTTTTTTTGATTTGGTATTTCCCAAAATTCCCGATTTTACCTTAGCGGAAGCCATCATTATTGGGGATTCTCTTTCCTCTGATATGAAGGGCGGGATTAATGTGGGTTTGGACACCATGTGGTATAACCCTAAAAAATTGCCTAACCGCCTGAATATTCCCGTTACATACGAAGTATCTGATTTTTCACAAATAGAAGCTATTTTAGAAATGTTAGGAGAATAATATATGAAAAAAACAATCCAAAAAATAACCGCAATCTTTTTTGTTATCTGTCTGCTGGGGTTAACTTGTATACCCGTGTTGGCAGGAGATATCCCTGAAGCCTTGAGCTATGAGGACGATGCCAAAGTGTTTATCGGAACACTTTTGGAATTTTCAGATTCCAAAGAAGCAAACCGTTCTGATGTGAAAGAAATTACCGCACTTCCCATTTTAAAAATCAAAGGGGAGGTGGAAGTCGGAGTGGAACAAACTTACGCTGAATGTTATTTTCCCAAAGCAACACCCAAACAGGGAGCAGAATACTTTTTCGGCTGTCTTCCGGGAAATGCCGTTTATGCCTACGAAGTAGAAAGCCGTACCGATGATAAAATCACCTTACATATTACCGATGAATTTTCCGAACGGATTCAAGACTATCTGGACGAAGGTTTATACGAAAGAGAAGAAATCGCCCGGGTGAATGTGGGCAGAAAAATTACCTTAAGCGAATACATGGGAACCAGCCGGGAACTTGCCAAAAAAGTTACTTTTTCTCTAAATGGCGTAACATATGACATTGATATCGACAAGTTTTATGAGTTTTCCGATAACGTAATGATTACGGACGTAAAAAATACCATTCTAAAAAGAATGGGTGCTGATGATTGGGCAGAGGATATTTTATATATTACCGTAGACCACCGTCAGGATACACTCATTGACGGTTTTCCAGAAACAACTTTTGCCTGTGTCTCCCGATTTTGTGAAGTAGACCGCTATAGCCAAATGATGAGCAGACTTCCCAATTGCGATTTCACCATGACTTGGGAGGATTTAGCCAAATTATACACCTTCCTGCCGGAAGATGTGCAACGGGAACTCTATGCCAAAAACGGTGCAGCAGTTGCAGAGTCTAATGCTACTCCAATCGTGATTGGCGTTTTGGTTGGTGCTGTAGTCGGTGGAGGAATTGGCGGTGCTGTGGGAGTAATCATAGCACGCAAAAAGAGAAAATAACCAAGAAAGAAAGTCCCGAAAGAAAATGTCTTTCGGGACTTGACTTTTTTTAAAATAACTGTTATAATGTTACAGTATGCGAGGAAAATGTGTCAGTAGTCTGTATTTGATTCCCAAAAGAGAAGGAAGTCATCGGCTGGAAGCTTCCGGGATAGGATAATGGATGAATTTCAGCATTGGAGTATTCTGCGAAAGTTCTGTTTTAGAATATAAGCAGGGTGTTATGTCTCACGCCAAAAGATATTAAAAGTGCAAGGTTTTCTTTTGTAAAAAACTTTGAATTTGGGTGGTACCGCGGGTTAGCAGCTCGTCCCTTAACGGTGACGGAGCTGTTTTTTTATTGCGATCCGTCCATAGCAACTTTGTTTTAAATTTATCAAAAGATATAGAAAGGATGAAAATACTATGGCTGATAAAACCGTAGCATTAAAAGAAAACTTTGCTCTGGCACTATCCAATGTGACCAACATGGAAGAGCTGGAAAAAGTAAGAGTGGAATACTTGGGTAAAAAAGGATTCATCACCGAGCTTATGCAGGAAATGAAATCCTTATCTCCCGAAGAAAAGAAAACCTTCGGCCAGACTGTGAATGTGTTAAAAAATGAAGTAAACGATGCCATCACACAAAAGAGAGAAGAATTAAAACAAAAGGAAATCGAGCTGGAAAACAGCCGTATGCCGTTATTTGACTTATCTATGCCTCCTGTTTTGGACAGAGGCTCCTATCATCCCATTACCTTAGTTCAGCGCCAGTGTGAAGAAGTATTCCGTTCTATGGGCTTTGCCATTGAAGATTACAGCGAAATTGTAACCGACTATGAATGCTTCGAAGCATTAAACATTCCGAAAAATCATCCCGCAAGAGATATGCAGGATACTTATTATTTGGATAACGGGCAGCTGTTAAAATCCCATACCTCTGCGGCACAGAATGCAATTTATAAAAAATATAAAGATGCCTTAATCAACGAAGGAAAACCTATCAAAGCAATTTTCCCCGGCAGATGTTTTAGAAATGAAGCAACTGATGCTTGCCACGAAAACACCTTCTTCCAGATGGAAGGGGTTATGGTGGATAAAAACATTTCCATTTCCAATTTGATTTTCTTTATGAAAACCATGTTATCCGAAGTGTTCCAAAAAGACATCAAAGTGCGTCTTCGTCCCGGCTTTTTCCCCTTTGTGGAACCCGGCTTTGAACTGGATATCAGCTGCTTAATCTGCGGTGGTGAAGGCTGTCCCTCCTGTAAGCATAGCGGGTGGTTGGAATTATGTCCTTGCGGTATGATTCATCCCGAAGTGTTGAAAGCAGGCGGTATTGACCCCGAAGAATACACCGGTTTTGCATTTGGCTTAGGTTTGACCCGTCTTGCTATGATGAAATACGGCGTCAAAGATATCCGTGATTTAAACAGCGGCAGCTTAAAAGCACTGTCTCAGTTTACCGACGATAAATAAGAAAGGGGAGCGAAGAGAATGATTTTATCAATGAACTGGATTTCGGACTTTGTTGACTTGTCCGGACTGGATAAATTAGACTTAATTGCAAAATTTTCGTTATCCACTGCAGAAGTGGAAAATGACATCTATCAGAAAGGCTCCGACCTTTCCGGCATCGTGGTAGCGGAAATTAAATCCGTAGAAGAACATCCTGAATCTAAAAAACTGCATTTGTTAAAAGTGGATATCGGAGAAGAGGACTTAGTGGATGTGGTTTGCGGTGCTCCCAATGTGCGGGTTGGCATGAAAACTGCATTTGCAAAATTGGGTGCCCAGATTGGCGATATCACCATCGCCCCCAGAAAACTGGCAGGCTACACTTCCAACGGGATGTGCTGCTCCGAAAAAGAATTGGGCTTAAGTGACGAAAATGCCGGTATTATGGATATTACCGAAGACGTTGCATTAGGCACCGATTTGAAAGAACTCTATCAGATTGACGATATTATCTTTGAAGTAGACAACAAATCCTTAACCAACCGTCCTGACCTTTGGGGTCATTACGGTATTGCCCGTGAGTTTGCGGCAATTGCAGGCAGAGAATTAAAACCCCTGCCGGTTGTGGATTTAGAAGCCTACAACAACCTGCCCAAAGTGGACTTAAAAATTGAAGACCCTTTGTGTCAGAGATATTCCTGTCTGCAGTTTGGCAACATTTCTAAACACGTAAGCCCCATGAATATGAGAATCCGTTTATTCTATTGCGGAATGAGAGGCTTAAATTTCTTAGCAGACTTAACCAACTATCTGATGCTGGAAATGGGTCAGCCGATGCACGCGTTTGACTCCCGCAAAGTGGAAAAAATCCGTGTAAAACGTTTTGATAAACCCTTTAAATTCCAGACCTTGGACGGTGTAGAACGGGATATTGACGAAGAAACCTTAATGATTTGCAACGATAACACTCCTGTTGCCATTGCAGGCATTATGGGTGGGCTGGATTCCGAAATTGTAGAATCTACCTCCACTTTAACCTTAGAATCTGCAACCTTTGATGCAACCTCTATCCGCAAATCCACCGTTCGTCTGGCACACCGTACCGACGCTTCTATGCGTTACGAAAAGTGCTTAGACCCCGAAATGACCACTGTTGCTATCGCCCGTTTTGTAAAACTGTTAACCGAAATTGACCCCGAAGCTACCGTGGTTTCTTCCTTAACCGATGAATACCCCTACCATTATGAAACTGTAAGCTTAAGCTTTGACAAAGCTTTTGTGGATAAATACACCGGTATCAATATCGATCATGCAACCATCGAAAAGACCTTGAAAGCTTTGGGATTTGGCGTGGATGTTGTCGGAGATACTTTCTCTGTAACTGTTCCTTCCTGGCGTGCAACCAAGGATGTTACCATGAAGGCAGACATCATCGAAGAAATCACCCGTATCTACGGCTATGATAATTTCGATATCAACACGGCTTCCGTGCCGTTGTATCCGGTAAGAGCTGCACAGGAAAAGAGCGACGAAGACCGCATCAAAGATATTTTGGTAAAACGCTATTCCATGCATGAGCTTCATTCCTATGTGTGGGCATATTACGATGAATATAAAGCGTTGGGACTGGAAGTGGAAGACAACATCAATTTAGTTAGCTCCGTAAATCCCAATATTAAAACTATTCGTAAATCTATCATTCCCACTCAGCTGTGTCAGGTGAAATATAACACCGCCTATGCTCCCGATTTTAAAGTATTTGAAATTGGCAGAGTGGTGGAAGGCTTAAAAGAAGACGGTTTATGTAACGAGCGTAAAAAACTTTGTATCACCCTGTATTCCAAAACCCGTGATATGGAAACCCTCTATTTTGAACTGCGTGATATTTTAGCCGTGGTTACCGATGACTTAAAACACGAAAGTTTAACCTTCAAAATCAAGGAAGCTACCCATTCCTATCAGCATCCCAAAAACTTAAATGCTATCTTCTGTGACGGCAAAGAACTGGGTGAA
Source organism: Clostridia bacterium (assembly GCA_045540295.1). Lineage (GTDB taxonomy): Bacteria > Bacillota > Clostridia > UMGS1840 > UMGS1840 > SIG452. The sequence continues at coordinate 84,741 of JAZQGY010000029.1, forward strand.
ATCGGTATTGTCAATCCCGTTGTTTCCAAAAAGATTGATAAAAAGGCAAATATCGTGTATGCAGAAATTGATGTGACTGATTTTTCTGATATTACGAATAAAAGCATTTTTTATCAGGAAACTTCCCGATTCCCGGAAATTGAAATTGACCTGTCTTTTGTTTCCGAAACTTATCAGCCCATTGCGGATGCCATTGCCAATGCAAACTGTCCGCTGATTAAGAATGTGAAGGTAGTTGGTACCTATACCGACGATGCAGGAAAATCTATCACTCTGCGCGTTACCTTCTCACATCCGGAACGCACCTTAACGAAAGAAGAAGTGCTTCAGGTGGTAAACGGTATCGTTGCAGAATTGGATGCCAAAGATATCAAACTGAAAAACGGTTTGCCAATGTAACTTTTCACACAATAAAAAAGCTGAAACCAGATTCAAATAATTTGGTTTCAGCTTTTTTTGTGCGACATAGTTTAATGATGCCCAGAACCTAGGAATACGCTTTTGTTAAATTGAATGTCCGATATTAAAAATTTATTTTACAGTAATGACACGAAGCGTGTTTGCACTTTCGCCCAAGGGGATTCCTGCTGCAATTACCGCAACATCATTTTTTGTGATATAGTTTGCCTCGTGTACACATTTAATTGCGTGGGTAAAGAGGGCGTCAGAATTACCTTGTACTTCCGATTTCACAGGATACACGCCCCAGGAAAGAGCCAGTTTTCTGTAAGTCTTTTCGTTGGGGGTGGTTGCCACAATCGGCATGTTGGGACGAAATTTAGACACCATTCTTGCAGTCTGTCCGGATTTGGTTACCACGATAATTACTCTTGCATTTAAGTCATGAGCGGTGGTGCAGGCTGCATGAGAAATTGCATCCTGAATGGTGGGAGCAGACAACGTACTCATAGCAAACCGTTTCTTGTAGTCAATATCCATTTCTGCACTTCTTGCAATACGTGACATTGCTTTTACCGCTTCCACCGGATATTTTCCCACTGCAGTTTCTCCGGATAGCATAATGGCGCTGGTACCGTCGTACACAGCATTTGCAACGTCGGAGGTTTCTGCACGGGTAGGACGGGGGTTGGAAATCATGGATTCCAACATCTGAGTTGCGGTAATAACACGTTTTCCTGCACTATAGCATTTTTTAATGAGCATTTTCTGGATGGTGGGAAGTTCTTCAAAGTCAATTTCCACACCCATATCCCCACGTGCAACCATAATGCCGCTGGATACGGTCAAGATATCGTCAATATTGTTCACACCTTCGCGGTTTTCGATTTTTGCAATGATTTCAATTTCTTCACCGCCGTTGGCATCCAAGAATTTTCTCATGGAAGCAATATCGTCTGCACGGCGTGCAAAGGATGCGGCAATATAGTCAAAATCATTTTTGATACCAAAGAGCAAATCTTCCTTGTCCACATCATCCATATAAGGCATATATAATTCAATGCCGGGAAGATTCATACTCTTTCTGTCGCTTAAGGGACCGCCGGTCAATACACGGCAGATGATGTCAGTATCTTTAATTTTTTCCACAACCATTTCGATGTTGCCGTCGTCTAACAGAATTTTGTTACCAACTGTTAAATCAAAGGGGAGCTTCTTGTAAGTGATGGAAACGATGGATTCATTTCCCACAACCTCTTTGGTGGTCAGCGTAAAGGCTTGTCCTTCTTTTAAAATAACTTTTCCGTTTTCAAAGGTTCTGATGCGCACTTCCGGTCCCTTGGTATCTAACAGCATGGCAACAGGAAGCCCCATTTCGTCACGGACTTTTTTAAACATATCAATCCGCTTCTGATGGCTTTCATAATCCCCGTGAGAGAAGTTGAATCGGGCGGTATTCATTCCTGCCAACATCATTTGGCGGAGTACGTTTTCGTCATCGGTAGCAGGACCTAAGGTACAAACAATTTTTGTTTTTCTCATGGTGTATACTCCTATATCGTTTAAAAAAATATCATCTTATTTTATAGTATAACACAAGAAAAACTGTTTGTCATCATCTTTTTTAAATTTTTTTGAATTTGTTTTTTCAGGTTAGAAGAGGTGGGGCATCCTCTTCTAAGATCAATGTGCCGTATTCTTTGAGCACACCTTCCATCAAAAGAGGATTTTCCACTGTGCTTCCCAAGTCACATAAGACTAACTGGATTTTTGAAAGTGCCATTCGGTCAACGGATGATATTGCCAGATAGTATTCTCCGTTCATTAGATAAATTGCGATTTGTCCTTTCACATACTGTTTAGCCATTCTTCCGGCATAAAGAGCTTCTTCTGATTCAGAAAAAGAGGTGATTACCAGATTGTTTTCGCATTTTTTTTGCTTTTTAAAATCGGTTTTCGTGAGGAAAATTTCACAGCCGTCTTGCTTTGACGGCACCAGTTCCAGAACGATTGCCTGGTTGAGGATAGAAAAGCGGAATTCGTTTTCCAGTGCTCCCAGCAGTTCCCACATTAACCGAGAGGATTCTTCCGGTGCACTTTGCGCATTCATCGTTAGCATTTCCGTACAGGATAACGTGATTTTTACCTGATTTTCATCAATTTTTTCAATTTTCACACCTTCCATCTCCTTTTTGGAGTTTGTTTGAGCGCTTGTCATAGAAATACAGGCTCTTCCTTATTATAACGGATTTTATACCAAAAAGATAGACAAAGATTTTTCCAAATTCTCTTTTTTGGATGGTAATAGAAGGAAATGCTTTTTTTACACTTTTTGTATTTTGTGTGAAGCATCTTGCCTTTTTTTAAATATATGCTATAATATTTCTAAACACGAAACCAAATGAGGTGACACTATGAACCAACCTACCATACTGATTGTAGATGATGAAGAACGTATTCGCAAGGTGCTCTTTGATTACTTTACCAAACAGAATTATCAAGTGAAGCTGGCAAAAAATGGGGAAGAAGCCATCGATGTTTTTTATGCCAACAAGATTGATTTGGTTATTTTAGATATTATGATGCCGGTGATGGATGGCTACGAAACTTTGAAAGAGCTTCGGAAAATTTCCAATGTTCCCGTGATGATTTTATCTGCAAAATCGGAAGAGTATGACATTTTAAAAGGATACGAACTGTATGCAGACGAATATGTAGCAAAACCTTTTAATTTAAAAATCCTTTCTGCCCGTGTAGAAGCACTTTTGCGTCGCAGTAACGGATTGTCTGAAGAAGTTGTCCTCGGAGATTTAAGTTACAATAAGTCTACTTATGAAGTCACAGTAAAAGGGGAAAAAGTGGACTTAACCAACAAGGAATTTGAGCTGCTCGGATATCTTATTTTAAACAAAGGAATCGTGTTGTCCCGTGATGACATTTTAAATAATGTGTGGCATTATGATTATTTTGGTGATGTAAGAACCATTGATACACATATTAAAAAATTAAGAGCTAAACTTTTAGATTGCGGGACTTATATTCAAACGGTGCGAAGCGTTGGATATAAATTTGACGCTTCTATATAAAAACAACAGAGAGGAAACGGTATATCTTTTGTGAAATCATTAAAAGGAAAACTGGTTTTCTTACTGCTTGCCATTGTGTTTTCGGTTCTGATGGTTTTGTATGTTGCCAATAACATGTTGTTGGAACCGTATTACACCGAAAAAGAAAAAGCAGAGTTTAAAGAAACCTATCAACGGATTCAAGTTACGGCAACAGAGCGCCCGGCGGAACTGGCAGATTTGCTTTTCCATATTGCCGCCAATTCCAATATGTCCGTCGTTGTGGTGGATCATTACAATCAAATGCTTTATTCCAGTGTGAATCCCTCTGACGGTGAAGAAACTGTTTTTTCACAACGGATGCTTCAGCAACTGATGGACTCTACTCCCATTCCGCCCAATCAACAGTTTGCCATTCGTAAAATATTGGATTCCAACGGTTCGGAACATTTGGTAATGGCGGCAAAATTCCAACCTTTTGGAAAGCTTTTTTTGATAAAGCCTGTAGCAGCAATTCATAAAAGTATGGCAATTTATCACGAATTTTTCCTGATTGCATTCATAGTTGTCGGGTTCATGGGAGCGATTGTTATGTTTTTAATCGGCAATTTTTCCCTTCGTCCCATTTATGAAATCCTGGATATTTCCAAACGAATTACAAATCTGGATTTTTCAAAAAAATATCAGGTTCGCGGAGATGATGAAATCAATGTGTTGGGGGAACAAATCAACATTATGTCGGAGCGCCTCCACGAAAATATTCAGAAGCTTTCCGCTTCTAACGAGTCTTTGCAGCAGGATTTGTATCAGAAGGAACGAATTGAAAAAATGCGGAAAGAGTTCTTGCAAAATGCCTCTCATGAATTGAAAACGCCGATTTCTGTGATTGCATCTTACACAGAAATGCTTAAGGATAAGCTGATTACCGATGAGGAAGACCGTGACTATTATTACAATGTCATATACGATGAAACTGAAAAAATGAGTAACATTGTGAAAAACCTTCTGAATGTAGCTCAGCTGGAAACTCAGGGATTTCATGTTAGCCTGGAAGAATTTAATTTATCGGAACTTGTAAGCGATGTGATTGCTACCTTCCGTCTCCAGACAGAAAAAGAGGCAATTGCACTCAGGGAAGATATTTTGCCTGAAGTTACAGTTTTTGCAGACAGATTTTTAATTGAACGGGTGGTTACTAACTACCTAAATAACGCTATTGTGCATATAGGTGAGCCAAAAGAGATTCGTGTTAGCCTGTGCCAAACAGAAGATGGGGCTTATCTCGGCGTATATAATGTCACTCCGAAGGTGTTGGATCGAGAAAAAATATGGACCAGTTTTTATAAAAGTGACGACAGCCAGGGGAATGGTTTGGGGCTTTCCATTGTGAAAGCCATTATGGATGCCCACAAGAAGGAATACGGTTTCCGTTATCTGGATGACGGCGTGGAATTTTTCATAAAGCTATAAAAAAATACCGTTGCATTTTTTGATATATGCAACGGTATTTTTATGCTTTTATTTTTTTTTCAAACGGGTCACACATTCACAGTGAAAGGTTCTTGGGAATAAATCGAAGGGATAGACCGTATCAGCCTGATAGCCGTGATCTGTCAAAAATTTCATATCCCGGGCAAGGGTAGCTGGATTACAACTGATATATACAATCGTTTTCGGCTGAATGTCTGCCAGCATCTGAAGCAGGGCTTCATCACAACCGCTTCTGGGGGGATCCAGCACAACAGCATCAGGGATGATTCCTTGTTGCACCAGCTTCGGTGCTTCGTCTTCTGCATTTGCACAGATGAATTCCACGTTTTTGATACCGTTTAAATCACGGTTCATTTTGGCATCTTCCACAGCAGGTGCACAACTTTCAATTCCGTAGACTTTCTTTGCCTTTTTTGCAAGGTTTAAAGTGATGGTACCGATTCCGCAATATAAATCGAATACCGTTTCGTAATCTTCCTCTAAAAGAGACAACGCTTTTTGATACAACTTTTCAGCTTGCAATGTATTCACCTGATAAAAGGAGGGCAAGGAAATGCCGAAGGAAATCCCGTTCATTGTATCGGTCAGATATTTTTTCCCGTAAAGGGTGACGGTTTTTTCTCCTAGTATCACATTGGTTCTTTTGGTATTGATGTTTACGCCGATGCTGACGATAGAAGGATTGATTGCAAGCAGTTTTTTGATTAAGGATTCAGTATGTAAGACTGACTCTATGTTTTTATTCAGATTTACAACCAAACCGACCATAATTTCGCCGGAATGTTCACCGCGACGGATAAAAATGTGCCGAACAGTACCGGAATGGCTTTCCTCCGAGTACGGCTTAATTCGGTATTCCTGTATATGGGAGAGAATACATTCGGAGATTGCAAAAAAATCAGGATAAGTGATATTACACTGACTGCAGGGGATAATTTCGTGGGTTCTGGCACGGTAAAAACCCGCAACAGGTTGCTGCATTTTATCGTAACCTACCGGAAGAAGCATCTTATTTCGGTAAGCATCTTTTTTGGGAGACGGTTCGGTAGGAGCAATCTCCGGCAGATTATCGCTCATAGGACGAAACGCGTTTCTGACAAGCTGCCGTTTGATATCACACTCGTTTTCATAAGTCGTGTGGTGAAACACACAGCCGCCGCACTGCCTCGCCACAGGGCATGCTGACTCGGTTCTGTGCGGAGAGGGGGACAGTATTTTTTCCACTTTTCCGTAAGCGGAGTTTTTCAGCACCTTTAAAATTTTCACTTCGGCTACCTCGCCGACCAGCAGTTCCGGCACGAATACCACAAAGCCGTCTGCCGTTTTTCCAATGCCGCTTCCGTTATGGGAAATATCAGTCACTGTAACGGTGACTGTATCGTTTTTCTTAATCATATACTATATATGAAGATAAAACATCTTCTTCCTTTCTGCTTGTAGAATGGGAAATTGTGGGAAATCTGTTGAAATCCTTTGATTTCTTGTTATTTTAACACAAAAGTGAATGAATTTCAACCCCTTTTTTTGACACGTTATGCAAAATGAATAAAATAAAAATGTTTTTTTTGGTGAATTATCCACTTTTCTTTTTGAAATAACTGTGCTATAATGAACCCATAGTAAAACTTTAACATGGGGGTAAATTGTAATGGCAGGTTTAATTTTAAAAAATCTCTGCAAAGTTTATGAAGGCAGTCAGCAGAAGTCTGTTGATAATTTCTGCCTGGACATTGAAGATAAAGAGTTTATCATTCTGGTTGGTCCTTCCGGTTGCGGTAAGTCCACTACCTTAAGAATGATTGCTGGTCTGGAAGAAATCACCAGCGGTGAACTGTATATTGGTGATACTCTGATGAACGACGTATCTCCCAAAAACAGAGATATCGCAATGGTATTCCAGAGCTATGCACTCTATCCGCATATGACTGTATTTGAAAATATGGCATTCGGTTTGAAATTGAAAAAAGTTCCGAAGGCTGAAATCAAAAGAAGAGTTACCGAAGCAGCTAAAATCTTAGATATTGAACATCTGTTAGATAGAAAACCGAAGGCTTTATCCGGTGGTCAGAGACAGCGTGTTGCGCTGGGTCGTGCAATCGTTAGAGAACCGAAAGTATTCTTAATGGACGAACCTCTTTCTAACTTGGATGCTAAGCTGAGAGTTCAGATGAGAGCTGAAATCGGCAAACTCCATCAGAGACTGCAGACCACTTTCATTTATGTTACTCATGACCAGACAGAAGCTATGACCATGGGTACCAGAATCGTAGTTATGAAAGACGGTGTTATTCAGCAGGTTGATACTCCTCAGAATTTGTATGATAGTCCGGTAAATATGTTCGTAGCAGGATTTATGGGAAGTCCTCAGATGAACCTCGTTCCTGCAACCCTGACCGGAAGCGGTGATGATCTTTACCTGGAATTTGGTTCCAGCAAAGTAAAATTACCTGCAAGCAAAATCAATGATTCTGTTAGAGAACATGTTGGCCAGGAAGTTGTATTTGGTATTCGTCCTGAAGATATTCATGATGAAGAATCCTTCATTTCTGCTTTCCCGGATGCAGTAATCAATGTGGAAGTTGATTTCTCCGAATTAATGGGTGCAGAAACTTATCTGTATCTGTTGGAAGGTGAAAATAAATTCACTGCAAGAGTGAATCCCAGAACCACTGCCAGAACCGGTGATTCCATCAAAGTTGCATTTGATGTGGAAAAAATCCATCTGTTTGACACTGAAACTGAGCTTTCTATTACCAAATAATTATAAAAAAGAGCCTGCCCTGAACAGGGCAGGCTTTTTATAATGTTGAAAAATTTGATAAAATTAAAAAAATACTTGCAAAATGAAATTGATATGATATAATATAAATGTAACTGGAAAGAAACGGTTACTAATGATGAGAAAACGAAAAGGGAGTAGCTGGCGTAATGCGGAATGCATTGCGGTTACGGTACCGTCAGTACGATATCTTTTTAAGATATCCGGTTAGTAATGAAATGGCAAGACTTTTCTGTATGTATTTACAGGGAAGGTCTGCCTTTTTTTATGTCTTTCCTGCAAGTATAATCTCAAAAATGAAAAAAGGAGATTGAAATCATGGATGTTTTGTTGCCGTTAGTGTTATTAGTGATTGGTTTTGTTATGCTGGTAAAAGGTGCCGACTGGTTTGTGGACGGTGCCTCCGGAATTGCCACGAAATTTAAAATTCCTCAGCTTGTAATCGGATTAACCATTGTTGCAATGGGAACAAGTGCCCCGGAAGCTGCTGTCAGTATTTCTGCTGCGTTAGGAGGCAGTGCAGACATTACAATCGGAAACATTGTTGGTAGCAACATTTTAAATGTGCTGATTATTTTAGGACTGTCGGCAATTATCACTCCACTGGTAGTTACAAAGTCTACCATCCGCGTGGACCTTCCGGTAGTGTTGATTGCATCATTATTGCTTTTGTTAGGATTAGACGGAGTACTATCCCTTTGGGAAGGCATTTTGCTTTTGGTTGTGTTTTTGGCATATATGACATATCTTTTTGTTGTGACCTTAAAACAAAAAAACCGGGAACCGGAAGAAGTCAAAGAACTTCCCATTTGGAAATCCCTTCTCTTTACTGTGGTTGGACTTGGTTTGATTGTAGGGGGCAGTAACGTAACCGTTCAATCTGCTACCACTTTGGCAATCATGTGGGGAATGAGTCCCCGCTTCATCGGTCTTACCATTGTAGCATTGGGAACCTCCTTACCGGAATTATTTACATCTGTGGTTGCTGCCAAAAAGGGCAACGCGGATATTGCTATCGGCAACATTGTGGGAAGCAATATTTTCAACATTCTTTTTGTGGTAGGTATCTCTTCCTTGATTATCCCTGTACCGTTCCAAAGCAAATTTATCTTTGATACGATTGTTTCCATCGCATCCATTGTTTTACTATGGCTTTGTTGCTTCAAAGATAAAAAGCTGCATCGTTGGGCAGGATGGCTGTTCTTATTATGTTATGCGGCATATTTTACTGTTTTGGTATTGCAACCGTAAGAAAAAAAGCTCTCGAAAGAGAGCTTTTTCATTATCCTAAATTTTGAAATTCTTCTAATTCATGCAAGCGGGCATTTTTATATGGTTCTTCTAAAGTTTGTCGGAACACCTTCATCTTGTTTTCTTTCACCATTTTAATAAAATCTGAAATGGTTTCAATGGGCTTTTCACTTTCCATACCGCTTATATATTCGTAAGTGAATCCGTGATTATCAGTACCGGCAAATTCCAAAAGTTCATATTGCTTTGCATATTTTTGCGCGGAATCATTTTCAAAATCAGTGCGGGAGGCATTTACGGTTTCTACTCCATGCACGCAACGGGGAAAAAGACGGATGTGATCAATGTATCCGGCTTCCCGAAAGGGATGGGCCTGGATGACCAATGCTCCGTGTTCCATATAGTAGGGAAGCGCTTGGCTGGGTTTCATGGTTTCAATTTCAGGATGTGCTAAAAACCATTCCTGATCCAAACCGTAAATTAGAAAATCAGTGCCGTCAATATAGGAAGATTCCACTCCGCAAAATACCTTGATTCCTATTTCATCCTGCAGCTTTAATGCTTTGTAATAGTCAGAAAAATAAAAACGGATTTTTTCCTCGTAGGATGCAGTTCTGATGTCGAGGCAGATATTACCGTCGATAAAATGATTTGTAATAAAAATTCCGTCAAATCCGATTTTCTTATAAAATTCCATAATTTGTTGCACAGTCACCTTGGCGCACTTGCTTACGGGTGTTGTGTGCAGATGTGTTTCGTATCGAAACATAGTATCACCTCGGAATGTATTATAGCAAAAAAATAGAGAAATAGCAATTATTTTTACAAAAAAAGAAGAGAAATCGACAAAAAATAAAAAAAGTGAAAAAAAGCAAAAAAAATTCAAATTTGCTCTTGACAAATCAGAGTTAAGACTGTATAATATTTGAGGTAGCGGGATGTAGCGCAGCTTGGTAGCGTGCTTGAATGGGGTTCAAGAGGTCGCAAGTTCGAATCTTGTCATCCCGACCAGAAACGGATTGTTCTTCGGAACAGTCCGTTTTTCTTTTCTAAAATTTACTTGCAACCTATGACAAATTGTGTTATACTACAGTGGCAGAACAATACGAAAAGGAATATAGTATGGGAAAAATCAGTTTATTTCAAAATAAAAAAGCACTTCATGCAGTATATATCGGTTTTTTATGCTCTATGTCTTATCTTGCGGTATATTTTGCAAGAAATATTTTAAGTACCTCCTCGCCGCAAATGATTGAAGGGGGCTATACCAAAGCTTATATTGGAGAGGTCGTGGCAGTTTATAATATTTTTTATGCCATTGGTCAGTTAATCAATGGTGCCATTGGCGACCGTGTGAAAGCCAGATATATGATCAGTATCGGTCTATTGATGGCTGGGGTCAGTAACTTTGTGTTTTCCCGAATGGCAGGCTCATCTCCTGATATTGCCCGGTATGTCTATGGGATGACCGGTTTTTTTCTGGCAATGATTTATGCACCAATGATGAAGGTGGTGGCGGAAAACACAGAACCCATTTATGCTACCCGTTGCAGCTTAGGCTTTACCTTTGCCTCTTTTTTTGGGTCTCCTTTAGCAGGGGTTATAGCATCCGTGTTTGTGTGGCAAAGCGTGTTTGGAATCAGCAGTGTTGCTTTGGGAGTTATGGCTGTTTTGGTGTTTTTCTTCTTCCTGTTATTTGAAAAAAAAGGAATTGTTAAATATAATCAGTATCGAACCAAAGAAAAAAATAAGCTGGATATTCGAGAACTTGTTCGTCGGCGGATTCTCCGTTTCACATTGGTTTCTGTCATTACCGGCGTGGTACGGACCTCTGTGGTGTTCTGGATGCCTACCTATATTTCAGAACATCTTGGATTTGAACCGGAGCAAGCGGCTCTTATTTTTACAGTTTCCACCTTTATTATTTCATTAATGGCTTTTATTTCGGTAGCGGTGTATGAGTTATTAAAGAGAGACTTGGATAAAACCATGTTTTTGATGTTTTCGTCAGCAACTGTGTTTTTCGCGTTGTTGTATTTTGTGAAAAATCCGATTTTGAATATTGTTTGCTTTGTCCTTGCTATTATGTCGTCAAACGGTGCGGCATCGATGCTTTGGAGCCGTTATTGCCCGAGTTTGCGGGATACCGGTCGGGTGTCTACAGTAACGGGATATCTGGATTTTGTCAGCTATATTGCAGCAGCAATTGCCAGTATCGTATTTGCAAATGCCGTAACATCGATAGGATGGGGGAATCTTATTTTAATCTGGGTTTCTCTGATGGTAGTGGGTGCTTTTATTTCTTGCCCGAAATTGCAGAAGAATATTTCCGATTTGACTTGCTAATTTGTTGCAAATGTGTTATAATTAACAAAGAGATTTCCAAGCAATTGAAAAATATATGCTTTAGGAGGTAATTCCAATGAAAACCGTAAACGATATTTTACAAATGATTCAAGATTATGACATTAAAATGGTAGATTTTAAAATGGTGGATATTAACGGGCAGTTTCGTCACGTTACCATTCCTGCCGTTAATTTTTCTGAAAAAACTATGAAAAATGGGATCGGTTTTGATGCTTCCAACTACGGATACGCGGTAGTAGAAAAAAGTGATATGGTATTTATTCCTGATCCTGACACTGCGCAGGTAGATCCTTTCTGCGATATCCCCACCCTGTCTATGACGGGGAATGCCATGATTATTGATAACCCTAACAACAGACCTTTGTCTCAGTATCCCAGAAATATTGTGGCAGCTGCAGAACAGTATCTAAAAGACAGTGGAATTGCAGATACTATGCTGATTTTACCGGAATTTGAATTTTATCTGTTCAATCAGGCTGGCTGGGAGGTGTCTGCAAATTCTGTTGGATTTATTGTGGATGCTCAGCAGGCACATTGGAACAGCTACGAAGAAGGTTTGGGCAATATTGTTCCCAAACAGAAAAACTATCATATTGCCAAACCTTTTGATACCACCTATGAAGCACGCAGCGAAATGTGTCTTTTGATGGAAGAAGCGGGTATTAGGTTAAATTATCATCATCCCGAAGTAGGTGCAGGCGGTCAGTTTGAAATTGAACCGGAATTGGGACAGATGTCCAAGATGGCAGATGCCACGATGATGATTAAATATATTATTCATAATGTTGCAAGAAAACATGGACTCTCTGCCACCTTTATGCCAAAGCCCATTATGGGAGAAGCAGGCAATGGTATGCACGTGCATATGTTGCTTCTAAAAGACGGTCAGCCGGTATTTTCCGATGATAACGGTTATTCCAACTTGAGTCAGGAAGCACACTGGTTTATGGGCGGTCTGTTAAAACATATTGCATCTTTATGTGCAATTACCAATCCCAGTACCAATTCTTTTAAACGTCTGGTACCCGGATTTGAGGCACCGGTTACGGTTGGCTATGCAACCTCTAACCGTAGTGCGGTTATCCGTATTCCGGCTTATGCTAAAGAACCCGCACTTCGCCGGTTTGAACTCAGAAATCCGGATGCAACTTGTAATCCCTATTTTTGCTATGCGGCAATCTTAATGGCAGGGATTGACGGTATTAAAAATAAAATCGACCCTCATGCAAACGGCTGGGGACCTTATGATATGAATTTATTCCATCTGCCGGAAGAAGAAAAGGCAAAATTAAAGCATTTGCCCACATCTTTGGGGGAAGCTTTAGATGCCTTGGAAAAAGATCACGATTACCTGACTGCAGGTGGCGTGTTCCCGGAAGAGCTCTTAAATAATCTGATTAAAACAAAACGTGCAGAGGTCAGTGAATTATCCAAAATTCCGCATCCTGCAGAGTTTGAAAAATATTACAATTTATAAATTATAAGACAATTTTGGGAGATGTAAAAACGATTTGCATCTCCTTTTTGTTGACAGATTGGTGGAGTTTGGTTATAATAAAAGAAGTATTTTGAAAGAAAGGACAGGCATTTCCAATGAAGCGGTTGGTTTTTGGTATTTTAGCTCACGTTGACTCGGGAAAAACAACTCTTTCCGAGAGTCTTTTATATTGCTCAGGAGCCATCCGTAAATTAGGACGGGTAGACCATAAGGATGCTTTTTTAGATACTCATTCCATGGAAAGAGCCCGTGGCATCACCATTTTCTCCAAACAGGCTCTTTTGGAATTTCCCGGTACAACCATCACTCTTTTGGATACTCCGGGCCATATTGATTTTTCTACAGAAACAGAGCGTACGCTATCTGTGTTGGATTATGCTGTTTTAGTTGTCAGCGGAACCGACGGGGTGCAAAGTCACACCGAAACCTTATGGAAGCTTCTGAAACGGTATCGGGTGCCTACCTTTATTTTTGTGAACAAAATGGATTTAGACGGAGCCGACCGTGAAAGAATTTCCCAAAATATAAAAAAACGGCTACATCCATCTGCCATTGATTTTTCGGATTTTCTTGATTTAGAGAGTCTTTCTTGCTGTGATGAAACGTTACTGGAAGAATATCTGGAAACCGAAAATATATCGGTTGATAGTTTAAAAAAAGCTATCAAAAAACGAAAATGGTTTCCTGTGTTCTACGGTTCTGCTTTAAAAATGGAAGGAATCGATTATTTTGTAAACGGTTTGCTCTCTCTTGCAGAGGAACCTGCTTATTCCAATGAATTTGGTGCGAAAGTATACAAAATTTCTGAAGACGATCAAGGGAACCGTTTGACGCATCTTAAAATTACCGGTGGAAGTCTCAAAGTGAAGACCACTTTAAAAGCTCCCAGCGAGGAATCCATTGTAGAGAAAATCAATCAGATTCGGATTTATTCCGGACTAAAGTATCAAACAGAGGACGAGGTGTTCCCGGGAACTGTTTGTGCTGTGACGGGATTAGAAAATTTCCGGGTAGGAGACGGTATTGGTTGTGAAAAAAACAGCCTTCCTATGTGGACGGAACCTGTCCTTAGCTATCGTGTAGAGCTCCCTGAAGGAGTAGATGTAGCATCAGCTTTGGCGAAATTAAGAACCTTAGAATTAGAAGATCCCCAGCTTCACATTTTTTGGAATCAGCGACTTCGTGAAATTCAGATTCAGTTGATGGGAGAAGTGCAACTTGAAGTGTTGAAAAGTATTATTTCAGAACGCTTTGGAATGACTGTAACCTTCGGGCAGGGAAGTATCAGCTATAAAGAAACTATAGCATCTTCGGTGGAGGGGGTTGGCCATTACGAACCACTGCGTCACTATGCCGAAGTACACCTGCTTTTGGAACCTTTGCCAAGAGGCAGCGGATTGCAATTCACCACAACTTGTAGTGAAGATGTATTGGACAAAAATTGGCAACGGCTCATTCTGACTCATTTACATGAAAAAACACATCTTGGGGTTTTAACCGGATCGCCCATTACAGATATGAAAATCTCTTTGATTGCCGGACGGGCTCATAACAAGCATACCGAAGGAGGTGACTTCCGTCAGGCGACCTATCGGGCAGTACGTCAGGGACTGATGTGTGCGGAAAGTGTATTGCTGGAACCCTGGTATGAATTTACTTTGGAAATTCCTTCCGATGCTGTAGGACGTGCCATGACAGATATTTCCTATATGGGTGGAACCTGTCAACAGACTGGATTTTCGGAGAAAAATGTCATTTTATCAGGCAGTGCGCCGGTTTCAAAACTGCAGGATTATCATAGTGAAGTCGTTCGTTATACTCACGGAGCAGGGCGGTTAATTTGTCAACTGAAAGGATATGAACTTTGTACAAATGCAGCAGAAGTCATTCGTGAGATAGGATATGATCCGGAACAAGACACAGAAAACTCTCCCGATTCTGTATTTTGTTCTCACGGAGCAGGGGTTTATGTAAAGTGGAATCAGGTACAAGATTATATGCATTTAGATGGTGCAAAACTAGCTTCTGAGGACCAAGAACAAAAAACAATTACCCGCAATCGGGCAAGACGGTATATGGAGCGGGTATATAATGACGAAGAACTTTTAGCGGTATTTGAAAAAACCTACGGACCGATACGGCATCGGGAGTATGAAGCACCGAATCCTGCTAAAAGACCGCTGGATCCCACTCCAAAATACAAACCCGTCAAGCAAGTGCCAAAGGGGCCGGATTATCTTCTGGTGGACGGCTATAATATTATTTTTGCCTGGGAGGACCTTAAAAAAATTGCAGGACAAAGTTTGGAAGCGGCACGTGAACACCTTATTGACCGTTTGTGCAATTATCAGGGGTTTACTCAGTGTGAACTGATTGTGGTATTTGATGCTTATAAAGTGAAAAACAATTCCGGTGAAGTAGAAAAAATCCATAATATCAGTGTGGTTTATACCAAAGAAGCCGAAACGGCGGATATGTATATCGAAAAAGCGACCAAACAACTCGGTAAGCATCATAAAGTGCGGGTAGCAACTTCGGATAATCTGGAGCAACTCATTATTATCGGACATGGTGCCATGCGAATCTCTGCGGATGCTTTTTTGGCAGAATTGAAAACCACAGAAAATGCTATCCGGGAAATTTTAGAAGAAACCCGGGAAAGGGGAATATGATATGTTGGGAAACCTTATTAAAAATATCAGTATTAATGAACACAGCAGTATCAAAATTGAGGGAGAAAACATTCTGTATTTTGATCCGTATCGAATTCAAAAGGGAATGAATGACGGTGATATCGTGTTTGTTACGCATGCTCACTATGACCATTTTTCGCCGGACGATATTAAGAAGATTTGCCATCAAAATACAGTGTTCGTGATGCCAAAATCAATGGAAAATGAAGCAAATGCACAAGGATTTACAGAAGATAATACCGTGTTTTTAGAAGCAGGTGATCAAACAAAGATTAATGGCGTTCTTGTGGAGGCAACTCCTTCCTATAATACGAATAAGCCTATGCATCCTAAGGAAAACGGTTGGCTTGGTTATATCGTTACGGTTGACAGTACCCGTATTTACGTTGCCGGAGACTGTGATGCGATGCCGGAAGATATTAATTGCCAAATTGCTATGGTTCCGATTGGCGGTACCTATACCATGAATCCTAAGGAAGCAGCAGAATGGGTGAATCGTATAAAACCTGAAATTGCGATTCCGACTCATTACGGAACATTGGTTGGAACTTTAGCGGATGCTGATTTGTTTGAACCTTTGGTTGATGATTCAATCTCAGTGGTAAGAATCATTGACTAATTTTCTTCAACAATGCATATCCCCATCATGATTTTGATATATTGTACTATCAAATGAAATGGTGGGGTTTTTATGTTTTTTGTATTTCGGAAAAATGTGATTATTGGAGTATTGCTTGCCGTTCTGGTCAGCGGTATGATGGTGCTGTCTGCTATGCCAAAGGAAATCTCTGTAGTGGGGTTAAACCCAAAAGTCATTGTGGTTGACGCAGGTCATGGAGGGATGGATGGAGGCGGTGTAGGAGTTGATGGAACTCCTGAAAAAGATTTGAATCTTCAAATTGCAAAGAAATTAGAAAAGACATTAAGTGAAAACGGGTATCGCGTTGTGATGACAAGAAATGAGGATGTTTCCTTGCATGATGAAGGGAAAATTACGGTCCGTAGTCAGAAAAATTCGGATTTGAAAAATAGGGCGAAAATTGCCAATCAGGAAAAGGCTGGTCTTTTTGTTAGCATTCATATGAATAAGTATGAGTCCCCTGATGTACAGGGAGCACAAGTGTTTTATCGGAAAAATGACCCTACAGGAGCACAGTATGCTAAAAGTGTCATGGCAGAATTAAAAAAAGCGGACACCAAAAACCACCGCATGGAAAAAACATTGCCTAATAAAAATCTTACCTTTTCAAAATTGGAAATACCGGGGATTTTAGTGGAGTGTGGATTCATTTCCAATAAGGAGGAACTTGCAAAATTGCAGGATGCAGAGTATCAGCAGCAGCTTGTGGATGTAATTGTTGCAGGCATCAAAAATATTCCGTAAATTTTATCGACAGAAATTGACTTTTTTCGCAGAATGTGATATAATTCTTCGTTGTTTTTTAGATTAAACGGAGGATATCACATGAGCGAGCTTGCAGCCGGAGAACTTCGGCAGGAAAACAAAATGGGCGTGATGCCCATTCCCAAATTATTAATCAGTATGTCGTTACCAATTATCATTTCCATGTTGGTGCAGGCATGCTACAATATTGTTGACAGTATCTTTGTGGCACAAATTGACCCGAATAACAAGGCGTTTACGGCTGTTAGTCTTGCGTTTCCCGTGCAAAATCTGATGATTGCGGTTGGCGCCGGTACCGGCGTGGGGATCAATGCACTGTTGTCCAGAAGTTTGGGCGAAAAGAACTATGAAAAGGCAAATAAAGTTGCCAATGCCGGCATTTATCTCGCATTCTTTAGTTTTATTGCATTTTTTCTGTTTGGCATTTTCTGTTCCAATCAGTATTCAAATTTTCAGACCAATGATCCTGAAATCGCTCATTATTGCTATGAATATATGAGAGTCATCTGTGCTGGTTCTTTGGGGATTTTTATGCAAATTACCATGGAGCGATTGCTTCAGGCAACAGGGAAATCCTTTTTGTCTATGGTGGTGCAGTTAGCCGGCGCAATTTTTAACATCATTTTTGATCCTATTCTGATTTTCGGCTTGTTCGGTTTTCCGAAAATGGGTATTGCAGGGGCGGCACTTGCAACTGTTTTGGGGCAGTTTGTATCCATGATCTTGGGAATGATTATTAACATTCGTTGCAATAAAGAGATTAAAGTTTCGCCGCTTTCTTACCGTCCTGACGGTAAAACGGTTGGTGGAATTTATGCTATCGGCGTACCATCGATTCTTCTGATGTCCATCGGTACGGTAATGACGCTCAGTATGAATCAGATTTTGATGAGTTCTGCTGCTTCTGTTGCTGTGTTTGGTGCATATTTTAAGTTGCAAAGCTTCTTTATTATGCCTGTTTCCGGCTTAAATAACGGCATGGTTCCCATTATTGCGTACAATTACGGTGCTAAAAATAAAGGCCGTATTCTTTCCACCATTCGTTTAAGCTGTATGATTGCCTCCGGTATTATGCTTTTCGGTATGATTGTTTTTCTGTTGTTTCCGCGGCAGCTTTTGGCAATGTTCAGTGCCTCCGACGAAATGGTGACAATTGGAATTCCGGCACTTCGAATTATCAGTTTGCATTATATTCTTGCAGGTGTTTGCATTATATTTCTTTCAGTTTTCCAGGCAGTTGGAAAAAGCATGTACAGTTTGCTGGTTTCCTTGGGCAGACAGCTTGTGGTGCTGATACCAGTAGCGTGGCTGTTTTCTAAATGGTTTGGGCTTGGCGCTGTATGGTGGGCGTTTCCTGTGGCAGAACTGATGTCCTTATTATTATCCATTTTGTTTATGTTGCGCGTGTATAAACGGTACATTAAACCGTTATAAAGTTCAAAAAGCAGGTTTTTAAACCTGCTTTTTTTATTGGATATGCTTTTTTAAAGCAGCGTACGCATAAACTGTAGCAAGATAAATACAAAGGGGAATGAGTATGAAAGAACGAGTGCGCGAACTTCAAAAAAAAGAAGTGATTGATTTGTCCAGCGGAAAGCGTTTAGGCTTTGTATATGATATGGAAATTAATTTGAAAACCGGCGAATTGGAAAGTCTGATTGTTCCGTACAAGAATTCTGTTTTTCGCTTTTTTTGGAAATATGAGGAAACTTTGATTCGCTTTGAACAAATCCAAAAAATCGGTGATGATATTATTTTAGTGGATATGAGGCAGATTCCATTATCAGATATTCAGAAAAACCAGTCAGACAACAGTAAAAATCAGTAAATTCTTATAAAAAAACATTGACTTTTTGTTTGTTTTATGTTAATATATACAAGTAGAAGTTTAGGATGAGTGTGAATATTTGTTAAGATATAAGAGGTGTGCTTTTGATGAGAAGGTTCTGTGTGCGTTTGGTTTGCCTGATGATGGCGTTCTTAACTTTATGCGTAACGCCTGCATTTGCAATCAGCAATGCGGACACCATGCGAGTCTTTAAGAGAGTGGTTCAGAATGAAAGCTTTTTACCTCAGCTGTATTCGGCGGTTCCTTTTTATGAACAACTGTCCATTACCAATGATTCTGTCAATAAAAAAATGAAGGAGAATATCCGCATTATTCTGACGAAAGCTGAGCGGGAAAAAGAGCAGGGGATTTTGACCAGAGAGAATCTGAGAACTCGTTTGCAAGCCCTTACAGTTGATACCGCTTTAAACATGGAAGCTGCATATATCGCACTCTGTACGGATGCATTTTCTGAGGAAACGATCAAAACTTTATTAAACGGAATTGTTCCGGCAGAATTTCAGCCACTATATCTGGCAATTGCAGAAGAAGCATATATTATCCTGGGCTTTGGCAAACAGGCAAAACCAACCCATGTTTTTGATGATCTTGTGGGTTACGAGTGGGCGGAAGAAGCAATTGCAGAGTTGTTTGACCGTGATATTATCAACGGTGTCAGCGATTTCTCCTTTGCACCGGCTGCCACAGTTACCCGTGAGCAGTTTGCAAAAATGATGTGTGTTGCATTTTCCATTGAAGCAGCAGCAGAAAAACCGGTTTTCTCCGATGTGCTGGAACAGGATTGGTTTTATCCGTATGTTACTACCATGGCAAGCCAGAAGTTGATTTTAGGGGTAGGGGGCGGAATGTTTGGTTCCGGTCAGAACATCACCCGTCAGGACATGGCGGTTCTGATGTTCAGAATTGGCGAACTGCTCGGTTTATTTGACCGTAGCTCTTCTAAAACGGCAGGCTTTGATGACGAACGTTTTATTGCTTCCTACGCAAAAACAGCTATTATTACGCTAAAAGAACTTGGCATTATTCAGGGCAATGAATTAAACTGCTTTAATCCTACCATGTCAGCAACCCGCGCGGAAGCAGCGCAGATGCTGTATCGTTGCTATCAATATGCAAATAAATAATATAATTGTGTTAAAAATATAATTTTTTATAAAAGGAGTAAGCACTATGAAAAGACTAATTGCTTTACTTTTGGCAGTTATGATGTTACCGATTTTTACATTGGTATCCCATGCTGCAGGCGCCATGACAAAACAGGACTTCAAAGAAGTACTGTTAGGTCTGTTTTATGAACCTGATCCTGATGTGGACTACCAAGCAGACTTAATCAGAGCGTACAGAAACATTTCCAAAGATCAGCTGGATGCTTTAAAAGCATACTACAATGCAGATACTACTGCTGCAGTGACTCCAATGGCGTCTGCTGCACCTGTAATCACAGAAGATGAAGCCAATATCTTAACCTATGGTTTTATCAAACTGATGACCTTCCCATCTGCGAAAAACGGCACAGTTGAAGCACCTAATACTGCAGACAACGATATCGGTGATGCGGACATTGAAAGAGCAGCAGATGCTTTCTTCACAGATTTTACCTTTGGTGCCAGAACTGACACCGCAAACAACGTGTTGAATAAAGTTGCAGGCGGAAAAATGACCAAACATGCACTGGGCGCGTTTGTTATCGACTTACAGAAAAACTTGAGAGCAATTGCAGGGCAGGATGAGACTACATTGGCTAACTTTATAGCAGCATTTGTAACTCCTCACGATGCAACGCCCGACTATATTGACAAAATTATTCCTTATGTAAAAACTGCGGCTGCTCGTGCACTGACCAATCCCGCTGGTGCAGAATTGGCTGAAGCGAAGGAAGCGATGCTTGCCAACGGTATGCTGATGGAAGACCTTTCCGGAAACATTTCTGAGGATTCTGCATTTATTAAACTGATTATTCACGCAATCAACACCTTGAAAAATGATACTGCTAATAACGGTGAAGAAGTAATATCAGTAGTAATGAATACCGTTATGTCTGGTGTTATGGATGCTAAGGTTGAAGTTTATGGAGATTCTTTAGGCACTGATTTAAAAAGCCCTGTGAATGATCCTATACAGCCTAACAATGATGTTGCAGAGCTGCAAATCGGCCAATCTGTGTACTTAAAAGTAATTTCTGATTCTTTGGTAAAGTTAACTCAACGTGGCGAGGAAGCATCCTTGAATTTTGTTCCCAGCCTGTCTCCCAGTTTGAATGCTGCTGTTGTAGATGAGAATGATAATCTGAAATCTATCGCAACTGTTACCAGAGATCCTGACGGCATGCTGAAGTTGACCGGTACTGCAGAAGGTACTGCAATTTTGAAATTATACAGAGACACCAACGGACCGTCTGACTTCACCTTTAATGATCCTACCCGTCATAACGATAAAGAACTGTTTATGGAACTGAATATCAAGGTTCGTGGTGGTTCCGGACCTGTACCTTCCGGTCCTTCTTCTTCCAGAGTGGAAGCTCCTACCATTACTTTTGAAGTGGATGCAGACAAGAATATTACCGTAACCTTAGAAACTAAAACTCCCGGTGCAACCATTTATTACACCACTGACGGTTCTGCTCCCACCAAAGGTTCTCAGAAATACGAAGGTCCCTTCAATGTTCCGGATAAAACTACCATTAAAACCTTCGCTGTGAAACCCGGTTGGATTGACAGTTATGTAACTACTGATACCATCGACTTATCCGCAGGAAATGTTCCCGGTTTAACAGACGAACATATTGCTTATGTTCACGGTAGAGACACCGGTAACTTTGATGCAGATGACAATGTTACCAGAGCAGAAGTAACTGCAATGTTCTCCCGTTTAATCGTGAAGAAAATGGTATTCTTAGACGGTTCCGAAAGCAAGTTCTCCGATGTTAACGAAGGCGACTGGTACACTGCTTATGTTAAATTCTTAAGCAATGCAGGTATTGTAAACGGTTACGAAGACGGTACCTTTGGTCCAAATAAACCGATTACCCGTGCTGAATTTGCAACAATTGCTTCCAGATTCTTTGAATTGGAAGAAGGTAATGAAAACAACTTCCCCGATGTTGCAGACAATCACTGGGCAAAAGACTTTATTGATTCTGCAGCAATCAAAGGTTGGTTAGTTGGTTATGAAGACGGCACCTTCCGTCCTGATCAGCCCATCAAACGTTCCGAAGCTGTTACCATTATCAACAGAATGTTGAACCGTGTAGCAGATAAAGAATACATCGAAGAAAACATTGACGAAGTTCTGACTTATCCGGATCTGGATAAATCTCACTGGGCATACTATGAAATCTTGGAAGCAAGTAACTGGCATGACCATAAAGTAGAAAACAATACCGAATTCTGGACTGACATTTTCTACGAAGAAAGATTCCTGGCTTCCTAATTGTAGGTAGTTTAAAAGACTGCACTCTTTGTGAGTGCAGTCTTTTGTTATGTATGAAACGGTGCTTTCATCTACTAGATTATACTATTGGAAAGTGCTATTTGGTCAAAAAAATTTCTTTTTTATCATAATAATCAAAGATATTGTGCCGGATTTCTTGACATCTTTTAAAAGTAGTTATATAATAATATATAGTATAAAATAGCAACATCTGTTGTATCATGCGGAGCAAAAATCTACACAGTCGCAGAATAGGAAGGTGCACTACGATGAACGAATTTGTAATTATTACAGATACAGCTTGTGATATTTCTCCTGAAATTTTGCAGGAATGGAATATTCATGCTATTGATCTGACGTTTCGTTATGTAAATGAAGATCGGGAATATCAGGGGCATGAAGTTCCGGCAAAAGAGTTTTATGATAAAATGCGCGAGGGAGCTGTTGCGAAAACCGCAGCAATTAACCCGTACACCTTTCAAACTGTATTTGAAGAATATTGCAAAGAAGGCAAGGATATTTTGCATATTTCATTTTCATCCGGATTAAGCACCACCTATAATTCTTCTTTAGCTGCAATGGAAGAATTAAAGAAAAAATATCCGGAGAGAAAACTGATTTCTGTAGATTCATTATGTGCTTCTGCAGGACAGGGATTGTTTGTTTATCTTGCTGTAACCAAACGCGATTCCGGTGCTTCCATTGAGGAAATTGCAAAATATCTGGAAGGAATCAAACTCCACATTTGCCATTGGTTTACGGTGGATGATCTGGTATATTTAAAACGAGGAGGCCGTGTCAGCTCGGCAAGTGCCTTTGTTGCGAATGCACTTGGTATCAAACCGGTTTTGCATGTAGATGATGAGGGAAGATTGATAAACGTATCCAAATGCCGAGGAAGAAAAAAATCTCTTCAAAGTCTGGTAGACAAATACGGAGAGTCAGCAGACCCGGAAAGCCCGATTTATATTTCCCATGCCGACGTTACGGAAGATGCTGAACTGTTGGCCAAAATGATCTATGAAAAATACAACAAAAAAATAGATATTATCACAGGAATCGGTCCTATCATCGGGGCTCATTCCGGTCCCGGAACCATTGCACTGTTTTTTGTTGGAAAACAGCGTTAATACACTAGTTATTAATCCATAAAATAACAAAAAAAGAGAACAAACTGTTCTGAGTTTGTTCTCTTTATTTTTTGTATATCAGCAACTCAAAGGATATTGTTACCTCAAATTCTGAAAGAGCCTGAATTTTTTCTAAATCTTGCGTTCGGGTCCGATAATAATATGGAGTCATCTGGAATAAATTTAAGATATCTTCCTGACATTGTAACAAAATTTTTTTCTCAATCTTTTCAGATTTTACAAATGAGAATCCGGGAAGTTCATAATCTTTTACCTGATTTTTATAAGGATGCTCATAAATGACGCTTTTAAGTTCGATGAGATGGTTTTCACCGGGAATACCCAGAATCATGACTCCGTCATTTTTTAATACTCGGTGAAATTCTTCTCCGGCATAAGGAGCAAACAAACTGTATAATAAATCAACACTTTTATCTTGGATAGGCAAGTCAAACAAGCTGGCTGCAACATAGGTGATATTTCGGTTTTTCGGAGCAGCTTTCTGAAGAGCGGTTTTGGAGATGTCAATTCCGATGGTTGCTCTGTCTTCTTGCCAGATGCCGTCTGTATAGTAGCCTTCGCCACAACCGGCATCCAGAATTGTTTTGGGGTTGTATTCATTGATTATTTCTTTTAGTTTGGTTTGAAAACTTTCGTAATAGCCTTTCGATAAAAAGTTACTTCTGGCATCCACCATTAGTTTGTTATCACCGGGAAGTTTGGAATTAGTTTTATGTACCAATAAAAAATTAACATAGCCTTTTTTTGCAATATCAAAGCTATGGTTGTTACAACAGCGGTAAACTTTGTCATTTTCTTTGAAAATTGGTTCGTGGCAAACAGGACATCGTAACATAAAACCACTCCTTTTGTGGAATAATGAATATGAGGTGATAACAAATGAAGGAAAAGAAAAAGAAGAAGCTTCCGAAAACAGAATCTGTGATTCGTGCGTTTAAGGAAACCGGAAGAAAGACTGATCCGGAAGGAAGCTATACCGGTACTCCTGCAGATAAAAATGTTCAGCCGGTACAGGATGCAGATGACTTATAACTTTTGTCTTTTTTTGTTTTTGGTTTTTAAAATTTTTAGTAAAATGCAGAAGCTTCTCGTGTTAGGCTTCTGCATTTTCATATTTTGTTTTAGGCTTTTCGTTTTGTTGTTTTCTTTTTGACGGAGTAGCCGAAGGTGCCGAGTTGTTTACCTAAGCCAAAATAAGTACCGTGAGCATAAGCCAGTAAATCACATTTTTCAATCTCCAGTTTACCGTCATGGTTCACACATTCCTCCGACACATCCATCCCCACAATATCTGCCAAAAACATGGTATGGCTTCCCAAATCAACCGTTTCGGTTACCTTACATTCCAGATGAAGGGGACATTGTAAAATCAAGGGAGCTGACACTTTTTCCGCCTTTACGGGAGTTAAATTCATTTCTTTGAATTTATCAAAATCCTTTCCGCTTCTGACACCGCAAAAATCCACGGCTTTAACCAGCTTGGTGCAAGGCAGGTTGATTACAAATTCCATAGTGTCCATAAGCATTTGATACGAATGGCGTTCCTTACGGACAGAAATATAAGTCTTTGGCGGAATCGTATTTAGGATTCCTGTCCAGCCAATCGTCAATACATTCGGTTTTTCCAAGGTGCCGACTGTTACCATGGCAGGGGGAATGGGCGCCAGAAGCGTTCCACCTTTCCAATGTTCCTTTTTTTCATAGGAAATCGGCTTTTTCAGATTTGGCTTTTTGTGATTATTTCTGGTTTTCTTTTTTCCATTGGAGATATTCATCGTAGTTATCATTCCTATCTATAATACCGTCGGGAGTGAATTCAATGATTCTGTTTGCGACGGTAGCAATAAATTCATGGTCATGGGAGGCAAATAAAATATTTCCTTTAAAGTCTTTTAATCCATTGTTGACTGAAGTAATGGATTCCAGGTCCAGATGGTTAGTAGGTTGATCCAACATCAGCACATTGGAGCCAAATAGCATCATACGGGATAACATACAACGCACTTTTTCACCACCGGACAGCACTTTTACCGGTTTTAACACATCGTCACCGGAGAATAGCATTCTTCCTAAGAATCCACGCAGGAAGGTTTCGGTGGTATCGGTGGAATACTGTTCCAGCCAACGCAGTAAGTTTAGTTCAGAGGTGTTAAAATATTCGGAGTTGTCTTTGGGGAAGTAGGATTGCGTAGTGGAAACCCCCCACTTGTAGCTGCCTTCATCAGGTTCAATTTCACCGGCTAAAATTTGAAACATGGTGGTAACTGCAGTTTCATTTTCCCCTAAAAATGCAACTTTGTCGCCTTTGTTTAAGGTGAAAGAGACATTGTTCAGCACTTTTATGCCATCCACAGTTTTAGAGATCCCTTCCACAAAAAGAATATCTTTTCCGGCTTCTCTGTCCATTTGGAATCCCACAAAGGGATACCGTCTGGAAGAAGCGGGCAATTCTTCAATGGTCAACTTCTCCAGCAGTTTTTTACGGGAGGTTGCCTGACGGGATTTGGACTTATTCGCAGAGAATCGTTGAATAAAGTTCATTAATTCTTTTGCTTTCTCTTCATTCTTTTTATTCTGGTCACGAATCATTTTCTGAATCAGCTGACTGGATTCATACCAGAATTCGTAGTTTCCAACAAACATTTTAATTTGAGAAAAATCAATGTCCACAATGTTGGTACAAACGGTATTTAAGAAATGACGGTCATGGGATACCACAATCACAAGACCTTCGTAATCTAATAAGAAGTCTTCTAGCCAGTTGATAGAATCCACATCCAGGTGGTTGGTCGGTTCGTCCAATAAAATAATGTCGGGATTACCAAACAATGCCTGCGCCAGCAACACTTTGACTTTTTGTTTCCCATCTAAAGAACTCATCTGATGATACAAAAGATCGTCAGTAAGGCCTAACCCTTGCAGAAGTTTTGAAGCGTCACTTTCTGCTTCCCAGCCATTTAATTCTAAAAATTCGCCTTCCAGTTCTGCTAAACGGACACCGTCATCATCGTTGAAATCGGGCTTTGCATACAGTACTTCTTTTTCTTTCATAATGTCATACAGACGTTTGTTTCCCTGAATCACAGTATCCACTACGGTAAATTCGTCAAATGCAAAATGGTCCTGCTTTAAGACAGACATCCGAAGATGACCGGGGATAATCACCTCACCGGTAGAGGGTTCTAATTCTCCGGATAAAATCTTTAAAAATGTGGATTTACCAGCGCCGTTAGCGCCAATGACTCCGTAGCAGTTGCCGGGCGTAAACTTTAAATCCGCATTTTTAAACAAGTTGGTTCCGTTGAAATTTAAACTTAAATTAGTAACTGTAATCATATTTTTATTCTTTGAAATTCCTTTCTGTTTGTTCTTAAAAACCGTTGCATAGGATTCCAAGGATTGCGCCCGCACCGATAATGGCAATCGGATGAATTTTTTGGAACCGGAAGCGTATCAATACGAAAGCTGCAAAGAGAATCAGCGCTTTGTAGTTTAGCTGATTCCAAACCCCCAATGCTTCGGGAACAAGAAAACTTAGTTTCATAATTCCTAAAACTGCTGCTGCAATCAATCCGACTACAGAAGCGCGAAGTCCTTCGAATGCTGCTTTTACATATCTGTTTTCATTAAACTTTTTTAAAATTTGAGCAATTAGGAGAATCATAATCCAGGAGGGGAGTACGATGCTCAGCGATGCAACAATTCCGCCTAAGAATCCGCTGCCTGTAAAACCGGTATAGGTTGCCATGTTGATTCCTAACGGCCCCGGCGTTGATTCGGAAACAGCTACGATGTTGGCAAGGTCTGCTGCGGTAAACCAATCATATTTATCCACCAGCTTATCCAAAAAAGGCAGTGTTGCCAATCCGCCGCCAACAGCGAACAGACCAATTTGGAAAAATTCCCAGGAAAGGAGAGCTAAATTCATGCTGATTTATCCTCCTTTTTAAGATAAGTGAAAATCCCACCTGCTCCTGCTAGCAGTACAATCCAGATAGGATTTATTTTCGTAAAGGCACTAAGGCAAAATGCAATCACACAAAAGATCATGTGAGTCCAATTCTTTACGGATTTCTTCCATAAATTCCAAATCGAAACAAACACGGTTGCACAAACTGCAATCCGAATACCTGCAAATGCATTTTGCACCATCGGATACTGAGAAAAATTTTTCAGAAAGGATGCGATAATCATGATAATGATTACAGAAGGTGTAATGACTCCCAGGGTAGAAAAAATACTGCCAAGGATTCCTTTTTTCTGGTAGCCTACAAAGGTGGAAACGTTCACGGCGATAATGCCGGGAGTGCACTGGCCCACAGCATAGTAGTTCAAGAGTTCCTCGTTTGTTGTCCATTTTTTCTTTTCAATGAGTTCTCTTTGCATAATCGGAAGCATGGCGTAGCCACCGCCAAAAGTGAATCCGCCGATTTTGGCAAAGGTCAAAAATAATTCAAAAAATGTTTTCATAACCTTCTCCTTTCTTAGGAAATTCGTATCGGAAATCAATTTCTTCTTCCATACGAAGTTCGTAGGCTTCTTTTCCGGAAAACTCTGTGAAAGACGATGTTACGCCATCTGATTTTAACCGAATGATTTTTAAATTGGGTAATTGGTGATAAAAGTTTAACAGATCTAAAAACTCATCGATCAGTTCCTGACTGTGAGTTGTAATGAGTAGTTGAATCTGTTTTTCTTTTGCGAGCGAATATAGTAATGAAATACCCTCATAGAGCGTTTGAGGGGATAAATGCGCTTCCAAATCATCCAGCAACAAAATCCCGTGGTGAAAGTGGGACATTGCATCTGCAATACCGAGGATTTTTCGGACCCCCTCAGAAAAGAAAGATTCATCAACTGCTCCGTATGTATCGTGTATTATGTAAGTATTCTTAAAATCTGGGGAACAGATATCAGAAAAACGATTGTCGAGCAAAGAGAGAAATGCAAGTACTTTCTCTTTGACAAAAGAGTCTTTTGCGATGCTCTCCAAAGAAAGCTTTTTGCATTCTTTTTCAATTCGTTTGACTTTTATCACCGGGGGAACAGTGCTTTTTAAAGAGGTTTTTTTCAGCATAAGTTCCACCCGATTGGTGGTATGGTTTTCAGAAATTCTATAATAATGGTATCCACGAAATGTGCTATCCGAAGAAGTTTCGCAGGATGACAGTTCTGTAAAATACGGTTTTCGAAATATTTTCCCAGAAATACGGATGTACGGGTGGGATTGTTGTTTATCAAACAAGTTGTAAAATGCTTTTGGTGAGCTATTGGAAAACTTTAAAAACTGACCTGAATCCTCCGGACTGGCAATCAGCTCTACGGCATCCAGAAAGGTGGTTTTTCCGGAGCCGTTTGGTCCGGTTATCAAGGTGATGGGAGCGAGGGAACCTATTTCAAGGTTTCTCATTCCTTTTAAGGAAGTCACACAAAGTGAATCAAGATAGATTGAATCTTCCAGATTAGGCACCCCTTCCTATTTTGTGAAATAACCAATTCTGTGTATTATAGCATATTTTTAATCAAATAGCAAGTCTTTTCCCAAAAAACTGTCATTTTGGAATTAGTAATCATTCCTTGGGAGAATACTATCATAAGAAAGGATTGATAGAATGCATTATCGATGGTATTTCATTCCGGTGGAGGACGGATATTGCGATTTGGTGATTCGCTTATTGCCCAACATCAAAACTGAACGGACGGAGTTTGCATCCGAATTTTTAAACGGGCGCAAGCTCCGTGGTGTAAAACTGATTTTGGGGACTGCTTTAGCGGTTACCATTCCGTTTTCTTTGGTTGCAAGGGCAAATAATCGTTATTCTATGACTTATCTGTCTTACGGAAGTTATCAAACACAGTTGGAATACGTTGCCTTATCTCAAAACAGTTTTTCTGTGATTTCTCCAAGTTATTTTAATATTCAGTCTGACGGTAGTTTGCAGGTGGATGAAATCAGCCAAAGCTATATTCACGCAATGCATGAAAACAATGTTAAAATTGTGCCCTTTTTGAGTAATCATTGGGACAAACAGGGTGGGAGTCTTGCGTTAGACCGAGTGGAAGCCTTGGCGAAGGAAATTGCCGATGCCGTCTTGAAATATAATCTGGACGGTATTAATGTGGATATTGAAAATGTGTCCCATCAGTATCGGGAGAAGTATACTGAATTGGTTCGCCTTTTAAGAGATAAACTCCCCAAAGAAAAAGAAGTTTCGGTTGCAGTTGCAGCCAATCCGAAAGGGTGGACCCAGGGGTGGCACGGTTCCTATGATTACAAGGCATTGGGAAAATATGCAGACCATCTGTTTCTGATGGCGTATGATGAGCATTTTAACGGTGGGGAATCAGGTCCTGTTGCAAGTATTTCTTTTGTGGAAGAGTCCATTCGATATGCCTTAAAATATGTTCCGAAGGAGAAAATCGTTTTGGGAGTTCCGTTTTTCGGCAGAATCTGGAGTGAGGATGGTAGCGTAAAAGGGATTGGTATGACAAACCGTCAGATTGCTTCGGCAATTGAAAAAACCGGCGGTACTGTTACAGTCCATCCTGATTTTAAAAGTGTAAAAGCTGATATTAGGGTGAACAGTACTCATTCCATTACTGTGAACGGAAGAAAACTAAAACCCGGGAATTACACTGTTTGGTACGACAACAGTGATACCTTAAAGTATAAACTTAGTTTGGTTGATAAATACGGTTTAAAAGGAGCCGGGAGTTGGAGTGTGGGTCAGGAGACCAAAGACGTTTGGGATTATTATTCGCTGTGGCTGAATGGGACTTATTTTTCCGATACCTTTTCTCATTTTGCCAAAGACGATGTCATTGTTGTTTCAAAAAAAGGATGGATGGAAGGTTTTGGAGACCATCGCTTTTTACCGGAGGATGGATTAACCAGAGCACAGGCTGCAACCATTCTGTGCAGATACCTGAAGATGGATGGAGTAGCTGCAACCAATCAGTTTCCCGATGTTTTAAACCACTGGGCAGAAAAAGAGATTTCTTCAGCCGTAACTCACGGCTTGATGAAAGGATATCCGGACGGCACCTTTCGACCAAACCAAGCAGTTACCCGTGAAGAAATTGCCGTTATTTTACAACGGATTCTGCAATATGAATATATCGGAGGGGAGAGAACCTTTTCCTTTTCTGATTTAAACCAAGATCGTTGGTCTTATCAGGAAATTAAAGCTTTGATTGATGCCGGTCTTCTCAAAGGGTATCCCGACGGAACCTTCCGGCCGGAACAGTTTTTATCCCGTGGAGAAATGGCACATCTGCTTCGAAAAACTTTGCCATGATATAAAAACTTTTTCCTTTTATCTATCATAAAATGAATTGTGGGTTTTGTTGTTTGCAATTTTTTTGCAAAAAAATGAATTTTTTGACGAAAAAATCTTGCAAATTACAATTTGATGTTGTATAATATTTTTTTGAAAGTGACATTGATAACCAAGCGATTTTGTCATCAATTCAAATTGCAAAAAATAATCCGATAGATGAAAAGGAGTGTTTTAGTATGGCAATCAGCAATGCATATCTGCAGGGCATTTATGAAAGCGTTGAAAAGAAAAACGCAAACGAACCTGAATTTTTGCAGGCAGTAAAAGAAGTTTTGGAAACTTTGGTTCCCGTGATTGAAAAAAGACCTGATTTTGTAGATGCAGGTGTTGTGGAAAGAATGGTAGAACCCGAAAGAATTATCACCTTCCGTATTTCCTGGGTAGATGATAATAATAAGGTACAGGTAAACAGAGGCTACCGTGTACAGTTTAATAGTGCAATTGGTCCTTACAAGGGCGGTATGAGATTCCATCCCACCGTTAACCAATCTGTTATCAAATTCTTAGGTTTTGAACAGACCTTGAAAAACTCCCTGACCACTCTGCCCATGGGCGGTGGTAAAGGCGGTTCTGATTTTGATCCCAAAGGCAAATCTGACGGTGAAATTATGAGATTCTGTCAGAGCTTGATGACCGAGCTTGCAAAGCACATCGGTGCAGATACTGACGTTCCTGCAGGCGATATCGGTGTTGGCGCAAGAGAAATCGGTTACTTATTTGGTCAATATAAAAGACTTCGCAATGAATATACCGGCGTGTTGACCGGTAAAGGTTTGACCTACGGTGGTTCTCTGGCAAGAAAAGAAGCAACCGGCTACGGTCTTCTGTATTTCACCAATGAAATGTTAGCAGCAAACGGCAAGTCTTTAAAAGGTGCAAAAGTTGTTGTTTCCGGTTCCGGTAACGTTGCAATTTATGCAACTGAAAAAGCGCAGCAGTTAGGTGCAACTGTAATTGCATTATCCGACTCCAACGGTTATGTTGTGGATGAAGATGGCATCAAATTAGACACTGTAAAACAGATTAAAGAAGTAGAAAGAAAACGTATTTCCGAATACGTAAAATATCATCCTTCCGCAAAATACTACGAAGGTAAAGGCATCTGGACTGTAAAATGTGATATCGCTCTGCCTTGTGCAACTCAGAACGAGTTGAATTTAGACGATGCGAAAGCACTGGTTGCAAACGGATGTTATGCGGTAGCAGAAGGCGCAAATATGCCCTCCACTCCTGATGCAATTGCATATATCCAGGAAAATGGCGTGCTGTTTGCTCCTGCAAAAGCAGCAAATGCAGGCGGTGTTGCTACCTCTGGTCTGGAAATGAGCCAGAACAGTATGAGATATAGTTGGAGCTTTGAAGAAGTAGATGCTAAACTGCATGATATTATGGTTAACATCTACAAGAGTTGTGAAACAGCAGCAAAAGATTACGGCTGCGAAGGAAACCTGGCTGCAGGTGCTAACATTGCAGGGTTCTTAAAGGTTGCCGAATCCATGAAAGCTCAGGGTATTGCATATTAATTTTACAAATAAAAGAAAACTGTCGGAGACGTTCTCCGGCAGTTTTTCTTTTGCTTTTTCATGGTTTTACATTTTTTGATACCACTCGACAGAGAAACATGTCGTATACTATCAAATCTTTTGGAATGTCGGAATTTGTCGTGTAAAAATTGGAAAATATTTCCAAAAATATCTTGATTTTTCCAAAATAATGTGTTATATTATATCCAGAAAATGAAAAAAGAACATGATATATGCATATTCAAATGATTCTTGTCAAAGTATGGTTTAAAAAGGAGCGCGACCTTTTTTTGACCAAACAGAAAAAGTGATAGGGAGATAAAACTATGAAAAGTATCATTGTGATAGACGATAACATTTCCTTGGTGAATGAACTTGCAGCTCATTTGAAGCAAGACACATATTTTGGAGAGATTTACACAGCCCACGAAGGGAAGGAAGCCTTAAGAACCATTCGTGAGACAAAGCCACAGATTATTTTGACCGACATTGCAATGCCAAACGGAGACGGTATTTGGCTATTGGAACACTTGAAAGAAGAAAAACTGTTGTCAGAAGATACTACCGTTATTTATATGATGGATATCAAACTTCCTGCAATTGAAAAACTGATTATGGATTTAGGCGCTGATTATTTTATGATGAAGCCCTTTGACATTCCGGTTGCAGTTACACAGATTAAAACAGTTTCTAACGGAGAGAAACATACCAGAGGAGCTCTTGACCCTGCAGTGCAACTTTCCAATATTGCAACTTCCAAGGAAAACCCTATTTTAGAGCAAATGGTAACGAATATCTTTCACGAATTGGGGATGCCTGCTCATATCAAAGGATACGAGTATTTAAGATATGCCATTTTAAGAGTATTGGAAAACAGAAAACTTTTGCACAGCGTGACAAAAGAACTTTATCCGATGACCGCAAAGCAATTTGATTCCAAACCAAGTCGTGTGGAAAGAGCAATCCGTCACGCCATTGAAGTGGCCTGGAGCAGGGGAGATGCGGAAAACATCGCCAAACTGTTCGGTTGCACCGTGTTATCATCTCGCGGTAAACCAACCAACTCAGAATTTCTTGCAATGATTGCGGATAACATTTTGTTAAGATTGTCCGCTTAATATTTATTGTCCGTTCCATTCTATATAATTCTTTTCCCGGGTAAGGAGACTGTGTTGCATTTTTGCAGGCAGTCTCTTTGCCTTTTTAGTTTGACAATTCTATTACAACTATTGCACTTTCCGACAAAATACTATATAATAAAAATGTTGAATTTTAGGATGTATCCGGGAGTGTATACACGATGAAAGTATTAGTTGAATTTTTTGATTCTTGCCAGCTACATAATGTGATTGCAGCAATCAGCTTGCATCCTGAGAGAGTCATTTTTATTGGAGATTCTGCCACAATGGAGACATCCCGTCGGGAGGCATTGCAGAGGTTTTTTCGGTTGCGTAAACAGAAAATCGTGATAGAATACATCACTGTTCAGTCTTGTTCATATCGAGATATTCATGAAAAGATCAGCAGTGTTTTAAAAAAACATACGGATGTTTGCTTTGATGTTACCGGTGGACGGGATTTATTTCTTCTTGCCTTGGGAGAACTGTCGTGTTGTCAAAAAACTCCTATGATTCGCTTTGACGTGCCTTCCGGAAAAATGATACGGATTAAGAATGCTGAGCAAATTCCTGAGCCAACTGTTGCAAGCCTAACTGTTCGTCAGAGCATCGTGTTAAATGGCGGAGAAGTAATTGACCCGCAAAACTATCTGTCTTCAGAACAACTAACACCGACATTTAGTAAAGAAGTACGCAGCCTGTTCCAGATCAGTAAGCAGCGGCCGAAACTGTGGAATCAGTTTGTGATTGCGTTGGAGGGACTTATCAATCAGACTGCTGTCGGCTCAGATCTTAAAGTTTCTGTGAAGGTTTCGTCTGTCCCGGAAATTCAGTATCGAAAATTGACGGAATATGCTTTTTTGGAAAAACTCGCAGATGCGGGACTTATACTGGATTACTGTTATGACGGTGAAAGAATTTCTTTCCGATACAAAAATGAACAGGTGCATCGTTGTATGGCAAAATCCGGAAATATTCTGGAACTGTATTCCTATCTGCTGATTCATGAAATCAGTAAGGAGAGCACTTCCGTTTTTGGTGACAAAAGAGTCGGAGTTCCTGTGGATTGGGACGGAGTTATTGAGCCTCGGTATCGGAGTGGAACCAAAAATGAGATTGATTTGATTCTCACTAAAAAAACCGTTCCGGTATTTATATCCTGTAAACATGGGGAAGTTCTGAAGGAAGCTTTGTATGAATTGCATACGGTTGCAGAGCATTACGGCGGCATGTATGCAAAAAAAGTGTTAATTACAGCAGAACTTAGCAATATTCCAAGCAAAAGAATCAGTTTTTTAGAGCGTGCCCGTGATATGGGGATTGAGGTTATTTACAATGCAAACCGCATGACAGAAGAAGAATTTAAGCAGAGACTCCGAAAAATCGGCACTCCTTAAAAAATCACGAAAAAAACACAGAATATTTTGGTCTTTTCTATTGCGAAAACAGAAAAAATATGGTATACTGAATTGATTATATTTTTTTAATAACAAATTCCCGGAAAAATAAATGAAAGTAGAGAGTAATATGTTCAAATCCTTAATTGAAAAAATGATTGGATCCTACTCGGATCGTGAAATTAAGCGGATTAAGCCGCTTGTGGATAAGGTATTATCCTACGATGAAGCATACGGCAAGTTAACCGATGATGAACTCAAGGCAAAGACCCCTGAGTTTATTTCCCGTTTGGCAAATGGAGAAACATTGGATGATATTTTGCCGGAAGCATTTGCTACCGTTCGTGAAGCGTCTTGGCGTGTACTGGGATTAAAGCATTATCCTGTGCAGATTATTGGCGGTATTGTACTTCATCAAGGCCGTATTTCTGAAATGAAAACCGGGGAAGGTAAAACGCTGGTTGCAACCTTACCTGCTTATTTAAATGCATTAACCAAGCGTGGTGTGCATATTGTTACCGTTAACGATTATCTTGCAAAGCGTGACAGTGAATGGATGGGCAAGGTATATCAGTTTTTGGGACTGACGGTTGGTTTGGTGATTCATGATGTAGAACCGCAGAACCGTCACCAGTCTTATGCTTGCGACATTACCTACGGTACCAATAATGAATTTGGTTTTGACTATTTAAGAGATAATATGGTCATTTATAAAGAACAGATGGTGCAAAGAGGACATTATTTTGCCATCGTGGACGAGGTGGATAGCATCCTAATTGACGAGGCAAGAACACCTCTGATTATCTCCGGTCAGGGAGATAAATCTACCGAGATTTATCAGTTGGCAGATCGTTTTGTAAAAGGGTTGAAACGAAAAGTTGTTGTGGAAGAAGACACCAAAGTATTGTCTGATGAAGGTGATGCAGACTATATTGTGGATGAAAAATCCAAAACGGCAAACCTAACTGCACAGGGGATTCAGAAGGCAGAAGAACACTTCCGTATTGAGAATTTATCTGACCCTGAAAATTTGACCTTATCCCATCACATCAACCAGGCATTAAGAGCGAATGGGATTATGAAATTAGACCGCGATTATGTGGTAAAAGACGGCGAAATTATCATTGTTGATGAATTTACCGGTCGTTTGATGTTTGGCAGACGTTATTCCGAAGGCTTGCATCAGGCAATTGAAGCCAAAGAAGGCGTGAAGGTGGAAAGAGAATCCAAAACCTTGGCAACCATCACCTTCCAGAACTATTTCCGTTTGTATGAAAAGCTTTCCGGTATGACCGGTACAGCAAAAACCGAGGAAGAAGAATTCCAGGAAATTTACGGGTTAGACTGTATTGAGATTCCTACCAACAAGCCGTTACTTCGTGAGGATGCTCCGGATGCGGTTTATAAAACTGAATTGGGAAAATATAATGCTGTCATTAATGAAATCATTACCCGTCATCAGACCGGTCAGCCGATTCTGGTGGGTACTGTTTCTATTGATAAATCTGAGATTTTGTCAGCCTTATTAAAACGTCGTGGCGTAAAGCACGAAGTGTTAAATGCCAAAAACCACGATAAAGAAGCTCAAATTATTGCGCAGGCAGGTAAGAAAAATGCTGTTACCATTGCAACCAATATGGCTGGTCGTGGTACTGACATTATGTTGGGCGGTAATGCTGAATATTTGGCAAAAGCAGACTTGGTAAAAGCAGGATATGAAGATCGCGTGATAGCGGAAGCCACCGGTTTTGCTCACACAGAGGATGAAGAAATTTTAAAAGCAAGACAGGAATATACCCAGGCTTTAAAGAATTATAGCGAACAGTTAAAACAGGAAAAAGAAGAAGTATTAAAAGCCGGCGGTCTTTGCATCATTGGTACGGAGCGCCACGAATCCCGCCGTATTGACAATCAGCTCCGTGGCCGTGCAGGTCGTCAAGGTGACCCCGGTTTCACCAAATTCTTCCTGTCTTTGGAAGATGAGCTGATGCGTTTGTTCGGTTCTGAACGGGTACGCGGTGTGGTGGAAGCTTTAGGCTTACCGGAAGATGAACCGATTGAACACAATATGCTTACCAAAGCCATCGAAAGTGCACAAAAACGTGTGGAAGGCAAAAACTTCAGCATCCGTAAACACGTTTTGCAGTTTGATGATGTGATGAATCAGCAGAGAGAAATTATATACGGAGAACGTCAAAAAGTACTAAACGGTGAGAGTCTCCGAGATAATATTATCAAAATGATTGGAGACAGTGTTTCTGCTACTGTAGATCAGTTCTGCGGCATCAGTGAATATGCAGATGATTGGAATCTGACCGGTTTGGCAGATCAGGTAAATAAAATCTATACCACCGAAGACAATCCTTTCCGTGTGGATGAAATTGATTTGGAAGAGGTTACTAAGGAAAGCTTAAAAGCACAAATCAAAGAGCTGGCTATGGCGAAATACGAAGCCAAAGAAACAGAATTTGGTGAACAGATGCGTGAAATTGAACGGGTTGTATTGCTTCGTGCAGTAGATAGCCATTGGATGGACCACATCGACGATATGGATCAGCTCAAAAACGGTATTAATCTTCGTGCGTACGGTCAAAGAGACCCTGTTGTGGAATATAAATACGAAGGATTTGATATGTTTGAAGCAATGATTCAGGGCATTTCTGATCAAACTGCAAAAACGGTGTTGAATGTGGCACTCCGTCAGCCTATTGAACGTAAGCAGGTGGCGATTCCCAATGAAACGCCCAGTGACGGCAGTTTGAAAAAAGCTCCTGCACGTGCTCAGAATAAAGTGGGCCCAAATGATCCCTGTCCCTGCGGAAGCGGCAAGAAATACAAAAAGTGCTGTAGACCGTAGGAATTGAGCCGGAAACTTTTAACGATAAAGGATGTGATAAGTTTGTTGGAATTTGAAGAATTAAAGCTCCGCTTAACAAACTCCCAAGAACAAATGAACGAATTGAGGGATTCACTTTAATGTTTCTAAATTAGAAACAGAAATTACGGAACTTGACCGTCAGTCGGCAGAACCCGGCTTTTGGGAGGATTTAGAAAACTCTCAAAAAGTATTGCAACGGCTGAAGGGCTTAAAAGATAAGCTCCAAAGCTTTTCCAATCTGGAGACCCTTTATGAGGATATTTTCGTTCTCATTGAATTGGCAGGCGAAGAAGAAGACGCTTCTGATCTTTTGCAGGAAGCTCTTTCCATGGAAAAAGATTTTGCAAAGAAGCTTGAAACCATGCTTTTGGAAACCTTGTTATCTGAAGAATATGACGGTAATAATGCAATCATTTCGCTTCATTCCGGTGCAGGTGGTACTGAAGCTCAGGACTGGGTACAGATGCTTTACAGAATGTATCTTCGTTGGGCGGAAAAAAGAGGTTTTAAAACTGAAACCTTGGATTATCTGGACGGAGATGAAGCAGGGATTAAAAGCGTTACGGTATTAGTCAGCGGTCTGAATGCTTACGGTTATCTGAAAGCAGAAAAAGGAGTACATCGACTGGTTCGTATTTCTCCTTTCGATTCCTCCGGCAGACGCCATACTTCTTTTGCATCCTTGGATGTTATGCCGGAATTACCGGATGATATTCAGATTGACATCAACCCTGAAGATTTAAAAGTGGACACCTACCGTGCTTCCGGTGCAGGCGGTCAGCATATCAATAAGACGGAATCTGCAATCCGTATTACTCACATTCCCACGGGCATTGTGGTATCCTGCCAGAACGAACGAAGTCAGCACAAAAACCGTGACACGGCGATGAAAATGCTTTATGCAAAGCTTCTGGAATTAAAGGAGCAGGCACATAAAGATAAGATTGAGGATTTAAAAGGGGAACAGTTGGATATTGGCTGGGGAAGTCAGATCCGTTCTTATGTGTTCCATCCCTACAGTATGGTAAAGGATCACAGAACCTTAGAAGAAACCGGGAATGTTACTGCCGTGATGGATGGGGAACTGGATGCGTTCATCAATGCTTATTTAAAAGAACAGGCGAAAGGAAAAAAAGAATAAGATGTTTGAAAAATTAGGTTTTTTGGAAGAAAAATATATTGAATTAAACAAAAAAGCAGCAGATCCGAATGTAATTAGTGATCAGGATCAATTTCGTTCTGTGATGAAAGAAATTTCCGAATTGGAACCTATCGTTGAAAAATATCGGGAATATAAACAGGCCCAGCAGGAGATGAACGATGCCAAGGAAATGATGGACACCGAATCTGACCATGACCTTCGTGAAATGGCAGAAGCTGAATATTATGACAAGCGTGACCAAAGCGAAAACATTATTGAGGAAATTAAAATTCTTCTGTTACCCAAGGATGAAAACGACGATAAAAACGTTATTGTTGAAATTCGTGCCGGTGCAGGCGGCGATGAAGCAGCATTATTTGCCGGAGATTTATACCGTATGTATTCTATGTACGCCATGAATCAGCGGTTTAAAACTGAGGTGATTTCCGAAACTGAAATCGGTATTGGCGGTTACAAGGAAATTTCCTTCTCGATTGAAGGGAAGGGGGTTTACTCCAAATTAAAATTTGAAAGCGGAGTTCACCGTGTGCAGCGTATTCCGGAAACCGAATCCGGCGGCAGAATTCATACCTCAACGGTAACCGTTGCTGTGCTACCTGAAGTGGAAGATGTTGAAGTGGAAATCAACCCCGACGATTTAGAGGTGGATACCTACCGTTCTTCCGGTGCAGGCGGTCAGCATGTTAATAAAACCGAATCTGCAATTCGTATTACCCATAAGCCTACCGGTATCGTAGTGGCTTGCCAGAACGAACGAAGCCAACACAAAAACCGTGATATGGCAATGAAAATGCTGCGTTCTAAATTGTATGATATGAAATTGGTTGAGCAGAACAGCAAAATTGCAGCAGAAAGAAAATCCCAGGTTGGAACAGGGGACAGAAGTGAGCGAATCCGTACTTATAACTATCCCCAGGGACGTGTTACTGACCATAGAATCGGCTTAACCATCCAGCAGCTTCCCAATATTATGAACGGCAATATTGATGCTTTTGTGGAAGCATTAATTACGGCAGACAGAAGTGCAAAACTGTTAATGAGTGAAAACTAAGCAATAAAAAAGCTGAATGAGAAATCATTCAGCTTTTTTGTTGTTATAAACCGTATTGTTGGATTTGTTGATTATGTTCTTCGTAGGTTTTTGAATAATGATTGTCCCCGTTTTTGTCGGTGAAGAAATATAAATAATTTGTATCTTTGGGATATAGCACTGCCTCAATGGCTAAAATTCCCGGTGAAGAAATGGGAGCCGGTGGAAGTCCGTCATTCTGATAGGTATTGTACGGGGAATCAATTTTAGTATCGGCAACCGACAGTACCGGTTTTCTTTCTTTTAAAATATACTGCACCGTTGCACAGGATTCCAAACGTTTGCCTGCTTTTAAACGGTTATGGAACACTGAAGCAACCAGCGGAAAATCTTCCGTTTTTCTGGCTTCTCGTTCCACGATGGATGACAATGTGATTACTTCATGGACATTCATTCCCAATTCTCTGGCACGTTCT
This sequence comes from Clostridia bacterium, assembly GCA_045540295.1. Taxonomy (GTDB): domain Bacteria; phylum Bacillota; class Clostridia; order UMGS1840; family UMGS1840; genus SIG452. Next base: position 125,042 of record JAZQGY010000029.1, read on the forward strand.
TCGTATTGGTCTGTCCATTTCGATTGAAAATTTGCAGTCATCAGTTTAATAATTTCTTCTGAGGAAGCATTATTTTTGATCTGATAGGTATCAGGAAACAGATACCCTTCCATAAGAGTGTCACCGATGATTAAGGCTCCCTGCTTAGTTTGAAATTTGAAGCTGGACAGAGCTTTTTGAAATTCCTCTTCGCTTGGAATGAGTTCTTGTTCTAAGAGTCTTGCTGTGATTTCTCTCACTTCAAAGCCTTCCGGAATCGTCAGAGCCACCATGTTGGTTGCAGGATTGCTGATTGCTTTTACAATGTCACCGTAGGCACTGTTTTGTCTGACGGAAATGGTACCGGGATAAATGGTGGCATCAGGTGTGGTAAGCTGATAATAAATTTTAAACACATAGCGGCTCAGTACCACACCGTTTTCTTCTAATTTTTGTGATATTGTGGTCAGATTATCCTGTTCTGAAACAGTAATGGTAACGGTATCTGCAGAGCCAATAATACCAATCATATCACAACCAAATACCAGGATGATAGCAATCAAAATGCCACAAAGTATTTTCAATATTTTTTTCATCAAAGGCTACGCACCCCCAAAAATGCAAATAAGATAATGTATCCGTAAAATAGCGGATTTTTCAGTAGATTTACCGCATAATTTCCGAAGCGTTTTAAAGCAGCATCGGTAAGAGTTTCTTTGGTTTGTTTTTTTGGAAACAAAGCAACCAACAATGCGAGAAACAAGAACACAAACAATAATAAATATCGCATCAAGAAATCGCTGATAGCAGGATGTTGCAACGCAATATTCAATACCGTTGCGCAGAAATTCACCGAAAAATGCGTGACGATACAAAGAATTAACGGAGTCCCGCGATACCTCATGATGCCAAGACATAGTCCAATGCAAAATGTTGCTGGAAAATTAAAGAAGTCAAAATGTGCCATTGCGAAAAACAAAGCAGAAAATAAAATTGCTGCCAGAGCAGATTTTTTGCGAATGGAGTTAAAAATCATTCTGCGGAATAACACTTCTTCAAATATAGCCGGGGTCAGACAGATTGCAACCGTTTGTACTGCAAACTGAAAAAGGCTCTTTGCAGCGGGAAGAGAAGAAGGCGGTGTAAAGCCCATTTTCTGCAACATTACACTAAACGGGAGATTAACAAATATTCCCAAAAACTGTAAAGCAATTCCGCACATCACACAGGAAAAAATATTGGAAATTTTTTGGGGATTACATTCTTCTTTATTCAGATAACTTTCTTTTTTGAATAAAAAATAGGTAGGTACAAAAACAGCAAAAAACTGTTGCAGAAAGTAAATGGTATATTTTACGGTAAACGAATGCGGGGCAGGAAGAAATTCCTGCCCAAGCGCCGACACGGTTAATTGAATAAAAGGAATGAAAATCAGGATAATAAAATAGCGCAATGATATTCTCCTTCAAGTGAGATTTATGCTTCTAACACAGCTCCGTCTTCTATTTGTGCAATCATATTGACACGTCTTTCGTGACGTTCCCCCTGAAACTCAGCATCTAACCAGTGTTTCAGAATCATTTTTGCAAGCTCTGGTCCTACTACCCGAGCTCCCATTGCCAAAATGTTTGCATTATTATGCTCTTTGGCAAGCTTGGCGGAATAAGGCTCTGTGCAAACAACTGCACGAATTCCTTTGACTTTATTGGCAGCAATAGAAATGCCAACACCGGTTCCACATAACAAAATACCGCGGTCACATTCACCGTTAGCAATGGCAAGTGCCACTTTTTGTGCATAAACAGGGTAGTCTGCACGCTCCGATGAGTATGCACCGAAGTCTTTATATTCCAGGTTATATTCTTTTAAAACTTCAATTACAGCTTCTTTTAATTCAAAACCAACGTGATCGTTGCCGATTGCTATCATTTTTTGTTCTCCTTTTTATTTCACCATTGTTAAGATATGTTCGCATAATTTTTCCGTGGAATCCGGTTTTTTAATAAGCTGAATGTTGCTAAGCATTGCGTTAATCTTTTTTTCATCCATAAATAATTGCGCAATGACTTCATCTACCGGACTGGTTTTTGAAATTTTCATACAGGCGCCGAAATTTAAAAGAAATTCCAGGTTTCGTTCTTCCTGTCCCGGGATAGGTTTAAAAATTGCCATGGGAAGTTCTTTTGCCAACGATTCGGAGACTGTAAGACCGCCGGGTTTTGTGATGATACAGTCAGATGCATCCATCAGCTTGTCCACATTGTTAACAAAGCCAAAGTTATGGACTTTGTGTTTGTAGTTTGCTTTATCAATTTTTTTCTTTAGTTTTTTATTATTTCCGCAAACGGTAATCATCTGAAACGTTTGGTCGACGGAATCGATGTGCTTTATCATTTTCGCAATGTTTCCGTAGCCCATACTGCCACTCATTACTAAAATTGTGGGGATGTCTTCCAGCTCCAGCTCCTGTTTTACAGTTTTTTTGTCAGCTTTAGTGCGGAATTTTTCAAAAATGGGAATCCCGAAAGGAAGTAGCTGTTCTTTGCGGAATCCTTTTTTAATCATCGAGGGAATCAGATACTCATTTGGTAATACATAATAGTCCAGTTGGGTAACTTCCCAATGAGGATGTACTTTGAAATCCGTAACAACGCCTACCGTGGGGTAGGTAATCCCGTGATCTTTTAAATAGGTCATTAAAAGAGCGGCATACACATGAGTACAAACCACAACATCGGGCTTATATTCTTCCAAAAATCTTTCCATTTTTTTGTGGAACAACGAATTTGTAATTTGTAACAGCGCGGTATTGGAGGATTTATTCTCCATTTTTTCTGCAAGACGGTAAAATTTACCGTATAGTTTAGGGGAGTATTTGGTGGAAAGCAAATACCCCTGTGAAAGTGTTTCTTTAATGGCAGGGCTGAAATATTCGTAGCAGTCCAGCTGCTTTACCTCATGACCGTTTTGTTCCATATATGTGGTGATGGCTTTTCCGGTCTGATGATGACCTTGCCCTGTGGTAATCGATAAAATTAAAAGTTTCATAAAATCTACCTCGTTAAAGTATTATTTCAAAACTTCCAGGCACATTCTGTTTGCAAGTGCACCAATTCTTCCTAATGCATATTGATCTTCCATCGCCGGGCGTTGTGCGCTGAGTCCGAAATGTCCGCATCCGGATTCATCAGCATCTGTTACAATGGAAAATCCAAGCACCATGCAGCAATCCTGGATGGCACGGAGAGTTGATTGCTGACCACCATATTTGGTTGCACCAACACTAACGGCACAGGCAGGCTTTCCGAGAAATGCTTTTTTTGCGCGGGCATCTCTTGTTTTATCGAAGAAGCATTTCAACTGTGCACTCATGGAGCCAAAATATACGGGACTTGCAAAAATCATTCCGTCTGCATCCATACAGCGGTTCATAACATCTTCGAAAGATGTGCCGATATAACAGGAACGGTTACAGGGAGAGGAACAGCATACGCAGTAGGGTAGCTTTAATTTGCTGAGTTCTTCTCCAATATGTATGATTTCAAATGCCACACCTTTTTTTTCAATTTCCTGGCCCAACAGAGACAGTAGATAAAAGGTATTTCCATTGGCATTTGGGCTGGCATTGATAGCAATAATTTTTTTCAAAGTAAAAAACGTCCTTTCCGGTTTTCAAAACAAAATGACTCGTTCTTTGGTAATAGTTATGCAGGATGAGTTTGTCCGGATAACCTTATGTTTCAATTATATAACAATTTGATTAAAAAGTAAAGTTTTTTTCTGATTTTTATTTACATTTTGTAAAGATGGTGCTATAATAAATCTGTAAAAAAGTATGCATGCAAATTGGAGGTACTTATGAAAATTTTAGTAACCGGAGGCGCCGGATATATTGGCAGCCACACAGTTTTACTTCTTTTGGAAAATGGCTATGAAGTTGTGGTAGTGGATAACTTCTCCAACAGCTGTTTCGAATCCTTGAAAAGGGTTATGGAAATCACCGGAAAAACCGTGGATTTTTATGAATGTGATATTAATGATTACAATAAATTGGATGAAATTTTTACCCAGCATGATATTTCTTCGGTAATTCATTTTGCAGGGTTAAAAGCAGTAGGGGAGTCGGTTTCTATTCCGCTTCGCTATTATGAAAATAATCTGACCGGGACCTTTACTCTGTTGGAGGTTATGACAAAACATAATGTAAAGAAACTTGTGTTCTCTTCTTCTGCCACTGTTTACGGCGATCCTCATAAAGTGCCGATTACCGAAGACATGCCTAACTCTGCTACCAATCCTTACGGCAGAACCAAACTGTTCTTAGAACAGATATTATCCGATGTTTATGTATCCGATCACGACTTTTCTATTTCATTACTCCGTTATTTCAATCCCATCGGCGCTCATCATAGCGGAAAAATCGGAGAAGACCCCAAAGGTATTCCCAATAATCTGATGCCCTACATTACCCAGGTGGCTTCCGGCAAACTGAAGGAACTGAGTGTGTTCGGGGGGGATTATAATACCCATGACGGTACCGGAGTAAGAGATTTTATTCATGTAATGGACTTATCCATGGGGCATTTAAAAGCAATTGAATATATTCAGGATAAAAAAGGCGTATTTGTGCATAACTTAGGTACCGGTACCGGCTATAGCGTTCTGGATATTATTAAGGCATTTGAAGAAGCAAACGGCATTAAAATTGCCTATAAAATTACAGACCGCCGTCCCGGAGATATTGCAGAATGTTATGCCGATCCTACCAAAGCAAGAGAAGAACTTGGATGGCAGGCAACCAGAAACATTGTGGATATGTGCCGTGATGCATGGAATTGGCAAAAACAAAACCCCAACGGCTACGAAGCCTAATTTCTTTTCTTTCACTTGTTTAAAAAATCAATTATAAATTTTTTGGAGGATTATCACTATGATAAAAAGAATTTTATCGTTTGTTCTCTGCATTATGATTCTGGCAAGCACTATGGCGTTTGCTGCATCCTTTAAGGATGTGACAAAAGAAAGTCACAGCTGGGCGTATGACGCAATTTATGATATGGCAGACAGGGGAATTATCAACGGTATCTCCGAAACTGAATTTGCTCCTGATGTGAATGTAACAAAAGTGCAGGCAATGCTTTTGATTGCACGAATCCTTGGATATAACACTACTGCTGTCAGCGACAATATCAACAGCATTTACTCTGTGTATGCAGATGATTTGGCTGAACTGAATACCATTTATAAAAAAGAATTAGCTTACCTGATTTTCCGTGATGTTTTCAGCGTGGATGAAATTCTGGAAGCGAAGCTGGAAGCACCGTTGAGCCGCGAAGAAGCTGCTTTATACATTACCAAAGCTGCAGACGGTGTGGAAGAAATGAATGCCATTACTGTTGTTTTAAATACTTTTGCAGATGATGCAGAGATTTCTGAAGATTTCAGAAAAGCAGTTTACTATGTAAGAGATCAGGAACTGATGAACGGTACCGGTGATAATAATTTCTCTCCGAAAACAAATGTTACCCGTGCGCAGATGGCAACCTTGTTGTACCGTATGATGGATAATATCGACATTACTATTACAAAAGGTACTGTTGATAGCATTAACATTAGTGAAAACACTGCAAAAATCTTTGTAGTAACCAATACTTATGATATTGGTGAAGATGTTTTAATCAGAAACCGCGGTGTGGAAATTGAACCGAAGGATTTATTTGCAGGTTCACACGCTGTTGTAAAAATGATTGACAATAAAATCGTTGCAGTAGACACTTTCTTTGATTTACCTGAAGTTACCGATACTGTTGATGGTGAAGTAAAAAGCGTAAATACTTCACAGAGCTCTCTGCAACTGAAAAATCCTGATACCGGCGAAATTATCACTTATGAACTCTCCGGTAAATCAAAAATCGTGGTAAACGGTTCTGACGGCACTTTAGCTCATGTAAGAAGCGGAGACTATGCTGTTTTAGATTTGAATCAGTATAATAAAATTGTAAATCTGACCATCACTGATGCGTCTGGAAAATTATCTGATGTTACCATTTCTGATATTGTCATCGAAGATACCCACGTAGTTTTGAAATTAAAAAATGCCGCAGGTCATGTAGAAGCATATACCATTAGTTCCGATGCTGTGATTAAAAAGAACGGAAGCAAAGTTGAGTTTTCTGCCTTAGGCGTGGGAGACAAGCTTTCCGGTGTTACTTTAAAATTCAACCGAATTGTAGAAATTGAAGCTTTCTCTGAAATAAAATCCACCTCCGGTACAATTTCTGAAATCCTGATTTCTGCAGATTCCAAGGTTACCTTAATGAACGGTAATGTGCCTAACTCCTTTAGTATTGGAAAAGATACCAAATTCTATGTGTTTGGTGAAGTGAAAACTATTTATGATTTAAGACTGGGTCAGTTTGCAAAAGTTACTTTAGACGGTGCAACCGTTTCCAAAGTTGAAGTTTCCACACAGTCTCAGAGTGCGAATGCAACCGGTATTGTGCAGTCTGTTAACACAACCGCTAATGTGATTTCCGTGATTGATACCGATGGAAACAACGTTAGTGTTTACGTAAGTCCCAGCAAGACTAAAATTATTGATAACAATTCTACCAGTGCACTTTCCAAATCGATTAAAGATATTAAAGCCGGAGATGCAGTTGTTTGTATTGGTGTATTAACCAACGGCGTATTTGAAGCTCAAACGATTGTAATAACCAAATAATTTTGCTCTATCAAAAAACGGTGAATCTAAAAAGATTCACCGTTTTTTTAATGAATTTGGGAACTTGATCGTGGCTTCCCGTTGTATCATTTGTGTCAGTTTCTTTTTTTGGAAACAGTCATGTTATTTCATCAGATCAAAAAAGGACTGTGCATAAAGATCAGCTGTTTTTTGAATGTTTTTTCCATCTTCTTTAGCACATTCGTCAAACAGAGCAACAACAGAAAACCCTCCGTTTTTTGCGGATATTACTGAGAAATAAGCATCTTCGAATACAACTGTGTTTTGTATGTTGCCACCTAAGCGTTGCATAGCCTCCAGATAAATGTCTGGAGTTTCCTTTGTTTTTCCAATATCGGTGCAGGTCATTACAAATTCAAAATAGGGAAGGACACCGGTTCTTTGCAGTGCGGATTCTGTTAAGTGGCGTTCGGATGCTGTGGCAACGCACATAGGAATCTTTCTGGAATGTAGCAGCTTGATAAAATCCATTACATAGGGTTTTAGAGGTGCTTCTTCCTCATAGCCTTTTCGCACGGTATTTGTAAAAATGTCAAGGAGTTCTTCTGCACTGATGTCAATGGGAAAGTGTTCTTTGATATAGCGGGAAGACTGATCCAATGTCATGGTTTTAAACCGTTTATCTAAATCTTCGTCGGGATAAATCCCCATAGGATTCAACACTGTTTTCCCCAAATTGATCCAGATAGGCATGGAATCCAGGAGGGTTCCGTCTAAGTCAAAAATTGCGTATTTCATATTCGCCAAAAGTTCTTGAGCTGTTTTTTTGTTTCGTTCCATAGATGAATAGAGCCTTTCGTCATAAAACTATAGGATGAAAAAAGGATATACCAGGTATATCCTTTTTGTTTCTTATTAAGTATGGTAACTTTGCAGAAACGCATGAAGACGTTCACTTTTCGGATGGTCAAAGACTTCTTCCGGAGTGCCTTGTTCCACGATAACACCGTTATCAATAAAAATAACCTGATCGGAAACATCTCTGGCAAATGACATCTCGTGTGTAACAATCACCATTGTGGTTTTTTGGTCTGCAAGTCGTTTAATTACTTTTAAAACCTCTCCGGTTAATTCGGGATCCAACGCAGAGGTAGGCTCGTCAAAGCATAAAATATCAGGGTTTAATGCAAGCGCACGTGCAATCGCCACTCGTTGTTGTTGTCCGCCGGAAAGTTCGCAAGGATAACTGTTAATTTTGGAGGAAAGTCCAACTTTTTCAATTAAATCTAACGCTTTTTTTTCAATGTTTTCCGGAGTATCTACCTTTAAAAGGGTGGGTGCCAGGGTGATGTTTTTTAACACGGTGTATTGAGGAAACAGGTTGAAGGACTGGAATACCAATCCGAAATGAAGACGCATACTACGAATGTATTGCTCATTCATTTTGTCCTTTTTTGCACCGTCATAAATCACTTTTCCGTTAACGGCAATGGTTCCGCTTTCTGCGAATTCCAAAAAGTTTAAACAGCGAAGAAGAGTTGTTTTTCCACCGCCTGAGGAACCGATAATGGAAAGCACTTCACCTTTTTTGATGGAAAAGCTAACTCCTTTTAAAACATCGGTTTTACCGAAACTTTTCATAAGATTGGTTACTTCTAACATAGGGACCTACCTTTTTATACTTTATAGTAACTGAGCTTCTTTTCTATGTATCCGAAAATCAGTGTTAAAATGCCGCAGAAGGCAAGATAAAACGCGCCGGAATAGAACAGGGGCCACAAGATGTGTTCGCTATTCATCATTCGTTTTGCGTTCCAGGTGATTTCGTAAATCATAATGGTATTGGCAAGAGAAGTATCCTTTACCAGCGTTAGAAATTCATTGCTCATGGGAGCAATAATTCTTTTTACCACTTGCATTAAGATGATTTTAAAGAACACCTGCCGTTTGGTCAGACCAAGAACGGCACCTGCTTCGTATTGACCTTTTGGAATGCTTTCAATACTGCCACGGAATATTTCAGAGAAATAGCAAGAGTAGTTTAATACAAAAGCAAAAATTACCGCAGAGAATAAGTTGATTCCTTTTACACCCATTAACCCGGGGCCAAAACCAAATGCGATTAACTGCAGCATCAAAGGAGTTCCGCGAATAATCCAAATTAAAGTTTTGATTGGGTATTTGATGATTTTCAGTTTGCTCATGGAACCAAAGGAAATAATCAGCCCCAGGGGCAATGCCATCACAAGTGTTAAACCGAATATTTTAAGTGTTGTTACAAAGCCTTCCAAAAGGCTGAATGTAACCTTGAGAAAAAGTTGCATAGTAACCTCTTAATTGAAGAAAAAAGGGTTGTTTCGAAAAGAATCGCTTCATTTTGATACAACCCTATTCTTTATTTTGATGTAAAATTAGAACGCCAGGTTCAGTTCGTATTTTTCAGCCAGATCGGGTAAGGTACCGTCTGCGTATAATTCGTCGATTGCGTTGTTTACAGCTTCCTGCAGTTCGGCATCAGTCAGTCTGAATCCGATACCGTATTCTTCAGTAGTCAGTTCAACACCGTAGGTGTAATCTTCATAGCTGGTGCCGGGAGCGGTGGAAGCTTTTGCCATGGTGATGTCGATAACACAAGCATCAGCCTGACCTGCAGCTACAGCCATTAAAGCATCAGTCTGTGCAGCAACAGGTGCATAGTTTGCATCTAAACCGTTATCTTTGATTGCCTGTTCACCTGCAGAACCTGCTTCAGCAGCAAATTTTAAGCCTTTTAAGCTTTCAACGGTGGTGTAGTTTGCGATATCATCTTTCGCCATTACAACAACCTGTGCATTTTTAACGTATGCTTTGGATACCAGACAGTTTGTTTTTACTTCATCAGAAATGGTCATACCATTCCAGATACAGTCAATCTGATCAGCGTCTAAGGTAACAAATTTAGTATCCCAGTTAATTTCAACAAATTCGGGAGTCATATCCAGTTTTTCACAAACTGCTTTTGCAAATTCGGTATCAAAACCGGTTAATTCGCCAGCGTCATCTAAGTAGTTCATAGGTTCGTAAATGGTATAACCGATAACCAGTTTTTCCGCTTTATCAGAATTAGCGGTTTCGGTGGGAGCGGGCTGACATCCGGCGAAGAGCAATAACATGCTCAAAACCAAAGCTAAAAGTTGCATTGTTTTTTTCATGATTGTAAGTCTCCTTTTGCATTAAAAAAATTTTTCTAAATAATATGCTCACTTATTTTAACATATTCTGTTTGAAAAATCAACAATAAATTTGTATTTTTATTAATTTTAGGAATATTTTTTTGTTTTTCTTTAAAGTTTGACAAAAAAGTCCGTATATGATATAATGAAAAAAACAAAAACTGAGCTTGGAGAACAACTATGCAGATTCCCATTACCAACCGGTTGCGGACAGTTGCTGAGATGATTGGTGAGACAGAAATACTGTGCGATATCGGATGTGATCACGGCTATTTACCCATCTACTTAATCAAACAGCAAAAGATAAAATATGCGTATGCCTGCGATTTACGTGACGGGCCGTTGCAGACTGCAGCCAAAAACATTGCAGCTTTCCATATGAAAGATGTTGTTAAAACTGTGAAAAGCGACGGCTTAAAAGAACTTTCCGATAAAAAAATCAATGTGATTTCTATTTGCGGAATGGGTGGACGCCTGATTGCAAAAATTCTTGAAAACGACCTAAAAATTGCACATCAGGCCGACTATATGGTGCTGCAACCCCAAAGTGAAATTCCGGTGTTAAGAAGATTCCTTGCGGAAAACGGATTTTATATCCAGGAAGAAAGAGTTGCGTTAGAGGATCGGCGATTCTATATAATGATGCGTGTTTTTTCGGGGGACGAGTTATACTGCGATGAAATGAGTTATATATTGGGGCAACAGCTTTTAGTAAGAAAAGATGACCTAACCAGACAATACTTTTCCAAGGAACTCAGCCGTCATCAAGCGATTTTGGATGTCCGGAAAGGCAATGAAGATGTATCAATGATTCAAAGAATTATTGATGAACTGAAAAAATATAGGTAGAATGTATATATTTTTTGTAAATATATGCAAAAAAAACTTGAATTGTTCACAGTTTTATGTTATAATTATTAGAAGATTTTTGACAATGGATTTTGATTTCTTACGTTTCAAGAAATCAAACAAAAAAAGATAGGATGGTTTTGTATGATTCATAAACATTTTCAAAGTGCTGTGTATCAGTTTGTGGGAATTATTGAATACCCGTTTGGTATTTTGGATGAAAACAGCACTGCAATTGCATGTTCTAATAATATGAGTTTAGGAAAATATTTTCCAATTGATCTGGAACTTTTGAGTGATGGTTCCGTCATAGTAGAAGCTGGGGTAACCTATAAGCCCGTTTACGTGCGTTCGAAGCTGGAGTTCTGTATTTACGTGGAATCGGATACCGAAATGGCAAAAAAATACGCACAAATGCTGGCAGCTACTTTTTCCAATATCAAACATTTTTATGAGGAAAAGTACGATGCAGGTAACTTTTTGAAAAACATTTTATTAGACAGTGTTCTTCCCGGTGAAGTATATGCCCGCTCCAAAGAATTGAAGCTTTCTTATGAAGTGCCCAGAGCAGTGTATCTTGTAAATCTTCCTGTTCAGGATGAAGGTAATGTGGCTGAGATTTTAGGAGGAATGTTCCCGGAAAAAGGGAAACAGTTTGTGATTCCCTTGGACGAAAAGAACATTGCTGTGATTTCAGAAATTTCTGAGGCGGATCGTTCCACCAAAAAACAGGAAGCTTTGGTATCCACTATTATCGACACCGTGCGGGCGGAAGCGATGATTAATATTTGCGTGGGAATCGGTTCGGTTGCACCAACTTTAAGGGATGTTGCCGCTTCTTACCGTGAAGCGCAGGTTGCATTGGAAATTGGCAGAGTATTCGATGCTGATAAGGAGATTTTAAATTATGAATCTTTAGGAATCGGCCGATTAATTTATCAGTTGCCCGTAAAACTTTGTCAGATGTTCTTGGATGAAGTGTTTAAAAAAGATTCCATTGACAAACTGGATGCCGAAACACTGATGACCATTCAGAAATTTTTCAACAACAGTTTAAATATTTCCGAAACTTCCAGAAAGCTTTTTATTCACAGAAATACTTTAGTATACCGTTTGGATAAAATTCAGAAATTGACCGGATTGGATTTAAGAGAATTTGATGATGCTATTATCTTTAAGGTTGCTATGATGGTAAAGAAATATCTTTCCGCAAATGTGATGAAAATTTGAGGTGCTAGGTAGTGTTACAATTTAAAAATGTTACAAAAACCTATGATAATACCAATGTAACGGCATTGGAAAATGTGAATCTGGACATTGAAAAAGGGGAGTTTGTATTCCTGGTTGGCCACAGCGGCGCCGGAAAATCCACTTTGATTAAACTAATTACAGCAGAGGAACAAGCAACTTCCGGTGAAATTATTATTAATGATATCAATGTGACACAGTTATCACGAAAAGAGATTCCTTATTACAGACGTACTTTAGGGATGGTGTTTCAGGATTTCCGATTGTTAGATAACAAAACGGTTATCGATAATGTAGCTTTTGCTATGAGGGTAGTCGGCGCCACAAATCGTCAGATCAGAAGACGAGCTCCTGATGTGTTGGGACGAGTTGGCTTATCTCAGAAGGCGCATTTTTATCCGGACCAACTGTCCGGCGGTGAACAGCAACGTGTTGCAATAGCAAGGGCACTTGCAAATAATCCGAATCTGATTATTGCCGATGAACCTACCGGGAATCTTGATCCTGATACTTCTAAGGAAATTATGGAGTATTTGGAAGAAATTAACCGTAGCGGCACAACTATTATTGTTGCTACCCACGATAAAGATATCGTGAACAGAATGCATAAGCGTGTTATCGCTGTAGACGGCGGAAGTATTATCAGAGATGATGAAAGAGGAGGCTACAGTGATTATGAAAAACTTTAGTTATTTTTTCAAGGAAGCACTTTCCAATTTAGGTTCCAATAAAACTGTCACTTTTATGACAGTGATTACAATTGTGATTTCACTGATTGTAACCGGATTTATCCAGATTGTTTCCTTTAATCTGGTGCACGTGTCTAATCAGCTGAATAATAACTTTGTTTTTAATGTGTACATAAAAGATTCCATTCCTGATGAGGATTTGGAAGATGTTCGGCAAAAGATTTTAGAAGTTGCCATGGTAGATGATGCCGTGTTGGTTTTGAAATTAGATGCATTCCATGAGTTCAAAGAATCGGTCGGAGATGATCCGCTTTTGCAGGGCTTGTCGGAAGAAGATAATCCTTTTCGGAATCGCTTCGAAGTCACTGTGACAAATCTGGATCAGGCAGACAGTATTGTCAACGAAATTCGCCTGATTCCTGAGGTGGATGCTATCTCCAATAACTTGGCAACTTCTCAAAAATTGGTTGCTGCCAAAGAAAATATCAATCTGTATAGCAGTATTATTTATTTGGCACTGGCCTTTCTTTGCCTGAGTATTATTTCCAACATTATCAATGTATCTGTTTTCTCTCGCAGAAAACATATCAACATTATGAAATATGTGGGAGCGACCAACGGCTTTGTGAAAGCACCGTTTATTATTGAAGGCATTTTGGTTGGTTTGTTTGGAGCTGTTCTTTCCAGCTTATTGCTGTTTTATGGCTATCACTTGCTGTATCCCAAGATTCACTTGGTGATGCAGGGGGTGTATCTGATTCAGCCGATGATGCTTTTTGGACAGTTATTATTAATTAACTGTGTGTACGGTGTGTTAATCAGCGCGTTGGGTTCAGCTTTTGCTGTGAACAAATATGTTAAAGTATGATAGAGTTTCGTTTAGCGATACCATTTGAGGGGAAATCATGGAATGGAATAACGTAATAAATCAAGAACAACGGAGCAGACATCCTTCACGTTCACATCGTCACAGAAGGTATAGATGCAGCAAAAAATATTATTCCAAAGAGCGTCAGACCCATAATCGTAGTGAAATTCAGTTTATGATTACTTGCGCAGCGGCTGTGGTTTTGTTCATGCTTATTTTAATTCCTTTATTGGCGAATATGATGGAATCCGTGTGATTGATCTTTGATTGAATTCTGGAAAGGAATCAAACTATGGAAAAAAATAAAAGAAATAGAATTTTATCTTTTGCGCTGAGTTTGGTGATGTTGCTGTCAGTGGTGTTGTCAGCTACAGTTGTTATGGCGGATCAGAAATCTGACTTACAACAAAAGCAGCAGAATGCGGAACAAAAGGCAAATGAAGCTCAGGACAAGGTCAACCAGGCAAAGAATCAAAAAGCCAGCTACGAAGAAACAAAACGGGATTTAGATGCACAAATGGTAGCTGTTGCTGCTCGTGTGAAAGAACTCAATGACCAGGTTACGGCTTTAGAATCCGAGATTCAGGAAAAGGAAGATGAAATTAAGCGCCTAACGGAAGAAGAAGAGGAAAATAAGGAGCTTTTTAAATTAAGAATGAGATCCTTATACGAAGAGAATACTACCTCTTATCTGGATATTTTGTTATCCAGCGGTGATCTTGCCGACTTTTTCTACCGTTTGGATGTGATTGAACAGATTGCGGTTTACGATCAGCAGATTATTTCGGACATTATTAACCGAAAGGCGAAAGTGGAAGAAGCTACAGCGATTTTAAATGAGAAAAAAGAAGAATTGCTTGTTGTAAAAGCGGAAGCTGATAAAGAACAGCAAAGCTTGCAGTCGTTGATTGACGAGAATACCAGAATTCTGACGCAGTTACAGAATGATATTGCAAAATATACGAAAGAATATGAAAAATTTGAGCAGGAGAGTGCAAGTATACAGGCACAAATCCGTTCTTTGTCCACACCTTCACAGTCGGGGAAAGCTGCACCGGCGAAATATTCGGGCGGTGTTATGCAGTGGCCTGCACCGGGATATCAGACCATTACGTCATATTTTGGTAATCGACTGCATCCTGTACTGAAGGTATATAAGTTGCATACCGGTATTGATATTGCTGCACCCAGCGGAGCATCTGTCGTAGCAGCTTCGGACGGTACTGTTATTATTTCCGGATATTCCAACGCATACGGAAACTATATTGTTATCGACCATGGCGGTGGAATTACTACTTTATACGGTCACCATTCTACCAATTTGGTATCTAAGGGAGCGGTAGTGAAACGTGGCCAGAAAATTGCAAAGGTGGGCAGCACAGGCTGGTCAACCGGCCCGCATCTTCATTTTGAGGTTATGGTAAACGGTGCTGTTCAGAATCCGCTCAATTATTTACAATAATTTGATATTGAATTGCATAATTTATGAAGAGGGTATCACAGGTTGTGGTACCCTCAAATTTCAAATGAAATGGGGCATCCATTGATGAAGGAGTCTATTGTCAGACGTTTGTTGTATATCGTTTTAACAGTATCTGTCGGTCTTGCAGGCTATTTCGGCGGAGTGTTACACGAAAGAAGCGGGGGTGCTGCAGGCGGTTATACAACACAGGCATTGAAAATTAAAAAGCTAAGTGATTTGATTCACGAAAACTATTATTTCCAAGATTCTATTGATGATGAACAGGCGTTTGACTACGCTATGAACGGATACGTTAGTCATTTAAGAGATCCGTTTTCTTACTACATTTCTGATGAAGATTTAGATGGGTTTAACGAAGAAATTGAAGGAAACTATGTCGGTATCGGCGTGGAAATCACTGTGGACGAAAATAATTTCCTGATTGTGATCAACTCCTTTGACGGTTCTGCCGCTCAGGCTGCCGGAATAAAAACAGGGGATCGTATCATTGAAGTAAACGGTACTCCCGTCAATGGAGATATGATGGATGAAACGGTGGATATGATCCGTGGGCTGCCCGGCGAAAGTGTGTCTCTTGTGATTCTGACCCCGGAAGGAGAAATGCGAGAATTAGATTTGGTTCGTACACAGGTGTCAATTGAAACCGTTCGTACAAAAATGATGGAAAACGGAATCGGTTATGTGAGGATTTCCAGTTTTGATATCGGGACCGATCTGGAGTTTATCAGAAAATTTGAAGAGCTTGATCGTAATCAGTTGAAAGGATTGATTATCGATTTAAGATCTAATTCCGGCGGCACACTGGATAGCGTGGTTCGGGTTGCTGATTATCTGATGCCGGAGGGAACAGTTGTTTCTATTAAGTATTCAGACGGTTCTGAAATTTCGGAAACCTCAGATGCACAACATTCGGTTGATATTCCAATGTGCGTTTTAATCAACGAAGGAACTGCCAGCGCTGCAGAGCTTCTTGCAGGAGGCTTGCGAGACAATAACAATGCCAGATTAGTTGGTCAGAATTCCTACGGAAAAGGCGTGGTAGGTCAAAGCTTTTATATTGATTCCAAGAGTGCGGTTGTTTTGACCATTGGTGAATATTTTCTGCCCAGCGGAGAGAATATTCATAAAGTAGGGCTTGCTCCGGATATTGAGGTTGCCCTGGAAAACCAGACCACCAGTATTTTCCTGATGGCACAAAGCGAAGACACACAGTTACAAAGAGCAATCGAGGAGCTTCTATCCCATGAATGAACTTATAAAAACTGCTCATGCGAAAATTAATCTTACACTGGATGTATTGGGTAAACGGGAAGACGGATATCATGATCTGAAAATGATTATGGCTGAAATTCCGTTGTCCGATACCGTTACACTGACGAAACAGGACAGAATTACGGTTCACACAAATTTATCTTTTTTGCCGAATAACGAAAAGAATATTGCCTTTCGTGCTGCCATGTTGTTCTTCCAAGAAACGAACCTTTCCGGCGGTGTTCAGATTCGTATTGATAAACAGATTCCTGTCAGTGCAGGGTTGGCAGGCGGAAGCACAGATGCAGCGGCGGTGTTGCATGGGTTAAATGAACTTTATGATGCGAAGTTGTCGCTGGAAAAATTACAGCAGATGGGGAACTTGATAGGCAAGGATATTCCGTTTTGTTTGCAGGGTGGCGTCGCCCTGGCAGAAGGAACAGGGGAACGGTTAAGCAAGTTGCCAAATCTTCCGCATGGATGGATTGTTTTAATGAAACCTCGTTTTATTAATGTGTCCACCAGAGAAGTGTTTACCACTCTTCAGGCATCCAAACTGGAATTGCATCCGGATACCATGGGCGCCGTTCATGCTTTGGAACGGGGAGATCTTCACGGACTTTCCCGCAGAATGTATAATGTTTTAGAAGAGGTAACTGTGAGGAAGTATCCTTTGATTGCAGAACTGAAGAATGTTATGTTGGAAAACGGTGCCTTGGGTAGCGTGATGAGCGGAAGCGGCCCCTCTGTATTTGGTTTTTTTGATTCCGAAGCTGCTGCGGAACGGGCGAAAATGCAGCTATTACATTATGACAAACAAGTTTTTCTGATGAAAGTATAAATTTTTCAGAATGGGTAAGAATCGTACTGACATAGTACGGTTCTTATTTTTTATGAAGGAGAATGAATATGAAACAAATGAAGCAAATGAATCAAATGAAGGAACTGCAATTTTTTAAGGATTTTATGAAAAAAAACAAAGCAGTGATTATTGCTGTGGCAGCTGTATTTTTAGTTGGTACGTTATTGGGAATGGTTGCTGAAGCAAAAACAATTTCTCAAAAATTTGTAAGATTCCATATTGTTGCAAACAGCAATTCTGTGGCAGATCAAAATGTTAAAATGAAGGTGCGGGAAGCAATTTTTTCAGAATTGGACTTTTCACAAATCACCTCAAAGGAAGAAGCTTTAGAATTTTTTAAAGAACATCAGTATGAAATTTCAGACTTATCGAACCGAGTTCTTCGGGAAAACGGTTTTTCATATCAGGCAAAGGTAACTGTTTCCAAAAAAGAATTTCCGGTTCGGCAATATTCGGATTTTGTGTTGCCGGCAGGCAATTATGATGCTGTGAGCATTATTCTTGGCGAGGGGGCAGGGGAGAATTTTTTCTGCGTAATGTACCCATCTCTGTGCAAAATTGAGGGGGTAACGGAAAAAACAGATTCTAATGCGGAAATTTTGAATTGTGTTTTAACAGAACAAGAGATTTCCGCTATTACCGGCAATGAAAAGCAAATTGTGTGCAAATTTAAAATAGTAGAATGGTTCGAAAAACTCTTCTGTTTTTAAAACGAATGGTCAGATTCACTGAATTTATCAGTTTGTCTGACCTTTTTCTTGTTCTTTTTATAAAAAAATGCAAAAAAAGGTAAAAATTCGGAAAAAGTTATGGAAAAACTCTTTACAAATTTTAGATTTGTGGTATAATATAGCAGTATGACTTGTTGGGTTTACAATAGAGTGTGACATTTTTTTAACAAACTGCAATGAGTACTTCAAAACTGTAAAAAATAACATTATACACTTAGGAGGTTTTTACTCATGGGTAAAAAATTTGTATACCTTTTTTCCGAAGGTGACGCATCAATGCGTGAACTGCTGGGTGGTAAAGGTGCGAACCTGGCTGAAATGACCAAAATCGGTCTGCCGGTTCCCCAGGGCTTCACTGTTTCTACTGAAGCTTGTACTCAGTATTATGAAGATGGCAGAACCATCAACGCAGACATTCAGGCTGAAATTATGGAAAACATCACCAAAATGGAAGCAATCTGCGGTAAAAAATTCGGCGATAAAGAAAATCCGTTATTGGTTTCTGTTCGTTCCGGTGCAAGAGCTTCTATGCCCGGTATGATGGATACCATCTTGAACTTAGGTTTAAACGAAGAAGTTGTTGAAACTATCTCCGCAAAAACCGGCAACGCTAGATGGGCTTGGGACTGCTACAGAAGATTCATCCAGATGTATTCTGACGTAGTTATGGAAGTAGGTAAAAAATACTTCGAAGAACTGATCGACGAAATGAAAGCTAAAAAAGGCGTTACTCAGGACGTTGAATTAACTGCTGAAGATTTAAAAGAATTAGCAGGTCAGTTCAAAGCTGAATACAAATCCAAAATCGGTAAAGACTTCCCGTCTGATCCCAAAGAACAGTTAATGGGTGCTGTTGAAGCAGTATTCCGCTCCTGGGACAACCCCCGTGCAAATGTTTACAGACGTGATAACGATATTCCTTATTCCTGGGGTACCGCTGTTAACGTGCAGATGATGGCATTCGGTAACATGGGTGATGACTGTGGTACCGGTGTTGCATTTACCCGTGATCCTGCTACCGGTGACAAAGGCTTAATGGGTGAATTCTTAGTAAACGCTCAGGGTGAAGACGTTGTTGCAGGCGTCCGTACTCCTATGCCGATTGCTCAGATGGCTGAAACTTTCCCCGAAGCTTTCGATGAATTCAACAAAGTTTGTGCAATCTTAGAAGATCACTACAGAGATATGCAGGATATGGAATTCACCATTGAAAACAAAAAACTGTATATGCTCCAGACCAGAAACGGTAAGAGAACTGCAAGAGCTGCTTTAAAAATCGCTTGTGACTTAGTAGATGAAGGCATGATCGACAAAAAACAGGCAGTTGCAATGATCGACCCCAGAAACTTAGATACCTTATTACATCCCCAGTTTGATGCGAAAGCATTAAAAGCTGCTACTCCCGCTGGCAGAGGCTTAGGTGCTTCTCCCGGAGCTGCTTGCGGCCAGGTTGTATTTACTGCTGAAGATGCAGAAGCTTGGAACGCACAGGGCAAAAAAGTTATCTTAGTTCGTTTAGAAACCTCTCCCGAAGATATTACCGGTATGAAAGCATCCCAGGGTATCTTAACCGTTCGTGGCGGTATGACCTCTCACGCAGCAGTTGTTGCTCGTGGTATGGGTACTTGCTGTGTATCCGGTTGTGGCGACATCAACATGGACGAAGAAAACAAAAAATTCACCTTAGCTGGTAAAACCTATGTAGAAGGTGACGAAATCTCCATCGACGGTTCCACCGGTAACATCTATGACGGTATTATTCCTACCGTTGATGCTGAAATCGCTGGTGAATTTGGCAGAATCATGCAGTGGGCTGACGAATTCAGAACTCTGAAAGTTAGAACCAATGCTGATACTCCTGCTGATGCGAAAAAAGCTGTTGAACTGGGTGCTGAAGGTATCGGTCTGTGCCGTACCGAGCATATGTTCTTCGAAGCAGACAGAATCGCTGCATTCAGAGAAATGATTTGTGCTGATACTGTAGAAGCAAGAGAAGCTGCATTAGAAAAAATCCTGCCCTATCAGCAGGGAGACTTCGAAAAATTATACGAAGCTCTGGAAGGTAACCCTGTTACCATCCGTTTCTTAGATCCTCCGTTGCATGAATTCGTTCCCACCGAAGAAGCTGACATTGCTGCATTAGCAAAAGCTCAGGGCAAAACCGTGGAAGATATCAAAGCTATCATTGCTTCCTTACATGAATTTAACCCCATGATGGGTCACAGAGGATGCCGTCTGGCAGTTACCTACCCTGAAATTGCTAAAATGCAGACTAAAGCGGTTATTCGTGCTGCAATCAATGTGAAAAAAGCTCATCCGGATTGGAACATTGTTCCCGAAATCATGATTCCCTTAGTTGGCGATATTAAAGAATTAAAATACGTTAAAAACGATGTTGTTGCAACTGCTGATGCTGAAATCGCAGCTGCAGGCGCTGACTTAAAATACGAAGTTGGTACTATGATTGAAATCCCCAGAGCTGCTTTAACTGCAGACGATATCGCAAAAGAAGCTGAATTCTTCTGCTTCGGTACCAATGACTTAACCCAGATGACCTACGGTTTCTCCCGTGACGATGCTGGTAAATTCTTAGATGCTTACTATGATGCAAAAATCTTTGAAAACGATCCCTTTGCAAAACTGGACCAGACCGGTGTTGGTAAGCTGATGGAATTAGCTGTTACCTTAGGTAAAAAAGTTCGTCCCGAAATGCACTGCGGTATCTGCGGTGAACACGGTGGTGACCCCGTTTCTGTTGAATTCTGTCACAGAATCGGCTTAGACTACGTTTCTTGTTCTCCCTTCCGTGTACCGATTGCAAGACTGGCTGCTGCTCAGGCTGCAATCAAAGGCTAAAATACAATTCTAGTTGTAATATAGCATAACAAAAAGAGTTGCGAATCCAAAGATTCGCAACTCTTTTTTATTTCAAATTGACATTGCTTTTGAAATATGTTATACTGAAAAAGCATTTACAAGTCTATTTTGGCTTTTCATTTTGACTTAATGTGAGTATAGTAAGATTGTCGAATTTTGGCGAAAGCGAGGAAAATGAATGAAAAAAACATATATAACATCAATGCCAAACCATATTGGCGCATTTTTAAAGGCGAGCAAGTGTTTTTCGGCATTAGGAATTAACATTACTCGCGTAAGTTACAATAAGGCTGTAGATTCGCATACCTTGTTTATAGATGCAGAAGGAACAGAAGAACAGTTGAAAAAAGCAGATAGTGAACTTGAAAAGATTGGTTATCTTCAAAATAACAACTCAAAAACAAGCATTGTATTATTGGAGTTTTGTCTGAAAGATGTTCCGGGAAGTGTTACGGATGTTTTGACTTTGATTGACAAATTCAATTTTAACATATCATATATAAGTTCACAAGAGAATGGGACGAATTATCAGTATTTTAAGATGGGTTTGTATGTTGATGATTCGCAAAAAATATCTGAGTTTTTGAAGGAAGTCGAAAAAATATGCAAAGTCAGGATGATAGACTATAACAGATCAGAGAAGGTTTATGATAACAGTATTTTTTACAATACATATGTTTTGGGACTGGCTCAGGTTATGGGTTTAACAACTGATATAAGCAAAGAACTTTTAGTACATGTAAATCTTGCTATGCAGACATTGGACGAACAGGGATTGTCTCCATATCGCACCTTTGACAGTATCAGCAAATTTGCAGAATTGCTTGGTGCCTCGAAAGGAAGAAATTTTTCTCCACGGATAACCAAACACAAAATTACTGAAAAAACCGAGATAACATTGATAGAACCTCCTTGTGGAAGTAATACAATCATTATAAACAGCGACAGAAAATATTTGTTTATAGACAGCGGTTATGCTTGCTATAAAGAAGAAATGTTGAGCGTGTTTAAAGAGATTATACCTGAATTTGATGAAATTCAAAAAACAATACTTATAACGCATGCCGATGTTGACCATTGCGGACTATTGCCTGTATTTGACAAAGTTATTGCTAGTCATAAAACCGCAAAGTGCTTAAATAAAGAATATAACGGAAAAAATGGGTATAGGGAGGAAAATCCCCTGCACAAACCGTATATTAATATTTGCAAATTACTTACTTCATATCAAACAATAAATCCTGGTAAGGTTATAACATTGTGGGATGATGTGGAACATCCGGAAGAACCTCTTACTCAAATTGGTTTTTTCGATTTCGGAGAACTCCATTTTGAAGTGTATGAGGGAAAAGGCGGACATCTTCCCGGAGAAATAGTTCTTATTGATTATCGAAATCATATTGCAATTACCGGGGATATCTATATTAACGTCCATGGATTAACACAGGAACAGGCGGAATACAACCAATATGCCCCAATACTTATGACATCCGTTGATACCAATTCTGAGCTTTGTGCAGAAGAACGAAAGGCAATCATGCAAAGATTGGGTGTAGGGAAATGGCAAATTTATGGGGCGCATGGGTTTAAAAAGGATTATTCCGTTAATGTATAATTTTCCTGATCAACATAGAATGAGCCTGATGCTACACACTTGTCATCTAGTTTATACAGTCTTTATATGCGGTGCACAGCACCGCAGCGATATGAATTCTTGTGAATTCTCGATATGTGCTTTGCACTCGATATGCCTGACGGCTCGATATGTTGCTAACGCAACGAGAATTCATATTATATCGAGTTTTGAGTGAAACGAAAAACATATCGATTTTACAAAAGTAAAAATATCGAGCAAACGGAGTTTGCATTTCGACAAAAATTTTGTCCCTAACTTGACAAAATCATAATAAGGGTGTTAAAATTTGGCGAAAGGGTGTTGTTTAATGAAAAAGAAAATCATAATATTGTTAGTTGTTGTGATAGTAGTTTTTTCAGCTTTATTTACTTATCTTTATAAATACGCTGGTAGTATGGTTTCACAGGATGTGAAAAATGTTGATAGTAAGTAATAGCAACATATCCTTATGACATAAATAAAATTATTGTAGAAGATAAGAATGAAATTAGCAAAATATTCAACATATTGTTGCAGACAACCGATATTATTAATGACAGACATCCGTCACATTTGGAGTCTATGCAACATGATCCCAAATTTATAATAGATATTAAATATAATAATGGGAAGACAGACAATCTTTTTGCATCACCACACACAAATTATATTGGCAGGTTTTTAAATAGTAAAGGGAGTTCGGGAGATCCTGGTTACAGAACCGGCAAAAATCAAATGATATGGGATTATGTTTTAAATTGATTTATAGTTCTAACTTAACACGAACTGTTAAACGATATTGTATCTGAAAATGAAAGATACAGGAGGAGATAAAATGGTTATCAAACAAAAACTTTACGAGGCCATAGACAAAGATAAAGAACAGATTATTGCTATCGCAGAAGAAATTCTGAAAAATCCGGAGTTAGGTTATTTTGAAGAAAAAACTTCTGCTCTGGTTCGTAAAACCTTTGATGATTTGGAAATTACATATGAATATCCGCTTGCTTTAACCGGAGTGAAGGCGACTCTTGATACCAAAAAAGAAGGCCCGAATATTTGTATCATCGGTGAAATGGATTCTTTGATTTGCAAAGGACACCCTTATGAAGGGGCGAACGGCGAAGCACACGCCTGCGGACATCATGCACAGGTGGCAGCAATGCTTGGCGCTGCAATTGGGCTGAAGAAAAGCGGTATTTTAGAAGATTTGTGCGGAAAAATTACTTTTATGGCGGTACCTGCAGAAGAATTTATTGATTTATCCTCTCGCAAAGCATTAAAAGAGCAGGGGAAAATCAAATATTTCGGCGGAAAACAGCAGTTGGTATATGAAGGTGCATTCCGGGATGTGAATATTGTTATGATGATTCACGCCCAGACAGAAGCACCGGAAGCGAAATTCTATTCCAGAACCTCTAACTTAGGTTTTATGGCAAAAACTATTACATTCCGTGGAAAAGCAGCTCACGGAAGCCGTCCCGATGAAGGAGTAAATGCCTTAAATGCGGCAGCACTTGCAATTTTGGGAATTCATTCCAACCGAGATACCTTTACCGAAGAAGACCATATCCGGATTCATCCCATTATTACCAAAGGTGGCGATGTGGTGAATTCTGTTCCCGATGAAGTTTGCATTGAGACTTATGTAAGAGGAGCCACCTTTGATGCCATTCGAAAGGGAAGCGAAGCGGTGAACCGTGCGGTGCAGGGGGCATCTCAAATGATTGGCACTACTGTAACGATTGATGATATGCTTGGCTTTTTACCTTTAAAAGAATGTGATGCCGTTAACGATGTGATGGATGAAGTTGTGAAGGATGTATTAGGAGACAACGTCTTGGTACACAATGTACCCGCTGTAGGTTCTTCCGATATAGGAGATATCAGCAGCATAATTCCCACGGTTCAGCCATCCGTTGGCGGATTTTCCGGTGCTATTCATTCCAAAGACTTTTTGGTATCCAATCCTGAGATTGCATACATCGGCGCAGCAAAAATTTTGGCGGCAACAACTTTTGATTTATTGAAGGATGATGCCCAAGTTGCAAAAAAAGTAATCAAAAATTTTAAACCTTTATTTACACAGGTTGAATACTTAGCATATTTGAAACGTGGCGTAATCTAAATAAGAAGGGCGGATTGTTAAAAAATAATGTTACAATCCGCTTTTTATTTTTAAAATTAGAAAATCTATTGACAAATTTTGTCGGTAGGTGTATGATTATAGTCGTTGGAATCAGATTCCAAAATAAGCAGAGTAGGAAATAATGCGTTAAGTGAAAAGAGAACGGGAAGTTGTCTCTTTTACGAAAGATTGAAAAGGTGCGGGGTATCAAAAGATACCAAAAGATACCAAAAGATGCCAAACGGTACTAAAACAATCTGCGATATTATTTCCGCATTCCGTTGCTACAAAAGAATACACAGACCGTTTCCTTTTTTTGTGTGATTCGGCGATTTGCGTCCTTTTTGTAGTGTGGTACAAGAAAGGATTTTTTTATGTCTGAAAAAAGAAATTTAAAAAAACTGGTTTATCTGGCATTTTTGGTTGCCTTAAACATTGTGCTGGTGCGATTACTTTCGCTTCAGCTGACTCCGGTATTCCGACTGGATTTCGGCTTTGTTCCCATTTCTTTGGCAGGGGCGATGTTCGGCCCTGTATGGGGGGGAGTTGCAGGTGGACTTTCGGATATTGCCGGGATGTTGTTTAACAGTAAAGGGATGGCATTTTTCTTCGGTTGGACCTTGAATGCAATTTTACACGGTGTGTTTTACGGATTGTTTCTTCATAAAAAAGAGAAAACACTTTTGAGGGTTTCTCTTTGCGTTGTAATCAAAGGAATTGTGATTGACTTGGTTTTAGGAAGCATTTGGGGAGCTATGTTCCGAGGTGGAATGCACTTGATTGGCTTTGTAATCTGGGAACGTTTGCTTCAATGCCTGATTAAAATTCCTGTAGAAATTGCGATTGGATATTTTTTGCTTCGGGCGTTATCTAGTCATATTAAGGAGTTGCATCAACCCTCCAAGCAGGAATTTGTGCGATATGCCAATAGCTTTCAAACCGTGATTAACTTAGGGCTTGAACGGATTTTAAAGCTTTTGGAATGTGTGGGGAATCCGCAGAATCAGCTTTCGGTGATTCATGTTGCAGGAACCAACGGCAAAGGCTCCGTTTGTGCTTTTTTGCAAACGATGTTAACGAAATCCGGCAAGAAAACCGGTAAGTTTATTTCTCCAAATATGCTTCGTGTTAATGAAAGAATCTCTGTTGACGGTGTTGAAATTTCCGATGCGGATTTAGAACGGCTTCTTATGAAAATAGAAAGTCATCTTCCGGAGGTTAAGGAAGCAACGGGGGAAATCCCATCTCAGTTTGAGGTGTGGACTGCGGTTGCGTTTTGCTATTTTTTAGAACAAAACTGTGACGTGGTAGTTTTGGAAACAGGTTTGGGTGGTCGGTTTGATGCTACCAACGTAGTGAAAAAACCGCTTGCTACCGTAATTACGAAAATCGCTATTGACCATGTTGCTTATTTAGGTAATACGATTGATAAAATTGCCTACGAAAAAGCCGGGATTATTAAAGAGGGAGTTCCATTGATTACACTTGCTCAGGATGAAGCAGCGATGACTGTCTTAAGGAATGTGGCGCAAGAAAAAAATGCTCCTCTATATGTTACAAAAGTTCCGATTGTGGGTGAGCCAAAAGCACATCACGAAATATTTTCTTATGGGCAATTAACAGATCTTGTTTGTGGGATTTCCGGTTATCATCAAATTGAAAATGCTTCTTTGGCGGTGGAAACGGCACTCTATTTAAATCTTAGTGAAAACAATATTCGAGAAGGTTTGAAAGAAGCCCGTCATATCGGTAGATTGGAGTTGGTGGAGGAGCGGATTCTGTTTGACGGTGCTCATAACTTAAACGGGATGCTGGCACTGAAAAAAAGCTTGGACCGATATTATCCGAATGTCGAAAAAATATTTGTATCTGCATTTATGAAAGATAAAGATATTTTGAAAAGTTTATCCGTATTTTCAGGCGAAATTTTTTATTTTACTTCGGTAAGCAACAATGAACGTAGTGAAACGCCTGAAAACCTATGCAAAATCGGAGCAGAAAGCGGTGTTTTCGGAACTGCCTTTTCAGACTTGAAGTCTGCAATTTCAGCTGCAAAAAATACCGAAAAATTGATTGTAGTATGCGGTTCCTTATACCTCTATCAGGATTTGCACAAAATTATTGAAAAAAACAGAAAAAATTAACAGGAAATTCGTGGAAAACACTTGCTTTTTCCACGAATTTTTGTTATAATAAAATGATTCAATTTATCTATGTTTTGCTAGATATTATCAGAAAAGGAAAAACCTTGGTATGTACTTAAAAACCATTGAGCTAAATGGCTTCAAATCTTTTCCCGATAAAACTGTATTAGACTTTACAGAGGGCGTAACCACCATTGTTGGTCCCAATGGCAGCGGAAAGAGCAATATTTCCGATGCAATCCGTTGGGTGCTGGGGGAGTCCCGTGCAAAGTCTCTTCGTGGTGGCAATATGCAGGATGTTATTTTTTCCGGTACGGCCAGAAGAAAGCCTATGAACTATGCTGAGGTTTCTGTAACTATTGATAATTCCGATCACGCATTACAAATTGATTTTGATGAAGTAATGGTAACCCGTCGTGTTTACCGTTCCGGTGAAGGGGAATACTTTATAAACAAATCTCCCTGCCGAATGAAGGATATTAACGAACTGTTTATGGATACGGGTCTTGGACGTGACGGGTATTCCATTGTCGGGCAGGGAAAAATTGATGAAATCATTTCCGGTAAACCCCAGGATCGGAGAAACTTCTTTGAAGAAGCTGCAGGCATTTCCAAATACCGTCACAAAAAAGATGAAGCGGAACGGAAGCTGAGCCAAACGAATGACAATCTTCTCCGTCTGAATGATATTTTGGCTGAATTGGAGCAGCGTCTTCCCGGTTTGGAAAAGTCCTCCAGAAAGGCTGCAGCATACCTGGAGTTAAAAGATGAACTTCGAATTTTAGAAATTCGGTATTGGTGTCGCCATCTAAAGAAGTATCGGGAATTGCTTTTTGAGCTTGACTCCAAAAAAGAAAAACTGACCGCTGATATGGATACGGCAAACAAACGGATTGAACAACTGGATCAGCAAGCCTTACAACTCAGTCAAAAGCGTCGGGAAGCCGATCTGTTAACCGAAGAATTTCATAAAAAAGAAAAAGATTTTGAATATAATATTGCAGCATTTGAAAACCAGATTAATTTATATCAGGTGGAAATTGAGCGAAACATTCGTGATATTGAACGTTTGAGTAATGAAACAGAAACCGATAAAATGCGTCTGAACCGTTACGAGGCGTTAATTTCCGATCGCGAAGAAAAAATTAATCAGTTAAAAGAAAATCGTCAGAATATTGAAACTGAAATGCAAGCATTTTCCCATCTTCAGAAAGAAATTGACAGTCTTTATCAAGAGGTGGCAGAACTGCAGAGCCGTTTGGAAGAAAGCCGTTTACAACGTTCGGAATTAACTGTTGAGCGAAATACCAAACAGGGTAAGGTGATGTATCTTACCGAAATGGAAAAGAACTACGAAGGTTACCAAAAAAGCGTGAAAGAAATTTTTGCTGCTTCCAAAAACGGGCTGTTAAGGAATGTTATGCTGTACGGTACGTTGGCAGACATTATTAAGGCGGATAAAAAAACAGCGTTGGCGTTCGATGCTGTTTTAGGAAATTCCTTGCAGAACATTGTTGTGGAAGATGAAAAAGATGCGAAAGAGGCAATTGATTACTTAAAAAAACACGAGCTCGGACGAGTTACCTTCCTGCCCGTTAAAACTGTGAAGGAACGGGAATATGACTTTGGAGATGCTTTATATGAAAACGGTGTGGTGGGTAAGGCAACTGAGTTGGTGTCCTACCAATCCAAATTCAAGGGAATCGTGTCCGGCCTTTTGGGAAAAACCCTTGTGGTAGACAATTATCAGGCAGCAGCCTCCATTGCCAGAAAATACCGTCACAGTTTCCGTATTGTAACCTTAAGCGGAGAAGTTTTTAATGCAGGCGGTTCCATTGTGGGCGGTCAGATATTAAAATCTGTAGGTTTTTTGTCCAAAAATGCGGATATCGAAGAATTGAAAACCGAAATCAAACAGATTGATAAAACATTACTTGCTAAGATACAGGAAGAAACAGATTTAGCGTATTCCATTGATTCTAAAAAGCTTCAGGCAGAAACATTGTCGGAAGGACTTTCAGAATTAAATCAGAAAAAAGCATATCTTTCTTTTATCGAACAGGGAATTCATGATGAAATTGAACATCAGAAAACTGTTCTTTCAGAAAAGGAAGAATATGAGATTCATCTTCAAAATAAGACGAAGGAATCGCAAGGCTTGATTCAGCGTAATGAAGCCTTGGCGGAAGATATTGAATTTAAGCAGGAGCAAATCAAACAGGAGAAACAGTATCTGAAAGATACGTTAGCAGAGCTGGAAGCAGTTCGGATACAAAAGGAATCCATCGATGAAACCTTTGTTGCTCAGCAGGATGCACAAAAACAAGCCAGAGATGTACTGCTTGTGTTAGAGCAGGACTTGGCAAAATTAACCGTGAAAGTCGAAAAAATTCAAAATGATATCGAAGTGTATACCGAAAACCTGTGGGAGCAGTACGAACTGACATATTCCCAAGGGCTGGAGCTGGTATCTACTGAAGAAGGCGAACCGGAAAATGACCGCAAGCGCATAGGAGAATTAAAATCCAAAATTAAATCCTTGGGTGATGTCAATTTATCTTCTGTGGAAGAATACCGTGAAGTGCACGAACGCTATACTTTTATGAAAAAACAGGAAGATGACTTAAAAGGTGCTAAGGAAGAATTGGAAACCTTAATTTCTGATATGCTTTCCATTATGAAGACGGATTTCATTACTCAGTTTGATTTGATTCACGAGAATTTTAAAGAAACCTTCCAGGCTCTCTTTAACGGAGGGAACGCTTCTTTAAAATTAACCGAACCGGACAATGTATTGGAAAGCGGCATTGAAATTATCGTGCAGCCTCCCGGCAAGAAATTGGAAAGCATTTCGTTGCTTTCGGGTGGTGAAAAAGCCTTTACTGCAATTGCTTTACTGTTTTCCGTGTTGAGTTTAAAGCCGTTGCCATTTTGTGTTTTCGATGAAATTGAGGCAGCGTTGGATGAGGTAAACGTGTACCGTTTTGCAGAGTATATCAAAAGCTACAAGCATAAAACACAGTTTATACTGGTGTCTCACCGACGCGGCACTATGGAAAATGCTGATACTCTGTATGGTGTGACAATGCAGGAAAAAGGAGTTACCAAGCTGGTTGCTTTGAAAATGAAAGACGTTATTATGGATGATTAAAGGAGAAAAAAACAATGTTTTTTATTGATAAATTTAAGCGTGGCATTGAAAAAACCAAAAAAGCAATGTCCGAAGGGATTAATAATGTTTTCAAAATATTCAAACATATTGATGAAGAATTGTACGAAGAGTTGGAAGAAACTTTAATTTTATCTGATATTAGTGCGGAAAGCTCTGCTTTTATTATTGACGAATTAAGAAAACGGGTTAAAGATAAACGTTTAACAGAAGCAGAGGAAGTGAAACAGGAAATTAAAGTTATTATTTCCGAAATTCTTTCTCCTGACCATGCCTTGAAAAAAGAGAATAAACCTTACATTATGATTTTAGTGGGTGTTAACGGAGCAGGAAAAACCACTACTGCCGGCAAGCTGGCGCATCAGTTTTCCAAAGAGGGAAAATCCGTTATTTTAGCTGCAGCAGATACATTCCGTGCCGCAGCCACTGAGCAGTTGCAAGTATGGGCAGAGCGTAGCGGAGCAGACTTTTTCTGCGGTGAAGCTGAACAGGATCCCGCTTCCGTGATTTATCAGGCTGCAGAACATTTGAAAAAAACCGGTAAAGATGTTTTAATTTGTGATACCGCAGGAAGACTTCAAACCAAGAAAGGTCTGATGGACGAGTTGTCTAAAATGCACCGTATTTTAAAGCAGCAAACCGGTGCAGATTTCATTGAATCTCTCTTGGTGGTTGAAGCAGCAACCGGACAAAATGCTCTTCTTCAGGCACAAAGCTTTTCTGAAGCTGCAGGTTTGACCGGTTTAATATTAACGAAGTTGGACGGAACTGCCAAAGGTGGTGTTATTATTCCGCTGGTGCAGAAAACGGGATTACCCGTTAAACTAATCGGGGTGGGAGAACAACTGGAAGATTTAATGGATTTTGATCCTGTTTCCTATGCAGAAGAATTGTTTGATTAGTCGTTGTTTCATATCAAATGAGGAGTGAATGATTTTGAATAACGGATTCAAAAAAACATTAATTTGGCTTACCATTGGCATTAGTGTTGTGGCGTTTGGCATCCTCTTGGTTGCCGGCTACCATTTCTATATGGAATATCTTCAGATTCAGGAAGTCGGAAGCAATTTTGTTTCTGTGTTTTCAAAAAATGCGATTGTGCATCAACTGATTCAGCTGGTCAGCTTTTTCATTGTGTTTCTGGCAATTTTCTTTAGCTTGTTGCGTGTTCGCAAGACGATGTTGTCGGTGGATGAATCTTTTCAGTTTTTAAAACCTATGTTTCCGATTTGGATTTTATCTTTTACTTTAGCGGTTTTTGCCGGTAATTTTATCAAAGATGCTGTAGGTTCCAAATTTTTGATGATGATGAATACCACAGAGTGGGGACTTACGGATCCTATTTTCGGACAGGATGTTTCCTATTACGTATTTATCAGACCGTTTGTAATGACTTTGTTTGACAGTGCTATGGGCATTGCTATATTCGTTTCCATTCTGGTTTCTGTTTTATATATTTTATTGTACGGTCGCCTTGGTGTTACGAATTTGAAAGAGTTTGTTCACAACAAAAAGATTATTACTCATATTGTTTTTCAATTATTGATTATTGTACTGATTCATCTTGGTTCTTATAAATTTAAAGCAGAAGATATGCTGTTTTCAGAATTTGCGGAACTTTCCGGTGCAGGATTTACCGATATTCATATTTGGTTAAAGTATTATAAAATTTTGCCATATGTTGGTGTGGTTGTTATTATCGGTGTGCTTCTCTTCTTACACAAAGCGAAGTTTAAATATGCCATTTTCACAGCACTGATTATTCCTGTTGTGCTGATTGGATTTACTGCAAGTGCATTGATTACTCAATATTTTCATGTAAATCCCGCAGAAGTTCAGATGGAGGCCCCTTACATCGGGTATCATATAGAAGCAACCCGAATGGCGTATGGTATTCACGATATGGAAGAGCAGGAGTTTGCGGTGAATAATGAGTGGAGCTATGACGATGTTGTTGACAATCAGGCTGCAATCGATCAAATCAGCTTGCTGGATTTGAAAGCTACACACACTATTCTCGGACAACTTCAGGGAATCCGTGACTTTTATGAGTTTATTGATATTGATACCGTCAATTATGAAATTAATGGAACCAAAGAGGCTTTTATGGTTTCTCCTCGTGAACTCAGAAAGCTGGAAGAATCTCCAACCTCCCAAAGCTACAGTAACGATAAAATGAGATTTACCCATGGCTATGGAATGGTGATGCTTCCCGCTGATTCCGTAACTGCAGACGGACACCCGACGCTTTATGTGAAAAACAGTCCCATTGTGTCATCGGTTTCGGAATTACAGGTAACAGAGCCCCGCATTTATTACGGCGAATATGATGATGATTATTCCATTGTGAATACTCATGTAAAAGAATTTGATTATCTTTCCAACGGTCTGGCTGTGGAGAATGCATATCATGGCAAATCAGGCATACCGTTAAATGGTCTGAACCGATTGTTACTGTCGATTTGCTACGGAGATTATCAGTTGCTCACTTCTAATTTTATCACTGCAGACAGTAAACTGCTGATGAATACCAATGTTTTGGACCGTGTTAAAATTGCTGCACCATTTTTGACATTTGATGAAGATCCGTATTTACTGGTTGATTCTGAAGGTCGGTTAAAATGGATTGTAGACGCATACACAACAACGAAGCATTTTCCGTACGCTATGAAGTACGAAGATGATTTTAATTATATCCGAAATTCTGCAAAGGCTGTTGTAGATGCGTATGACGGTACGGTTGAGATTTATATTACTGATCCAACAGATAAAATTATCAATGTTTATCAAAAGATTTATCCGGAAGTATTTATGACGAAAGAGTTCCCCGCAAGTTTAAAGCAGAGCCTCAGATATCCGGAAACATATTTCAATATCCAAACAGAAGTATTAAAACGGTATCACATCAAAGATGCTGCCACCTTCTATAATCGTTCGGACGATTGGGAAATTGCAAAAGAGATTTTTTCAGAGACTTCTTCCTGGACAGATAGCATTTCGGAAGATCAAGCGAAGGTTCAGATGAAGCCGTCCTACCAAATGCTGACAAGAGACGGAGAACAAGAGCTAACGTTGATGATTCCTTTCACGGAAAAAGGCAAGGACAGTATGGTAGCGTGGTTTATGGCAGGTTCTGACGGTGATTGCTACGGAACATTATCCTTGGTACAGTTTCCGCAAGATGCAACTGTATACGGACCTTTGCAAATTGAAAAACGAATTAATTCCGATCCGGAAATTGCTCAGATTATGTCTGCTTGGGGGTCCGGTGAATCCACGATTATTCGCGGCAATTTAATTACTGTACCCGTTGGCGATTCCATTTTGTATGTGGAGCCGATTTATGTAACTGCAGGGAAAAATACTTTCCCGGAACTAAAAATGGTGGTTGCTGCGTATGACAGCAAAATTACCATTCGACCAACCTTACAACAGGCTGTAGAGGCGTTGTTTATTCCAACTGAGATTGAAGAGCCGCTTGTTGAACAACCCGTCGTTCCTCCTGAAATTGTTCCTGAAGATCCATTGTTGCCGGAGGATATCGGCGGTACTGATCTGCAAAGGATTACAGAGGCTTTTAATCGTGTGCAGATTGCATCTCAAAGCGGCAATTGGGAAGAATTCGGAAAGGCAATGGCAGAGTTGAAATCCATCATAGATGAACTAAACGGTTTACCGGTTGATATGGATGGCACAAGCAATTCCGATCATTCGGAAACAATTGTACCTTAATTAAAATTCCTATGTTGTATGCAGTTATTTTTAGAGAATAATTGCGAAACGGAGACGAAATCGTATGAGAGAATTAACATCAGATACCGTTGTGGTAAAAATTGGAACCAGTTCCTTAACCTACAGCAACGGAAAAATGAATTACAGAAGAATCGAAAAACTGGTAATGGTATTGTCAGACCTTCAGAATCAGGGAAAAAAAGTTGTCTTGGTATCTTCGGGTGCAATTGGGGTAGGTGTTGCAAAATTAAATCTTCCAAAAAAGCCTACCGAAGTAAAAGAAAAACAAGCAACTGCAGCAGTTGGCCAGTGTCAGTTGATGGCCATTTATGATAAATTTTTTGCCCAGTATGGTAAAGATGTGGCTCAGATTCTGATTACCAAATATATCATTGACAATGAACATTCCCGTCACAATGCAGTGAATACTTTTTCTGTTTTGCTGGATATGGGAGTGATTCCCATTGTCAATGAAAATGACGTTATTTCTACCGAAGAAATTGAATTTGGTGATAACGATACCTTATCTGCTTATGTTGCAAGATTAGTCGGTGCAGATTTACTGATTATTTTAACGGATATTGATGGTTATTATAGTGATAATCCGAAAGAAAATCCGGATGCTAAGCTGATTTCAGATATCTATGAGATTACCGATGAAATCAAAGCAAAGGCAGGCGGTGCCGGCTCTAAATTAGGCACCGGCGGTATGTATACCAAGATTTTAGCTGCTGAGATTGCAAAAAAAGATAACATTACCACCGTAATTGCTCAAGGGGATGATCCTGAAATTATTTATCAGATTGTTGATGGAGAATCTGTGGGCACGGCATTTCACGGCAGAAAGGAGACCGTGTAGTATGGATTTAAGAGAACAGGCATTATCGGCAAAAGAAGCGAGCTATCAGTTAGCATTAGCAGGCATTTCCCAAAAAAACGATGCTCTTTTAAAAATTGCGGATTATTTACTGGCTAATACAGATTATATTTTGGCTGAGAATGAAAAAGACATTTCTAACGCAGAAATTAACGGGGTTCGTCCCACCATGATTGACCGTCTTCGTTTGACAAAAGAAAGAATTGCTGATATGGCAGAAGGTGTCCGTCAGGTTGCGGCATTAAAGGATCCAATCGGAGAAGTTATTAATATGACCGAACGTCCTAACGGTCTTGTAATCGGAAAAAAACGGGTTCCCTTAGGATTGGTCGGTATTATTTATGAAGCTCGCCCCAATGTGACTGTAGATGCAGTATGTTTAACTTTAAAAACCGGCAATGCAACGCTGCTTCGTGGCGGCAAAGAAGCACTATGCTCTAATTTAGCATTGACTAAAGTGATGAAAGAAGCAATCGTTTCTGCAGGACTTCCTGAAAGCACGGTAGAATTACTGTCTGACACCAGTCGTGAGACAGCCAAAGAAATGATGAAGCTAAACGGTATTGTGGATGTGCTGATTCCCAGAGGTGGGGCAGGACTGATTAAATCCGTTGTAGAAAATGCAACCATACCCGTAATTGAAACAGGAACAGGAAACTGCCACACTTACGTGGACGATTTCGCTGATTTAGATATGGCGCTTTCCATTTTGGTCAACGCAAAAACACAGCGTCCTTCAGTTTGCAACGCTTGTGAAAGTCTGTTGGTTTCTGAAAAGATTGCTAACGAGTTTTTACCCATGACAAAAAAAGCCTTGGAAGAAAAAGGCGTTGAACTGCGCGGTTGTGAAAAGACCTTGCAGATTATTTCCGTAAATCCTGCAAGCGAGGAAGATTTTTATACGGAGTATAACGATTTGATTTTATCTGTGAAAATTGTTTCCGGAATTGATGAAGCAATTTCTCACATCAATACACACAATACCAAGCACTCTGAATGTATTGTAACAAATAGCTACGAAAATTCTCAGAAATTTTTAAAATCTGTGGATGCGGCAGCAGTCTATGTGAACGCTTCCACACGATTTACCGACGGATTTGAGTTTGGCTACGGTGCCGAAATCGGTATTTCCACTCAAAAGCTTCATGCAAGAGGCCCGATGGGATTGGAAGCTTTAACCACAGTGAAATATATTATTTACGGCAACGGTCAGATTCGTGGGTAAGTACAAAGAAAAGTTTGAAAGGAGGAATCCTGATGTTTGTTGATATGGCGCGAATTTTCATTAAGGCGGGAAATGGCGGAAACGGTGCAGTTGCATTTCATCGGGAAAAATATGTGGCATCCGGCGGACCCGACGGAGGAGACGGCGGAAAAGGCGGCGATATTATTTTCGTGGCTGACCGTAATTTATCAACCTTAATGGATTTTCGTTACAAAAGAAAATATGTTGCGGAGCACGGTGGAAACGGTGCAGGCGGTAATTGTACCGGGAAGGACGGTGCTGATTTAATCATCAAGGTTCCTGTTGGCACTGCAATTAAAGACAGTGATTTAGGTGTCTACTTGGCGGATTTATCCGAAGACGGTAAACAAGTGGTTGTTGCCAAGGGCGGAAAGGGCGGCTTTGGAAACGCCAGATTCGCCACACCAAAACGTCAGGCTCCCCGTTTTGCCAAGCCCGGCAGAAAAGGGGAAGAACTGAACGTAGAACTGGAATTAAAAATGTTAGCTGATGTTGGACTTTTAGGGTTCCCGAATGTTGGAAAATCTACTCTGCTTTCCATGGTAAGTTCCTGTAAACCAAAAATTGCAAATTATCATTTTACCACTTTAATTCCTAATTTAGGCGTGGTAGACTTCGGTGAAGGAGAAAGCTTTGTAATGGCAGACATCCCCGGAATTATCGAGGGAGCAAGCGAAGGAGTTGGATTAGGCCATGCATTTTTACGGCATACCGAGCGAACCAGACTGCTTCTGCATGTGATTGATGTTTCCGGTTTTGAAGGCAGAGATCCTGTGGAGGATTTTCACACGATTAATGAAGAATTAAAGCAGTATTCCAAACGTCTTTGCCAAAAAGAACAGATTGTTGTGGGAAATAAAATTGATTTGGTATATGATAAAGCGACATTAGATGAATTTCGGTCAAAAATGGAATCGGAGGGATACAAAGTATTCTTTATTTCCGGAGCTACCCGGGAGGGCGTAGATGAATTAATGGCATATACCAGAGAAAGACTGTCCCAGATTCCGCCGGAAGAAACGGTTGAAGTGGTAGACAGAGAGCTTCTGGTTAGAGAGTCCCAAGAACCCTTCACCATTATCCGAGAAAATGACGTATTTATTTTAGAAGGGGATTTGCCTGAAAAATTAATCAATTCCACGAATTTTACCGATTACGAATCTTTGCAATATCTGCAGCGGGCATTAATTAAGTCGGGCATTATTGCTGCCTTGAAAGAAAAAGGTGCAAAAGAGGGCGACACGATTATCATTGATGATGCACAGTTTGATTTTGTGGAATAAGGTTCGATAATTCTCTCAAAATCTTATGAAAGATATTGACATTATTCGAGAAATATTGTAAAATAGATACAATAATCATTTTGAATCCAATAAGAAAAAGAAGGAGAAAAAAAGTGGCTTATTTTTTTGAAAATGAATCTCATACTTTCAGTGAATATCTGCTGGTTCCGGGGTATTCTTCCTGCGAATGTATTCCGGATAAGGTTAGTTTAAAAACACCTTTAGTAAGATATAAAAAAGGGCAGGAAGAATGTCCGATTAGTTTAAATATCCCTATGGTTTCTGCAATTATGCAGTCTGTTTCCGGTGAAAAGCTGGCTGTTGCCTTAGCAATGGAAGGCGGCGTTTCCTTTATTTACGGTTCTCAGACCATTGAAGAGGAAGCTGATATGGTTCGTCGTGTTAAAGCACATAAAGCCGGTTTTGTATACAGCGATTCTAATATCAAGCCTGACCAGACCTTAGCAGATATTTTAGAACTTTTAGAAAAAACAGGTCACTCCACTGTGGCTGTTACTGATGACGGCAAGCCCAACGGCAAACTCTTAGGTGTAATCACCTCCAGAGACTACCGTGTTTCCAGACTTTCTTTGGATGTAAAAGTTTCTGAACTGATGACACCGCTGGAAAAATTGATTACCGGTAATGCAAGAACCACCTTAAAAGAAGCAAATGACATTATCTGGGATCACAAATTAAATTCTCTTCCCATTGTGGATGATAACGGCAATTTGATGTATTTTGTATTCCGTAAGGACTATTCCTCTCATAAGGAAAATCCGCTGGAATTATTAGACTCCGATAAACGCTATATTGTCGGCGCTGGAATTAATACCCGTGACTACGAAGAAAGAATTCCTGCATTGGTAGAAGCCGGTGCAGATGTATTATGTATCGATTCATCTGAAGGTTACACCGAATGGCAGAAGAGAACATTGGAATTTGCAAGAGCAAAATACGGTAACAAAATTAAAATTGGTGCCGGCAATGTTGTGGATGCAGAAGGTTTCCGTTTCTTAGCAGAAGCAGGTGCAGACTTCATCAAAGTGGGCATCGGCGGCGGTTCTATCTGTATTACTCGTGAAACGAAAGGGATTGGACGAGGACAGGCTACCAGCGTAATCGACGTTGCAAAAGCAAGAGACGAATATTTTAAAGAAACCGGTATTTATGTACCTATCTGCTCTGATGGCGGTATCGTACATGACTACCATATCACTTTAGCATTAGCTATGGGGTCTGACTTTGTAATGTTGGGCAGATACTTCTCCCGTTTTGATGAAAGTCCTACCCAAAAAGTAAACATCAACGGTAACTATTTTAAAGAATATTGGGGCGAAGGTTCTAACCGTGCAAGAAACTGGCAAAGATATGACAGTGGGGGACAGGCGAAGCTTTCTTTTGAAGAAGGCGTGGACTCCTATGTTCCTTATGCAGGTTCCTTGCATGATAACGTTAGCGTTACTTTAAAGAAGGTGAAATCCACCATGTGTAACTGCGGTGCGTTAACGATTGATGAACTGCAAGAAAAAGCAAAACTGACACGTGTTTCTTCCACCAGTATTGTGGAAGGCGGCGCTCACGATGTTATCTTAAAAGACAAAGCAATCGGTAAATAGTTGGTGAAACTTGTCTAATTTTACTAAAATTTATATTTGCATAAAAAAATGATAAAAAAAGCTTGATATTTTTTTGTCAATGTAGTATAATGTATAAGGTTTGCAAAGAAGGAAATTTTTTCCTGATAAACTTTCGTTAAAAAAATTTTATATATGGCAGAATTGCCAAGTACGTAAGAAAGGAATGTGCCAAATTCGGCACAGGTATTCATCATGAAAGCAAGAGTTGGTATTAACGGTTTCGGTAGAATCGGTAGACTGGTATTCAGAGCTGCAATGGAAAACGGTAAAGTTGACGTTGTTGCAATCAATGACCCCTTCATTGATTTAGAATACATGGTATACATGCTCAGATATGATTCCATCCATGGCCAGTTCAAAGGCGACATCGAAATCAAAGGCGACAAATTAGTTGTAAACGGCAAAGAAATCGACGTTTACGCTTCTATGAATCCCGAAGAAATTCCGTGGGGTGCTTCCAAAGTAGACTTCGTTGCAGAAGCTACCGGCGTATTCACCACTTTAGACAAAGCAGAAGCTCACATCAAAGCCGGTGCTAAAAAGGTTGTTATCACTGCTCCTTCCAAAGATGCTCCTATGTTTGTAATGGGCGTTAACAACACTTCTTACGACAGCTCTATGAAAATCATTTCTAACGCTTCCTGCACCACTAACTGTTTAGCTCCTTTAGCTAAAGTTATCAACGACAAATTCGGTCTGGTTGAAGGTTTAATGACTACCGTTCATTCTACCACCGCTACTCAGAAAACCGTTGACGGTCCTTCTAAGAAAGACTGGAGAGGCGGTAGAGCAGCTGCAGGTAACATCATTCCTTCTTCTACCGGTGCTGCTAAAGCTGTAGGTAAAGTTATTCCCGAATTAAACGGCAAATTAACCGGTATGGCTTTCCGTGTACCCACTTTAGACGTATCTGTTGTTGACTTAACCTGTACTTTGGCTAAACCCGCAACCTACGATGAAATCGTAGCTGCTGTAAAAGAAGCTGCAGATGGCGAAATGAAAGGTATCTTAGGTTATACTGATGAAGCAGTTGTTTCTTCCGATATGATCCACGATTCCAGAACCTCTATCTTCGATATCGATGCAGGTATTGCTTTAAACGATAAATTCGTGAAATTAGTATCCTGGTATGATAACGAATGGGGTTATTCCAACAAAGTTGTTGACCTGATTGCTTATGCATACGGTGTAGACAACAAATAATTAAAACATTTGTTAAAAAAGGTGTTTCCAAAATGGGAAACACCTTTTTTATTTTTCAAAAGATACTTGTCAAATTGCTCATCCTATGGTATAATTAAAAAAGGTTGTTCATTTATAACATCATAAAGATTGAAATTCGATTCCGTTGCCAAGGGGATTTTGCCGAATGATTGATGATTTTGATGCAACACCGGAGAATTCCTTTTTGTTGCAGATAGGGGAACAGCATACTCCGGTTCGTGATACAGCTTTACAGTACATACAGTGCTATAGTACAGATGAAACAGTAGTGACTGTTGACGACAACGGCGAAGTATCTGCAGTCGGAACCGGCACAGCTCACATTGTGTTCGAGCTGGAAAGCGATGGCCAGGTTCAGTTGTATCAGTATCATGTGGAGTAATTTTAAATTGAAAAATGAAGACAGAAAATAAGTCCTTATTAACCAATCCGTTTGTTCTTGCAGTGATTGCATGTTTTTGTTGTGCTTTGTGGGGAAGTGCTACACCGTTTATTAAAATTGGTTCGAAATTAATGTTGAATGACGGTTCCGTTGCTTCTACAATGTTGTTTGCAGGCATCCGTTTTTTTCTTGCCGGTGTTATCGTGATTATTTACGATAGCATTGCACATAGAAAAATTATTTATCCAAAAACCAATAATCTGATAAAAATTGCTTGGGTTGCATTGTTTCAAACAGTCATTCAATATGTCTTCTTCTATATTGGAGTAGCTAACACGACTGCCGTTAAAGCAACTCTTACCACAGGGTGCGGCAGTTTTTCCGCAATTTTGGTGGCAACATTGATTTTTCGTTCGGAAAAATTGACCTTAAAAAAAGTGATAGCGTGTCTAATTGGTTTTCTTGGCATTATTTTGGTTCATTTTGACGGAATGGATTGGAATATGAACTTTTTCGGAGATGGTTTCGTCTTTCTTTCCACTGTGTCTTATGGGGTGTCTTCCTCTTTGATGAAACGGTATTCTGATGTGGAAGAACCTTCTGTAATCAGCGGTTACCAATTTTTGATTGGCGGATTACTGATGACGGTTATCGGTATGGTGACCGGTGGAAAGGTTGTGGTGGAAGGCGTTACGGCTTGGAGTATTCTATTGTATCTGGCGTTGCTGTCAGCCGTGGCGTATACCCTTTGGGGTATTCTTTTGAAACATAATCCGCTTTCTAAAGTTGCTGTGTATGGCTTTGCGATTCCTGTTTTTGGAGTGCTGTTATCACAGTGGATTTTATCAGAGCAGAGCAATGTACCGCAACTTCGGTTGTATTGTGCGCTGCTTTTGATAAGTATCGGTGTTTACATTTTAAACCGTCCTTCCAAGAAAAACACATCTTTAAAATGATTTATCTGTGTAAAAAAATGCTGCCAACAATAGTGGTTGGCAGCATTTTTTTCGCAATATTTACTTGATATCTTCTACGATTGTTTGGGGAGCAACATCCAATTCTTCGGGATGTTCCAAAAGTCGTTGGAAACGCTTAAACGCTCTGGAAAAATAATGCCCGTCACAAATTCGCTCATCCAAGGTTAACACAAAATCCATGTAGCGATGTTTTTCCATTTCCCCGTGACGGTTTAATTCGCATTTGCTGTATTTTTTTCCTATTGCAAGGAACAGAGGCATATTTCCAAATTCATACAGATGATGTCGGACGGGCCCAATTCCTAAAGATCCCAGATTGGTAATAAAAATAGATCCGTGGAATGGGCTTAGCTTTGTGAGAAAGCGGGGGAGAAGCTTGAAATAGTCCAACAGTTTTAGCAGCCAGACGATAAATTTCAAAATTACACTTGGCATTCCCACAAGAATTCTTGCTGCGAAATCCATGTCGTTCTGGTCGCCTTCCTGACGGTTTTCCTCCAGTAAAACTTTTAGCTTTTCATATACTGTGTTGGCAGTATCTTCAGGGGTTAAGAATAGTTTTACAACAGTTTCAGGAGCATTCAGGCTCATTTCTTTTTTGATGGTTAGACAGATTTCAATGCCGTTTCTTGCATAAAGACGTTGACCGCGAACAAAACGGTTTAATCCGGGCAATTCAGAAATTACCCGAACATACGATGCCATAAATACATGCATCATACCAAATCCGGCAAGTCCTTCCTCTCTTTTTTTACGGATATACTGTTCACTTTTTGTGATTTCAACTGCGGAAGAATAACTGTTAGACGCTGCATTTCGGTCGGGCATAATATATAGCGCCACAGAATCCATCGGGGCTCTGCTTTTAATTTTTCTTCCTTCTTTTTTACTGATTTTTTTGCCCATGTATTGTTACCTCGTAAATGGTTTATGAAGAATCTGTGAACATTATAGCATAAACAATTACAAAATACAACAAAAAACAATAAAAAAATTAATTTTTATACATTTTCTGAGGTTTGTTATGCCGTCAAATCCCATGAAAAAAGGTTGACAAAAAACGACAGATGGTATATAATATGATAGTTATATTTTAGAAGAATGGTTGTCAGGAGGACTTGTCTTATGGCAAATGAAAAGAGAAGCAGCTTTACCGGAAAACTCGGCTTTGTCATGGCTGCTGCAGGTTCTGCAGTAGGTCTTGGTAATATCTGGAGATTTCCGTATCTTGCTGCAAAATACGGCGGCGGTATTTTTCTGTTGGTATATTTAATTCTGGCAGTTACTTTTGGCTTTGCGTTGATGACTGCAGAAATCGCCATTGGCAGAAAAACCGGTTTAAGTGCGATTGGAGCATTTCGTAAATTAGATAAACGTTACACATTTGTCGGATATCTTGCAGCAATTGTTCCGATGATTATTTTGCCCTATTATTCTGTAATCGGTGGATGGGTAACAAAGTATTTATACACTTTTCTTACAGGCGGGATGATGCAAGCGGCAAACCCCGGCAATTCAGGAATCATTTTTGACGGTTGGTTTTCTATTCAAACTACAGAAGCCGTACCCGGCTTTTTTACTCAGTTTATCGGAGGTTCTGCCGAATCTGTTGGTTGGTTCTTCCTGTTTATTGCGGCAACTGCCCTGATTGTAATGTGCGGTGTAGACAAGGGAGTTGAAAAAGTCAGCAAAGTAATGATGCCGATTTTAATTGTACTATCTGTTTTCATTGCAATTTATTCCTTGTGTATGCCCGGTGCGATGGGTGGCTTTTTGTATTATATTACACCGAACTTCGCTGATTTCTCTGTCACTACTGTTTTGGCGGCAATGGGACAATTGTTCTATTCTATGTCTCTTGCTATGGGGATTATGATTACTTACGGTTCCTATATGAAAAAAGATGTTAGCATTGAATCCTCTGTCTCCCAGATTGAATTTTTTGATACCGGCATCGCATTTATTGCAGGCATGATGATTGTTCCGGCTGTTTTTGCATTTTCCAATGGAAACTTGGCTGCAATGAATAAAGGAGCAGGTTTAATGTTTATCACCTTACCTCAGGTATTTCAGACTATACCGTTTGGAGATATTATTGGTGCAGCATTCTTCCTGATGGTGTTATTTGCAGCGTTAACTTCTTCTATTTCTTTGATGGAAACTGTGGTTTCCATTGTTTGCGATAAAATGAAGTTAAAGAGAATTCCCGCATGTTTGGTGGTTTTCGGAGTATCTTTGTTGCTTGGTATTCCTTCTGCACTTGGAAGCAATTTGTGGAGTTCTGTAAAAATTATCGGAATGGAATTCTTAGATTTCTTTGACTTTATCAGTAACAGTGTACTGATGCCGATTGTAGCATTGTTAACCTGTATTTTTATCGGTTATGTATTAAAGCCGAAAACAGTTATCGAAGAAGTAGAATCTTGCGGTAAATTTAAACGGAAAAAGCTGTTTTCTGTTATGATTAAATATATTGCTCCCATTTTTATTGTGTTGATTTTAGCTTTCTCTGTGTTGGAAGCTCTTAAAATTTTAAAAATTTAATGTTCTGTCTCAATGCACCTCCTTGTCTTCGGACAGGGAAGTGCATTTTTTGTCCCGATTATTTTTTAAAATTATTCAAATTACCATATTACAATTCAACTGTAATTTAGAAAATTGTGCAAATTATGGAAAATCAAAAAAAAATCGAAAAAATACGAAAAATAACTTGTGCAATAAATATGTTTATGTTATAATAATCTAGATATTATATGATACAAGGGTCTGGTTTAAATTATTTTGTTATTTTTTTAACGAAGTTAGCGTAAATCTAAAGTAGGATCATTTCGTATTATCGTAAGGAACCAGCATTACAAAAGGAAAGGAAACCATTAGTATGAAATACAGTTACTATCCCGGATGCACCTTGAAAAATAAAGCGAAAGCTTTGGACGAATATGCCAGAAAATGTGCTGAAATTCTTGGCTTCACGTTGGAAGAGATTAAGGATTGGCAATGTTGTGGTGGTGTTTATCCGTTAGGAAATGATGAAATTGCAACAAAGTTATCTTCTGTTCGTGCTTTAAATGATGCCAAAGAAAAAGGGCAAGAATTGGTAACTGTGTGTTCTGCCTGTCATCACGTGTTAAAGCGTGTGAATGATGATATGGCAAATGTACAAGATATCAGAACTCGTGCCAATAATTATATGAATCTTTCTGAGCCTTATGGTGGTGAAACGACCGTTCTTCATTATTTAGAAGTGCTTCGTGACAGAATCGGTTTTGATAAATTAAAAGAAAAAGTGACAAATCCTTTAACCGGCAGAAAAATAGGTGCCTACTATGGATGCTTGTTGCTTCGTCCGGGAAAAATTATGGCATTTGATAATCCTGAAAATCCCAGTATTATGGAAGACTTTATTCGTGCACTTGGTGCTGAAGCTGTG
The DNA here is from genome assembly GCA_045540295.1 of Clostridia bacterium. GTDB lineage: Bacteria > Bacillota > Clostridia > UMGS1840 > UMGS1840 > SIG452. Next base: position 169,623 of record JAZQGY010000029.1, read on the forward strand.
ATTTATCCATACCGCAATGAATGTTGCGGCGGATATATTTCCCTAAAAGAAAAAGATATGGCAAAATCCATGTGCGATAAAATTTCCGAAAATGCAAAAGGCTTTGGAGCAGACTGTTTAATTACTGCCTGTCCGCTTTGTATGTATAACTTGAATCAATCAACGAAAGAATTACCCGTTTACTATTTCACCGAGCTTTTAGCGGAAGCTCTGGGAATCAAAGAGGAGGCAAACGAGGAATGAGTCACAGAAACTATGCTGAAAAAATTAAAGAAATCAGCGGAGTGAATCCGTATAAGTGTATGAAATGCGGCAAATGCTCAGCTACTTGCCCGTCCTATGATGAAATGGACATTAAACCCCATCAGTTTGTAACCTATGTGCAAAACGGAGAAATTGATGCACTGGCAAATTCCAAATCCTTATGGAAATGTTTATCCTGCTTTGCCTGTGTGGAACGCTGTCCCAGAGATGTAAAACCCGGCAAACTGATTGATGCAGCCCGTCAGATTGTGGTTCGGGAACGTGGCGGTGATTACTTATCCGCAGATGAAATTCCCGCGTTGTTAGATGAAGAACTTCCCCAGCAGCTTTTGGTGAGTGCCTTCAGAAGATATAAGAGGTAGGTGAGTAGTATGCAGAGAATCGGTGTTTTTGTTTGTCATTGCGGATCCAATATTGCCGCAACGGTAAATGTTGAAAAAGTTGTTGAAATTATCAAAAAGGAACCCGGCGTGTGTCATGCTGAGGATTATCCTTATATGTGTTCCGAAGCAGGTCAGATGAAAATTTTAGAAGCTGTTCGGGAAAAGAATTTAACCGGGATTGTAGTTTGTTCCTGCTCTCCCCGTATGCACGAAGCTACTTTCCGTAAGGCGGCAGAACGTGCAGGGTTAAACCCCTATATGGTGGAAATTGCCAACATCCGCGAGCATTGCTCCTGGATTCATAAAGATATGGAAGAAGCAACCGAAAAAGCTGTGATTTTGGCAAGAGCTGCGGTTGCTAAGGTGAATTTAAATACTCCTTTGCAGGCAGGAGAAAGCCGTGTGACCAAACGTGCGTTGGTAATCGGTGGCGGTATTGCCGGAATTCAGACTGCTTTGGATATTGCGGATGCAGGTTATGAAGTAGACATCGTGGAAAAAACTCCTTCCATCGGTGGAAGAATGTCTCAGCTTGATAAAACCTTCCCCACATTGGACTGCTCTGCTTGTATTTTAACCCCAAAAATGGTGGAAGCGGCAGCACACGATAAAATTAATATCTACACCTATTCCGAAGTGGACAAAGTAACAGGGTTTGTGGGTGACTTTACAGTTGACATCCGTAAGAAAGCAAGAAGTGTTGACAGTAACAAATGTACCGGCTGCGGTGTTTGTCAGGAAAAATGTCCTTCCAAGAAATCCTTAAATGAATTTAATCGTGGCTTAAATACCAGAAGTGCCATCTACACTCCTTTTGCCCAGGCGATTCCCAACGTACCGGTTATCGACCGTGATGCTTGTATCAAGTTTAAAACCGGAAAATGCGGCGTTTGTGAAAAGGTTTGTCAGGCAGGTGCTATTGATTACAATCAAAAAGACGAAATTATCACAGAAAAATACGGTGCAATCGTGGTTGCTACCGGTTTTGATACCATTAAATTAGATAACTATGATGAATATGCTTATAATCAGAGCAAGGACGTTATCACATCTTTAGAGCTGGAACGTATTATGAACGCTGCTGGCCCTACCAAAGGTCACTTAGAGCGTTTATCCGACGGAAAAGCTCCCAAGGAAATGGTGTTCATTCAGTGTGTGGGTAGCCGTTGCTCCGATCACAGAGGCAAAAGCTACTGTTCCAAGATCTGCTGTATGTATACAGCAAAACACGCAATGCTTATCCGTGATAAATATCCTGATGTGAATGTAACCGTGTTTTATATTGATGTTCGTACTCCCGGTAAAAACTTTGACGAGTTTTACAGACGTGCCGTGGAAGAATACGGCGTGAATTACGTAAAAGGTCAGGTAGGTAAAGTTGCACCCCTTCCAAACGGAAAACTGTTGGTGCAGGGATCTGACTTATTAGATAACAAACAGATTTTAAAAGAAGCAGATATGGTGGTGTTAGCAACCGCTATTGAACCGGAAGCATCTGTTCGTCAGATTGCAACGATGCTTACGGCAAGTATTGATACCAATAACTTCTTAACGGAAGCTCATCCTAAGCTCCGTCCTGTGGAATCTCCCACAGCAGGGGTGTTCTTATCCGGTGTTTGTCAGGGACCTAAAGATATTCCTGAAACGGTTGCTCAGGCTGGTGCCGCAGCAGTAAAAGCTATCGGTCTGTTAGCAAAAGACAAACTAACTACCAATCCTTGTACTGCAAAAGCAGATGAACTTCTTTGTAACGGTTGCTCTCAGTGTGCAAATGTTTGTCCCTACGGTGCAATCACTTATTTGGATAAAGAAGTAAATGATCACGGAATCCGTGAAGTAAGAAGAGTGGCTCAGGTGAATAATGCACTCTGTCAGGGCTGCGGTGCTTGTACCGTAACCTGTCCGTCCGGTGCGATGGACTTGCAGGGCTTCTCCAACAGACAAATTATTGCGGAGGTGGATGCAATATGCCGTTAAATGAAAATGAATTCAGACCCAAAATTGTTGCATTTTGCTGTAACTGGTGTAGCTATGCCGGTGCAGACTTGGCAGGTAGCAGCCGTCTCTCGTATCCTGCGGATGTCAAAATCATTAAAGTACCTTGTTCCTGCCGTGTAAATCCTATGTTTATTCTGCGTGCATTTGAAAAAGGTGCCGACGGGGTTATCATTTGCGGATGCCATCCCGGAGACTGTCATTATTCTACCGGGAATTACTATGCACGTCGCCGTATGACCTTGCTGTTTTCCATGCTGGAATATTTAGGCATTGAAAAGGGCAGAACCCGTGTGGAATGGGTTTCTGCGGCAGAAGGTGTGAAATTCTCTCAGACGATGAATGAATTTGTGGAAACCATTCGTTCTCTGGGTAAAAATGTGAGATTGGGGGATTTACGATGCAAGAATTAGTAAAACGTGCAGCCGAGCTTTTAAAAGACGGCACCGTTGCCCGTGTGCTTGGTTGGAAAATCGGCGATCTTCCCTATAATCCGGAACCGGCATTTTTTGAAAGTGTAGAATCTTTATCCGATTTTGTATATAATGCTTTTTGCGGTGCAAACTTAAGCAAATATATGATTGAAGCCTCCAAAAAAGACGGCAAAACCTTAGTATTTTTAAAGCCTTGTGATTCCTATAGCTTTAACCAACTGTTAAAAGAACACCGTGTTGACCGTGATAAGGCATATATCATCGGTGTTGGGTGCAAAGGAAAATTGGATATTGAAAACATCAGAAAGCAGGGCATCAAGGGAATTGAAGCTATTCAAGGCATCGAGATGAGTGATGTTTGCGATACTTTAAAAATCTCCACCGTATATGGTGACAAAACCTGTTCCTATGATGATGCAATGCTTTCTCGTTGTCACTCCTGCAAAGGCAAAGAACACGTGATTTTTGACGAACAGATTGGTGAATCCCGTGATACTGCAACTCTGGACAGATTCTCCGAAGTGGAAGCCATCGAAAAAATGTCTCCCATAGAAAAATTTGAATTTTTCCGCAAGGAACTGTCTAAATGTATCCGTTGCAATGCTTGCAGAAATGTTTGTCCTGCCTGCAGTTGCAGAAAATGTGTGTTTGACAGTGACAAATTTGACAGTGCTCAGAAAGCCAACGTGGACACCTTCCAGGAAAATATGTTCCATATTATCCGTGCGTTCCATGTAGCCGGCAGATGTACTGACTGTGGAGAATGTAGTCGTGTTTGCCCTCAGGGTATTCCGCTTCATTTGTTTAACCGTAAATTCATCAAAGATATCAACGATTTTTACGGTGATTATACCGCAGGGGAAGATATCAACAATGAGGCTCCTTTAACTCACTTTGAGTTTTCCGATAGAGAGCCTAACGAAGAAAGGGGATAATGTATGTTAAAGATATTAAAAAATAATTTACCCGCATTATTCCAAAAAATCAAAGAACAAAGAGAATTGTACCTTCCCATTCGTGTGGCCGACCAGGTGAACTTTGGCGTTTACAGCGAGGATGCGGAGGTTTCGCTGGATACTTTAAAAACCGTAAAATCTCCCAAAGATGCTTTCTTCCCGCAGAGTGAAACCTTATATATCTGCAATAAAGAAGAAAACAAATGGTCCATTACTCCCGAAGAACTGCAAAGTCAGGAATTTGTGGTGTTTGGTATTAAAGCCTGTGATGTAAAGGGCATTGAGGTGCTGGATCAGGTGTTCTTAGCAGAACCTGTCGATACCTTTTACAAGGCTCGCCGTGACCACGGTATTTTAGTGGCATTAGCTTGCAGCGAACCGGAAGAAAGCTGCTTCTGCAAAGCCTTCGGTATTGACTGCACCGACCCCAAAGCAGATGTTGCTACCTGGTTGGTTGGCGATGAACTTTACTGGAATCCCTTAACCGAAAAAGGTCAGATTCTGACAGATGCGGTAAAAGATTTACTGGAAGAAACTGAGGATTCCAAAGTGAAAGCGCAGCAGGACACAACTAAAAAAATCGTGGAAAAACTCCCGTATATGAACCTTTCCTTGGAAGGTTGGAACGGTGATGTGTTAACCGAAAAATTTGAGTCTCCCTTGTGGGAAGAACTGTATCAACCATGTCTGGCTTGTGGAACCTGCACGTTTGTGTGTCCCACCTGCCAGTGTTACGATATTAAGGATTATACTACCGGAAATGGCGTTCAGCGTTACCGCTGCTGGGATTCTTGTATGTATTCCGATTTTACCATGATGGCTCACGGTAACAACCGTACCTCTCAGATGCAGCGGTTCCGTCAGAGATTTATGCACAAATTGGTGTATTTCCCGGCAAATAATGACGGGATGTATTCTTGTGTAGGTTGTGGCAGATGTGTGGAAAAATGTCCGTCTGCATTAAATATAGTAAAAGTCATCAAAGCATTTTCTAAGGAAGGGGGAGCCAAATAATGTGCGATTGTAACTGTCACGAAAATTATAATTTAGACACTTTAATTCCGAAAATCGGCGTGATTACTGAAATCACTCAGCAGACTCCCGACGTAAAAACCTTCCGCGTCAATGCTCCCGAAGGCGGAAAATTGTTTGAACATCTGCCCGGGCAGTGTGCTATGATTTCTGTTCCCGGAGTTGGGGAAGCAATGTTTTCCATTACTTCTTCTCCCACCAACAAAGACTATCAGGAATTCAGCATCAAAAAATGCGGTGTATTAACTGATTATCTTCATACTATGGAAGTTGGCGAAGAACTAACCGTCAGAGGACCCTACGGCAACAATTTCCCTGTGGAAACTGAACTCAAAGGTAAAAATCTTCTGTTTATTGCCGGCGGTATCGGATTGGCACCTCTTCGTTCTGTGATTAACTATGTCATTGATAACCGCCAAAATTATGGCACCGTAGATATTCTGTACGGTTCCAGAAGCATGGATGATTTAGTTGGTTTAAAAGAAATTCAACAGGTTTGGGCAAAAGAAGAGGGCATTAACGTGCACCTCACTATTGACCGTGAGCAGGAAGGCTGGAGCGGTCACGTAGGATTTGTGCCGTCCTTCTTAAAAGAGATTGGTTTTGAAAATAACAAAACGGCTTTAGTTTGCGGACCACCGATTATGATTAAATTCGTGTTGCAGGCACTAGAAGAAATGGGCTTCTCCAAAGAGCAGGTTTATACCACGCTGGAGCTTCGTATGAAATGTGGCGTTGGTAAATGCGGCAGATGTAATATTGGCTCTAAATACGTTTGCAAAGACGGACCGGTATTCCGTTGTGACGAAATTGATGAATTGCCTGACGAATATTAAGAAAGGATGGATGCTACGATGGAAAATAAAGTAAATGTGTATTTCTTCGGGAAACAGTATCAGGTTCCTGCAGATTTAACAATTATGACCGCTATGGAATATGCGGGCTATACCTTAAAAAGAGGATGTGGCTGCCGTCACGGTTTTTGTGGTGCTTGTGCTACCATTTACCGTATTAAAGGGCAGAACGAATTAAAAACCTGTCTGGCTTGTCAGACTCAGGTACAGGAAGGAATGTATGTGGCAAGCATCCCGTTCTTTCCTACCGATAAAAGAACATATAGCATTAACGATATCAAACCCAATCAGCAGGTTATGATGGAATTATATCCCGAAATTTACAGCTGTATCGGTTGTAATGCCTGCACCAAGGCTTGTACCCAGGATTTGGATGTTATGCAGTATATTGCTCACGCTCAGAGAGGCGAATTTGAAAAATGTGCGGAATTATCCTTTGACTGTGTCGGTTGCGGATGCTGTTCCGTAAGATGCCCTGCAGGTATCTCCCATCCCATGGTCGGGGTGTTGGCTCGCCGTTTAACCGGTAAATACATTGCACCCGAGACTGAGCATTTGAAAAATCGTGTAGAAGAAATCAATCACGGCGAATTCGACAATCTGATTGAGCAGATTATGCAAAAACCTATCGCTGAGATGAAAGAACTCTATAACACCCGAGAAATTGAGAAGTAAGGAGGAGAGAATATGTTTACTGAATCTATGCTGGAATCTATTAAAAAAGTAGAAGCAACCAGAGCAGAACGTATGAAAACAGAACCCAGAAGAATGACTGCGGATGAAAAACAGGCTCTCCTTGAACAGTATCATCCTGACTATCGTAAAGAAGGGTTTAAAGAAATTAAAATCGGTCCCAACAAAGGAGAAAAAGCTCCTTCCGAACTGACTGATTTAATCCATTCCAACAGCCGCTTATTACATGAGGACATCGATTTATCCAAAGTGGACTATGATGTTGATGTCTTGGTAATCGGCGGTGGCGGTGCCGGTTCTTCTGCGGCTATTGAAGCACATGAAGCTGGTGCCAACGTAATGATTGTTACCAAATTAAGAATCGGTGATGCCAACACCATGATGGCAGAAGGCGGTATCCAGGCAGCGGACAAAGAAAATGACTCTCCTGTTCAGCATTATCTGGATGCATTCGGCGGCGGTCATTTTGCAGCCCGTCCGGAACTGTTAAAACGTTTGGTTATGGAAGCACCTGATGCAATCCGTTGGTTAAACGATTTAGGTGTAATGTTTGATAAAGATCCTGACGGCAGAATGGTTACCACTCACGGTGGCGGTACTTCTCGCAAAAGGATGCACGCATGTAAAGACTATTCCGGCGCAGAAATTATGAGAACCCTGCGAGACGAAGTCATTAACCGTAAAATTCCGGTAGTAGAATTTACTTCTGCAGTGGAACTGATTAAAGATGACAAAGGTCAGGTTGCAGGTGCGGTTCTTTTGAATATGGAAACCGATGATTACCTAATTGCAAAAGCAAAAACCGTCATTATTGCAACCGGCGGTGCAGGAAGACTGCATTATCAGAATTTCCCCACCTCCAATCACTACGGTGCAACTGCAGACGGTCTGATTTTAGGCTATCGTGCCGGTGCTCCGCTTTTGTATCAGGATACCATTCAGTATCATCCTACCGGTGTTGCATATCCTTCTCAGATTTTTGGTGCATTGGTAACTGAAAAAGTGCGTTCTTTAGGTGCAATGCTTGTTAATAAAGACGGGGAAGCCTATGCGCATCCCTTAGAAACCCGTGACGTTTCCGCATCCGCAATTATCCGTGAATGTGCAAACGGAAAAGGGGTAGACACTCCTTTAGGAAGCGGTGTTTGGCTGGATACTCCTATGATTGAAATCTTAGGAGGAGAAGGCACCATTGAAAAACGAATCCCCGCAATGCTCAGAATGTATTTAAATTATGGCATTGATATGAGAAAACAGCCGATTTTAGTATATCCCACACTTCACTATCAGAACGGCGGCTTGGAAATCGGTGGTGAAGGTTACACCAAAGCAATCCCTAATCTGTTGGTTGCCGGGGAAGCAGTTGGCGGTATTCACGGAAGAAACCGTCTGATGGGGAACTCCCTGTTGGATATTATTGTATTCGGACGTAACGCCGGAAAAGCAGCAGCAAGAAAAGCAAAAGAAGTGGAACTTGGTGCAATGAACTTAGATCACATTCAGGCGTATGCAAAAGAACTGGAACAGGCAGGAATCGCAAATGATGGTGTATCTCCCATGCTGTTACCCCAGTATGCCCGTCACGAAAGATAAATTGAAATAAGAAATTGAAATTCCCCGAAGATTCTAAAAAAGAAGCTTCGGGGAATCAAACGGAAAGGAAGTAAAATTATGGAACTCTTTGGCGGTGTCATTCCCATTACCGGAATTTCATTTTTGATGTTTTGTGTGTTTGCAATTTTGTTTGGCGGATATGCTCTCGGCAGAATTACCATTAAAGGCGTTTCTTTGGGAGATGCCGGCGTATTTATTATTGCATTAGTGTTCGGTGCTTTGTTTTATGGGCCGTTAGAAGCTCAGTTAAAATTGGGAGAAGCCAATTATGCAGAACAGGCACTTACCATTATTGAAAATCTTGGCTTGATTTTATTTGTTACCTCGGTTGGTTTTATTGCAGGGCCTAAATTCTTCGGAAATATGAAGAAAAACTTTAAATCTTACGTGTTATTAGGGCTTGTGATTATTTTAGCAGGTGGTTTGGCAGCAGCAGGTTGTATTTACATGGGTGAAGTTTTTGGCTATGGAAGTACAATTGCTGAACAAGATGGCTTTGTTGCTATGATTGTTGGTCTTCTGTCCGGTTCCTTAACCTCCACACCTGCTTTTTCTGCAGCAAAAGCAACTGTGGCACAGGAATATACTGGTTTGGTGTCCGTTGGCCACGGGATTGCCTACATTTTTGGAGTTATCGGTGTGGTACTGTTTGTACAGTTAATTCCCAAACTGACTAAAGCCAACATGGATGAAGAACGTGCAAAATTAGTACAGTCAACCGGTGAAGACAACAATAAAAAATCTCAGAAAAAATTATTTTATTTGGACGGACACGGCTTTGCGGTGTTTGCATTAGCTGCTGTAGTCGGAACATTCTTAGGAAAAATTAAAATTCCCTTGACTGCTGCAGGTCTTGACGGTACCTGCTTCTCTCTGACCACTACCGGTGGCTGCTTGTTAGCTTCCTTGGTATTCGGTCACTTTGGCAGAATTGGCAGAGTAAGCATTATGCCCGACCAGCATACTTTAAAACTGTTCCGTGAACTTGGTTTGGTACTGTTCTTGGTTGGAGCAGGTATTCCCGGCGGTGCAGAGTTTGTTGCAACTTTTGATATTATGTACTTTGTATACGGTATCATTATGACGATTGTTCCCATGATTATCGGTTTCCTGTTTGCAAAATACGTATTAAAACTGAGCTTATTAAATAACTTAGGTGCGTTAACCGGCGGTATGACTTCTACTCCCGCTTTAGGCACCTTAATTAGTACTGCAGGTACCGAAGATGTTGCAGCTGCCTATGCAGCGACTTATCCAATCGCATTAATTGCAGTGGTATTGGTTTCTCAGTTCCTGATTATTTTATTATAAAAAACAGGTCAAAAAAGCTTCACCGATGTCCTAATCGGTGAAGCTTTTTTATTTGACAAATGATAATACCCGTGATATAATTTTCTTGGATAGTAGTTTTTTCTACAAAGATTACAATTGAGGTTAGTATGATGCAGACGACAAAATATGCAATTTTGAATTCATCTGAAAAGCAAGAAAATAACCGGTACGATATTAGCAAAATTTCGCCATTTGACGCAGGAATACCGCTGGTTGACTGTGCAGACAAAAGCATCGAGGAAGTTTACTATTATCGTTGGCATAGTTTTTGCAGTCATATAAAAAATACGCCTTTAGGATATATCATTACCGAGTTTACTCCGGAAGTGTTCTGGGGTGGTATTTACGGAAGCATTGCATGTCCGATTGGGCATCATATGTATGAAGGCAGATGGCTGCATAATCAGACCTACTTGAATGATTATGCGCGTTTTTGGTTCAAAGAAGGCGCCAATCCCATGACATACAGTACCTGGCTATCCGATTCTATTTATGCGATTTGTCAGGTGACAGGTGATTTTTCGTTGGCGGAATCTTTGTATGAAGATTTAAAAGAAAACTATCAAAAATGGACAGATAAACACAGCTTTAGTGAAAGCGGAAATCTTTTGTTCCAGGTAGACGACATGGACGGAATGGAATTTTCCGCCAGCGGAAGTGGTTGCCGTCCTACGATTAACTCCTATCATTACGGAGATGCCGTTGCTTTAGCGAAAATTGCCAAAAGACTTGGTAAAACCGAAGAAAAAGAATACTACGAAAATGAAGCACAGCATCTAAAAGAGTTGATGGATATGTTGCTTTGGGATAACGAGGCAACCTTTTATAAAAACCGTAAAAACGGTTATTGGCTTTGTGATATCCGTGAGCTGATTGGATATTTACCTTGGTATTTTAATATGCCGGAGGAAGATAAAAACGATGCTTGGAAATTTTTAAATGATGAAGAATATTTTTATGCGCCTTACGGACCTACAACCGTAGAACGCAATTATTCCGAGTTTATGAGAGAATACCCTCATGTGTGTCTTTGGAATGGTCCGTCCTGGCCTTTTGCTACTTCTCAAACGCTAACGGCTCTTGGAAACTTTTTAAACAATTACAACCAGAATGTGATGAAAAAATCCGATTATTTTAATTGGCTCAAGCTTTATGCAAATTCTCAGTATGATACTTTGGAAAACGGAGAAAAAGTTCCTTATGTTGACGAGAATTTGGATCCTTTTACCGGAGAATGGCTGACCAGAAAAAATATCAGAAATTTAGGTTGGGATGAATTTAATCAGACAAGAGGCAGACACTATAATCATTCCAGTTTTTGTGATTTGGTGTTAAGCGGACTTGCCGGAGTCAGAGCAAGAGACGACGAACAGATCGAAATTAATCCTTTGTTTTCTGAAAATGATTTAGACTATTTTTGTGCAGATGGAATTTTGTATCATAATCACTATCTGACTGTTTTATGGGATAAAACTGGGGAACGGTATCACAAAGGAAAAGGATTACAGGTTTATGTGGACGGTGAACTGAAAGCAAAGCGTGCAATGCTTGAAAAAATTATTATTTCAAATGAGGATTAAAAAATATGCAACGAGAAAAACTAGGATCCCGTTTGGGGTTTATTCTGCTTAGTGCAGGATGTGCGATCGGAATCGGTAATGTATGGAAATTTCCCTATATTGCCGGACAGTACGGTGGCGGACTTTTTGTGCTCATCTATCTGGTTTTTTTACTGTTGATGGGCGTTCCGGCTTTAACGGTTGAGTTTGCTTTAGGACGGTCAGCTCAAAGCAGTCCTGTGAAGCTTTATGATTCTTTAGACAATCAGGGTAAATTTAAAAAATGGCGTTGGCACGGTTATGTTGCAATGGCAGGGAATTATCTTCTGATGATGTTTTACACTGTTGTGGCAGGCTGGATGCTTCAGTATTTTGTGTTAACTGCTCAGGGAGCGTTTGCCGGCCTGGACGCCAAAGGCATTAGTAGTGTTTTTGACAGTGTATGTGCTGATCCTGCGTCTTTGATGATTTACACCGGAATTGTAATTGCAATTGGTTTTTTTGTTTGTTCCATCGGTGTGCAAAATGGATTGGAAAAGATAACAAAATGGATGATGCTTGTGCTACTTGGTATTATGATTGTTTTGGCAATCAACAGCATATTCTTACCCGGTGGACAAGATGGACTAGCTTTCTATTTGTTGCCCGACGCTTCCAAAATTCAGGAACATGGGCTTATTAATGTGATTGTTGCTGCTATGAATCAGGCATTTTTTACGTTAAGTATTGGTATGGGTTCTATGGCGATTTTTGGCAGCTACATCGGAAAAGAACGATCTCTTATGGGAGAATCCGTGAACATTGCTTTATTAGACACCTTTGTTGCCATTGCATCAGGGTTGATTATTTTCCCGGCTTGCTCTGCATTTAGCATACAATCGGACTCGGGACCGAAACTGATTTTTGTTGTATTGCCTAATATTTTCAACCAGATGGCAGGGGGGAGAATCTGGGGAAGTTTCTTCTTCATTTTTATGAGTTTTGCTGCACTCTCTACGGTGTTCGCCGTATTTGAAAATATCATTTCCTGTACCATGGATTTAACTAAAATGAGCCGTAAAAAAGCTTGTTTGGTAAATGGTATACTGATGTTTTTCTTAGCCCTTCCGTGTATTTTAGGATATAATCTGCTCAGTGGATTTATGCCATTTGGCATAAAAGACGGAAATCCCACCAATATTATGGATTTAGAAGATTTCTTGGTATCCAACATTATTTTGCCTCTTGGCGCAGTAACATACATCCTTTTTGCAGTCAGCCGTCATGGCTTTGGATGGTCTAAACTTACGGAAGAAGCCAATCAAGGGAAAGGCTTGAAAATTCCAAAGTGGATGAGAGGGTATATCACCTATGTGTTACCTGTGATTATTTTAATTATTTTTGTAATGGGAATTATTAATTATTTTTCATAAATTGAAAAAATGACATCAAAAGGAGAGCGATAATGCCATAATGGTATATTGCAACAATGTACAATGAATGCTTTTTCACAAAAACCCATTTGCGTTTTACTCCCCGGTATGGAAATCTATCTTACAACTTATTTTTTCAGTTGTGTTGATGACAGACCTCCAAGAACACATTCGCATCCCTGTTATGAAATCGTTTGCACCAAAGAAAAAGGCGTTATTTATTTTAATCTGATTCCGCCGCTTACAGAACACTTTTCAAAAACTGCTTTGGATGGAAGAGTCTGTTCGTTTTTATTTACTTTCACAGAGGATGCAAACGATGATATTTGCCAGATTATTCGTTCTGTGGATAAGATTATCCCGATTCAGGATACTTTCAATGGCATGGCAAGACTTTTAGCTATTAATGATGCTGTATCGCAAAAGAAATTCGGAATGAAGGAGCAGTTGATGGCAGAGTTCCGTCTGTTTTTTGTGAAGTTGGCGCAGATTTTTCACGCAGAAAGAAAAGTTGAGCAAGAAAACACACAAAATCTGGATGTTCAGAGAATTGCGTTGCTGGAAGATTTTTTCAATATTGAAATGCGTTATCCTGATTGCAACAAACGCCAGCTGGCAGATAAAATCGGTGTTTGCGAACGCCAACTTACCCGAATTCTAAAAGAAACCTATAACAGCACTTTTTCTGCAATTTTAACAGAATCTAGAATGAACATGGCATTAGCAATGCTGACTTACGAGGACAGACCTATCAAGGAAGTTGCAGAATCGGTAGGTTATACTTCGGTGGCATCTTTCCGAGCTGCCTACAAAAAGTTCTTTGGTGTGTATCCTGGAAAGAATTAGGACATTAAACCTGCAAACAATTCCTGTTTTTATCTTGTTAAAATCGTAACGATGTGCTATAATTCTTTTAGTAACATAAACAGCAATATCAATTTCAGAAAGGTGAATGATTTTTTATGGCAAGAAACATTTTTTCAATGGAAGGAAAGAACGTCATTTTCACAGGCGGTACCGGTTTCTTAGGCAGCGCAATGGTGAAGGCGCTGTTAGAAAACGGAGCAACGGTATTCGTGCCCGCAAGAACTGACCGTTATGACGAATCCTTTGATGAATATAAGCAGCAAAACAAGCTGATTTTCGAATCCTTTGACTTAAGCTCCTCCGAAGCTGTGACCCGGGCAATTGCCAGAGGGATTGAAGTGTTAAAAAGAGTAGATGTGCTGGTAAACTGTGCAGTATATCCTCCGAAACCCATTGACGGAAAAATTGAATATCGTTTGGATTCCACTCCTGATGCAATTTGGGAAGGTATGATTGACGGTATCGTTCATTCTGTATTTCGTGCAACCAGAGAAATTCTGCCTCACTTTAAAGCAAATGGTGGCGGTAACATTGTCAATATCGGTTCTATGTACGGGATTGTTGCTCCTGATTTTGATATTTACGGTGACACTGTTGATTGGAATCATCCTGCATACAGCACCGGTAAAGCCGGCATTTTGCAGTACACCCGTTACTGTGCATCCGCACTGGCTCGTCACAACATCAGAGTAAACAGCTTAACTCCCGGTGCTTTCCCCAATATCGGACCGAAAACTGATATGGACTTTATCGGCAGATTAAGTGCAAAAGCAATGTTAAAACGAACCGGTAAACCGGAAGAACTGCAGGGAGGCATTTTATTGCTTTGCTCTGATGCATCTTCGTATATGACCGGAACTAATATCGTGGTAGACGGCGGCTTAACTCAGTGGTAAGGAGAAAATAATCATGAATAAGACTAAAATTTGTGTTGTGGGGATTGGTAGCATAGGAAGACGTCATTTAAGACTGTTAAATGAAAGAGATGACGTGGTATTAAGCGTGGTTGACCCCAGTCCGGCAAGTAAAGATTTTATGGCAGAAAATTATCCGGAATTAAAACTTTATGCTTCTATGCAGGAAGCAATTGCAGCGGAACATCCTGATGCTGCTTTAATTGCAACTCCTCATCAGATGCATTCCGGCATGGCAATTGAAGCATTAGACGCAGGTTTACACGTTTTCTGTGAAAAACCTATGAGTGATACCATGGAAGACTGTGTGAAAATGCTGAATCGTGCGAAAGAAAGCGACAGAGTATTTTCTGTTGGATTTATGTTCCATTTCGATCCTTTTATCCGTAAAATGAAGGACTTGGTTGACGCAGGAAAACTGGGTAAAATTGTTCATTTCACCAGCAGATTCTCTTCATACAATATTTTACTTTGTTCTGTAACCAAACACCAGGAACATACTCCGTATTCATTGGCAATGGACTGTATTCACGATAGCGATTTGTTGCATTATTTCACCGGTTCTGTTCCGGATTATGCGTTTACTAATGCTGCAAAAATCGGAGATATGCCGTTAAGCTCTCCTCAGAACTCTATTGATACCCTGTATCGCTGGGAAGACGGAAGCATGGCTGCAAACTGTCACTTTGACTATGTGCAGCATCCTCAGGTACATGCCATTGAAATTGTTGGTGACAAGGGTTATGTAAAAGGTAACTTTGATACCGCTGAAATTATTTTTGGTACCATTGACGGTAAAACTGAGATTATTGACGGTACTCGTGTCTTTGAAGATGTGTACCGTGCGCAGCTGGATCATTTTATTCGTGCAACTCGTGGAGAAGTGGAACCTGAAAACAAACCGGAATCTGCAATTTATTCCACCTTATTAATGGAAGCACAAAAAGAAGCTGGCATTACCGGCAAAGAAGTGAATATTCACGACATTGCAAAAAAATACGGTTTTGAGTATTAAAACAATAAAAAAAAGACCTCTTCCGAGGTCTTTTTTGTTTTTTTCAGACTGTTCCGGTAACAGTTACCGTAGTAACACCGGGAGTAATTACAAACTCGCCGGTAACAGGGTTTTGCGTATAGGTCGCAGCCGGAACAGTAATTGTTCCGGGAATTGTGGAAAACACACCGGTGGTTTCATCATAAGTGTATGCGGTAGATGGTAGTGCCGCATCGTTTAAGGTTACTGAAATATCGGATAAGATGGGATTAAAAGTGTCGGTAATAACTAAATTATCAGTTGCCAAAGCAATGGCGTTACCTGTATTTTGGATAGTAAAGGTGTAAGTCAACTGACTGTTTTCCGTTACATCGGAAGGGGAAAGCGATTTTATGATGGATAATACAGCTTCATTTGTTACCGGAATGGTTTCACTTACAACGAAAGGTGTGCTTAAACCGCTACCGGAAATGGTTACCTGATTGGTGATAGTGCTACCAGTACCTAAGGGAGCAACACTGTTGGGTTTTGCTTCGTAAATAATCATAGCATTTCCGTTGGCCGGAACAGTGATTGCCGTAAAGGTTAACGGATTGGTTTCGGATACAGTGGGAGCAGGTTGCAAGATGCCGTTCTGATAATACAGAGCGGAGCCCTCCACGTAATCCAGCGGTACCAGTGTTCCTGTTCCAAAAGGAAATGCACCAAGATTGTCAGTTATCGTAATCCCGCTGAAAGGTGTGTTGCTGACATTGGATAAGCTGATGATATAAGTGATATCGTCACCGATGTTGTATGCAGCGGAGACTGCAGTTTTTGTTGCAGACAGCACCTCAACAATGTTACCGGTTACAATATTAGAATTCACAGTATTGCCGTTGTAGGATAAGGTTGCCTGGTTGGTAAAAGTTGCCATATCTTTCTTCCTCTCTTAGAATGTTTTTTATGAGGGGATTCCTCATTTTCATTGTATGAGAAGAAATTTAATTTGTGAAAAACAAAAGAATCCACACGTTTTATGCGAGCGGATTCTTTTTTTGTTAAATGGTTATGATTCTGTTACAGACAGAATGATTAATACTTTATTTATTACCTGGAATTTGATTTCATAATGACTGTATCGGATACCGTAAATTTTATCATCATCCTGATAAGACGGTCTTGGGTCGTGAGAAAGTACATCAGTAATTTCTTGCTTTATTTGTTCGGATAGTGTATCAAAAAATTCGGATTGATTCCTAACCGTCAGTTTTCTTTCTTTCAAATGTTCGGTAAATCCACCGATAGCATTAGCAATACTGTCTGCATAGGGAAGATAGGGCTTAATATCATAAATAGGAGTACCGTTTAACAAATCTGCTCCT
>JAZQGY010000030.1:0-12768 GCA_045540295.1 Clostridia bacterium
AGAGAGAGGGATTCGAACCCTCGGTTGGGGTTAACCAACACACACTTTCCAGGCGTGCGCCTTAGACCAGCTCAGCCATCTCTCCATACAACTATTTGGTTGTGCTTCAAATACCTAAAATATATTAACAGATAATTTATAAAATGTCAAGCATTTTTTAAATTTTTTTAAAAAATTCTGCAAAAAAGAAGAAAAAAAGCGATCTTTACAATGCTCTTGGTGGTAACTGCAACTCTTTTGGATAAGAGATAGTCCCTGTTAATCGCTGGCGATAATTTCATATAAAAATATATTCCAAAGAATTGTTTTCAGGACTTTTTCAAAAAAGTTTGCTTCCTGATTGTATCTTTACAACGGTATCGTATATCCCTACATTTATATGAGCGATGCTAATACTGTAAAACTTAGGATTCCTACTGATACCGGCTTTTATGCAGAGCTTACAAAAGACGGCGGTGACCCTGGTTCTTTGCAAGAAAGAACGTAAATATCAATAACTGCTATTTTAACTATAATTATTCTGATGGTAAAAAGCCAAGCAGTTATGGTACATGATCCTGGGATATCGACGGTGTGAAAATTAACACAAACTGTACCTCACAATCCTCCTGGAAGCAAGAAGCCCAGAGAATCATCTCCGAAGCAGGTGTAGAAGACAAGACCAGAATCACCGAATTAACCGAATATCCATCCTGGAGAAAGATGCATATGAAGGATACGGTTATTGTAATTAACTAATTTGATTTTTAAGAATGGTACTGTTTTTGCAGTACCGTTCTTTTTTACGAAAAAGTGAATTTTTTTCATAAAAAGTCTTTACAAATGAAAATATATATGTTATAATAGCAGAGCTGTTAACTGAGTTTTCGGGAAAACGCCAAGCAATTTGGCACATCCTTGGCCCATTGCTCGGGAACAAGTAAATAAAAATACCCGGATAATCGGGTAAAGAAAAGGAGATTTTTCACAATGTTAAAAGAAGTGAAACAGAATTTAATCGCAACCTACAAAAACCATGAAAGTGACACCGGTTCTCCGGAAGTGCAGATTGCTCTTCTGACCGAAAGAATCAACCACTTAAACGAACACTTAAAATTAAATCACAAAGACCATCATTCCAGAAGAGGTCTTTTAAAAATGGTTGGTAAAAGAAAAGGCTTACTGGCTTATTTAATGAAAAAAGACATTAACCGTTACAGAGCAATCATCGAAAAATTAGGTTTAAGAAAGTAATTTTCTCGGTAGTGTTTGGACTTGCCGGAATTACTTTTAAAGTCATTCTAAAAAACAAACGGCAGGCTGATTATTTCTATCGGCTTGCCGTTTTCACATTGTAAAAAATTAAAATTATATACGGAAAGGACAAGCTAAGGTTATAGCAATTGAAAAACCTTTGAATTTTTAAAAAACTGTCGTTTTTAGGAAACAAAGTGCACGAAGAAGCTCACGTTTTTTGGGATTTTTCTTTGGATTCTTCACTTCGTTCAGAATGACACCAAAAGAGGTTTTGAATGAAATAAGAGTCCTATACAAAAATTCAAATGTTTTTCAAGTGCTAAAGCCATGGCATATCCTTTCTGAAATTTCAAAATGAAAAGGAGAAAGATTATGTTCAGAACTTTCGAAACTACTTTCGCCGGCAGACCTTTAGTGGTTGAAACCGGTAAAATGGCTCAGCTGGCAAACGGCTCTTGTTTGGTTCGTTGGGGTGAAACCGTTGTCATGGTAAACATCACCGCATCCAAACAGCCCAGAGAAGGCATTGATTTCTTCCCTCTGTCTGTGGACTACGAAGAAAAGCTGTACTCTGTTGGTAAAATCCCCGGTGGCTTCTTAAAAAGAGAAGGTAAACCTACCGAAAAAGCAATTTTAGCATCTCGTGCGATTGACAGACCCATTCGTCCCTTATTCCCCAAAGATTTAAGAAACGACGTTGTGGTTGTGGCAACTGTGTTATCTGTTGACCAGGACAATCAGCCTGAAATCGCAGCATTCTTAGGTACTGCAATTTCTTTGGCAATTTCCGATATTCCTTTCAACGGTCCTATCGCATCTGTTGGCGTAGGTTTGGTTGACGGCGAACTGATTGTTTGCCCCAACGCTGCCCAAAGAGCAATCTCCGACTTAGACTTAACCGTTGCAGGTTCTTTGGAAAAAATCGTTATGATTGAAGCAGGCGCTAATCAGGTTGACGAAAAAACTATGCTGGATGCAATCAAATTAGGTCATGTTGAAATCAAAAAAATGTGTGAATTTATCGCCGGCATTGCAAAAGAAATCGGTAAAGAAAAATTCGCTTACCAGTCCTTTGAATTAGATAAAGATATTTTTGAAACCGTCAGAGCATATGCAGAAGACAAAATCAAAGAAGCAATTCTTTCTGATCAGAAGGAAGTCAGAGAAGGCGGCGTTGATGCCGTATGCAAAGAAGTGACCGAACACTTCCAGGAAGAAATTGATCCCGCAGTGTTAGGCGAATGTTTATACAAACTGCAAAAACAAATCGTTCGTAACTGGTTAGTAGAAGGCAAACGTGTTGACGGAAGACGTATGGATGAAATCCGTCCCTTATCTGCAGAAGTTGGTTTACTCCCCAGAGTACACGGTTCCGGTCTGTTCACCAGAGGTCAGACTCAGGTTATGACCATTGCAACTTTAGGTGCAGTGAATGAAGCTCAATTCTTAGACGGTATTGACGAAGAAGATACCAAACGCTATATGCATCAGTACAATTTCCCCTCCTACTCTGTTGGTGATGCCCGTCCCTCCAGAGGTCCCGGACGTCGTGAAATCGGTCACGGTGCATTGGCTGAAAGAGCGTTGGCACCCGTAATTCCCTCCGTGGAAGAATTCCCCTACTCTTTCCGTCTGGTTTCTGAAGTATTAAGCTCCAACGGCTCTACCTCTCAGGGCAGTATCTGCGGTTCCACTTTAGCATTAATGGATGCAGGGGTTCCGATTAAAGCTCCTGTTGCAGGTATTTCCACCGGTTTAGTAACCTACGAAGGCGGCAGAAAAGTGTTCTTGGATATCCAAGGCATCGAAGACTTCTTCGGCGATATGGACTTTAAAGTTGGCGGTACCCATAAAGGTATCACCGCAATCCAGGTAGACATCAAAGTGGACGGTTTAACCTATGACATCATTGAAGAAGCGTTTGAAATGACCAGAAAAGCAAGAATCCACATTTTAGATAACGTTATGCTGAAAGCAATTCCTGCTCCCAGAGAAGAAGTTGCAAAATATGCTCCCAAAATGTTCTCCACCAAGGTTCCCGTGGATAAAATCCGTGAAGTAATTGGTGCAGGCGGTAAAGTGATTCAGAAAATTGTTGCTGATACCGGTGCAAAAATCGATATCGAAGATGACGGTTCCGTATTCATCTGCGCAGTAGATGCAGATGCAGCAAAAAAAGCTCTGGCAATCGTGGAAGGCATTGTGTCTGAACCCGAAGTTGGCGCTGTATATCAGGGCAAAGTTACCAAACTGATGGCATTCGGTGCATTCGTGGAATACCTGCCCGGTAAAGAAGGTCTGGTTCACATTTCTCAGCTGGATACCAAACGTGTTGAAAAAGTGGAAGATATTGTAACCGAAGGCGATGAAATCATGGTTAAAATCATCGAAATCGACAGACAAGGTCGTGTAAACCTTTCCAGAAAAGAAGCGCTTTTAGGCTAATTTTAAGCGAAATAAAGAATACTTCATAAATAAAAAGATGTGTTATTTGAAGAAATAACACATCTTTTTTTAGTACCAAATAAAATACCGCCAAATGACGGCAGCTACTTCATCTTTAAAAGACTACGCGGCGGGGCACATTACAGAAGATACATTCTATTTTTAGAAGGAGCAGAGCAAGTGCCCAATAAACATACAATCTCCCCAAAACGTGATGCTACTGATGTACTACTAAAGATGTCTGTGACTGTGATGTCTCCTGAGCTTACGTCCGAAGCGAGCTTGCTACTCATCGCTCCATGGTTATTCTAGCATAAATCCCAAGATTTGTCAAGCATAGAAAAACACCACCCCTGCAACCGACATACAAGGAGTGATGCTTTTCTCTATATAAGGTGGAAAAAATGATAATGATTATTTTCAGTAACGGCTTAGAAGGGTATCCTGATCGATAACAATTCCTTCATCATAATCGGAAGAGTTGGGAAGTGCAACTCCGTTATCAAACTTGAATCCGCCAATCATCCAGTCCATACCCTGAAC
Source organism: Clostridia bacterium (assembly GCA_045540295.1). Taxonomy (GTDB): domain Bacteria; phylum Bacillota; class Clostridia; order UMGS1840; family UMGS1840; genus SIG452. The sequence continues at coordinate 4,225 of JAZQGY010000030.1, forward strand.
GGTGATACGGAAGGTGTGCGTGCCTGCATTAAGTTTGTAACTACCTACAGTATAGTCCACCAATGCCCAGCCGGTACGGGGGATGGAGAATGCGGATTGAATCGTGGTGCCGTCTAAATCCAGTTTTGCGGTACAAGCAGGATCACTTGAGGTATTACCGTCGCTGGCACGCAGAGACAGCGTGTAAGTGCCGGTAGTGGGAACATAGAAATCAAATTCCAGCCATTCACCGGGACGAGTGTCTCCTACTTCCCCACCCGGATATACAGAAGGAACAGAATGACTTCTTTCATAAAATCTGTCATATTCTTTTGCAATAATCCAACGGTTTACATCCACAATTTCATCACTTTCGAATGTAGCTTCGGGAGAACGTTCATATGCTAAAATTCTCCAGGTAGGATGTTCCGCTTCGTTCAGCAGATATTTATAGGCATCCTGCACCCCTGCTTCATTCATAATAGCTACTGCAGCAGCAGGCCAATTGCCGTCGGTCACTCTGACAGTACCGGTTTCAGTACAAACAGAATCGTCACAAGTATCGCTCGTGGCATCAGTATAGTTATTGGTTGCCACACATCCGCTGATATTCACGCCGCTTCTTGCATAAATCATCGCATCGGAGCCGGTTACCACGTTATTTGCCATGGTAATTGCTTCGGTACCTTCATCTAAATAAATGCCGCCACGGTAATCCCCTGCATCGATTAAATAGTTATTGGAAATGTGCGTATTTTCCATACGGCTTAAGGTGTAGATATGTGCGCCGTCTTCGGTTTTATGGGTAACATTTTCGATACGGTTGTACGTAATGGAAATATCTCTGCAATCTGACACATCAGCACCCCATCCCCAACCAACAGAGATACCGGTATAGGGCACATCTTTGATGTCGTTATGATGGGCATTGATTGCCTTTGCATAATAAATGGAAATTGCCGGACAACCGATATATTCGTTGGCAACACGGCGAATCACATTGTTTGCCACTTCCACATTGGTAACACGCCCCTGACTGTCCGTTAAGGTGTTGCCATGCAGGAAATGACCTAACACTAACGCAGTACCGGAAATATCACGGAAAATGTTTCCTACCACCGCAGAATTGGTCACAGCGTTATCCATGCTGACACCGTTGGAACCAAGACAAGCAAAATCACAGTTTTTAATAGTGATAGAATCTGCATAATTTACCGTAATCTGACCCGGGAACAAACGGTCTGCATAGCCAACGGCAGAAGTACTGTAGCAATACCACTCATTGTCTGCCTGGTTGAATTTTGCTCCGTTTTCGGACATTTCGTTATAAGCGCTGTATTTGAAGGTTAAGTTGTTGAGTTCAATATTGGATGCCTTATTGGAGGTGGAATCGCCGCCTAAATAGAGCATTTTTTCAGTAGTACCTGCATACACCTCTGCAGTGGTCATATCCTCTTCTTCATAAGGATAATAGTACATTTTCTTAGTAGTTTTGTCAAAATAGAATTCACCGGGTTCGTCCAATAATTCCAGTGCATTTTCCAAGAAGAACTGTCTGCCTGTTCCGATTTTTAAATGTTCATACCCCTGAGTGGTATGGGTTGCCCACTGAGGCTGCTGCATATCGAAAACAGTGGTAACACGTCCACGGGTAATATTATTGACAGGAGTTCTGGACAAAGTCCAAAGAATCGGCCAACAAACCATTACATCTTCCGGATTATTGGTAATTTGCGGGAAGTTGGTGTTGGAAATTTTAAAGCCGTCAGAAGCATAAGAGCTGCCGGTTTTATTGTATAACGCAGTAGGCTGATATAAATAACGGCTTCTTGCTAAGGTTGCAGGATTGTCGTTTACATACAGCGTTCTGGCTGCAGTGATATCAGAAGCATCCGCCACCCAGATAGGAGAATCAGTCTGCTGCTGCCAGTCATCTACTTTGGTACCTGCATTAAATACCGGCGGATTACTGGTATCGTCACCTTTATAAATAACCTTGTAGCCATTCTGACCGCTTACCGATTCATCAATAGTCATCATAGAGGTAACGGGATAATTTCCGCCTGCAAAATGCACCACAATGTCATCGGTCATATCAGAAGTCAATTCTGCAACCAGTTCATTGGCTCTTGCCAGGGTTTTTACGGGAGCATTTATGCTACCGTCGTTATTATCATTGCCGGTAGGAGAAACATAAATATCGGAGTATACGGAAAGCTCCGGATTTTCAGCTTCTAAGGCAACTCCGGTATAGGGAGTTAAATTAGTATCTACAATAAAGGTTTTTAAGTTGGTGAAGGAGCCGGACAAGGAAACCGGATAGCTTTTCTTCACGCCAACGGTCTGAAGAGAGGTATCAATAGGAGTCAGATTGATGTTTGCCAGATGGTTTTCTGTGTCATAATCTGCTAAGATTAACCAAAGCGTATCCACACAGTTATCCAGCTTCAAGAAATCTACACTGGCAGAAGAAGTGTCTACATTTATGGTTAAATTGCTGACTACGGTAGCTTCAGTTTCGGTGGGAACATCGCAATCCTCCAAGGTGGGAATAATACCTTCATCATAGGTAATGGAAGAAGCCTTGATTTCATAAGTTAAAATTTCGCAGCCTGCTGTTCCAACGTTCTGTAAGTAAATGGAAGTAGTCCCCGCTTCTAAGTACACAAACAGGTAATCTCCGTTAGAATCAAACCGATAGAACTGCTCGGTGGTATCTACAGGAAGGTCTGCCTTATAGCCACCGGCAAACGTACGAAGAACAGTTTGTCCGCTCATGGTTTTTGCCTGCACATAGTAGAAACCTGTCTGAGGTACCGTTACATCAAATCTTGCCCAACCGGAAGGTTCTAACCAAAGATAATTGTCTCGGGAAACCACTGCATCACTGTAATCAACCACGTTACCCCAAACAGTATTGGCAGTTCCGGGCTTATCAATAGATTTTGTGGTGATATTTTCAGGATACTGTTTCACCTGTTTTACCAAAGGCATAAAATCTAAAGATTTCGAAGCCCCGCTTTTATCCAGACGGCCTAAATCCAACAAAGCAAGCAATGCGTTATAGTCGTTGTTGTCTCCCAACAATTCAACCTTAATAATATTGTCCCCTTCAGTTAAGTAGATCAACTGGTCCTGAGAATAGGTACTGCTCCAGTCGGAAGCACCAATGGTATGCTCGGTATAGTATCCCTCTTCTGTAGTGACACGGAAGGTGGTGGTATCCCGACCGCGAATCCAAGTGGTACGAAGCTGCATCACATAAACGCCGGTATAAGGAACATTGATTTTCAGATTTGCCCAGTCACCATATACCATAACAAAGCCGCCGCTTTCGTTCCAAGGTGTGCTTGAGGAAGCTTTATAATCCACCCCCGGCACAGATTCGGTACCGTTGGAGCCACTTTTTGCAAGAGCATTTCTCGGTGCAAATTCTCCTACATATCCGTTCTTGTAGGTAGCAGAAACGCTGCTGTATGCACCGGCAAAACTTGGTGTTGCCGCTGCTACGGGTAGAATGCTAAAGAGCATACATCCAATCAGCAAAAGTGTGAGTATTTTTTTCATAAATGGAAAAACCCTCTCTTTCGTAAAATTTAAGGAAAGTGCAATTTATAGAACGGAGTTTGCAATATCTTTATCGCAAACAGCCTTTTTTCTCAACTTTGTTTGTTTAGTTCATCGAGAAGACAATTCATATATTCAATCACTTTTTTGTGATCATCACTCAGATTGGAAAAAGCCTTGTCTTCAATCTCATAAATTTCTGCAAGCTTTTCTTCGGCATATTGTTTGCCGGATTCTGTCAGGCTCACGAGCATTTCTCTTTTTTCTCCTTTAATGGGAGAAAGCACAACATAACCTTGAGATTCTAATTCCTTCACAACCGTGTTCACAGTTGTTCTGGGAATTTCCCAGGTTTCAGATATTTCCTTTTGGGTATGCTCTTCCCCATCGTTTAAGGCATACAGCACCCATAAAAGTTTTGCCTTGACCTTGCTTTTTTTTGCAAAATCGGCATAATAACCGTCTATCTTATAAAGAGCCCGTCCAAATTCATAGAAAAATTTTTTAGAGTCCAAAAATTCTCGCCACCTTAAAATCCTAATTCGTATTTTAACACATCTTTTTTTACTTGTAAACCTGTCAATTTGACTTTTTACTATCGGAAAATTTGTTTTTTTACGCAAAATACCGTCGGGAACACTTGGTTCCCAACGGCATTTTTCTTGTTATCAATTGCTTAGAAAGCCTTGGTTTCAATTCCTAAGTATTTTTCGAATGCTTCCACAATGGCAGCTTTAGAATTGCTTAAGGAGATACCAACATGATGTTTGTATCCGTTATCTGCCATATATTTGCAGATGTCGTTAATGCCTTCTTTTTCTACAACCTTACCGGAGCCGAAGAATTCTGCATCAAAGGTATCATCGGTGAATTTACCGTCAGAAACGAATGCCCAAACTTTACCGTTTTCGGTTCTCATGCTGCCCCAGGTAATGTCACCGGAACGGATCTTCGCTTTGTTAACCCCTGCGCCGGAACCGGGACCGTAAGTTTTCTTGAACATTAAGTGTTCGATGGTTTCACCTTTTTCTTCCATCATGTTAATTGGTACAGGACCGCAATGGAACATAATCGCCTTGTCTTTCTCTTCCCCATAGTTGTTGTTGAAGTCTAACAGGGTAACTGCAGAACCGCCTGCTAAGGATAATGCACGCATCATAGCAGCGTTTACCACGTCAGTTTCACAAGCTGCAGCAATGCCCTTCTGATTTAACAGACACAGGCACAGACAGGGAGCAATTGCCAGCTCGGTCTGGAATTCAGGCCAGCATCTGATACCAACTGCATGTAAGTTCAGTTCTTTTACCAAATCTTCCAACACGATTTCCAGTTTGGCAATGGCAGTCAGTTTTTCATCCGGCCATTCGCCAAAGTTTGTGATAGCAAGAATTTCCTCTTTCATAGCGGGAACTTTAGATTCATCCACTTTTTTCATTCTTGCAAATACTTCGCTTAAATCGATGGTTTCCACATTGATGCCTGCTTTCTGCAGAGCAATTTCATCCACACGAACGGTTTTGAATGCAGAAGTTCTTGCACCGATGCAACCGATGTTGAAGCTCTTCATACCGTTTACCACACGACAGATTCTTTCAAAGGTGTCTAAATCCTTTTTGAAGGATTCGGAAGACGGAGTGGAAACAAAATCGGTAGTCTGCGTAAATTTGATTCCTGCCTGACGCAGAGCGTTACACATCGCAAATTTACCGCACATTGCATCACGTCTGTGTGCAAAGTCCATTTTGCCCATTTCATCAGGATATGCTTGTACTAAAATCGGCACATTTACATCTTTTAACGCTACCATAGCGCCATTTTCGTCACCAAAGTTGGGTAAGCACAGAATCACGCCCTGGTATTTTCCGTCATTTTCTTTTAAGAAGTCTGCAAAAATTTTGCCTTCTGCGATGGTTTCAATCGCACCGTATCTGGTTTTGTCTAAATCCGGATAAATGCAGTCACAACCTGCATCTTTAATAGCTGCAATCATTTCATTTCTTGCAGATTCAATTACTTCACCGGGGAAAAATCCACGGTTCCCAATATATAATGCATAAGTTAAGCTCATAATTTGGTTCTCCTTTTATGGTAAAATTGTTTCTTAATGAAAACTTTTTTACTAATCTTTATTGACTTGATGATACATTTTCTGTATAATGAAAACAAATTTCCAAGGAAAGACAGGTGCCTTTATGGTTTTAAAATATGATCTTGATAAAATCAAAGCATTTTTAACTGATTTTCACAATATGACAGGCCTTACCGTGAGCTTTTGGGATGCCGAAATGAATCAACTTGCTTATATGCCACCCAAAATGCCAGCCTTTTGCCAACTGATTAAGCAAGTTCCTTCCGGGAAGAAGGCTTGCCTGACCTGTGATAAACGGCTGATTGTGGAGTGCAACCGTCAGTTAAAACCGATCACAGCAAAATGCCACGCCGGTCTTGTGGATACTGCTATGCCTATTATGTATCAGGAAAAACCGTTAGGATTTATCCTGTTTGGGCAAATCAAGGATGGCTCGTTAACATCAAAAGAAACCAACAATCTTCTTTCCGGGCTCAGCAAAAAACTTTCGCTCCCGGTGGAAAAGCTTTCAGAAGCCTACCAAGCAACCAAGAAACTTTTGCCCGAGGCAATTGAGTCTACTGCCAATATACTCTACTATGCCACCTTGCAACTTTTAATCAGTAAAACCATTGATATGGGAGATCATACTCTCATCAATCAAATTGATGAATATGTAAAACAAAACTTGGAAAATCCGCTTTCTGTTTCCGGAATCTGTGAGGAATTCAAGGTTTCAAAAAACCGTTTGTATGCTCTTTGGAAAAAACATTTCGACACAACCGTTGCCGATTACATCTTAAATCTCCGCTTGGAAAAAGCAAAGCATCTGCTAACGGATACCGACCTTCGTGTACATACCATATGCAATATGGTGGGTATTCCCGATTACAATTATTTTTCCAAACTCTTTAAAAAGCACAGCGGTTATTCCTGCAGGGAATATCGAAATCGTTTTCCTCTTATTCCGGAATCAAAATAGCATTACGCCATATTGTATTTTTTGAGCATTTCTTTTTCGAAGTTTAAGAGATATGCTGCTTCCTTATCGATGGTTGCTTCACAGGGATTTTCAACCAAATCACGGAATACATGAATATCTTTACCAACCTGTCCGCCCTGCATTACGAAAGGTTCGGAAATAATTCTGCCTTTGTAATTGATATCAGATAAAGCACCGAAGATTTCATCCCAGTCTAAGTGACCTCTGCCAGGTGCGGTACGGTTGTTTTCACCGGTATGGAAGCTGGTCAGTTTGCTGCCAACAGAACGAATTGCATCACCGATGTTGTTTTCTTCAATGTTCATATGATAGGTATCCAGCAGAATACCAATGTTGGGGCTATCGAAGTTGGCAACATATTCCAACGCTTCTGCAGCAGTGTTAATTAAGCAAGTTTCAAAACGGTTAACCGCTTCTACACAGTAAGTAACGCCACATTCTTCAGCCACCTTCAAGATTTCTTTCATGCTCTTGATACTCTGATTCCAGTATGCAGCTTTGTTATCGTTGAAATCAGAGGGAGTGCCCCATCCGGAATAGCTTACACCGGATAATAAAGTACCGCCGCCAACTTTCATTTTACGGATAATGTTCTGTAAGTACTCAACACCGCCTTTTCTTACGGTTTCGTCTAAAGAAGAAACGTCGTAAGCGGGGTCTAAGCCTAAGCTGTAAGTCAGTTCAATACCAACTTCGTCAGCTAATGCACGTAAGGAACGGATTTTGTCATCAGACATTTCGAGTAACGGCTGTGCCTGAAATTCCAGCACATCAAAGCCAATCTCTTTTGCCTTTCTGATATATTTGGAATGGTCTGCATCCCAGTTCTTTTCCCAGAAGTTCATGAAAATACCTAATTTGTTCATAATATAAGCCTCCTTATATGAATATATTTTTTCCTATTCTTATTATAGCGGAATATACTATTGGAAAATAGCTAATTTTTTCCCATAAATATGGTAATTTTGTTTCACTTTGTGACAAAATTACACGGTTATCTGCACAAAAGACAGTAAAAGTCTTTTGTGCTTTTTGTTTTATTTTCACATTTTTTAGAAGAAAACATATAAAAATAGTGAGTCTGTTTCCAATCCCCCAAACAGATTCAATCAGAAAGGAGTCTAACGATGTTAGAATATATGTTTGATTTTATGCCCCGTGTGGGATACGCTTTTGTCGTTCCACAGTTACTTGGGGAAACCTACTCTCTATGCGAAGCCCTGGAAGCAGGCACCTTATTTCCGGAACTGAACATTTCTATGGAGGAATATGTTCCGAAGCAGTGCGGAGGATGCGGAAAATGAAAAGAAATCAGTTATTAAGGCAGATTCAGGAATATGATTTTGCAGTCAACGAATTGACCCTGTACCTGGATTCGCATCCCACCGACACCAAAGCCATCGAGAAACACGCCGCCCTGGCAAAAGACTTAGAAATCTTAAAGCTGGCGTACACCAAGGAATTCGGTCCCCTGACCTCCTGCGACGGTTCCAAACACGGTAGTTGGAGTTGGGTAAACGGTCCGTGGCCCTGGGAAAATACTTGTGAGGTGAAATAATATGTGGGAATATCAGAAAAAATTACAATTTCCAATCAACATTAAAAATCCGAACCCGAAGCTTGCAAGCTTTATCGTCAGTCAATATGGTGGTGCAGATGGCAACTGTTTGAGTAGTCTTTTTTTATCTCCAAAATACGCATTTTATCGTCTTTCCGTCCTCTCCACCTTTGATAATTTCCTTCATAATTGTCCTTGCCATGTTGTTCTTTTCCACATTACTTACATCAGCATCTTTCAAAACTTCAGTCAATCTGCGAAGCTCTTTCTTGTCAATTTTAGCTTCCTCTTCGGCTTCTTCCTCTCCGGCTGTTTCAAGCATCTCTTTTAACTTTTCTATCTCATCGAGAATAGCTTTTTTATTCTTCT
>JAZQGY010000031.1:0-134053 GCA_045540295.1 Clostridia bacterium
GAAAACCGTTTGGGAAACGGTTTTTAGCGAAGTTGGTGCGAAGCCGGGTACCGAAGCCATAGGCTTGGGTCGGCAAGCTGATAGGGGGTGCAAAGCACAACCGTGTCCTGTCACCTCGACCAAAAAAAGAGTCATCCACAAAGTGGGTGGCTCGTTTTTCATATACAGGACTTGAACCTTAAGAAGGCAACGAGCGTTAAGAAAACCGTTTGGGAAACGGTTTTTAGCGAAGTTGGTGCGAAGCCGGGTACCGAAGCCATAGGCTTGGGTCGGCAAGCAGCTAAGCTGTGCATCGCACAGCTGTGTCCTGTCACCTCGACCAAAAAAGAGTCATCCACAAAGTGGGTGGCTCTTTTTTCGTATACAGGACTTGAACGTGACTTATATCACATCGGTTTTACAGCATTTGTAAGTAAATCCTATAAGAACAGCCTGTTTTTATTTTTCATTTCCCTGATAACGGGATTTTCTTAGTTTTTGTTGTTCGTGTTTTTCGTAGGCTAAAATGATTTTCTGCACCAGCGGATGGCGGACAACATCCTTATGAGAAAGCATGGTAATGGAAATGCCTTCGATGTTTTTTAAGATGGAAACAGCTTCTTTTAAGCCCGATTTTTTCCCAAATGGCAGGTCAGTCTGGGTGATATCACCGGTGATAACCGCTTTGGTATTAAAACCGATACGGGTTAAAAACATTTTCATCTGCTCGGGAGTGGTGTTTTGCGCTTCATCCAAAATAACAAAGCAATCGTCCAAGGTACGCCCTCTCATATAAGCCAACGGTGCCACTTCAATTAGCCCTTTTTCCGAATATTTGGCAAAGGTATCGGAGCCTAAGCAATCGAAAAGAGCATCATAAAGCGGACGTAAATAAGGGTCGATTTTCGACTGCAGATCACCGGGTAAGAACCCAAGTTTTTCGCCGGCTTCAATGGCAGGACGGGTTAAAATAATTCTGGAAACCTCTTTGTTTTTAAAAGCTGTTACCGCACAGGCAACCGCCAAATAGGTTTTCCCGGTCCCTGCAGGACCAATGCCTAAGTTGATGATGTTTTTTTCAATGTTTTCAATATATGCCTTTTGCCCTAAAGTCTTCGGCTTGATGGGTTTTCCTTTGGCGGTAACGCAGACGCAGTTTCCTCCGATTTCGGCAACCGATTTCACATTGCCCTCTCTTGCCATACTGATGAGATAACGGACAGTCTGTTCGTCTAAGGATTCTTCAAATTTTAAACGCTGAATCAATCCTTCCAGCACTTCAGTTGCCATGGTGGTGGCAACTTCTTCCCCGCTGACTTTCACAATACCGTTTCTGTGAAAAATTCTGACGCCCAATTCCTTTTCGATGAGCAAAATATTTTCGTCAAAATTGCCGAACAGGCGGATTGCTTCGTCTACCGAGCTTATGAAAATTTCTTTCTCCATAGATACCTCGTTTTATTCTTCGGTCGGTTTTTCAATTTCTTTTGGAACGCCAAGTTCCTCTTCGCATTCAGCAAACACCGTAACTGCCACAGTGTCCTCCGAAAGCTTTACCGACTCGGTTTTTAATGTGATAATATCCTCGATTCCCTGCTCTGAAAGTTTTTTTAAAAACTCATCAGTTGCTTCTTGTATTGCTTCTTCCTCAGTACGCTCTGCTTTTTGAAGATTGTACTCTGAGTATTCGGTTTCCCGATAGGTGAGAAAGAGGAAATGTCTTTCTTTTATTATACTATCATAATTATAAAAGTCAATAGTTTGCCCAAAATCCAAAGGGATTTTTACAAATGGAAGCTCCAGCTCCCGATGCATTTTGTTCTCTCCCGTTGGAATTTTTTCATATAAATACAACTTTTTTTCAAAAGTTTCTTCTTCCCAGGTGACGGCACGAATACTTCCGATGGAATGAAGATAACGGCTTCCCACCGTTTGACTTGGAATCAGTCCTGAAATCAAAATCTGATCCTTTACCACCGTGTCCCCCACTTTTACCATAGCATCCCCATTCTCTGCAGAAATATCTTGAATGTAGCCGTCTTTTTTTGCCACAATATTGGTAGGCACATCTTTGGGAACAATCGGTGGAGAATCTGTTCTTGGAATTAAGGTAACGCTAAGATTAGTACCCGAAAGCTCCACCCCTGCCCAAAGCACCTGGGGAAACCGGTTAATAATCTGATTGGAAATTGCGGTAGTATCCACTGTTTTTCGGATTTTTCCGACTCCCAATCCGTTATCTGCCAAAAAGGAGCGAATCTTAGCAACATCCATACCGGGTGCAGCATCAAAGGTAACTGTCCAGATAAAAGAAGATGCCACAAAAATTCCTGCTAAAAAAAGCATTGCCGAAACCCAGAACACCGTCCGTTTTTTCATAGTTTTTAAGAGAACGGGAACTCCTTTTCCTTCCTGTATGAAAAGACTTGTTCCCGTTTTATTCGCAAATTCATCCAACAATTTTGCCCCACGGTTACTGACCGAAAAAAGCATGGTGTTTTCATCGGGACGGCAAATATTCCATAGATACAGCTTATGAGAAAGGCACAGATTCAAAAACTTTTCCAGATGGATTCCCGTTGCCTTATAACATTGATACCCTTTCATAAACCGATAGGCACGAAGCACCAAAATTCCCCCTATATTTTTTCAATTTTTGCCACATTCCCCGCAATAGACACTTCCTCATCTGTAAGGGACGCGATGATTAAAGAACTCCCCTGAATGTTATACACATACTTTCGGGTGTTGACCTCAATTCTGGTATCGGAAAAGCTGACAATTCCTTTATGGTTCACAATTTCCACCAAAAAATCTCCCGTCACCGTGATTTTCGGTTCTCCAAGCAATAATTCGGAAGAAATACCAAGCCGTTCTGCCAGATTTTTTTTGGGAGTAACAACCGCCTGCTCCGAGGAAGCAGTATGATTGTGATTTTTTCTAATAGAATCCGTTTTTTTTCGCTTCATATTCTGTCCCTTTCCTATGTATATTCCCCAAGGCTTTTCCATATAATGTGTTAACATTCTATGAAAACGGGTGAAAAATATGTCTAAATGGACAGGATGGGCCCTTCTTTTTTTGTTTATATGCTTTCCAGACGCCGTGAAAAGCGGTGTGATAAATGGATTGGAATTGGGTGGTCGGGTATTAGTGCCAAGCATTTTTCCCTATCTTGTCATCTCGGGAATTTTGGTAAAAACAGGTGCCCTTTTACCGATCTCCCAAAAAATAAGAATCGGGACGTTATCTGAATCTGCCAGAGAACTTCTGATTCCGTCTCTGTTTTGCGGGTATCCCACGGGAGCAAGACTGTCTGCTTTTGCATATGATAATGGTAGTATCACAAAGCAAGAATACACTTGGCTGTTTATGTTTGCCAACATTCCGGGATTCGGTTTTGCAGTGTCTTACTTAGGCGGTTTTTTTGATAATCATATCATCGGTATTCTGATTTATCTTAGTTTTTTATTGGCATCCCTTACGCTTGTTTGCTTTTTTGCAAAAAAAATACCCAAAGAACATCCCGACTTATTGTGGCAGACGAGAAAGTTGAAAGAACAAAAGATACCAAAAAATACAAAAAGACAGAAAATATCGGATGCATTGGTGGAATCGGTCAGCGAAAGCTCACAGACGATGGTATCGCTACTGTTTTTTGTGTGCTTTTTTGCCAGTCTGATTGATTTATTAAAAAAAGTTCCTTTGCCTGTGGGATTTTTTCCCATGGGAGCAACTTTTTTGGAAATCACTACGGGACTTTCCTTACTTGCTAATCACTATCCTGTTGAGGTAATTGTTTTTTTCTGCGGATTTTCAGGGTTATCTGTAATATTTCAGTCCTTGTATTTTGATAAAAACCGTGCCGTAAACTTTCTTCGCCTGTTTTTGGGACGAATCGTTTACGGCACAGTATCCGTATGTTATTTTGTGATTCTTCGTTTTTTGTTTTTATTGTTTTTCTAGTTTTTTTAATTTAAAAGAACAATGGCGAAGTTTAAATAAAGGGCAAACAGTTGCCACAAAAGATAAGGCAGATACAGATAAAATGCCCATTTGACGTCTTTTAATCTTCCTAAAAGCAATAGGTTGACTAAAATCATGGCAATGAGTACAATCAGTGCCACACCAACCTGCTGTAAGGCAAAGAAAAAGAGAGGCCAAAGTGCATTTAACACAAGGTTTCCCACATAAAGCCAAAAGCCCACAGTATCATCAGGATTTTCCTTAAGATACACAATCAAAGAGATTGCCATCAGCACATACAAAATTCCCCACACAATAGGAAACACAATAGATGGCGGTGCCAAAGGAGGACGAACCAGCGTGTTATAGAATTCAGAGGAATTCATAGAAAACAGCCCGCCTAATACCGCCGCAATCACCGTAATTCCAACGATGAGCCAACCTGTTTTTTTGGTTTCTGACATAAGATCACCTATTTCGGAAAATTTCCGCCTTTCGTTTATTTATTTTTAAAAAGATTTACGAGCATACAATCACTCTTGCGAGAGAATTTTTGCATAAACTATATTAACAGTATTGGAGGATTAGTAAATATGTATGCATATCACGAGTTGATTTATGACCTGATTCGTCTGGATGTGTTTCAAAAAGAGATGTCCTTTTTCTCTGTCGGCACATCAGAGCTTGGGCAGAATATTTTTTGCATCAAAGCAGGAGAAGGTTCCAAAAATGTGCTCGCCATTTCCGGACATCACAGTCTGGAAACTATGTTGTCGGAATTTTTAATGGAATATCTGTTTCGCTCCAAGGAGAATTGGTTTTCGGGTGTTACGCTATACGCCATTCCCCTGTTGAATCCCGACGGTGCAGAAATTGTGGCAGGACGGATAAAACCGCCGGAGCCGTTTTTTGAAAAAAGCAACTGGCAGGCAAATTACCGTGGCGTAGACCTAAACCATAACTACGATGCAGGATTTTTTCTGGCAAAAGAATCAGTTGCACAAGAAGGAATTGTCGGTCCTGCTCCAACCAAATATGGCGGAGAACGGCCGTTCTCGGAATCGGAAACCAAAGCCATTCAGGAATTATGTAAAAAAATCCCCTTTGAAGTGGCGGTTGCATTCCACTCCCAAGGGGAAGAAATTTACTATGAATATGACGGTTTTGTGCCCACGGGAACCCAAGCGTATCTGGAGGCTTTTCAACAAAAATCTCACTATAAAATTGCAAAACCAACGGGAACGGCATCTCATGGCGGAATGAAAGATTGGTTTATCCAAGAATTTAAAAAACCTGCCTTTACCGTGGAGGCAGGTTTGGGAAAGAATCCGCTTCCCCACAGTTTGTTTCCGAAAGTGTATGAAGATTGCAAAGTGATATTGGACTGTGTGATAGAAACGGTGAGAAAGCAGTGAGATTCCTCTTTTTTTGAAACCGTTAAAATGGCAGTACCCTATGGATTCATCCAAAGGCTTCCTTTAAGGGGAAGCTGTCGAGCAAGGTGAGACTGAGGGATTGTCACAACCCTCCGAGTTTTGCTTCGCAAAACCCACCTCCCCTTACACAGGGGAGGCATTTATCTGCTAAAGCTTTTTTATTCCTCCCCCAGTAGAACTGGGGGTTTATTTCCACGCCTAAAGGCACCAAAACAAAAAGGACTACTCCCGAAGGAGTAGCCCTTTTTATTAAGCAATTAAGCCTTTGTTACAACCAATTAAGGATTAGTTGTCGCCGTTAACGTCGATGATCAGAACCAGTTTGGTTTCGCCATCGTAGTTGTAAGCGTATACAAAGTCATCGTTGTCCATCTGATCGCCGTTATCTTTGTCCATGGTGGTCCAATCGGTTTCAGCGTCTAACAGAGTGGTAACATTGATTTTGCCGGTTTTTGCATTGTACAGATATGCTACAGCGTTAGCGTTAACAGTGTAGTCATGGATTCTGTCTTCGTCAACCAGGTTGGTGTATGCTCTGGTGGTAGTACCATCGAAGGAAGCAGCGTAATCAGCGTCGAATAATACTCTCAGCACGTTACCCTGAACTTTGTATGCTCTACCAGCAACACCGAAGCCTTTTAATGCGATATCAGCAGCGCCAGTGCTCATAACGGTACCAGCTTTAGTCTGAGCTTCAGCAGCGGTGGTAACGTTGACTGCAGCCATGTCTAAGGTTACATAGTGACCGTTTACAGAAGCATCTTCGTCATCCTGAGTACCGGTGCAAGCATTGTCGATAACCATGTACTGGTTGCCAACAACTTTGTCTGCTAAGATGAATGCTTTGGTCATTTCGCCAGCAGCGTTAGTGGTGAACAGAGCGATATCGCCAACACCTACGATGGTGTACAGAGCAGGATCTGCAGTACTATCAGTAGTAACTTCTGCATTTTCAGCAATGATGATTTCAGCTTCTTCGCCGTCTACATAACCAAACAGTTTGGTTCTGGTTTCGCCTTCAACGGTAACCTGAGCAACTTTGGTAATAGCAATCGGAGAAGTGGTGTAATCGATCTGAGCAGCAGCTTCGAACAGAACTACTACCATAGCTTCTTTGCTATCATTGTAGATAACAGAGTAGTCGTAGGTTTCGCCGTCCTGGAATACAGAATCAGATGCGATAGCAGCTTTTTCTTTGGTAACTAAGTTTTTAGCTACTTCAGTGGTGTAAATTACAGTGTTGTCGGTGATGTAGTAAGAACCTAATTTTTCAGCGGTAGCTTTGTAAGTAGCGCTACCAGCCTGAATTTTATCAACGTTCTGTTTTAAAACTTTAGCAGTAGCAGAGTTGTAACCGGTCTGAACGTCAATAGCTTTGATTTCGCCAGCTTTGTTCAGAGAGTAAGCGATTAAGTCGCCCTTCGGATAAGCGGCCTGCAGCAGAGCGGTAGAACCATAGGAAGGAGTAGCACCGTTAACTTTGTCAGCTAAGTCTAAGGTAACGATTTCACCTTTCTGAGTTAATACCTGTAACTGATAGGTTACGCCGAAGTCTTCACCTCTATAAGCAGCGATAACCATACCGAGGTTTTTAACGCCTTCTTTTACTTCGTATGCGATAACTTTGTCGCCATAAACTTTTGCAGTGATTTCATCACCGGGAGTCATGGTACCGTTGGTTAACAGAGAGTAATCAGCATCGCCGATTTTGAATTTGTTTAAGGTAGTGCCGCCAACTTTAGCGGTTTCAGCGAAGGTTTCAGTGATGGTGCCTTCAACAGTTTCGTTAGAAACGGTGATTTCATATACGGTATAGGTGCTGCCGTCATAAGATTCTTTTACAGCAACAACATCGCCAGCTTCGATATCAGCGATTTCTAATGCATTGCCTTCAGCGTCTTTAATGGTCCATGCTAAGTTTTCGTTTTCAGGATCTAAGATTAAAGAAGCGTCAGTGTAAGTGCACAGAGCGTTAGGATCGGTAGATCTGAAGATTTTGTTGGAGTTGGTGTTAACATTGCCAACTACAAATACTTTTTCGTTATCAACAAATACAGTTTCAAATTCACCGTTGTTATCGGTATCAACGAATCTGTATGCAACGTCGCCAGTAGCACCACCTACGGTGATTACACCATTGTTAACTAAGTTGGTGTAAACGTTTAAGCCACCGGTGGGAACTTTAATTTTAGTAGTTCTGTCGTCATCGTTGGTTTTGTAGTATTCAACATAACCATCGGCGGTAGAAACTTCAGCCATCATAGCGGGTTTAACGGTGATTTCAACGTTTTTACCAGCTTTCGGAACTACGCAAACCAGTTTAGCTTCGGTATCGTCAGAAGCGTCTAAGATAACGGTTGCTTTTAAGCCCTGTAAACCAGCTAAATCAACGCCGTTGATTTTAACGGTTCCAGGCAGGCTGTAGCCGTTAGCATCAGCAACTTTGTCAAAATCAGGAGTGGTTAAAGTAACGTCGGTTTTTTCTTTGTCCAGCGGAACTACAGCGATGGTAGCTTCAGCTTTAACAGCGTTTAATTTGCTCCATAAGATGGATTCGTCTTCCAGAGGAGCGATGTATTCATCAGAACCCCAGGTGTACTGTTCCATCAGCGGAACGGTCAGTGCGTTGTAGGTTAATCTTGCAACGGTTGCTCTGGAAGCGCCGCCAGCGGTGTTAGCAGTACCAACGGTGATAGATTCCTGGTTAGCAATCATCATGTAACCGGTGGGGTAACCGCCCATGGTCTGAGCTTTCAGTTCATAACCTAAAGCACGAACTAACATAGCAATAGCCTGTTCGTAGGTAACTTCTGCGGAAGGAGCGAAAGTACCATCGCCCATACCGTTAACGATACCTAACTGAGAAGCGGTAGCAATGTAACCGGATGCCCAGTGATCAGCTTCAACGTCGGTGAAGTAGCCGCCAACCTGGTTAGCGCCTGCATCGCCCATGTCCAGAATTCTGCAAACGATTGCAGCATATTCTGCTCTAGTGATTTTGCCTTCAGGTTTGAAAGTGCCGTCTTCGTAACCATTGATGATGTCGAGAGCGGACAGAACCTGAACAGCTTCAGCGTAGTTAGCAGTAGCAGCAACGTCGGTGAATGCGAAAGTCTGCATGCCGAACAGCATAACAACTGCTAATACTAAGGATAAAACTTTAGACAGTTTCATTTGGATGTCCTCCTAAAATTGATATATAATTTTTTTTTTACGAGTTTGGATGGGGTTTAAAAACCCCAACTGATAGAATAATCCTTCTACAGGGGTATCCTATGGTGTCATTGTAACAGATAACAATCGGTTTGTCAATAAAATCAAAATATATGTAACAAAGTTGTAAAATTTATGCACAACAGTAATATTTCGGTAACAAACCTGCAATTTTTCAGTAAAATCTGAGCGATTTCTGCTCTTTTTTTCACTTTTTAGACGAAAATTACACGATTTTGTTCCCAAAACACACTTAGGCAAAATATCAACCAACTGATTATACTCTGTTTTTTGGAATTTGTCAAGTCATTTTTTGAATTTTTTATTTGTCCTCTGAAAATTCGTCCCCTATATATAATATATAATGTAATAGAGAGTTTTCCTTTTCTTTATTTTTCAGATAGGCATTTTTCTGCATAACGAAGGTACTCTTCCTCCAGTTTCCACCAGCTTGTCTGCCAGTTACAGAATGCAGTGTCCTCTTTCGGAGCACGGGAGAAGAGTCGTTGCACCGCAACGCAGGGAGAAAGCTCTCCCAAAAAAAGATACAAACGGTGAAAATATTCTTCCTTTGATATGATTTGGATTTCTCCGCTGCGGTACAGCTCATACAGTTTTGTACCGTAGGGAATGTGCAAGGAGTGCAGCTTCACCGAATCGGTTTGCACTTCGTTCATAAGGCGGGCGGCGGTCAGCACATCTGCTTCTGTGTCCCAGGGAAGATTTAAAATCAGATGGGTATCCAGATAAAAGCCATGTTCTTTCACCAGCTTTGCTCCACGGATATAATCGGCAACAGTATGTCCACGGTTAATTTTTATCAGAGTGTCATCGTTGGCAGACTGAAGTCCCAGCTCCACAAAGATGTCTATCCCCTGTTTCTTGACCTCATCCAATATCTCCAGGTGTCCGCCGTCCAAACAGTCTGGACGGGTAGAAATCACCACGCCCACAATGTCCTCTGCACGGATTGCCTGAAACAGATGCTTCCGAAAAATTTCCAGAGGCAAATAGGTTGCCGTAAAATTCTGAAAATAGATGAGGAAACGGTTCGCGTGATATTTTTTGCGGATGTATGCCATATTTGTGGCAATCTGCTCTGAAATGCTGACAGTTGCATCGGGCAATTCAAAGCCTGCTCCCACTTCGGAACAGAAAATACAACCTCCCACCCCTTTGGTACCGTCCCGATTGGGACAGGTACCTCCGGTATTGACAGGTATTTTATACACTTTTTCGCCGTAAAGATTTCGTAGAAACTGAGAATACTTCAGCATAGTGCCTCCGGTTATGATAATAAAAAATGATGGGTTTTCTGATAAAACGGTTCTATTGCAGAATAATCGGTAACGGTTTGATAAATGGCTTCCATACAGTTATGATGGTTTCTTGCGTGGGTAAAACAATCAACTCCCCGATGAAGGAGGGTGTCATAAAGAGCAGCAAGTTCGTAGTCGCCTCTCCGACAGCTCACAAAATCGGAAAAAGAAACAATTTCGTCTGCTTTCGGATAAGTGTGATACGCATTGGAGGTGACTACTGCGAGATTGGCAGAAGGAAAAAGAAGATGTTCTGCTTTTTTTGGATTCATCGGGCAGGGACAAACAATCATATCGGCATTTCGCAGAGTGCAGGCAGTTGCCACTGTTTCCAGAATGGAAGCGGTATCGTCTCCCTCCTCTGCCTCAACGGAAATGACATAATAATTCCGAAGATTTTCCTGCAGATAATGGCAAAAACCATCTGCAGTGATGGCAGAAAGAAATGCCGTTTTGCAAAAACCGGTTGCAGAAAAGGAAGAAATCCGTCTGACAATATCTGAGGAAAACGCACGGATTTCGTCCGAAAGCAAGGTAGATTTACTTCGTGTTTGCATCAGATTCAACAGCGATTTTGCACCGTTTAAGTAACAATAGCCCTCCAAAAAGGACTCTTTGGCAAGCTTGCTTTCATTTGCCACAGTCTCTCCGTCTGCAACCGGACCAATCAGATCGCAGAAGTTCAGTACCATATCGGAAGCACCGGGATAACGGGGGTCTGTTAAGTGGGGTGCTGTTCCGTCGATCACAGCAGAATTGCGCCGTGGCAGATAAATACCGTCTAAGGAAGCGGGGTCAGAAGAACAGTGCAGATAAGTAACCGGTTCCCCCTCCTCTTCCATCAGTTTGCCAAGTCGTTTTAAAAAGGTGGATTTCCCCGTACCGGGACCGCCTTTGATAACGGCAAGTTTGCCTGTGGAAGCTTTATCTAATATTTCGTGATAATAACTAAAGAAACCCTCCGGGGTATTGCCTCCCGGATAGTAATGGCATAGAGATTGCATAGAATTTCCTCCCAATTGTTTTGGTTGTTTGTTCTAACTTATTCTATGCAAATCTTTTTTTCAAGGTGATGACTTCAAAGCCAATTTGATTGTACCAACAGAAGGCAGACTTTGTCAAGCCCTATTTATTTTTTCATCAGATTTCGTCAAATTCCCTGATGTTGCCTCCAAAAGAAAATAAATGAAACAAAATGATCGAAAAATTCAAAAAATTCGAAAAATTCAAAAAAAAATGTTGACATCAGAAAAATTATATATTATAATAACACTTGTGAATTTATGATACAAAACCTATCCGGCGTAGCTGATTGCGTTTATGGGAGGAGGGACAGACCGATGGCAGAAATCAGATTAAAAGATAACGAGTCTTTAGACAACGCTTTAAAAAGATTCAAAAGACAGTGTGCAAAAGCAGGTGTTCTTTCTGAAATCAGAAAAAGAGAACATTATGTAAAACCCAGCGTTAAAAGAAAGAAAAAATCCGAAGAAGCAAGAAAAAGAAAATTTAAATAAGATTTTTCTTCTTTCTTCCTAATTCCACTAACCTATAGGAGCCAAGCTCCTCATTATGTACCATTCCTCGCAAATGGTCAGTGCGCTGATAATATCATAAATTAGCAGGATAGTGAATTATAAAAGCAGTTCCTTTTGGAACTGCTTTTTTTGTTTTTGTTAACCTTTATGAAAATAGGCATATACGTCCCGTTTTGGAAGGTTACGGTCTATGGCAATCTGCTTGATGGCATCTTTTTTAGAAAGTCCCTGCTTCTCATACAAGTCCAGATGCTCTTCTAAAGAAAGCTCATTGAAACTGCTTTCTTCTTTCGTACCACCTTCCACCACAATCACAAACTCACCTTTTACGGGATTGGTTTCAAAATGAGCAAGCACTTGGGATAAGGTGCCACGGATATGCTCCTCAAATTTCTTGGTAATTTCTCTGGAAACCGAAATCCGACGGTCTTCTCCGAACACTTGTTGCATATCAGTCAGTGTTTTTAAAAGGCGATGGGGTGCTTCGTAAAAAATCAGGGTTTCTTCCCGGTGTTTTACCTGCTCCAACTCTTTTTTGCGATCGTTTTGTTTAGCGGGTAAAAAACCGATAAAGCTAAACCGTTTGGTAGAAAACCCGGATACCGTCAGCGCACAAACAAAGGCGCAGGGACCGGGTACCGGAATAATCTCAATGCCACGGCAGATACACTCTTGCACAATATCTTCCCCGGGGTCAGAAATGGCAGGAGTGCCGGCATCGGATACCAAAGCAATATTTTTGCCATCCTCTAAATGGCGAATCAGCAAAGAGCTTCTCATAGCAGCATTATGCTCATAGTAGCTCACCAACTTCTTTTCCAGACCCAGTTTTTTTAGCAGAGAACCCGTAACACGGGTATCCTCCGCAGCCACCAAGTCGGCAGACTGCAGAATCTCAATAGCGCGGGGAGACAAGTCTCCCATATTACCAATGGGTGTAGCAACAAGATATAAAGTACCCTTCATATTAAAACTCCTGCATCAGGCGGAATTCTTCGGTCATTTCGCCGTTTTCGTCATAGAGCATTAAAGGTGGCAAACAATCCATCCAAATTCCACCGTTTTTCACTGCTTCTACCATAAACAAATTGGCATCTTTGTTCATAGCTCCATACACCAGACGCAACCGTTTTGGCTCCAGGCGATGTTCCCGAAGATTTGTAAGAATTTCACAAAGATTCTGCGCCCGCTGAATTAAGAAAAGCTTGCCCTTATCCCGAAGAAGACGATAAGCTTTTTCAAATAAAATGCTATGAGAAAACTGCTCGGTGTGACGGGCAGTTTTTAAGTTTTCGTTCCGGTTAACTTTTCCGCTGTTTTCCAAAAAATACGGTGGATTTACAGTAATCACATCTGCCATCATACCGTTAGGAATGGAAAAATCGGCAATATCGGTACAATGAAAACAACATTTTTCCAAAATACCATTATACTCTGCAGTTTTCTGGGAGAGCTCCGTCATCACAGGGTCAATCTCCACAAAATGAATTTCTTTGGGGTTATAATTCAGATGACAAAAAAAGCCAACAGCCCCTGTCCCGGAGCAGATATCAAATAAAACATCTTTTCTCCCCATCTTAGCAAAGCGGGAAAGCAACACCGCATCGGTGCCGAATTTAAAGGAATCGTCCCGTTGGAAGATTGTGAAGTTATCATTAATTGCAGATGAAAATTCCCTGAACTGTTCCAACTGACTCTCTCCTTAATATTTTTGAAGAATTTCTAAAATTTCCCGTTTTGCGGGAACCGAAAGATTATCACGCAAATAATTTTCAATGAACTTTTGTTGCTCAACCGTTAAGCCGTCTTGCGTCAGAATCTGAGTTACCGTCAACATATCCGACATAGAAACTGCACTCTGACAAATCGAAATAATTCTGGTTTTGTCTGCGGGAGAAATATTTTTCAGCTCCCTAACCAATTGGGCCCCTGTGAAATCTCCCATCGTGGTGTGTACCGTTTGAATCTCCGTGTTCGGCTTTGGTGTAGGCGCAGGTGCTGCGGTGGCAACCGGAATCTCCTTGGAAGACTCCGGCGGTGGGCTAACATCCGGCAAAGCTCCCTCTGCCTCAGGCGGTGTATCCTCCGGAACCGTTACCGACTCTGTCACGCCAACAAGTTCCGATTCCAAAGATTCCTCCAGTTTCAAAAACATCTGGGCATTACGGTCCACCAAATAGTCAAAAATGATGGGAGCAATATAAGGATAGGCAATCTAAAACGCAACATAGCCCACTAAAATTAATATTAATATGGTAATGATGGTTCTTCTGATAATTTTAAGAAACAACTTCAAAGAAAACAAGTACTTTCTTCATTTCGAAAAACATCATCAGGAAACTCTGGTCATCAGTTTGATAATGAAAATTAATACCATTACAACCAAGATAATCACCAGAAGAATGCTGACGATTAAACCGGTGTAATTTTCCTGCTGATTCGTCATAACAATACGCGCACTGCTAAACTCGTCCGGATTCTCCGTGTGAGACATATGTTCTAAAAGCGCCTGTCCTTCCGAACCGTAATCCTTTACTTCTGACTGCTCCAGGAAAGCATCATATCCAAGCTCTCCGGAAAAAACACCGCTGGAAGAAGCCAAACTCAGCGTGGTAAAGGTATCTGTCAGGTTTAATTCCACTCCGCTATCCAGATAAATTCCCATAACACGTTTGCCGGGTTCATTATTATAGTTAACCTTTACGGTGAAACCGGAAATTTGCGGAAATTCGGGTGTAGCAGTGGTGGGATCAACAGTGCCGTCACTACGCAATTTAATGTTATACAAACAACCTTCCAAAGCTGTTTTCAACATTTTCGGTGTGACTTGTTTTACTTGTACGGTGTATTGATTGGGGAGAACACCTAAAATAACTGCCTTTGTGATTTCCCCTTCCGGAATCCCTGCCTCAATACTGCCTGCATTCACAATGGCAATGGTTGCCATCGTTTTCTGACGGTATGCATCCGCAATAAAATTCCCCAGTGTTTCTGACTGATATTGCATGGAGAATGTGTAGGGAATGGCTGTTTCTACTCTGGCTACGTCATCGCCCAAAAATGTGGACTGCCGACTTGCAATTTCTTCTTCCAATGCCACAACAGCTTCATCCTTGGGAAGATTTAACACGCCATCATAACTCCATAGTGTGGTGGAAAGCTCGGTGACTTTCCGATAGGCATCAAACTTTACGGTCAGCTCAATGGCCTGTTTGCCGTTGGCTCCGGGATTTAAAATCAAGGTGTCGCCAATCCATCTGCCGCCTTCTTCCACATGGTCATGTCCATCTAAAATGAAATCAATTCCGTTGACGAACGCAGCCACCTGATCCACATTGGTATCACCTTCATTCCCAATGTGGCTGATTGCAACAACAATGTCTGCTCCTTCCGCTTTTAGATTATTCACGCATTTCTGCGCGGTTCTTGCGGCATCTTCCAGATAAATATCTTCCAGATTCTGTAAACTGGAATCCAAACGCAAATCCGGATTCAAAATACTAAAAAATCCAATTCTGATACCGTTTACGTCTAAAATGACGGTATCGTCCAACAGGGGAGTTCTTTCTTTTCCATACGAAATATTGGAAGACAACATATGGAACCCGGCTTCCGCCTGCACATTTCTTAAGGCTTCAATCCCATTTTCCAGGTCTGCTTCCCCGATCCCTGCCACACGGTAGCCGGCAGCATTCATCAGGCTCAGTATATCATGAATGGTCTCCTCGGTCATAAACATATTGGAAGTCAGGTAATCACCGCCATCCACAAGGATACTGCCGGGAAGTGAACGTTGAATTGCCGCAATACCGGAATAACCCAAGGCACCGCTGGCGGGATTCTGACGGAAATTACCGTGAATATCGGATGTGAAAAGAATGGTAACGGATGTACCGCTCTCCGGAATGATAAAAGGTGTTGGGCTAGGAGTAGCAGTAGCCTCGGCAACCGGCGCAGGATTTGCAGCCGGCGCGGGAGTAGGTGCTGCTGTCGGTACAGCAGTTGCAACCGGAGCGGGCTCTGCTACCTCGGAAGTCACTTGTTCCGCTGCAGGTTGTGTTACAGGCTCCGGAGATACTACCGGCTGTGCGAATACACCGAAAGTGCATAAATAAATTGACAATAATAGAACTGTTAATTTTTTCATAGTCCGTTATTTCCTTTCTCATGATACTGATACGGAAACCGATAGGGTAGCTGTATCACGGAAGCAATCACTTTTGCCACCTCTGCACGAGTAGCTAATTTGAGCGGTAAAAACTCTCCGCTGTCATACCCGCTGACACAACCTGCCTGCTGCAGGCTCTGAATCGAGTCATACGCATAATTGGAAATTTGTGCAAAATCTAAAAATTCATATCGAGGACGGAGTCGTGCCACGGTGGACTGAGTACGGCGGTATGCCCGATAAATCACAGCACACATTTCCTGTCGGGTAACGAATTCATCCGGACAAAAATTTTCTTCATAAATCCATTGGAACAAAGAAAAATACTCAGCCGTGAGCAAGGTATCGTAATACCAGGCTTCTGTATCAACATCCGGATAACGGCTGGATTCATATGAATAGCTTTCATCTAAAAACGCCTTGGTAACCAAATAACAAAGTTCTGCACGAGTAATGGGGTTCTCCGGCTGAAAGGTACCGTTCGGATATCCTGCAATGTAGCCCTGCTCTTTTAAGTAAGAAATAGATGGAATTGCCCAATCATATCCCGCAAGGTCCTCAAAGGGGGGCGCGGGAGTCGGGGTTGGCTTTGGAGTTGGTTCCGGAGTTGGTTCCGGCTCTTCTTCGGGGTCATCTCCTACCGGCGGTACATAAGCAATACTGTTGCCCATAACGGATAGGAAGAAAATTTCCATGCTCTGGGGAACCCGTCCCGTTTCAGCGATATATACCACTTCCTCCTGGAATGCTTGGTCAAAGGTTACCATAACGGGCAAATATTTTTCCTGCTGGAAAATATATAACAAAAGAAGGGAGAGAAAATAGTTTTCCAGAGTTTCTCTGTCTTCCGGTTTCTGAAGTTTATCCGCTTCCTCATCCAAAACGCCCATAAAGGAGCGAATCATTTCCTCTGAAAGTCCGCCTTCCTGGAACCGCTCGATTAAAACAGGATCCATATTCAAAAGAACATCGTAGGTTGAAACCTCACGGGCAAAGCAAACAGAGCCCTGCAACACAATCATCACAAGAACTAATAACCAGGAAAGAAACCGTTTCATTGCCCTGTCAACTCCTTTCAGAAACAACTGTATCAATCATATTTACACACCTTATATTCTACTTTATTTTTAATGGTTCGTCAAGGTCTTTTCGGAAATATTGTAAAAAATAATGATGTAAATCTTGTGATTTTCGGGCTTTTCTTCCAAAAAAAGATTGACGGAGCAAAAGAATCATATTATAATATTAATGTATCTTTGGAAAAAAATGCAGAAAAAAAGAAAACGAACCTTTTGTGACGAAATTCGTCTAAAAATATCAAAGCACTCATGGAAAGGAGACGAATTTAAAAATGAAATATTTTTCATGGACGAAAAAAATCACTGCGTGCATACTTGTTTTCATGCAGCTGTTGTCCATTAGCAGCTTTGCGAATGACACATACCGAAAAGAAACTACATACAGCCCCCTGTCAGGCGTTTGGGTAAAAAGTGTATCTACCATTGAAAACGGAGGCTTTTTTAATTATCAGGTTGTAACCTGTGACTTGTCTAACCCTAATATCGCTTTAGAATTGCTCTACCCCTCCGAAGGAGGCAGCACCTTAAAACCGACTCGTGTCATTGGGGAAGAAAACGGAGCAGCCGTTATCATCAATGCCGACTACTTTAACCGTTCCGACGGAGCGAACAAAGGTTCTGCTGTTGGCTATAACCAAAAGGACGGAAAACTGCTTTCCAACGCTTTAGAAGAACAAGTATATTCCTTCTCCTATAAGGATAACCATCAGTATTCCTTTGATGTTTTCTCCAATCAGATTAAAATCGGCTTCCGCAACGAAGTGTTTGAGTTTGTAAAAACCTACAATAAGTATTCTTCCTTGGAAGGAGTTGCCATTTTCGACCGTCACTGGGGGGAAGAATCCTTGGGCTCCCACGGAACCCTGGTGGAACTGGTAATTGAAGACAACATTCTAACCGAAATTCGAAAGGATATGCCTCCTGCAAAAATTCCTGAAAACGGCTTCGTTCTGGCAGGATTATCCGATTTGACTACTCTTTTTGAACAAGTGCAGGTGGGAGATGCTGTTACCCTGGAGGTGATTACCACTCCCGAACTTGCCTTTCTGCCTGATTTCACGGTAGGAGGCGGTTCTCTTTTGGTAGAAAAAGGTGAGATTGTGGAAAAAATGTCTTATCCTAAAACTTCCACATCTTTCCCCGCTATCGGGATTTCAGAAGACGGAAAAACGTTGTGGATGATTACAGTAGTCAATCAGAATGGGCTGAGCTTAAAACGAATGGCTGAGCTTTGTAAACAGCAAGGTGCTTACTATGCCATTGCCCTGGACGGTGGCGGTTCCACCCAATGTGCTGTGAAGGATAATGTAACCGGTGAACTGGAATATATTCATCCCTTGTCCGCAGGTTATGAGCGTGCTGTAGCCAACGGCGTGGGGATTCTGACACAAAACAAAAACCCGCAGGCCTACGGAATCCATGTGGAAGATACCGTAGCCTTCCAGAACGTTCCTAAAAAAATCAGCTACACTGTTTATAACGAAAATGGGGACCCTATAGAAATAATGCCCTCTAAAGTAAAGCTGTCTCTTCAAAATGAAAACGGTCAGATAGAAAACGGATTTTACTATGCAGAATCCGTTTCCACAGAACCTCTCATTGTAGAATATGAAGATGTGATGGCTGAATGTGAAATCAAAACAGTAGCTCCCGCTCTTTATGCAAAAAAAAATAAGGACGGCACCTATACCGCAGTAAACGCAGAAGGATACCGCCTTGTGATTACTGCCGAAGAATACCAAAAAAGCAAAAATATTACGTTAACAGACGAGCTCCCCACCGTGGATGTGATGGCAGAGAATTTAGGTCTTTCCGAAACATTGAATCTTTACGGTGGCAGACCGCAATATAAAACCATTTGGGACCATTTGCTGGCGGCAAATGTTTTAAAGAAATCCAATCGTGCCATCTATCCGTTTCAAACAGACCAAATTGAAAACGAAATGATTGAAATCGTTACATTGGATAATTTGGAAGGACAGATTTTAAACAAGCGAATGACCGAATGGAACCGTTTCCTAGACACCTTAAACACCGAAAAACAAAATATTATTATCTGTCTTGAAGACCCCATTTCTTTCTCCAGAAAGCAAGAAGAAGAACTGTTTTTCTCGTTGATTTCCCAGGCGCGTTATCAAGGTAAAAATATTTTAGTGGTGCATCGTGGCGAGAAGACAGAATTAAAATCTCTGCAAGATGGCGTTCGGGTACTTTCTGTTGCCTACGATACCGCAGAGCCGGAAAATCTGTTTCAAAAGCCTACCGAATTTATCAAAATTCACTATAATAAAAATCAAATGACCTATGAAATCATTTCGAATCAAATCTTTTATGAAAACTAATGATTATCAGGAGAATTCTCTATGGACAAACGTCCCATTCAGCTGATTTATGCCGGAATTATCATGAATATTTGTTTGTTCGGGGCAGCTTATTACCTCAGGCTGCCCTTTTTGGCATATCATACCGGAACGGTGTATGTAGCAGCCCTGCTTGGAGCAACCGGCGGCATCTTAACGGCTGTGGTAACATTTTTGTGTTTGGCGTGTTTCTGGTTTGGTTCCTCTTATGCTTGGTTTATGCTTGGAGGAATATTTATCGCTACCCTGATTGGAGAACAACTCAAAAAAGAAACCCGTTCCAAGAAATGGTTCCTGGTAACGGGTGAAATCTTTTTGATTGAGGCATTCTGCCATATTTTATTTACAATTTCATTTCGGCATTGCATTCCCTTTGATAGGTTGGGACAACCGATTTTTTACACGCTTTTACCCAAGATGAACAGAGTTTTTGCCGTGATGATAGCGGGTGCTACGGTATCTCTTGTTACTGCTCTTCTCACGGTAGGCTGTGCTGCAATTTTCATCCTCTGCACCCCGAAGCGCATGGTGTTGGCCAAAGAAGAACCTATAAAAGAACAATCAAGCAAGAAAGAAAAACCCTTAAAAAAGAATCGCCTTCAGCGCAAGAAAAACCAGGATTGAACCTCCCAGCACTTCTGCTTTTTTACCGAGCAGCTCCCCGAATTTTTTGCCCAAAAGAACTGCAAGAAAACTACATAGGAAAGTAGTCAGGCAAATGATTGCTGCCGATGAATAGATTGACACTTTCATACTGCAAAATGCAATGCCAACGGCAAACGCATCAATGCTGGTGGCAACAGCCTGCATGAAAAGAACCCCGTATGTCATTATGGAGGGTTCTTTTTTTTCCAACTGTTCGCGGGAGAGCCCTTCTTTTAGCATTTTCACTCCCAAAAACCCTAAAATCAGAAAAATGATTAGCCCGGAGTACTGCACCAACCACTCCGAGAAGATGCCACCCGTGCAATATCCGAGCATTGGCATCAATCCTTGAAAAATGCCAAAGAAAACGGGCATCATAAATTTTTTATCCTGCCCCATCCGATAGACCATACCGTTCGTTAAAGACACGGCAACAGCATCCATACTAAGTCCGATGCCAATCATGATGATTTCTGTTAAATTCATATGTATCCCTTTTTATTCCACATCGGATAATCCGAAGGTGCGAATTTTATAAATATTGTTTCGCCAGTCACGGTTCACTTTGACCCAAAGCTCCAAGTGAACCTTTTTTTGATATTTTTTTTCTAATTCCTCTCTTGCCATTGTGCCGATTTTTTTGAGGAAAGAGCCTTCTTTTCCAATAATAATCCGTTTGTGGCTGTCTTTTTCGCAATAAATGTTGACTCCGCACCGAAGCAGATTTTTTGTTTCTTCCATCTGCACGGTTTCCAATGCCAATCCGTGAGGAATTTCCTCATTTAAAAGTTTTAACAGCTTTTCCCGGATGATTTCACAAACCTGCATCCGGGGATCGGTGTCGGTTTTCATATCCTCAGGATAGAAAAAGGGTCCTTCCACCAAATGTTCTTTTAAAATGCTGATAAGAAGGTCAATGCCGTCCCGCTTTAGAGCAGAAACAGGCACTACCTCGATAAAATCGTACAGCTTGGAATATTCCAAAATCACAGGAAGCAGTTTTTCCTTGGGAATGGTATCAATTTTATTTAAAACCAAAATAGCAGGAATGTTATTTTTCTTAAAATTTTCAATAATTTTCTTTTCAATATCACCGGGAAAACGGGGTTCCGCCACTAAAACAGTTAAGTCACAGTCTGCCACCGCACCGTTTGCCGCCGACATCATTTCTTCTCCCAAACGGGTTTTTGGTGTATGAATACCGGGCGTATCGGTGAACACAATCTGGTCGTCCCCTTGGGTTAAAATCCCCACAATCCGGTTACGGGTAGTCTGGGAACGGTAGGAAACGATTGCTACTTTTTCTCCGATGATAGTATTGAGTAGAGTGGATTTCCCCGTGTTGGGACGCCCCACCAAGGCAACAAAGCCTGATCTTGTCATAATGTTTTTCCTTTTCTTTGCAGGGTTTTTTAAATGCACTTTTAAACTACGTTGCAGAAAAATCGGGATTTCAAATCATTTTCTTTTTCAAGCCATCCCCTCTTGCAAGGCGATGAGAAACAGATGCAAAACAGGGAAACCGAACCCCGAAGGCGTACATTGTGTACGCCGAGTGGTGAGGTTCATTGATTTGGCGCGGTTTTTCAAGCCATAAAAGAAACATACGCACGGTATGCTTCGTATATATCTGCTTTGTGTGCTATTTCATAAGGTGCGTGCATGGAAAGCAGGGCTACCCCGGCATCAATCACGTCAGCACCTAAGTTTGCAATATACTGGGCAACGGTTCCGCCGCCGCCTTCGTCTACTTTACCAAGTTCCGCAAACTGATAAGCAATGTCGTTTTCATCAAAAATTTTTCGGATATAGGCAACCAGCTCTGCACTTGCTTCGGAGGAACCGCCTTTACCGCGGGAACCGGTATAACGAAGCAGAGTTAATCCACAGCCGAAAATGGGGGAATTCTGCTTTTCGTATACTTCCGCATACATGGGATCATATGCTGCTGCCACATCGGAAGATAGGCAACGGGTATTTGCCATTACCTTATTGATGCGTACACCCGGTTTTAATTCTTCTAAGAAATATTCCAAAAATCTGGACTGCATACCGGAGTTCCCCATACTGCCCACTTCTTCACGGTCGGCAAGGAGTACCACAGCTGTTTTCTTGGGAGTTTTGGTTTCAAGCAATCCGCAAAAAGCAGTGTAGGCACAAACTCTGTCATCGTGTCCGTAGGAAGCAACCATGCTTCTGTCAAACCCTAAATCACGGGCAGCGCCCTGGGGGACTACTTCAATTTCCGCAGAATAGAAATCTTCTTCGGTGATACCGTAGGTTTCTTCTAAGATTTTTAGTAAAGCAGCTTTTACTTCATCGCTTTCTGCATCGGTGTCGGGATTGGAGCCGGATAACACCATCAGTTTTTCACCGGGGATGCCTTCGGTCATTTTCTGAGTCATCTGCTTGGAAGCTAAATGCGGCAGTAAATCGGTTACCATAAAAATAGGATCGTTTTCTCCGTCGCCTATAGCAACTTTCACGGTTTCTCCGTTTTTCTTTACCACTACACCATACAGTGCCAAAGGTGTTGCAACCCACTGATACTTTTTGATACCGCCATAATAATGAGTACGAAGATAGGAAAATCCTCCTTCTTCGGTAACCGGTGCCGGTTTCAAGTCCAGACGGGGCGAGTCAATGTGTGCAGCAACTAAGTTGATGCCACATTCTAAATCTTCTTCCCCAATCACACAAAATACAGCAGAACGGTTTTTATTGATATAATACACTTTGTCACCGGGTTTTAAGTCGTTTTTATCGGTAATATGAAAAAAACCGTTTTCTTTGGCTTTGGCTTCAAAGTATTCCACACATAAACGTTCGGTTTTTGCGGTGGTTAAAAAAGCTTTATACCCTTCGGAAAAAGCTTCTGCCTTTGCCTGATAGTCGGTTCCCTGATGTTTTTTAAATAAGTGTTCTTTTTTCATAGTTTGGCACTTCTCTTTCTTACAGAATACTACTTAGTATTCCATCAATTTTTTGGTAGAACTCCGGGAGAGTTCCGTTATTTTCCAGTACAAAATCTGCTTTCTCGTACCGCTCCTGTGCATGGATTCGTTTCTTGGCTTCTTCTTCCGACAAAAAGTCTCTTGCCATAATCCGTTTTAAGGTGGCATCACTGGTTACTACCACGGTTTTATCGCACAGGGAAACAATATCGGTGGCGTAAAGCACTGCCCCTTCAATCACAATGTGCTTTTTCGGTTGACTTTGGATTTGTTCTTTTACCTCTTGGGTGATGAGAGGATGAGTAATGGCATTTAACTTTGCCAGTGCCTCGGGCCGGGAAAACACATAATCTCCCAGCTTTCTGCGATTTAATGTGCCGTCTTGATTCAAATACGCAGTTCCGAAAGTATCCATCACCTGAGCGAGCCCGATTTTACCGGGCATTAAAATCTCCCGACTGATTTTGTCTCCATTGATTACATAAAAGCCTTTGGTGCGAAGATAGTTGCAAAAGGTTGTTTTACCGCTTCCGATTCTGCCGTAAACACCGATAATCATAGTATCAACCCCTTATTCAGCCAATGCCGCTTTGATGGCGATAGCACATTCTACACGCTTTTTCTGCATCTGACAAGCGATATCATAGGGTTTGTATAAGTCTTTTTCATATTTTAGGGAACTTGCGCTGCAACCTGCACTGCAATAGAATTTTGCAAAACAGGTGTCACAACCCTTCACAGTGTAAATATCACGGTCACGGAAGGCTTCCGGCATTTCGTAGGTGCCGTCTAACACATTTCCGATTTTGTATTCGGGTTCGTCTGCAAACTGATGGCAGGGAAAAATGTCTCCGGAGGGTGTCACCGCCGCATATTCACAACCTGCACCGCAGCCGGAAATACGGCGCAGAGCACAGGGGCCGTTGTCTAAGTCAATCATAAAATGGAAGAAATTGAAACGGTTTTCGCCGGATTTTTCCCGTTTGATAATTTCTTCCGCCAGTTTTTCATACTCGGCGAAAATTTCGGGTAAATCCTCATAGCCAATTGCCATGGGAGATTTTTCGTCTAACGTAACAGGCTCCACAGAAATCTGTTTAAAGCCTAAATCTGCAAGATGGAGCACATCCTTGGTGAAATCCTTGTTATCTTTGGTAAAGGTTCCGCGGATATAGTAATCCATTTGCTTTCTGTCATTGGCAATCTTTTGGAATTTGCCAATGACTTTATCGTAAGTGCCTTCTCCCGACACAGTTTTCCGGTTTTTATCGTGAATTTCTTTACGTCCGTCACAGGAGAGGACAATATTATCCATATTTTTGTTTACATACGCCATCTGGTCTTCGTCAATTAACAAACCATTGGTGGTGATGGTGAAGCGAAAATGTTTGCCGTGTTTTAGCCCTTGTTCTCTGGCATAGGCAACAGTTTCTTTTACCACATCAAAATTCAGCATCGGTTCGCCACCAAAAAAATCGATTTCAATGTTTTTTCGGTTCTGAGAATGAGCAATTACAAAATCAATTGCCTTTTTTGCAACCTCTAAGGGCATAATGCTTCGTACCCCATGGAACGCACCCGTTCCTGCAAAACAGTAACGGCAACGCAGATCACAGTCGTGCGCCATATGAAGACAAAGGGCTTTCACAGGCGGAGTCTTCGTTTTAGCATCCCGAAAGGGTTTATAAATATCGTGGGAATACAGGGTTCCCTCTTTTTTTAATGCTAAAATTTCCGACACGGCTTCTGATAACACTTCTTCAGAATATTTTGCTTTCACATCCTCTGAAATGTTGTTCTCGTCGAAATCGTTTTCGCCAAGTAAGTCATACACGGCATCGGAAACCACGTGTACGGATCCTGAATAAATATCCAGTACAATATTATTCCCGAACAACTGATATTTATGTATCATTTTGGTTTTCTCCTCTTTATTTCCAATCGTATTTCGTGAGTTTTCCTTCCAAGCGGAAGTGAGAAAATCCGTCCTGACGGAAGGCTTCATACGCCACAATTGCAACCGAATTGGAAAGATTTAAGCTCCGAATTTCCCCAATCATGGGAATCCGAAGGCAGGTTTCTTGGTTTTCTAATAAAATTTCTTCGGGAATTCCTGCAGTTTCTTTCCCGAAAATAAGATAGCAGCCGTCTTCAAAGTGAGCTTCGGAATAATCACGGGGTGCTTTGGTAGTTAGGTAGTACATCTTCCCCTGATTTTTTTGGTAGAAGTCGGCAATGCTGTCGTAATAAGTAATATCCACATCGTGCCAGTAATCCAGTCCTGCCCGCTTTAACTTCTTGTCGTCTATGGTAAATCCCATGGGTCCCACCAGATGGAGCTTTGCTCCTGTTGCGGCGCAGGTACGGGCAATATTCCCCGTATTCTGCGGAATCTCCGGCTCGAATAACACAATATTTAACGTCATATTTCGTTCCTTCTTTTTACAAATGCTTTTTGGCAAAGGCTTCCAGTCGCTTTAATGCCTTTTTGATATTATCCTGGGAATAGGCATAAGAAATTCGCACATAGCCTTCTCCCGAATCCCCAAAGGCGGTTCCGGGTACTACTGCAAGATGCTGTTCTGTCAGCAAAGTCTGGCAAAATTCTTCCGAAGACATACCGAACTTTTCAATGGAGGGAAATACATAAAAAGCACCGTAGGGATTAAAACAGGTCATTCCCATGGCATTTAAGGAATCCACCAAAAATTTCCGACGAATATTGTATTCTTCCTTCATTCTCTCAACGTCTGCTCTGCCGTGTTTTAACGCCTCAATTGCCGCATACTGGGAGAAAGTGGGCGCAGACATAATGCCATACTGATGGATTTTTAAAATGGCAGAAAGCACATCGGGATGTGCACAGGCAAACCCCAGTCGCCAGCCGGTCATAGCAAAAGATTTGGAAAAGCCGTTGATGACAACGGTTCGATCCCGCATCCCGTCAAAGGTAGCGATGGATACATGTTTTCCGGTGTAGGTCAGTTCGGAATAAATTTCGTCGGAAATCACCATCAGATTATTTTCTTTGATGATCGGCACAATCTGAGACAAGTCCTCCTCGGTCATAATACCGCCGGTAGGATTGTTAGGATATGGCAACACCAGTATTTTTGATTTTTCGGTAATGGCACTTTGCAGTAATGCAGGAGTTAATTTAAAGCCGTCCTCTGCACGGGTTTCGATAGGAATGGGAACACCGCCTGCCAAAATGGTGCAAGGCTTATAACACACGAAGCTGGGCTCCGGAATCAGCACTTCATCACCGGGAGCAACCAAAGCACGAAGTGCCGCATCCAAAGCTTCGGATGCACCAACCGTCACCACGATTTCATCTTCGGGGTGATAAGAGACATGGATGGTTTCTTCCATATATTTGGCAATTTCTCGCCGCAATTCCAAAAGGCCTGCATTAGCGGTATAGTAGGTGCGTCCTTTTTCCAATGATTTTACCGCCTCGGAACGGATATGCCAGGGAGTCACAAAGTCAGGCTCTCCTACTCCTAAGGAAATCACATCCTCCATGGTTGCCGCAATGTCAAAAAAGCGACGAATCCCTGAGGGTGGAATATCTCTCACCTGACGGTTCACAAAATCTATGGGGTGAAATTCTTTCTCAGTTTTCATTATAGGGTAATCACCCTTTCGTCCTTGGGTTCTTCAGCGTATAATACGCCGTCTACTTTATAGTTTTTCAGCACAAAATGAGTGGCGGTGGAAACCACGGTATCCAAAGTGGACAGTTTTTCTCCCACAAACATGGCAACATCCTTCATAGAATTGCCCACCACGGTTACCGCTAAGTCGTAACCACCGCTCATTAAGGTAACACTTCTTACTTCCGGAAAGGCATAAATCTCTCTGGCAATTTTATCAAAGCCTTCTCCTTTTTGAGGAGTCACCTTAAGCTCAATGGTGGCAACCGTCAGCTCGGGAGAAATTTTGTCCCAGTTGATTAAGGTTTTTGTTCCTAAAATAACGCCTTCATCCCGCAGACGTGCAATTTCCTTTGCAACTTTGGTTTCGTCTTCTGCCAAAAGCTCCGCAATGTCTTTGGCACAATAGGTGGCATTTCGTTCTAAGAGATTTAATATTTTACGGGTAAATTCCATAAAAATTCTTCCTTTCTGGTTGTTTGGAAAACAGGAAATCAAAAATTATCTTGCTTTGGTTTCTGCTTCCACTTTCAGTTCTTTGATAAATTCGTCTAATTTTAAGCTGCCTTTGTCTCCGTCTTTTCTGGAACGAACGGATACGGTGCCTTCTTCCGCTTCTTTTTCCCCAACGATGACCATATAGGGCAGTTTATGAAGCTGCGCTTCACGGATTTTGTAACCGATTTTTTCGCTTCTGTTATCCAATTCAACTCTGAATCCTGCCATCATCAGCTCGTCAGTTACTTTTTTAGCATATTCTTCAAAACGTTCGGAAATGGGTAACACTTTTAACTGAACCGGTGCTAACCATAAGGGGAATGCACCTGCATATTTTTCGATTAACAGTGCTAAGGTTCTTTCATAGCAGCCGATGGAGGTTCTGTGAATAATATAGGGGTTTTTCTTGGTGCCGTCTGCTGCCACATATTCCATACCGAATTTTTCAGCCAGCATCTGGTCAATCTGAATGGTGATTAAGGTGTCTTCCTTGCCGTGAACATTCTTAATCTGAATGTCTAATTTGGGACCGTAGAAAGCAGCTTCGCCAATGCCGATTTTGTAATCCAAGCCAAGGTCATCCAAAATTACTTTCATAATGCCCTGAGCTTCGTCCCACTGTTCGGGAGTGCCGATATATTTTTCGGTATCTTCGGGGTCCCACTGGGAGAATCGGTAGGAAACATCTTCATATAAGCCTAAGGTTTTTAACATATAGTTGGTTAAATCCAGACAATTTCTGAATTCGTCTGCCAACTGATCGGGAGTACACATTAAGTGACCTTCGGAAATGGTGAACTGACGAACACGAATTAAGCCGTGCATTTCACCGGAGGCTTCGTTTCTGAATAAGGTGGAGGTTTCTGCCAGTCTCATAGGCAGGTCTCTGTAGGAACGGCCACGGTTTAAGAAAGCCTGATACTGGAAGGGACAGGTCATAGGACGCAGTGCAAACACTTCGTCGTCGGTTTCTTCGTCTCCCATTACAAACATACCGTCTTTGTAATGATCCCAGTGACCGGAAATTTTATATAAGTCACTTTTTGCCATCAAGGGAGTTTTGGTGAGTAACCAGCCGCGTTTCTGTTCTTCATCTTCTACCCAACGCTGAAGTAACTGAATCACTCTTGCCCCTTTGGGAAGCATAATGGGCAAGCCCTGACCGATAACATCCACGGTGGTAAAGAGTTCTAATTCTCTGCCCAATTTGTTGTGGTCACGTTTTTTCGCTTCTTCCAGCTTGGTAACGTGCTCTTCCAGTTCTTCTCTGGTGGGGAAAGAAATACCGTAAATACGGCGAAGCATTTTGTTCTTTTCATCCCCTCTCCAGTACGCACCGGTAATGGATAAGAGCTTGTATGCTTTAATACCGCCAACAAAAGTCAGGTGAGGACCTGCACACAGGTCGGTGAAATCACCCTGCTCGTAGAAAGACAGTTCACTGTCTTCAGGCAGGTCGTTGATGAGTTCCACTTTATAGGGTTCGTCTTTCACCTTTTCCAAGGCTTCTGCACGGGATAAAGTATAACGGTTTAAGCGAGTGTTTTTCTTGATGATTTTTTTCATCTGACTTTCGATTTTTGCAAGGTCTTCATTGGTGAAGCCGGGATCGTAGTCAAAATCGTAATAGAAACCGTTATCGGTTGCAGGACCGATTGCCAGTTTTGCATCGGGATATAAAATTTTCACAGCTTCTGCCAGCACGTGAGAGGTGGTGTGCCAATAGGTTTTCTTACCTTCGGGATCAGAAAAATCAAACAGAGTGATTTCCCCGTTTTCACTGATTTCTTCGGATAAGCCTACTACTTTTCCGTTCACTTCGGCACATAAGATGCCTTTTAATACGTCGGGATGTTCTGCTTTGACCGCTTCAAACACAGACACGGGAGCAGATACGCTTTTTAAATTTACTTTAATCATTTTTTTAATCTCTTTTCTTAAATTTTTTTGTAAAGTCGCTGTTGTCGTTATATTTTTTTGCCCTGAGGATGTGCACAACCAATCAGCTCGTTCACATCCGCAATGCCATTTTGGTCTAAATAGGTGTTTAATCCGTCAATCACTTTTAAGGGCGTGAAGGGATCTTTAAAGTTCATGGTACCAACCGAAACTAAGGTTGCACCTGCTGCCATAAATTCCACAGCATCGTTACCGTTTGCCACACCGCCCATACCGATGATGGGTGCTTTGGTTTTGGCATAGGTCTGATACACCATACGCACTGCGATGGGTCTTACGCAGGGGCCGGAAAGCCCTGCCACAATGTTATGGAAAATGGGTTTTCTTGTTTTTAAGTCAATTGCCATACCGGTAACGGTGTTGATTAAGGAAAGTCCGTCTGCCCCTGCATCCATAGCTGCCTGGCCAATGGTGGCAATATCTGTCACATTAGGAGAAAGCTTGATGCAAAGAGGTGTGGAAATGGCTTCCTTCACCGTTTTTGTAATTTCAAACACGGTGTCGGGATTGGTGCCGAATGCGGCGCCGCCCTGCTTCACATTAGGGCAGGAAACGTTCAGTTCGATAATGTCAGCGCCCGCTGCATCCACAATTTTGCAGGCTTCCACATAATCGGAAAAGGTGCTTCCGGACACATTGGCAATGATTCTTAAATCCAACTTTTTCAATTCGGGCATAATCTTCTTTGCAAAGTATCTTACGCCGGGGTTCTGAAGTCCAACACTATTCAATACCCCCGAAGGGGTTTCCACGATTCTGGGAGCGGGATTGCCCTGCCGTTCGTTTAAGGTTAAACCCTTCACGGTGATACCGCCCAGTTTTTCGATGGAATAAAGTTCGTTATATTCCATCCCAAATCCGAAGGTACCGGAGGCAGTTACCACAGGGTTTTTAAATTCCACACCCAGATAGTTTACTGTTAAGTTTGCCATTTAGAGTAATACCTCCTTTGCATTGAATACGGGGCCGTCTTTGCAGACGTGAAGATGACGGAATCCTTCTTCCCCTTCATCTTCTACCTTGATGTTGCAGCAAAGACAAGCGCCGATACCGCAACCCATGCGCTCTTCCATGGAAATCTGGCAATGGATGTTGTATTTATCGGTCATCTCTTTTAAAGCTTTGAGCATGGGCAAGGGCCCGCAAGCATATACCGCTTCGTAAGCACCGCCCTCCAGCTTTTCTTTCACTGCCTGAAGAGCGTTTCCGTGGAATCCGTAGGAACCGTCATCTGTAGCGATAAATAAGTTGTTGCAATAATTTTGAAATTCGTCTTCTAAGGTAACCAAATCTTTGGTGCGAAATCCCAGCGACACATCACAGGTTTCCACCTGTTTTGCCAATTGGAGCAAAGGATAAACCCCAATACCGCCACCTAAGATTAAGGCTTTTTCTTTGCGGATGGTAAATCCGTTCCCCAAAGGTCCTAAAATGTCCAGCGTGTCACCCACCTGCTTTTCGGAAAGCTTTTGGGTGCCTTTGCCTCGAACATCGAAGATGAAGCGGATGCCCGTGTCGGTCACTTCGCAAATGCTGATGGGACGGCGGAGCACAAACTCGTCTCCGCAATCAATATGCACAAACTGTCCGCAACGGGATGCTTTTGCCAGATATTCGTCTTCCACGGTAACATCAAAGATGGAGCCGCAAAGATTTGTTTTTTTTATAATTTTGGCTGTTGTAACCTGATATTTTTTTGTTTCTTCCATATTCTAAAACCTCACAATCTTCTGCCCGACTAAATGGCAGAGGTGATATCTTCTTTCATACGGATTGCTTCTTTTCTTGCAAATTCTGCAAACGCTTCGCCGGGAGCACCCGCCTTCTGATATGCACACATAATGCCGCGGCTGGAATTTACCACAGCCCCCATACCGTCCTTGTCAAACAAATGTGCAATATCTTTTGCGGTGCCGCCCTGTGCGCCGTAACCGGGCACTAAGAACACGGTTTTTGGCATAATGGCACGAAGCTTTTTCGACTGCTCGGGATAGGTTGCACCCACCACGGCACCCACGGAGGAGTAGCCTAAATCATTGACGGTGGATTCTCCCCATTTGTTTACCATTTTGGCAACCTTTACATAGATTTCTTCACCGTCTAACACCAAATCCTGCAGTTCACCGCTGGAGGGGTTAGAAGTTTTTACTAATACAAAAATGCCTTTATCGAATTCCTCACAGCGTTTTACAAAAGGCAGGATGCCGTCGCTTCCCAGATAGGGATTTACGGTTAAGGAATCGGGCTGGAAAGCTCTATCTGCTTCTCCGAATAACTGGGTTTTTCCTAAGTATGCAGTAGCATAGGCATCGGAGGTAGAACCAATATCGTTTCGTTTGCCGTCTGCAATCACATAGAAGCCTTTTTCTTTGGCGTATTTGATGGTTTCATAATAAGCACGGATTCCTTCCAGCCCGTACATTTCATAGTAGGCAGACTGGGGTTTCACCGCAGGAACAATGTCGCATAACGCATCCATTAAGCCTTTGTTGAATTCTAAAATTGCTTCGGCAGCAGCTTTAAAAGTTTTGCCGTGTTCTTTTTCTGCTTTTTCTAAGATATAGGTTGGGATATAGGATAACACCGGGTCTAAGCCTGCCACGGTGGGGTTGTTCATCGTTTTAATTTTTGTCAGTAATTCTTTCATTGTTTGTTCCTTTCATCATGTATTGATTCTGCATAAATTTCGCACTCGTCACTTTTTCTCAATGCTCACATACACCCAGTATAGCTTCGCATTGGAACAAGCAACGCCTATCGAAAATTTCTGCAGAACCTTTAGGATAGTTTCAGTTTACCGTCGGTGATAACAACTTTCACTTTTCCGGTCAGTTCCTTTCCGTAATAGGGAGAGTTTTTGCTTTTGGAGACGGTATTTTCGGGAGCGGGTACCCAGGTTTCATCCAAATCACAAACGGTGATATTTGCAGTTGCTCCAACCTTGATTTCGGCAGGAGTGATATTTAAAATTCTGCAGGGAGTGTCTGCCATTAATTTAGCAAGTCCCGGCAGGGTGATTTTTCCGGTTTTGTAAAGATAAGTGCATCCAACGGCAAAGGAAGTTTCCAATCCGATGATACCGTTTAAGGCGTGGTCGAATTCAATTTTCTTTTCGTCAAAGTGATGGGGTGCGTGGTCGGTTGCGATGGCGTCAATAGTGCCATCCATTAAGCCTTCAATGATAGCTGCCACGTCGGATGCTTCTCGTAAGGGAGGATTCATTTTGGCGTGAGTATCGTAGCCTTCGCAGGCTTCATCGGTTAAAGAGAAGTAGTGCGGGCAGGTATCACAAGTAACCTTCACGCCTTCTTTTTTCGCATTACGGATTAATTCTACACTTCCTTTGGTGCTGATGTGGGTGATATGCACGGGCACCTGATAGCTTTTTGCTAAGATAATTTCTCTGGCGATTGCAGCTTCCTCTGCTGCACGGGTGATACCGCGAAGTCCCAGGCGGTCTGCGGTGGCTCCTTCATTCATCACGCCGCCGTTTACCAATGATAAGTCCTCCGAATGGCAAACTACGGGCATTCCTGCCATATCGGCATAGCGGAGAGCCTGACGCATGGTGTTGGAATCGGACACGGGTTTTCCGTCATCAGAAACTGCAACGGCACCGTGTGCCTTTAATTCCATCATTTCGGTTAATTCTTTGCCTTCCAGTCCTTTGGTGATTGCCGCTACAGGGAACACTTTAGCATAGCCAAACTTGTTTGCTTTGTTGATAATATATTCCACAACAGGCACATTATCGGTCACAGGGTTGGTATTGGGCATTGCCGCTACCCCCCAGAAGCCGCCGTGAAGTGCCGCACGGGTTCCGGTTTCAATATCTTCCTTGTAGGTGAAGCCGGGGTCTCTCATATGGGTATGCATATCGAAGAATGAGGGAAATGCAGTTTTGCCGGTGCAATCAATCACACGGTCTGCATTATCAGTAAGGTTTGCACCGATTTTGGCAATCACGCCGTCTGCAACCAGGATATCCTGTGCTTCGGTGACAGACTCTACGGTAACAACGGTAAGATTTTTTAATAAAATAGTCATCATTCATTCCTCCTCTATGCACGGTTTACGAAGGTGTCCAGCACTGCCATACGAATTGCCACTCCGTTGGTAACCTGCTCGTCAATCACAGATTTGTCGGGAGCATACAGTGCGGACTGTAATTCCAGTCCTCGATTTACCGGACCGGGATGCATAATGATGGCACCTTCTTTGGCAAGCTTCATCCGTACTTCATTCACGCCGAAATACTTGGAATATTCATATCCGGAGGGGAAGAAGCAGTTTTTCTGACGCTCCAGCTGAAGGCGTAAGGGCATAACCACGTCGGCATCCTTTATAGCCTTGTCCACATCGGTATACATTTTCACGCCTAGGCTTTCCAAATCGTTGGGAAGCAGGGTTCTGGGCCCTGCCATCACCACTTCGGCACCCAATTTTAACAGACCGTAGGTATCGCTTCGTGCCACACGGCTATGGTAAATGTCTCCAATGATGGCCACCTTTTTGCCTTCCA
This sequence comes from Clostridia bacterium, assembly GCA_045540295.1. Lineage (GTDB taxonomy): Bacteria > Bacillota > Clostridia > UMGS1840 > UMGS1840 > SIG452. Next base: position 33,293 of record JAZQGY010000031.1, read on the forward strand.
CGGTACCCATTTTTTCATACATGGTGAAAAAATCCAACAGTGCCTGAGTGGGATGCTCGTTCATCCCGTCACCTGCATTGATGACGGTAGCATCCACGTTTTTTGCTACCAAATGAGGAGCACCTGCATTTTCATGACGGATAATGAAACAGTCAGTACCCATCACATTTAAAGTTCGGGTGGTGTCGATTAAGGTTTCGCCTTTTTGCACAGAACTGGAGGATACCGCCATATTGGAAGCCATAGCACCCAAATATTTTGCTGCCAGTTCAAAGGAGGTTCGGGTTCGGGTACTGTTTTCGTAAAACAGAGTCATCACCGATTTTCCTGTCAGATTCGTGGCTTTTTTACAATCGGAAAAAATGATTTTCTTCATTCCTTCCGCTTTTTTCAAAATGTAATGAATCTGATCGGCATCCAGATTCTTGATGCCAAGCAAGTCTTTTTCAAATTTCATAGTCCTTACATTCGACTCCTTCCCGCCAATGTTCATCGGAACATTTCTAAAAAAATACAAAATTATACTTATATAGTATAGCACAAAGTTTTTTGTTTGTCTATAGTTTTAACCCATTTTTTTCGTGTTTTTTGTGGGTTTTTCGCCCTCTTTTCCCTGTTTCAAATTGACAAATCTTTCAGGGTATGCTAAAATGAAAGAATCCTTGAGATAAATGAGGAATTTTTTATGAATATTTATCAGTCGCTGTCGGAAGAATTGCAGGAGCAAATCCGCCGGGATTTTAAAGACAGCTATATCTTAGAAAACACGGCAATCCGTAGGGATATGGGTCACGATCAGCCCTCCATTTGGAGAAGCTGTTACCTTCGTGATGTGGAAAAAATCATGCACTCCCCCTACTACAACCGTTATACCGACAAAACCCAGGTGTTTGCCTTCTATAAAAACGACGACATCAGCCGCCGCGCTTTTCATGTGCAGTTGGTGTCCCGTATTGCCAGAAACATTGGCAGAATACTGGGGTTAAACCTGGATTTAATCGAAGCCATTGCTTTAGGGCACGATATCGGGCATACCCCCTTCGGTCATGCCGGAGAAAGCTTTTTAAATGGACTTTCGTTGGAATACACAGGGAGACAGTTTCACCATAATGTGCATAGTGTCCGTGTGTTAGACGGAATTTTCCGCCATAACATTTCGTTGCAGACCTTAGACGGTATTCTCTGCCACAACGGCGAAATGGAGCAAAAAGAATACCGCATCTCTCCGCTTTCCGGCTTTTCGGAATTTGACGAAAAAGTGGAAAACTGCTATGTAAAAGACGGCGCTGTGAAAAAACTGACCCCCTCCACCAAGGAAGGATGCGTAGTAAAAATCTGCGATTTGATTGCTTATTTGGGCAAAGACCGTCAGGATGCACTAAAGACGGAAACACTCCTCTCAGAAGAACTGTTTTCGGAGACTTCCTTAGGCAAATACAATGCTGTGATTATCAACAATCTGTGCGTCAATATTATTGAAAAAAGCTACGGAAAGGATTGCATCACAATGGATGAAAAATCCTTTTCAGCGCTCTGTAAAATCAAGGAAGAAAACTACCGCTTGATCTACGGAAGCAAACGGGTGAAAGAAATCGAAATTCTTTTGAAGCCAATGTTTCGGGAACTGTATGAAAAACTGCGAAAAGATCTGACCGAAAACCGTATGGCTTCCCCGATTTTCCGTCATCATTTAGACTTTATCGAAGAACACGGAAAACATTACCGCCAGAACAATTATCGGGAAGAAACCTCAGTCGACCAAACGGTAATTGATTATATCGCAAGTATGACGGATGATTATTTTATTGAGCTTTATGAACATCTGTTCCCCGATAAAAAATCTCCATTAAGCTACACCCCTTACTTTAGCTAAGAAAGGATCGAAAGAAATGAAAATCGGATTTATCGGTACCGGCAATATGGGCGGTGCCATGATTGACGGTATTTTGGCATCCGGAATTGTTGCTGCATCCGACATATATGTCAGCGACATTTCCGAAGCTCAGCTGACTAAATACAAAGAAAAAGGCATCAACACTTCAACAGATAACAAAAGAACCGCAGAGCAATCGGACTATGTTTTCTTAACCGTGAAACCTCAGTTTTATGAAGCGGTTCTGAAGGAATTAACAGAATTTTCCAATAAAATATACATCACCGTGGCACCCGGCATTACCACAGAATATTTAAGAAACGCTTTGTCTCAAACTACCAAAGCAGTCCGCACCATGCCCAACACTCCTGCCTTAGTGGGAGAAGGAGTAACTGCCGTTTGCCGAGGAGATTACATCACCGATGAGGAATACGAAACTGTAAAAAAACTAATTGCAGCTTTCTCAGAAATCCACGAATTGCCCGAAGATAAAATGGACGCCATTATTTCGGTTTCCGGCTCCTCCCCTGCCTATGTCTATATGATGATTGACGCCATGGCAAAATCAGGTGAACGTCAGGGAATCCCCTACGATACCGCACTTCGAATGGCAGGAAAAACCGTGTTAGGCGCAGCAAAGCTGCTCCTTGCATCTACCGATTCTGCCGAAGTGCTCATTGACCGTGTCTGTTCCAAAGGCGGCACCACCATTGAAGCGGTCAACCATTTAAAAGAGCATGATTTTTACCGGTTAATTGATGATGCTATGGCGGAATGTACCCGACGGGCATTGGAACTTAAAAAATAGGAAAGGATGACTCTTTTTTGGACAGCAAAGAAATAATCTATGAAGAGCTGATGAACCGGATGGAGAAGAACATCTGTCCCATCTGTGATTTTGTGGAATTCCGTTTGGCAGAAGCTCTGGATCGTTTTTTATACGAAGGGATCAACACACCGCATACCCGTGCGAAAATAGAATGGACCAACGGCTTTTGCAATTTTCACGCACACCGCTTACTGGAATTGGGAGACCCCCTTTCTCACGCCATTTTATACCACGATTTTATGAATAATGTGATGAAGGATGTTCCCGACAAAAAATCCAAAACCGACCGCAGCGACCACAAGGAATGTTTCTTCTGCAAAATTCAGAAATCCAACGAAGAAGATTACACCAAAGCTTTTTTGGAATTCTATCAGAATGATGAATTTTCCTCCCGCTATGAAGGCGGCGAAGCAGTGCTTTGTGTGCCACATCTGGTGACCATCCAAAAAATCCGATTTGCCAATAAAAAAACGGTTACCCGTATTGTGGATGCCACTATGGAGAAATACCAAAAATTAAATCGGCATCTTTCCGAAATCAAACGAAAAAGTGACTACCGCAACACCCACGAACAGTGGAGTGAACAAGAAAAAATTGCATGGAAAAAAGCAGTGGAAATTTTTAACGCTTATCCCGGACTTCACCAATGAGCCTCACTCACAAGGTCGAATGTGCACGTCACACGGACACGACTTAGGGTTTACTTTTGCATTTTGCTACGAATTGCGACAAAAACGCCCTTACATTTTGTACAAAAATTACAATATTTTCGACAAAATGTCCACCATTTTGCCGAAAATGAAAAAAACATATTTACAAACGGAAAAATATGTTGTATAATGAGGTCGTTAAAAATTGAAGGAGGGGTAATATTGGCAGACATTGTCTGTCTTGTCAATGTTTGTTAGTATTACAAACGGTGAAATCTTATGCAAATCACAGACATTCGTGTTCGTAAAGTGAACTCTGTCGGCAAGATGAAAGCAGTGGTTTCTGTTACCTTAGACGGTTGCTTTGTTGTGCATGATATTAAAGTAATCGAAGGGAAAGAACGTCTGTTCATCGCAATGCCTTCCAGAAAAACCGCTGAAGGCGAATTCAAAGACATCGCTCATCCGATCAACACCGAACTGCGGGATGAACTCCAAACCTTGATTCTGGCAAAATATGAAGAAGCACTGGCAGAAATGCCCACGGAGATAGAAGAATAAGGATGATAAGAGTGGATAATTCAAAAATTATCCACTTTTTTCATTTTTCTTCAAAAAATCCCTTGAATTTTATCGAGAAAGGTTGTATACTAATAATGTGTGCATAATTTTTTAGCTTTTTCGGCAGAAAACAATCTCCCAAAACGAACTCCTCTGCACAACGAGCTATACTTTATTAAAAAAATCGGGAGGTCGTTTTGATGAAATTTATCTGCACTAAAAATCAAGAAGAAACCAACCGCCGTCTTATGGATGCTGGAGTCACATTATACGTGCCGTCTGCTTGCTATATCGGGCAAGAGGTTTCCATTGGAGCAGGTAGTGAGATTCTGCCCAATACCGTGATTTTAGGAAAAACCGTAATCGGGAACAATTGTGTGATTGGCCCCAACACGGTGATTGAAGATGCCGTCATCGGAAACTATAATGAAATTGTTGCATCACATATCAAAGGAGCAACGGTGGAACACGGTGTTACAATCGGTCCGTTTGCGTATTTGCGTCCCAACGCACACATTAAAAGCAACGCTAAAATCGGTGATTTTGTGGAAATCAAAAACGCCGTCATAGGGGAAGGCACAAAAGCCTCCCATTTGACCTACATCGGAGATTGCGATGTGGGATGCCATTGCAACTTTGGTTGCGGAGCCGTTGTGGTCAATTACGACGGCATGAAAAAATCACGTTCCAAAATAGGCGACCACGCCTTTATCGGGTGCAACACCAATTTGGTATCTCCCGTTTCGGTGGGCGACTATGGATATACAGCCGCCGGCAGTACCATTACCCAGCATGTGCCGGAAGGTGCTTTGGCAATTGCCAGAGCAAAGCAAGAGAATAAAGAGGGATGGGTTAAGAGAAAGGGGTACCAAAAAAAATGATCACTCACGGGAAAGACATTAAAATCTTCTCAGCAAATTCCAATCCAAAATTAGCGGCAGATATTGCAGCAAACTTAGGTCTGTCTGTCGGACAGTCCTCCGTTAAACATTTCTCAGACGGAGAAATTTCGGTAAATATTTTTGAAACTGTCAGAGGTTCTGACGTATTCGTGGTGCAGTCTACCTGCAATCCCGTAAACGACAACTTAATGGAACTTCTGATTATGATAGATGCTTTCAAACGTGCTTCTGCCGGAAGAATTACCGCTGTAATTCCTTACTTTGGCTATGCACGTCAGGATAGAAAAGCGAAAGCCAGAGATCCGATTTCTGCAAAACTGGTTGCAGATTTAATCACTGCTGCAGGTGCAGACACAGTTCTGACCATGGACCTGCACGCAGCACAGATTCAAGGCTTCTTCAACATTCCCGTGGACCATTTGCTCGGCTCCGCAATTTTATGTCCGTATTTTGCAGAACATATCAACACGGAAGACACCGTAATGGTTTCTCCCGATTTAGGCAGCGTTACCCGTGCCAGATATTATGCAGAACGGTTAGACATTCCTATGGCAATTATCGATAAACGCCGTCCCAAAGCAAATGTGTCTGAAGTTATGAACATTATCGGCGATATCAAAGACAAAAATGTAATTATGATTGACGATATGATTGACACTGCCGGCACCATCGTGCATGCAGCAAATGCCTTGAAAGAAAGAGGCGCAAAGAAGATTACCGTGGGATGTACTCACGCAGTATTCTCCGGTCCTGCAATTGAAAGAATCAAAGAATCCCCCATTGAAGAAATGGTGGTTCTGGATACCATTCCCCTTCCCCCGGAAAAAATGTTGGATAAAATCACCGTACTGTCTTCCGCAAATGTTTTCGCAGAAGCAATCGACAGAATTTACGAAGATTTATCTGTTAGTACTCTGTTTGTGTAATGTTTTAAAAACAGCAGAATAAAATTGATTAAGATTCATACATAGTAGGAGACTCTTATGAGAATTGTTGTGGACGGCTTTGGCGGCGATTATGCACCGGAAGAAATTCTATTCGGGTGTCTGGCTGCCTTAGAAGAAAAACAAGACTTGGAGCTTATCATAACCGGCGATGAACAGGCGTTCCGAAAGACAATTGAAGATGCCGGAAAAGCTGTTCCTGACCGTATGAGCTTTGTTGCTACCACAGAAATTGTGGCAAATGAAGACGACCCCATCTCTGCCATTCGCAGAAAAAAGGATTCTTCATTGGTGGTTGGGCTTCAACTGGTCAGCGAACAAAAAGGTGATGCTTTTGTCAGTGCCGGTAATACCGGTGCTGTGCTGACAGGCGCCACCCTTATCATCAAGCGAATCCGTGGAATCAAACGGGCAGCTCTTTGCCCCACCATTCCCACAAAAAAAGGAAAAGCTGTGATTGTGGATGTGGGTGCCAACGCAGAATGCAAACCCGATTTTTATCCGCAGTTTGCAATGATGGGCACCGTGTACGCCAAGGAACTTCTGGGAATCAAAAGTCCCCGGGCAGGGCTCATCAACATCGGTGTAGAACACCATAAAGGAACCTCTACCGTTGTGGAAGCGCATCAGCTTTTAAAAAATGAACCTTCCATTCAGTTTGTGGGAAACATTGAAGCCCGTGACGTGTTAAACGGCGATGCCGAAGTTCTGGTGTCTGACGGTTGGACAGGAAACATCACCTTAAAAACCTTAGAAGGCACTGCAGGAACACTGTTTTATTTCTTAAAAGGTGTGTTCTATCAGAACTTCTTCACCAAACTGGCTGCCGCCATTTTAAAACCAGGACTAACCCGTGTGAAAAAGATGATGGATGCTAAGGAAGTGGGCGGTGCACCGCTTTTAGGCTTAAATGCTCCGGTGGTAAAGGCTCATGGCAATTCCGATCGGGTGGCATACAAAAACGCAATTTTGTTTGCCGCTACCCTGACTGAGAAAGACGTGTGCGGAAAAATCCGTAAGCATCTTTCCTGATTTTCCGATAAAAACAGATTACATATCAAAAAGGAGGATGAATCACAACATGTTCGATAAGGTGAAAGACATTATCGTAGAACAGTTGGGCATTGAGGAGGACAAGGTTACTCCCGAAGCTACCTTAGTGGACGATCTGGGCGCAGATTCTCTGGACGTGGTAGAACTGGTAATGGCATTTTCCGACGAATTCGGAATTGACATTCCCGATGATGCTGCCGAAAAAATCAGCACTGTGTCTGACGTGGTAAACTACTTAAAAGAAAATGTGTAAATCACACAACATATAGAAAAGGACTGTCACATGGCAGTCCTTTTTATTTATTCCGCTATCATTTCCACAGAAGCTCCCAAATCCTGCAAATTTTCCACCAGATGATGATACCCTCGGAACAAATGGCCTTCCTCCTCCAAAACGGTTGTTCCTTCTGCCATCAGCCCTGCAATGACCAATGCGGCAGCTCCCCGTAAGTCTCCTGCAATAACCTGAGCACCGTTTAATCCCGAGGTTCCTTCAATCACAGCGGTACGTCCCTCCACAATGATTTTAGCACCTAAGCGTTTTAATTCTCCAACATGCATAAAACGGTTTTCAAAAACAGATTCTGTAATTACAGATGTTCCTTTTGCTCCCGCTAAAAACGCACAGAACTGTGCCTGTAAATCTGTTGGAAATCCGGGATGAGGCATCGTTTTGATATCCACTGCTTTATAGTTGGTTTTGCCCTCTACCGTAACCTTACAGCCCTTTACCGTAACATGAGTGCCGGTTTCTTTTAGTTTTGCAATCACCGGATTCAGATGCTCCGGAATGATATTTGTCAGCGTGACTTTTCCGCCGGTGGCTGCTGCAGCAATCAGATAAGTGCCTGCCTCAATGCGGTCCGGAATCACCGAATACTCACAACCCGACAGCTTCTCCACACCCCAAATGGTAACAGTATCGCTTCCCGCCCCTTCAATTTGGGCTCCCATTTTCTTCAAAAAATTAGCAAGATCAACAATTTCAGGCTCTGCTGCAGCATTTTCAATTGTTGTTGTTCCTTTGGCAAGTGTTGCTGTCATCATCAGATTTTCGGTAGCACCTACGCTGGGAAAATCCAGATATATCTTATTCCCCCGTAATTTGTCTGCCTTCAGTGAAATGTATCCGTTTTCCGTATGGATGGAAGCACCCAGTTTTTGAAATCCTTTTAAATGCAAATCTACCGGCCTCGCTCCGATAGGACATCCGCCGGGGTAGCTGACTCTGGCATAGCCGGTTTTGGCAAGAAGCGGCCCTGCCACCAGAAAGGATGCCCGAAACCGATTGGTAATATGATATGGCGCAAAAGGAGAAAGCTCAGAGGAGGTTTCCGTGAAAAACTGTTCCTTTTGAAAATTGCTTTGTTTCCCTGTCTCCAACAAAAGACGTTTCATGTTCAAAACATCTGTAATCGGTGGCACGTTGTGAATACAGCAGGCTGTATCCGACAATAGCGTTGCTGCTAAAATCGGTAATGCTGCATTCTTGGAGCCATTCACTTTCACTTCTCCTGACAACGGTCGTTTTCCTATGATTCTGATTTTTGGCACCGGACATTCTCCTGTCTTTTTTTCATTCAAAAATAGTATGACCGATGCCCATAAAAAAATACCTTCATCAGGTGTAACAAAAATGTAAAAAAATTTTTCGTGACATTTTCATAAAATCGTAGTATAATAGAAAAGAAGAAGTGTATATAATGTTTTATCAGAAAGATTGGAGGTGAACAAACGTGCCATTTGAAGTTGCAGTTGCATCCGGACTGAATATTTTATCCACCATCCGCTTAGCAGATTATATTGACATTGCTATTGTGGCATATCTGATTTATCAGATTGCAAAATTCTTTAAGGATACCCGTGCTGTTCAGGTTTTAAAGGGAATTGTATTTTTGATGGTGTTTGTGCAATTATCCAATATTTTTAAGCTCAACACCTTACATTTCATCTTGCAGAATACCATGCAGGTCGGGCTTTTGGCGGTGTTTGTTCTGTTCCAGCCGGAAATACGTGCCGCTTTGGCAAGAGTTGGAAAAAGCGGCGTGTCCCTGTTCAATTTTGAAGGAGACGAAGCGCAAAGCCCTACTCACAAAATCATTGAAGCGGTTACCGGTTCCGCAAAAGCATTGGCAGAAAAGAAAATCGGTGCATTAATTATCATTGAAAGAAATACAAAAATCGGAGATATCATCGGCACAGGAATCCCATTGAACGCCGAAGTTTCCACCGAACTTTTAAATAATATTTTCTATCCCAAAGCACCGCTGCACGACGGAGCCGTGGTTATCGGAGAAGGAAAAATCAAAGCAGCTTCCTGCTTTTTACCCCTTTCGCAAAACGACAGTTTGGAATCCGAATTAGGTACCCGTCACCGTGCAGGCCTCGGCATTACCGAAAGCAGTGACTGTATTTCGGTGATCGTTTCCGAAGAAACCGGAAAGATTTCTTTAGCATGCAACGGCGGTCTGACCAGAAACTTAAGCCATACCGTGTTAAAGGAAGCACTTTCTAAACTGCTTTTAAAGGAAGAAAACCAAAAGAAAACCAACTTAAAAAAAATGGTCAGACGTATCAAGAAAAAATAAATCGCAAAAAAGATAACAGATAGGAGGTTCCCATGAAAAAGTTTTTGGATGCAATCAAACGAAATACCATGCTGAAAGTGTTTTCACTGATTCTTGCCATCCTTTTATGGGCCTTCGTTCAGTTAGCACAAAATCCTGAAATCAGCTACGAGGTATTTGAAGTCCCCGTTGTGATTACCGGAGAAGCAGGAATCAACAATGAAGGGTTTGTTGTGAGCAATCCCCCCTCCAACCTGACTACCAATGTGACCATTTCCACCAAGCGCTCCTACTTAAATTCCTTTGACCATTCGTCCTTAAGTGCCTATGTGGATGTGTCCAATGCCAAATCCGCCGGAGATTATTCCCTGCCCATCCGGGTTCGTACCAGTGATCCGAATATCACCATTATTTCCAAAAGTCCTGCCAATGTATCTTTGTATGTGGACCGAATTATCACCGTAAAGAAGCCGATTCGCATTTCGTACAACGGCAATATGGAAAAGGATTATTATATTGATGCAAAAAATGTGGAAATTTCGCCCAAGGAGGCAACCATAAAAGTGCCTGAGCTGGTGGCAAAAGACATCCACGAAATTGTGGTTCACTTGGATATGACGGATGTGACCTCCGATGTTGCAAGTCAGTTCACCGGCGTCGCAGTGAATGCGCAAGGAGAGGAAATTATGAACAAATTCCTCACAATTACTGATGAAGGAATCAATGTTCAGATTCCCGTTCTGAAGCGAAAAACAGTGCCCATTTATATGATGGGTCTGCCGGATACCGTGATGAACAATTATTCTCTCAGCCAAAACGAGGTGGAAATCGCAGGAAGGGAAGCTGATTTAAGCAGAATACAACGATTGGAAGGAACCATTCGTTACGATGCTGAAAATCCTCAACCGTCTTACCATGTTACCCTTCGAATTCCGGAAAAGGTAATCCGCACCAACGATGAAACCGTTACCTTGACCGTAACCAATCCGTAAAAAAAATAAAATATACTTTCAGGGCAGGGTGAAATTCCCGACCGGTGGTACGCGCTATGATCATGGCGGAAAGTCCACGCGCCTTTTGTAAGTCAAAGGCTGAATTGGTGAAATCCCAATACCGACCGTTACAGTCAGGATGAAAGAAAGGAATCTTTTCGCTATGTCTACCGTCAAAACAAGAAACTTAACCGTGACGGCGGTGCTTTCCGCCGTGTCAATTGTGTTGTCTCTAATCGGATTTTCCATTCCGTGGATGCCCGGCTTTATCAAGCTGGATTTTTCCGATTTACCTGCTCTGCTGGCAGGGTTTGCCTTCGGCCCCTGGTACGCTGTTGCGGTCTGCTTTATCAAAAACATTCTCTTTAATGTGTTTTTTGGAAGTGCACAGTTAGTGGGTGCGCTTTCCAATTTTCTCTTAGGCGTGTTATTCGTGGTACCTGCAGCCTGGCTTTATAAGATTAGAAGAAACCGAAAATTTGCTTTCATTGGCTCCTTGGTGGGAGCATTCTCCATGGCATTTGTGGGAATTTTCACCAACTACTACATTGTGTATCCCATGTATACCGCAATGATGCCTATGGAAGCCATTATCAGCATGTATCAAGCGATTAATCCTGCTATAACAGACTTATGGAAAGCACTGATTTACATGAATTTCCCCTTCACTTTAGTGAAAGGACTCATCAATGTGGCGTTTGCCTTTTTGGTATACAAACGGCTTTCGCCTGTTTTCTTCGGAAAGCGAAAATAGCATCATAAAAAACCAAAAAACAAAAAAGGTTACTGCGAATGCAGTAACCTTTTTTATGTAGCATGCTCAATGATTAATCGTCCCAATTATCACGGATTTTCTCTTCAATTTCCTTTGCTAATTCGGGATTTTCGTTTAAGTAAACGCGGGCATTTTCTCTACCCTGGCCCAATCGCATATCGCCATAGTTATACCAGGCACCGCTTTTTTCCACGATTCCTGCTTCCACACCAAGGTCAAGCAACATCCCGTTTTTGGAAATGCCTTCTCCGTAGAGGATATCAAATTCCGCATCCTTAAAGGGAGGTGCAACTTTATTTTTTACCACTTTTACTTTGACTTTATTTCCGATAATATCGGTACCGTTTTTAATGGCTTCCGAGCGGCGAACATCCAAACGCATGGAAGAATAGAACTTCAATGCACGACCGCCGGTGGTTGTTTCGGGATTGCCGAACATTACACCAACCTTTTCACGAAGCTGATTGATAAAAATGGTGGTGGTTTTGGTCTTATTGATAACACTGGTCAGCTTGCGAAGTGCCTGAGACATCAGTCTTGCCTGAAGGCCCACATGAGAATCTCCCATATCCCCTTCAATTTCCTGACGGGGTACTAAAGCTGCAACCGAATCAATTACGATAACATCCAGCGCATTACTGCGAACCAATGCTTCGGTTATTTCCAATGCCTGCTCACCGGTGTCCGGCTGAGAAATCAAAAGAGAATCAATATCAACCCCTAAACGTTTTGCATAAATGGGGTCTAAGGCGTGTTCCGCATCAATAAACGCAGCTTCGCCGCCGTTTTTCTGAGCTTCTGCAATAATCGTCAGAGCAACGGTGGTTTTCCCGGAGCTTTCAGGACCGTAAATTTCAATCACACGACCTCTGGGAACACCGCCAACACCGGTTGCACGGTCTAAGGTCATAATGCCGGTGGGGATCACATCCACATCCATGGATAAATTTTCGCCAAGACGCATAACTGTGCCTTTCCCAAACTGTTTATCCAACTGTGCCATTGCAGCCGCTAAGGCTTTTTGGCGGTCTTCTTTTCGTTTTTCCAGATCCATATCCATTTCGTGATACCATCCTTTCCCGCAGGTTTTTTCATCATTCATACCCACATTATAGCAAATTTTTTATAAAAGTCAATAGATTTCGACAAAAAAATCGAACAAATGTTCTATTTTTTTTACAATTCGGTGGTAGAATCGGCTAATTTTTCAGAAGCCTTTAATGCCAGATATAATGCATTTTTTACGGATAACTGACGGACTTTTTCCCGATTGCCCACAAAATGGAAACGAACCGCATCTGTTTTATCCTTGGTGGAAACTCCGATATATACCAACCCCACCGGTTTTTCCTCGGTTCCACCACCGGGGCCTGCAATACCGGTTACGGAAACGGCAATATCTGCACCTGTGCGGATTCGAATTCCCTCTGCCATTTCACAAGCAGTTCCCTTAGACACGGCACCGTACTCGGATAAGGTATCCTCCGAAACACCGCAAAGTGCCACTTTTTGTGCGTTAGAATAAGTCACCACCCCGCCCAGATAAGGTTCGGATGAACCGGGGACAGCTGTCACGGTTGCACCGATCATACCGCCGGTACAAGATTCCGCTGTCACAAAGGTCTGCTTATTTTGAATCAATTGACGAATTAAAACCTCCTCTAAAGGATGGTTTCCTTCTGCATAGATATACTCCCCAGCTTTGCTATAAATCACCTGCTTTAAATTCTCAGTCAGCTCTTCTGCTTCTTCCACCGTTTCGCCTTTGGCAGTAATTTTTAAATGTACCTCCCCTGTTTTTGCATAGGGAGCTAAGGTCAGGTTGTCTTCTGCTTTCATTTCATCAGCAAAAATTTCTGCTAAGTGGGATTCTCCGATTCCTATAAACCGCAAAGTGGTTTCTAAGATTTCTTCTTTTTTCTGAGCGTTTAAAAAAGAAAGCATCTCCTCGGTTTCCATCAAAGCCTGCACTTCGATGGGAGGTCCCGGCAACATCATCACGGTGCCTTCTTTGGTTTTTACAATGCAGGCAGGAGCAGTCCCATTGGGATTTTGAATAATCTGAGAACCTTTTGGAAAATCGCACTGACTTAAATTAGATAAAGGCATTTCTCTGCCAATCCGACGGAAATACAGATTCAATATTTCCACCGAATAGTTGTCTCGCACCAATTCACGGTCCAAGGCTTCTGCCACCGCTTTTTTGGTGATGTCATCATAAGTGGGGCCAAGACCGCCGGTGGTAATGACCAAATCAGCTTTTTTAAGCCCTCGTTTGACTGCCTTTTTAATATCTTTTTTTGAGTCTTCCACCGCAATCTGCATCACGGTGCGGATGCCGTATGGCTTTAAAAGATTGGCAAGAAGCGGCGCATTGGTATTTACAATATCGCCCGAAACAACTTCGTTTCCCACAGCAATCATACAACATTTCATAGAAAATCATACCTTTCGAGGAAAAATTATTTACTGTCTTTAGTATATCTTATTTTTCGTAAAAATACAAGATTTAAATTATATTTAAAATAAAAAAATCAGCCAAATAAGCAAAATAGGTAAAATGAGCGAAAACAACAAAATAAAAAACTTTTCTTGACTTATTTTGCATTTTATATTATAATGGAAAGGAATTTCCGTTTTGTGGCAATTATGTTTGATTGCACAAAGCAAGAAAAGGAGAGATTTTTATGACAGGAGAAGCATTAGCATTTGTTTTATACTTCGTTTGTATGCTTGGCATCGGAGTATGGTTCTTCTTCAAAAACAAAAGTAATAGCGAAAAAGATTATTTCTTAGGTGGCCGTCAGATGGGCCCCTGGGTTACTGCGATGAGTGCGCAGGCATCTGATATGAGTGCCTGGCTCTTAATGGGATTACCCGGCAGTATTTTAGCATTTGGTTTAGGTCAGGCTTGGATTGGAATCGGTCTTGCTATCGGTACCGCATTAAACTGGATTATCGTGGCAAAAAGGCTGAGAAAATTCTCCGAAGCCTCCGGCGATGCCATCACCGTTCCTCAGTACTTAACCAACCGTTTTATGGCAAAAAGCTCTGCCTTAAAAATTGTTTGTGCAGTTGTATTTTTAATTAGCTTCACCATTTACGTTGCATCTGCATTCTCTGCAGGTACCACAGTGTTTACCACTTTATTCCCTCAATTAGATACCACCGTGGCAATGGTAATTTTTGCCGCAATTATTTTGATTTACACCTTCTTAGGTGGCTTTAAAGCTGTTTGCTGGACTGACTTTTTCCAGGGAATTTTAATGTTAATTGCTCTGTTGGCTGTGCCGATTATCATTGTTTGCACTCAGACCTTGAATCCTGCAAACTTATCTAATGTATACGAATATGTGGAAAAAGGCGAAACAGTGCAATGTGTCTTTACACCCAATCTGTTTGCTGCAAGCTGGCAGGAAATTGTGTCCGGTTTGGCATGGGGCTTAGGATATTTTGGTATGCCTCATATTATCGTAAGATTTATGTCCATTAAGAAACCCTCTATGGTAAAAAAATCTGCAACCGTTGCGATTATCTGGGTTGTTGTGACCTTGCTGGCAGCCATCTTAATTGCATACTTTGGCAGAATGATGCTGGCAGACCAGCTCTTACCCACCGGTTCTCAGAAACTGGTATTTATCGAACTGGCAAGACAGCTCTTCCCCGGCTTTATTGCAGGAATTCTTTTGGCAGCAATTATCGCAGCTTCTATGTCTACCGCAGACTCTCAGCTGCTGGTTGCTTCTTCTTCCTTCACCTCCGATATTTACAAACCCTTAATCCGCAAAAACGCTTCCGACAAAGAACTCTTATGGGTTGGCAGAATTGTGGTTGTGTTGGTGGCAATCGTTGCATTCTTTATTGCAAATGACGGCGGTACCGGTGCTCAGGCAATTATGAACATGGTTGAAAACGCTTGGGGCTTATTCGGTGCTGCATTCGGACCTGTAATTTTACTGTCTCTGTTCTGGAAACGCTTCACTTACAAAGGTGCTGTAGCAGGTATTGTTGCAGGTGCCATTGTGGATATTGTATGGTATCTGTATCTGGCAGCATCTACCGGTATTTACGAAATTCTGCCCGGCTTTATCGCTTGTGCAATTGTGGCAGTTGTAGTTTCCTTAATTGATAAGAAACCTTCTCAGGAAGTACTGGCAATTTATGATAGAGCAACCACCACCTCAATGGAAGACTAAGGTTTGGCTGAATAAAAGAACACAGGCCCAAAAAGGCATGGGATTTTTCCCATGCCTTTTTTGTTCGGTACGTTTCATCGCAACGGCGGATTCTAAAAAAAATTCCCAAATTTCCTTGACAAATCGTTTTCTTTGTGCTATCATAAGGAAAATTCTGTTAGAAAACGGAGACTATCATAATGATGCAGTTTATGGCAAACTTATTAGGTTTATTATGCATTACCTTGTTGTTATGTGGCGGTAATGCTGTTTGTCGTGCAACCAAGTGATATCTCTTTTTCCCATCGTTTAAAAAGAGCCTGCTGTTGTACGATGTACAGCATCAGGCTTTTTCTTTTTACAAAGTTTATAAAATTTTCTGATATAAAGGAGTGAGAAAAATGGCAAGAACTATCAAAATTTTTGATACCACCTTGCGTGACGGCGAGCAATCTCCCGGCTGCAGCATGAATTTAACCGAAAAAATCGAGGTGGCAAAACAGTTAGAACTGCTGAATGTGGACGTAATTGAAGCAGGCTTTGCCATTGCATCCCCCATGGACTTTGAATCGGTAAAGGCCATTGCCGAAACCGTAAAAAATGCAACTGTAGCAAGCTTAGCACGGGCAACCTGCAAGGATATTGATGCGGCATATGAAGCAGTAAAGGGTGCGGTAAATCCAAGAATTCACACCTTTTTGGCAACCTCTCCCATCCATATGCAATACAAACTGAAAATGGATGAGGAGGAAGTACTCAAGCGTGTAAAAGAAATGGTTGCCTATTCCAAAAAATACTGCTCTGATGTGGAATTTTCCGCAGAAGATGCGTCCCGAAGCGACAAGGCATTTTTGGCACGTGTGATTGAAACAGCCATAGGAGCAGGTGCAACCACAGTAAACATTCCCGACACGGTGGGTTACTCCACTCCCGACGAATTTGCTGCCTATATCACCTACTTAAAAGAACACGTTTCCAATATTGATAAAGCAGATTTATCTGTTCACTGTCACAACGATTTGGGGATGGCAGTTGCCAACTCTTTAGCAGCTGTGAAAGCAGGTGCAACCCAGATTGAATGTACCGTCAACGGTATCGGGGAACGGGCAGGAAACACCTCGTTGGAAGAAGTGGTAATGGGTATTCAAACCCGCAGTGACTACTACGACGCTGTGACCAACATTAACACCCGCCAGATTTACCGCAGCTCCAAACTGATTTCCGCCATTACCGGCGTAAGCATTCCGCCCAATAAGGCAATTACCGGTGCCAACGCTTTTGCCCATGAATCAGGCATTCATCAGCACGGAATGCTGCAGAACCGTTCCACCTACGAAATTATGACCCCCGAATCCATCGGTAAGCCCTCTGAACAGATGGTATTGGGAAAACATTCCGGCAGACATGCTTTTGAGGAGCGGTTAGAAATTTTGGGATACCATTTAACCAAAGAAGAATTAGACCGCACCTTTGAACATTTCAAAGTGCTGGCAGACAAGAAAAAATCCATCACTGACCGGGATATTGAAGCGTTACTCGCCAACAAAAAAGTGCAAATCCACGAAACCTACACCTTGGAACGGTTTGTGATTAACTCGGGCAACACCATCACCTCTACTGCTATGATTAAGGTAAAATGCGGAGATGAAGTGATTGAAAAAGTTGCCACGGGAGACGGTCCCATTGATGCTGCATTTAAAACCATCAATCAGATTACCGAGCAGAACTTCGTACTTCGTGACTATGTGATTCATGCCGTTACCGAAGGTGAAGACGCATTGGGTGAAGCGGTGGTAAAATTAAACTTAAATGGCAAAAAAGCCACAGGCAGAGCCATTAGTACCGACATTGTGGAAGCAAGTATCAAAGCTTACTTAAACGGTGTGAATAAGTTGATTGTGTAAGAAAGGAAGTCCTTTTTATGGGTATGACAATGACTGAAAAAATCCTGGCAAGTCACGCAGGGCTTCCCTGTGTCAGTGCTGGTCAGTTGATTATGGCAAAGTTGGATATGGTACTGGCAAACGATATTACCGCACCGGTTGCCATCCGTGAATTTGAAAAAGCAGGGTTGAGCTCTGTATTTGATCAAGATAAAATTGCATTGGTGATGGACCATTTTTGCCCCAATAAAGATATCAAAGCGGCAGAGCAGGCAGTAGTAAGCCGCAACTTTGCCAAAAAACATCACATCACTCATTTTTACGATGTGGGTCAAATGGGTATTGAACACGCCTTGCTTCCGGAAAAAGGATTGGTAAAAGCAGGCGATGTGGTTATCGGTGCGGATTCTCACACCTGTACCTACGGTGCCTTAAACGCCTTCTCCACCGGGGTTGGCTCCACTGATATGGCAGCGGGAATGGCAAAGGGAGAAGCTTGGTTTAAAGTGCCCGAAGCCATCAAAGTAAACCTGATAGGTTCCCTTCCCCCCTATGTAACAGGAAAAGATGTGATTTTGCATTTGATTGGCACTATCGGAGTAGACGGTGCATTGTATCAGTCTTTGGAATTTATGGGAGACGGCGTTAAAAATCTTTCTATGGATGACCGCCTTTGTATTTGCAATATGGCAATTGAAGCAGGGGCTAAAAACGGCATTTTCATTTTTGATGAAATTACCGAAGCCTACTTAAAAGATAAAGTAACTACTTACACCACCTATGCTCCTGACCGAGATGCCTGTTATGTGAAGGAACTGACCATTGACCTTTCCAAGCTTCAACCCACGGTGGCATTCCCTCATCTGCCTGAAAATACAAAAACTCCCGACCAATTCGGAAAAATAAAGATTGACCAGGTGGTGATTGGCTCCTGCACCAACGGACGCCTCTCTGACTTAGCGCAAGCTTATGAAATCTTAAATGGCAAGAAAGTGCATCCCGATGTGCGGTGCATCATTATTCCTGCCACTCAGAAAATTTATTTGGAGGCAATGGAGGCAGGTTACATCAAGGCATTTATCGAAGCGGGTGCCGTGGTTTCTACTCCTACCTGTGGCCCATGTTTGGGCGGTCATATGGGCATTTTAGCGGCAGGAGAACGTGCCGTTGCCACCACCAACCGTAATTTTGTGGGCAGAATGGGACACACCACCTCTGAGGTATACTTGGCAAGCCCCTATGTGGCGGCACAAAGCGCAATTGACGGTTTTTTAAGCTGTCCTAAATAAGGAGGGATTACTGTGATAAAAGGCTCTGTACATAAATACGGCGATAATATTGATACCGATGTAATCATTCCTGCAAGATATTTAAACACCTCCGATCCTGAGGAATTAAAAAAACATTGCATGGAAGATATTGACAAAGAATTTATTAAAAAAGTGAAACCGGGTGACGTGATGGTTGCCGAAAAGAATTTCGGTTGCGGTTCTTCCCGTGAACACGCTCCTATTGCCATCAAAGCCAGTGGAATTTCGTTGGTGGTGGCAAAAAGCTTTGCGCGAATTTTCTATCGGAATGCTATCAATATTGGGCTTCCCATTGTGGAATGTGCCGAAGGGGTGGATCATATTTCTGACGGTGATACGGTAAGCTGTGATTTAGAACAAGGGATTTTAACCATTGAAAATAAAAGCCTTACCTTTCCCATTGCTCCCTTCCCGAGAGAAATTCAGGCGATTATTGAAAAAGGCGGACTTCTTAACAGTCTTTTATAAGGAGACATTCAAATGAATTATCATATTGCAGTCATCAAAGGGGACGGCATCGGTCCTGAAGTGGTGACAGAAGCACAAAAAGTATTAGAAAAAATCGGTGCAACCTATGGACACACCTTCCGCTTTCGTGAAGTATTGATGGGTGGAGTTGCCTACGATCAAACGGGAACTCCGCTTCCCCAAGAAACCGTGGAAATCTGCCAGCAGTCCGATGCAGTATTACTGGGTGCAGTAGGCGGTCCCAAATGGGATACTCTTCCCGGTGACAAACGTCCGGAAGCCGGATTATTAGGTATCAGAAAAGCGTTAAAGCTCTACGCCAACATCCGTCCTGCGGTGCTGTTCCCTGCTCTGAAGGAAGCATCTCCCCTAAAAGATGAACTGGTCAAAGACGGCATCAACATTTATGTGGTGCGGGAATTAACCGGCGGCATCTACTTTGGAGAACGTGGCAGACGGGGTGACGAAGCCTATGACACCGAAAGCTACACAGAGGAAGAAATCAAAAGAATTGCCCATGTGGCATTTTCCGCAGCACAAAAGAGAAACAAACAAGTGACCAGTATCGACAAAGCAAATGTGCTGGAAACCTCCCGTTTATGGCGTGAAATTGTGCATGAAGTTGCCAAGGAATACACTGATGTGACCGTCACCGACATGCTGGTGGACAATGCTGCAATGCAATTGGTAAAGAATCCCCGTCAGTTTGACGTGGTACTTGCCAACAATATGTTTGGTGACATTCTCTCCGATGAAGCGGCGCAAATTACAGGGTCCATTGGGATTCTGCCTTCCTCCTCCCGTGGAGACGGCACCTTCGGATTGTATGAACCCATTCACGGTTCTGCTCCCGATATTGCAGGAAAAAACATAGCAAACCCCATTGCCACCATTCTTTCCGTTGCCATGATGCTTCGGGATTCCTTCTCCTTAGAGGCAGAAGCAAAAGCCGTAGAGGATGCAGTGGATGCAGTGTTAAATCAAGGACTCCGCACTGCAGACTTAGGCGGCGAGAATACCGTTTCCTGCTCCAAAATGGGAGACGCTATTGTAGCAGCTATCCAATAAAAAATAAAAAAGACGAAATTGCGTTGCAATTTCGTCTTTTTATTAGTTATAAAGCGCTTCCTTTACTCGTTCTTCCATGCGTTTTACTACAAAGCTTTCTCTTGCCTTAGGCGGTTTTTTTGATTGGGATTCCAAGAATATTTTTTCTTTTGAAACTTGGCACAGTTTTTTTAGTTCCCGGTATTTTAAAAATTCAATCACAATCAGACACAGTAAGCATAACCCCATCATTTATCACGTTCCTTTTTCAGTTTTAAATAAATATTATAAATCTGCAAGGGGATTTTTTCTTCGGGATTGGTGGTGCCAAAGATTTCCAAAAGAAACAGGTTCCCCGTCACCTTCCATGGCAGAACAGTTTCCGAAAAACTACTGTCACGATAGCGATAATTCCAAGGGGTATTCTGATAACTTAAATGATTGGTGTGTGCCAAAACGCCTTCCTTTTGTTCCTGCTCGGAAGAAAGTCTGATATGGCAATCAATGGGATACATTAAGGAAGCAGATTTTACCGCCAACTCCTCCGAACGGGCAAGTTCGGTTTCCTCGACGGCACCAAGAATGGGAATTGTTACTGAATAGGGAATGGGGATTTCGGAATCTGTATCCGGATTATAATCGGTGGAGGTACCTTCCAAAAACACCGTCACATAGTTTCCTGCCCCCATCAGAAGTTCCCCGCTGTAGCTTTCTGTCATACATTGGCAGGTAAGTCCCCGATAACAAAGAAAAGCACCCAAGGTAAAATGATACAAATACATGGTGTCATCAATCATCAGATAGTAAATGCCGTTTCGGTAAAACGCAAATGCCTTTTCTTTAGGAGTGGGCAGCGCAATTTTTTCTAAAGACAGAAACTTATAAAGGGAACTGGAGGGAGAATAGAGCATCTGCACCGTTAACATGGATGCGGAAAAGCTGACCAATCCGCTATCAGACAGAAAGCTGACGCTTCCCGGTGTGGTACAAACAGTTTGCCCGTAACGAGTACCATCCGGAACACTGATAAGAGACCACTGACCGTCTTCTGTGGGGTCGGAGCCTACATAATGACTCCAACCATGCTCATAGGAAACCACCACCGACTTCTCCACTACCGAAAGCCCTGTGATTTTTCCTAAGTGCAGATGGGGATAGAGCATATTTTCTGCCCGATAGGTATACCATTCATTTGGCTCACTGATAAATAAAGCAGTGGGATAATCGGGATGCCCTGCCGCAAAGTAGCGCATAGAAGCGGGATGCCAAACAATGTAGGGGCATTGGCAGGCGCGAATACCGTTTTCATCTCGCACAGGCCCCGAACGAAACACGCGATGCAAAGAATAACACGGTTCGTATGCAAAATAGGGGCTGTCAGAATACAGTGTTTTTAAATCTAAATCCAGTTCCGTACTAAAATTATAACTCATGTACATCAAATCCCCCGCTACTCCCAGATTCACAAACTGATTGGTTGCAAGAAGCTGCTTAATATTATCACGAGTAGCATTAGTATGTGCTTTGGCATAATAGAGAGTCTTCGTATCCTCATCCCAAATGTTTTTTCCGTATAAATCAGCCGGAAAATCCCCATTGGTGGAATAGTCATCGGATAAGCGCTCCAACACCAGATACCCTTCCCAGGGATTCTTCACGGTAATCACACCGTCCACACGGCGATAAATAGCATTGAGCAGCTGAGCTCCTCCTGCCAAAAGAATAGCATAACCGTCAGTAACGGGAAGTATCTTGAAGGTAGCACACAGCATCGAGTGATTACATTTTACTCCACCTACCACCATCTCCAGATCTTTTCCGCACTGGACGAACAAAATCTCGTGCCCTTTGGTACTCAAGCATTTATGGATTGCGGTAACCTCTCCCACAAAAGGACCGTACTTCTTGGCGGTACCGGCCCGCACCTTAAGGCCTCCCGCTTCCACATCAAAATTGCAAAGTTCCAGTGCCTCATCTTTTTTCAGTAAATAGGGAGATTTTTTGTTGACAATCCCCCCGGAAAAATCGTAAAAATTCATACGCCTACCTCCAGCTCGGTGTAGGCAGGGGGGAATGTGGGATTCTCATTCTGCCCTGCAAACTCTGATGAATAGCGGCGCAATTATCATAAAATTCTTCAATCAGGCGGTCTGCTAAACGGTTGGTAGGGTCATCTGAGCGTAGCACAGAAAATGCTACATATTTACATAATTCTGAATCATATTCAGGTGCCGTTGGAATTCTTTCTCCCTCCGCTACAAATCCCTGGGGAGCGCTGTAATAATAGACCTGATATTCCCCCTCCCGATTGAGAAAAAGCCCTTCCTCATCCAGTCGGTAATCTCCGTATAACTGCTTATTGCGATACACCTTGTAAATACCGCGGTGGGCAGGCATGGGATAGGGGTCGGTGTCTGCCTGCCAAAGCACACGCAAACATTTTATAGGGCAAGCGGTGGGATATCGGGCAATCAAAAGACGGATTCCTTCGTTTAAAAAGCGGTTTGCCAGTGGGCTGTCCACCGGTTTTCCAACCAACACAGATGCTACATTGGTTACGTCCTGTAAGGTCATCATCTTCCTCCTTCCTTACAAAAAACGGGTTGTAAACGCCTCGCCATCAATGTGTTCTTTGTCGGCATGATGAGAAAGATAGGTGATGGTTTCCCGAAGTTTTTCGGTTGCTTCCTCAGGAATTTTGGTTTGCTCCTCTGAAATTTTTTGGTTGGTTTCTTCCATTTCCAAAAGGATTTTTTCCATGTTTGCAATACGAGTTTTTCGCACCAACTGAAGCGTTCTTTCATCCAACTCCGCATAGGGAACGGTTAAACAATAGGTGTTATGTGGCTGGTCTTTGTGATGAATTTCAAAGGTTTGTGCCTCATGATTGCGGAGCACAAAATACCCCGAATCCAGTTCCCGAAGTCGCTCGGGAATATAATACACATTGGTCGTAATGGGCGTTTTTTTTGGTTGTTGTTTCATAATTCCTCTTTTTTTAAAAAAGGGGTTGCTTAAAAAGTTAATGGACTTCTTAAACAACCCCTTGCTATCAGGGATAGGAAAAAGGCTTTAGCATCAACAAACTGAACCAAAACTCTGCGTTAGGTTCTAAGGTGCCATGCAAAGGTACGGCAAGTAGTAACGTTTGTTGATAACAAAAACTTGCTTCTTGCGTACTAAAGTCTTTTGACATCCCCTATTACGCTGTGATTCCTGTGAGTCTTGCCTGACCGCCCGGATGGTCACACATTAACTCGCCGTATTTGGCTAAAACTGCGGTCCATGCGGGTTTTCCGGCAATCTGTTTTAAGATTTTGCCGTCGTCATCCAGCCAATCCCAATCGGATAAGGTATGCATTGCAAAGGACTTGGAGTTTAACAAGTCCATAGTGCCGTCAGGACAATGACGGTCTGCCACAATGGGAATACCGCCAAAGGAAATCGCCTGAAATCCTCCTTCTAACGTCATGGGATCAATGTTTCTTCTGGTTAATTCCAGATAAGAAAGATAGTTTCTTCTCACATCATAAGAGCAGGAAATGTAGTCCACTTTGCTGCCGGTATGTTCTTCTAAGTAGTCCATGGCAGTTTGAATTTTTAAGTCAGAGATTTCGCCGGTAGCTTCATTGATATAGGGGAGCATCCAGTAGTTTTCGCTACGGTTTACGCCGTATAAGGGCTGAGTAGTGTCGGAATTAAAAATTGCGCCCAAACCGGTCAGTTCTTTGCCGTAGGAATTCTGCACGGTAATTTTATCCCCTGCCGAAACGGTCACCTCACCGTCTAACACAATGACTTTTTCCGCACGGTTAATAGCGGTAATACGTTTTGCAGCCTGGGTAGCGGAAGAGCCGATAATATCAATAATCATCCCTTCAATCAGGTATTTCACAGAGTCCACCTGTACCTGATTGCCGTTTCCTTCCACCACGGTGGCAATCACGCCGGTACCGTCGGTGAATAAGGCTCTGGAATAGTTAAACTTGGCAGCTTCCAAGATTCCTTTCATTTCCTGGGTCAGTAAGTCTACAAAGGAATTGGTGTTTAAGCGGGACGCTTTCATCGCTTTATCAGAAATTTCAATCACACCATACATATCCTTGGTGGTAGTCTCAAAATGAGTGTACTGATTGGAACCTGCTTTGGGAAGGTTGCCGGCGTCGGAAGAGAATCCGAATCCGCCGTTTAACGCATAGGGTGCAAGTCTTACCACCTTGTGACCGATGATGTTCTGCGAGGTTGTAACAATTTTGTTGTAAAAGGGGTTGGTAGTTGTGTTCAGCTGATTTCTTAAAACGTCCAGATAATAGCTTTTTAAAGCGACATCCGCTGTGTTGGTAGTAATCATAATTGTGAAGTCCTTTCCTCTTGTTCCCGTTTTATAAAATCCTATGAAAAATCAAACAGAAACGGGAGCAGAATGTTAGTGTTTTACCATCTGAAGAAACATTTCGCCTGCTTCTTCAAAGGTTTTTGGTTGGTTGCCCGGAGTGGTACAAAACTCACCGCCTTGTCCGCAAATTAATGCCGGGGGCATCTGAGACAAGCTGTGGGCATATTCGCGGTAAGCTGAGGGCAATGTGGTCAATGCCCTTTTGGCCATAGTGAATGCCGCCTGGTGATCTAAGGATAACAGTTCGGGGTTTTCTTCCAGATAAGAGATAAAGTCGTATGCCCGATCAGCTAAGCCGTGCTCTTGCAGAAAACCCTCCAGGTCGCTCTGAAATTTTTCTTCCACATCGGAGACAGTGGCTTCCGCCAAGAGTTCACGCGCCTCTTTTAGTTCTTCTCTGGTTCTGGAGATAAACCGTTCACTTTCGCAATATGCTTTTTCCAGCTCGGAATAATCTTTAAACTTGCCGAGAATTAAGGGGGGATTTTCCCCGTTCTCTATGGGATTGGTCCCGACTGCAAAATGCTCATCCTGAGTGCAGTCGATTGGATTGTCAATCATATGCTCATTCCTTCCTTTCGCTTGTTTTCCTGTTTTACTAACAGGGGTTCGGAAAACCGTTATGATTACCACATCCGGGACTTCTTCGGCTTCCGTCTCACATAGTATGAACCAAGCTGCGCCGTTTGGCAAGGTCATCTTTTTTTCGGACTTTTGTTCCCCTTTTTTTTAAGCTGTGTTGCCGTAATACAACGAATCCCTTTGCCGTTTTGTTTTCCAAAACGTTTTTTTGGACCAAAAATGCAAAAAAACCGACGATTTATGATTGACATTACAAAAAAAAGGTAGTATAATAAACTTGATACCCAAGTTAGATTGTTAAAAAATAAACAAGTGTAATTTTTTTTTACGATGCCCTTTTTGGCGTCCAAGACATAAAAACAGAATGGAGACAGCAAGTATGAAAAGAGTGTACAACTTCAGTGCAGGACCTTCTGCATTACCGGAAGCAGTGTTAAAAAAAGCTGCAGAAGAAATGTTAGATGCAAACGGCGCAGGTATGTCCGTTATGGAAATGAGCCACCGTTCCAAAGACTATCAGGCAATTATTGACCGTGCGGAAGAACTGTTCCGTGAGCTGATGGAAATTCCGGATGACTATGCAGTATTATTCCTGCAGGGCGGCGCATCCTCTCAGTTTGCGATGATCGCTTTGAACCTGATGAATAAAAATAAAAAAGGTGACTATGTTATCACCGGTCAGTGGGCAAAGAAAGCATATCAGGAAGGCGCACATTACGGTGACGCTTACCAGGTAGCATCCTCTGCCGACAAGACCTTCTCCTACATTCCCAAACTGGACAAATCCATGTTCAGACCTGATGCAGACTTTGTACATATCACCTTAAACAACACCATTTACGGCACCAAATTCAACCAGCTGCCCGACGTTGGTGATGTTCCCCTGGTTGCAGATATTTCCTCCTGCATTCTGTCTGAAAAGTTAGATGTTTCAAAGTTTGGTATGCTCTACGCAGGCGCTCAGAAAAACATCGGTCCTGCAGGTCTCACCGTGGTAATCATCAGAAAAGACTTAATCGGCAATGCAATGGACATCTGCCCCATTATGTTTAACTACCAGACTCACTTAGATTCCGGTTCTATGTATAACACTCCTCCCACCTACGCAATTTACATTTGTAAATTAGTATTAGAATGGTTAAAAGACTTGGGCGGCGTGGAAAAAATCCAGGAAATTAACTACAAGAAAGCAAAAATCCTGTACGATTATTTAGATTCTTCCGATTTCTTCACCGGTACCGTTGTGAAGGAAGACCGTTCCATTATGAATGTTCCCTTCCTCTCTCCCTCCGATGAATTAAACAAAAAATTCATTGCTGAAGCGAAAGAAGCAGGCTTTGTGAACTTAGCAGGTCACCGCAGCGTTGGCGGTATGCGTGCAAGTATCTATAATGCAATGCCCGTGGAAGGTGTTCAGGCACTGGTTGACTTTATGAAGAAATTTGAAGCTGAAAACAAATAGAAAGGTGGCATATAATCATGAAAATCGCTACTTTAAATAAAATTTCTGAAATTGGTTTGAAAGAACTGAAGCCCGCTTATGAAATCAGCGATGATTTAACCGGTGCTGCAGGTGTTTTAGTAAGAAGTGCAGCAATGCACGATATGGAATTCGGAGACGAACTCCATGCTATCGCAAGAGCAGGTGCAGGGGTAAACAACATCCCTGTGGACAGATGTGCAGACGAAGGTATTGTGGTGTTTAACACTCCCGGTGCTAACGCAAATGCCGTAAAAGAACTGGTATTGGCAGGTCTTTTAATGTCCTCCCGTGATTTAATCGGTGGCAATGCCTGGGCAAAAACCTTAACCGAAGACGTGGCAAAAGCTGTGGAAAAAGGCAAAGGAATGTTTGCAGGTTGCGAAATCGCAGGCAAAACCTTAGGTGTTATCGGCTTGGGCGCAATTGGCGCACAGGTTGCAAACACCGCATTAAACTTAGGAATGAAAGTAATCGGTTATGACCCCTTCATCTCCATTGACGGTGCTTGGAGAATTTCCAAGAATGTTGTTCATGCTACCGATTTAAAGCAGGTTTATGAAAACTGTGATTATATCACTATCCATGTACCTTTAACTCCCGATACCAAAGGTTTTATCAACAATGAAACCATCAGCCAGATGAAGCAGGGCGTGGTCATCTTAAACTATGCAAGAGCAGCGTTAGTATCAGATGAAGACATTAAAGCAGCGCTGTCCAGCGGAAAAGTTCGCCGTTATGTAACCGACTTCCCCGACGGTGACATTGCATCTTATCCGGGCGTAATTGCATTCCCCCATTTAGGTGCATCCACCGAAGAATCCGAAGAAAACTGTGCATACATGGCAGCTATTCAGCTCCGTGATTATTTAGAAAACGGTATTATTAAAAACTCCGTAAATTATCCGGAAATGGCCTGTGCAAGAATCCCCGGTCAGAAACGTGTGGTAGTGCTCCATAAAAACATTCCCACCATGCTTTCTCAGATTTCCGGTGAGTTCTCCAAATTATCTTTAAACATTGATAATATGCAGAACCGTTCCAAGAAAGAATACGCTTGTACTGTTTTGGATGTTGCAGGAGATATTCCGGCAGAAACCGAAGCAGCATTGAAGGCGATTGACGGAGTGATTCGCGTTCGCATCTTAGACTAATTCTTCTATTATAGGTTTGAGAAAAGGCGCATAACCAATTAACCTCCCCGCTCGCCGTACACTCGGTACGGCTTCGGGTAACCCCCTACGGGGTTCGGTTTCTTGCCTCTGCATCCTTTTCTCTGCACCTTAGGAATTTGAATCATTTTAAACGCAAAAGGCATGGATTTTTCCATGTCTTTTTGTTTTTTTCGTGTCGTCCTTCGGTAGCGTTTTTAGGTTGATATAACCTGATGTAGAACGCTTTTCTGCGATTTGTAAAACCATATGATAGGACAGCTGTGGGTTGTCTGAGCACTCGTTTGAAGGGAAAGTAAGGGAAAATCGAAAGTTCCCCCTGCTCCCTTAACGAACACATTTTTATTGACAAATTTTTTCTTCTATGCTACAATGAAAAAGCAGTAAAATTTCATAAAATATACCGGATACGGGAAAACTCTTTTTTGGCAAAAAGTGTTTTCTCTACTTTCTTATCCCGTAATCTGGTGATGGAATTTTACTGCAATCGGAGAGGCACTTTTTCGGTGTGTCTTCGATTGGAGACACACCTTTTTTTATTTGGGAGGAAAAAATGATTATTGATATTACCGGCATTGAATTAATTCCCGGAAACGGGGGCAAAGACTGTCCGGGCAACGGTGAAAACGGCAACGAATGTTGTTGCGATGAGTGTAATTATATGTGTTGCTGTTTTGACTTGCGCAGGAAACACGATTGCAGCGAATGTGTCCATACCGAATGCCCACGAAATAAAAATAATTCCCTGAAACTTGAAAAAATAGAAGCACTTCAAAAAAGCCTTCAAAATTACGATTTCTAAAAAAATTGTTTACAAATCAGAAAACTTATGTTATAATAAATTTGCGACATAAATTCAATAGTAGTTTCCTATTAAAGTGTGTATTTTTATACCTTCCTTGTGTAAAAATGCAGGCTCTGTTTCAGCATGCTTTAATAGGATGAATGAATTTGTGTCGCAGCAAAAGGGGCTGTGCATTTTTCGTGCGTAGTGTCCAGACGCTACGCACTTTTTTTGTATAGCCAAACAATTTCACATGTTCCAAAAGGAGGAAAACAACATGAAAGCAAACATCAAATCCGTAGTTTCCGGCATCATCATTGGAGCTACCCTCACCACCGGTATCGCCATTGCAAAAACCGGCACCGAAAACCTGGAAGCCTGGTATGCCAACATTCAGATTATGATTAACGGAACAAAAATCCAGCCAAAAGATGCAAACGGAAACATCGTGGAACCCTTCATTGTGGACGGCACAACCTATCTGCCCATCCGTGCAGTGGGGGAAGCCTTAGGCAAGGAAGTTTATTGGGATAGCGAAACCAACACCGTTTCTTTAACCGATCCGACTCTGCCGACTCCCACACCCACTCCTACCCAGACACCGGAGCCTACCGAAACACCGAAACCGACTGTTACACCTGCTCCCACCCAGACTCCTATGGCAGAACCCACCGAATACACTTACACAACCCAGGAAATTCTGCAGATTTCCGGTTATCGTGAGGATGCCATCAAAGGTGAAATCAAAACCGCATGGGATGAAAGCCAGAACAACGCCACCTTCTATGCAAAAATGCGTTGCAACAACGGCGGCCTGGGCGATTACATCGATTGCGAAATTTCTTTGGTTGAAGTGACTTCTACCCAAGCGGACGGATTTACCGGATATTTTGATGTGGCAATGAACGGCAATATCAGAAACAGCCGTATCAAGGGAACCGTTTCGGTTGACGGCGCAAAACTATCGCTTCACACCCAAGAATATGACTACAAACTGATTGCCAACCTTCCGGGCGAAGAGGAAGCAAAATCCGAACTTGTTACCTATTACGGATTGCAAGCAGTCAAATATAACGGCGAAAAAGCTACCGGTATGTTTATTTTAGAATATAACGAAGACCGCACCCAAATCACCTTAGACGGTAATTTCAAAGCAGGTGAGCAGACTTATACGATTCAGGTAGACGAAGTTTCTTCCATCACAGAAAATCAAATTGAAGGTGTTTTCTCTGTCCGTTGTGGCGGTGAAACTCTGGTAAATCACGCAAAGGGAACCATCAAAGATTTATCCGCACCTCTGGGCGATGTGATGAATGTAGCAATTGAAGGGTTCTCCTCCCTGACACTTCGAGTTGTAGAAATCGGCTACTAATTTCATATAACATAAAAATGCAGAAAGAACCCAAATCCGTATGGATTGGGTTCTTTCTGCATAAGGAAATTTATTAAGGAGAGAAAGAGCGTTTTGCACTCTTTCTACTAAGGAAGGGGCTTAATTTTCAGGAGGAAGGGGTTTATCTTCCTGAAGCACCAACGGAACTTTTAGGGTGTCTGTTCCGCGGATGACGGTTAACACAACCGTGTCACCTGCCACATGCTTTTCTTTTTCTTTGTTCAGTTCGTCCACGGTTTTTACTTTTACGCCGTCAACTTCCGTAATCACATCTCCCGTTTTGATTCCTGCACGCTCTGCTGCAGAATAGGGGGAAGTTTCCACCACATAAATGCCAACAGGGATATCATAATACATGGAATCCTGCTCGCTCACGTTTCTGCCTGCAATCCCGATAACAGGACGGCCTTTTACATAGCCGTTGGCAATTAAATCGTCAATAATGGGTTTCGCTTCATCAATAGGAATGGCAAATCCGATGCCTTCCACGCCGGAAGCAGACATTTTCACAGAGTTAATTCCGATGACTTCACCGTAATTGTTCACCAACGCACCGCCGGAGTTTCCGGGATTGATGGCTGCATCCGTCTGAATTAAGTTAAATTCCTGGTCATCCACAGTGATAGAACGGTTCAATGCGCTGATATATCCACCGGTCACACTGCCTGCAAGTTCGTTGCCCAGGGGATTTCCGATGGCAACTGCCAATTCGCCCACCTGAAGCTCTGAGGAATTTCCCAAGGTTGCAACCGGGAAGTTTTCTCCCTCAATTTTAATCACAGCTAAATCGGTTCTGGCATCTGCGCCGATTAAAACCGCCTGGTATTCTTCACCGTCATTTAAGGTAACAGCAATTTCCGAGGCGCCCTCAATCACGTGATTATTGGTAACGATGTAGCCGTCATTTGAAATAATAATACCGGAGCCGGAGCCACTTGCCAGAGCGGAAGACCCAAAAATCGTCTGCCGCTGCACCACGGTGTTTACGCCCACTACCGCAGGACCGACTCTTCGGGAAATTTCCACCACACTTAAGAGTTTCTTTTCGCCACCCTCCGGTGCACCTGCCTGCTCAGCATTCAATGCCGGGTTAGGAGGAGTCAGATACGAGCCTGAAGCAGACTGTGTTTCCTGAATTTGGCGTTCTATCAGCTTGGGCAATGCTAAAAAGGTAGCTAACGAAGTGACACAAGTTCCCACAGCGAATGCCAAAACCAATGCGAGAAATCTGGTTCCCTTTTTCTTGGGAGCCACAGCTTCACCGGCAGACTCACCGGATTCCAAAACGGGATCCTGCGTATGTGTGGGTTCGCTCTGTTCCGGTTTTTCGTCTGTTTCCAAATTGGTTTCTTCGGAAGAAGACTGTTCCAAAAAAGGTTCAGTTTCCACAGGTTCCTCCGTCAAAGGAGCCTCCGATTCAGGCTCTGTGACAGCGTCAACAGGGTTTGTCACAGGAACTTCTTCACGGAACGTATCAGTCGCAGGAATGTTGGTTTCGGGTTCCTGATTTTCAGAGTTATATTGATCGTAATTCATATTGAATAGATTCCTTTCCTCTTTCGTAGCTACATCTTAACAAAGGTTTGTGAATAGTCTGTGAAATATCTTTGAAGTTTATGTGATATTTTTTACGAAAAAAAGAATGAAAACTTCGCACAATCTACATAAACCTGGTATAAAATGGCAATAGTATCATAAAAGGAGTTACAGAAAAATGAATTTTTTCAGAAGACTATTGTATAAATTTGCCGATTTTATGCAGGGACGATATGGAATGGACGGTCTTTACATTCCCCTGCTGATTGCGTCCTGTGCTTTCACATTGCTGGGAACTCTGTTTCGTTCGACAATTCTCCGTCTGATTGGTTCTCTTCTTTTAATCTGGCTGGTTTTCCGTTCTATGTCCAAAAACCATTCTGCCCGAAGACGGGAACTTTATGCGTACTACAACATCAAAAACAAAGTGGTTTCTTTTATTCAAAAATCTGCAACTAAAACCGCAAAACAAAAAAACAAGCGCTATTTGAAATGTCCCAAATGCAAAGCAAAGCTGAGTGTTCCCAAAGGAATCGGAAAAATCCGAATCACCTGTACTGTTTGCAAACACCAATTTGAAAAAAAGGTATAATCTTTTGTCCGTCAAAATGATTTTTGGCGGACTTTTTTGTATGAATTTTCCCGTATTTTCTAAAACTATAGGAAATTGTGTTTTCTTTCTCTTGACAAAAAACAAGGAATCAAGTATACTATAATTAGTGAAATTTGCGCCAATATCCGGAAAAATAAAGCTGTTTTTATAAGGCAGCAGATTGGAGAGATTTATGGAACAAAACAACAAATTTCAACCCTACATCCCGGCTGACCGTGTTACCCCTGAATTAACGGTAACCTCGATTGTCATCGGTGTGCTTTTAGCAATTATCTTTGGTGCGGCAAACGCATATCTTGGACTTCGTGTTGGTATGACCGTTTCTGCATCCATTCCCGCTGCGGTTATCTCTATGGGAATTATCCGTATTTTAATGCGGAAAAATTCTATTTTGGAAAGCAACATCGTGCAGACTATCGGTTCTGCAGGGGAATCCGTTGCAGCGGGCGCAATCTTTACCCTGCCTGCTCTGTTCATCTGGGCAGCTGACCCCAGCTACAACATCAGTCAACCCGGCATTTTGGAAATCACCCTAATCGCTATGATTGGCGGTTTGCTGGGTGTGTTCTTTATGATTCCCTTAAGAAACGCTCTCATCGTGAAAGAACACGGTGTGCTTCCCTATCCGGAAGGAACTGCCTGTGCAGAAGTGCTTTTAGCAGGGGAAGAAGGCGGTGCAAACGCTTCTTCTGTATTTGCAGGGATGGGAATTGCAGCCTTCTTTAAATTTGTAATTGACGGTTTGAAAGCCGTTCCCGGCGAAGTGGCTTTAAAAATTAAAGGCTTCGCAGGAGAAATCGGAACTCAGATTTACCCTGCAGTATTGAGCGTTGGTTACATTTGCGGACCGAAGATTTCTTCCTATATGTTCGCAGGCGGGCTGTTAAGCTGGTTAGTTTTAATACCCATGATTGTAACCTTCGGTCAGGGCATTGTATTATATCCCGGCACCACACCTATCGGCGAAATGTTTGCATCAGGCGGTGCATCCGCAATCTGGAGTTCTTACATCCGTTATATCGGTGCAGGCGCACTGGCTGCAGGCGGTATCATCAGCTTAATCAAATCTCTGCCCTTAATTGTGCGTACCTTCCGCGATTCTATGGCAAGCTTAGGGGCTAAAAGCACCGGCAGTAAACTCCGTACCGAACAGGACCTTCCTATGTCTGCAGTGCTGATTGCCGTTGCAGTTTTAACCTTGGCTGTATGGCTGGTACCTGCAATCCCCGTATCTCTCCTCGGTGCAGTCATCGTGGTGGTATTCGGCTTCTTCTTTGCAGCAGTATCCTCCCGTATGGTTGGCTTGGTTGGAAGCTCCAACAACCCGGTATCCGGTATGGCAATTGCAACTCTGCTGTTTTCTACCCTTATCTTAAAAGCTACCGGTGAATCCGGCTCTTCCGGTATGGTAGCTGCCATTGCCATCGGTTCTATCATCTGTATTGTGGCTGCTATTTCCGGTGATACCTCTCAGGACTTAAAAACCGGTTACCTCTTAGGTTCCACTCCCAAAAAACAGCAAATCGGTGAAATTTTAGGGGTTGTGGCATCGGCACTGGCAATCGGCGGTACCCTGTATCTGTTAAACACTGCTTGGGGCTACGGTTCCCAGGAACTTCCCGCACCTCAGGCAATGCTGATGAAAATGATTACCGAAGGCGTTATGAATGCACAACTTCCCTGGAATCTGGTAATCATTGGTGCTATCATTGCCGTGATTGTGGAAATTATTAAAATTCCCGTGTTACCCTTTGCCATTGGTATGTATCTGCCGGTTCACTTAAACGCTTGTATTATGGTCGGCGGCATCATCCGCTTCTTAGTTGAAAAATCCAAAAAAGACGAAAAGAAAAGAGAGGCAGCAGTTAACAACGGTATTCTGTACTGCTCCGGTATGATTGCAGGAGAAGGCTTAGTGGGTATTCTGCTGGCAGTGATTGCAATCTTCGGTTGGGACAAGTTTATCAATGTAGGCGCAATGCTGAACCTGCCGGAAGCAGTTTCCCAGTGGTTAAGCGTTGGTCTGTTTGCCGTAATTATTCTGTTGGTATTCGTATTCTCCGCTTGGAAAAAGCAGAAATCTAACCAGCAGTAATTCATAGAATCATATGAAGAAAAAAGTACTGAATCAAAACTATCTGGATAACATCCCCGTGGCAAGTGAAAAAATCTCTTTCACCGAAAATGATGACGGTATTGTCACCTTGGCGGTGGAAAACACGGGCGTGATGAACCGGATTGCACAAAAACTTTTTAAAAAGCCGAAAATTTCCTATATTCACTTGGATGAACTGGGAAGTTTTATCTGGAAGCTAATTGACGGAGAAACTCCCATTACCAAAATGGGAGACCCCGTGAAAGCGCAGTTTGGCGAAAAAGCCGAACCTCTATATCCCAGATTGGCAAAGTATATTTCGATTTTGGAAAGCTACGGTTTTATCACTTTGAAATAAACTGAATAAACAAAAACACCGCAAAGATAATCTTTGCGGTGTTTTTTTCTTCATTAATTTTTTCAATCTGTAAGGCGCAGAGAAAAGGATGAAAAATGGAGAAACCGAACCCGAAGGGGTTATCCGAAGCCGTACCGAGTGTACGGCGAGTGATGAGGTTCATCCATTTTACGCCTTTTATCCTGTAAGGCGCAGAAAAACAGATGCAGAATTTGGAAATCGAATCAAGGCAATGCCTTGACAAGCCCGAAGCCGTACCGAGTGTACGGCGAGTGGTGAGATTCACAAATTATGCGCTGTTTTTCAAGCCGTCTATTTTAACACTTCGCGGATTGCCTTATCAAACGCTGCTTTCTTTTCCAAAGCTTCCGCTTCGGTTTTGCCCTTTGTCATAATATAAGCCTTGATTTTCGGTTCCGTACCGGAGGGACGGAAGGAAAGCAGTGTGCCGTCTTCCAGTTCGTAGCTTAACACGTTGGAGGGCGGGAATGCCAGCTCGGAAATTTCTCCCGTTAAGAGATTTTTGGTTTCCTTAATGGAATAGTCGTTTGCCAAAACGGTTTTGAACCCTGCAAATTCGGTGGGCACATTGGCACGAAGACCTGCCATTAAGCTTTTGATTTTTTCAACCCCTGCCATACCTTCGTGAGTGATGGAAACCAAGCCCTCACGATAGTAGCCGTATTTTTCATACAGCTCGGTCTGCACATCCTTTAAGGTTTTACCCTGTGCTTTATAGAAGGCAGCTGCTTCACATAAAAGCATACAAGCATTCACGGCATCCTTGTCTCTTGCATGAGTACCGGATAAGAAACCGTAGCTTTCTTCAAATCCAAACAGATAAGTATGCTTGCCGGTTTCTTCAAAGAGTTTAATCTGTTCGCCAATAAATTTAAAACCGGTATACACATTGATGACTTCAATGGGATAATCCTTCTGGAACTCGTATATCATATTGGTGGTTACAATGGTTTTAATCACCGCGCCGTTTTCAGGTAGTTTATTTTGTTTCTTTAAGCCGTCTAAAATGTAATTTACAATCAGTACGCCAATCTGGTTACCGTTTAAGATTTCGTAGTCACCTGATGCGGTTTTTAAAAGAATCCCCACACGGTCGGAGTCAGGGTCGGTACCGATGATGATATCAGCATCCTCTTTTTTGGCATAGTCTAAAGCCAGGGTAAATCCTTCGGATTCTTCCGGATTGGGAGATTTCACGGTGGGAAATGCGCCGTCGGGCAATTCCTGTTCTTTTACCACAGTAAGATGCTTTAATCCCATTCTTCCCAGCACTTCTCGTACGGGAATATTGCCGGAGCCGTGGAAGGGAGTGTAAACCACCCGTAAATCAGAATTTTTTAACGCATCGGGATTTACCGATAAATTCATTACTGCTTTGTAGTATGCTTCGTCCACGGATTCTGGCATCCACTCAATCAATCCTTTTGCCATTCCTTCTTCAAAAGGCATTTTCTTAACTCCATGGAAGAGGTCTACCTGCTTCATTTCCTGATAAACCACATCAGCTTCTTCAGGAGGCAGCTGACCGCCATCAGACCAGTATGCTTTGTAACCGTTGTATTTTGCAGGATTATGGGATGCGGTAATCACAATCCCTGCGGTAGTATTCATTTCCCGAATCGCAAAAGACAGCATAGGAGTGGGACGAAGAGATGGGAAAATATACACTTGAATGCCGTTTGCTGCCAACACCATTGCAGATTCTTTGGCAAAGGTATCAGAAAAATGACGGGAATCATAGCCGATAGCTACGCCCTTTTTCATAGCGTCTGTCCCGTTTTTCACAATCAGATTAGCCAACCCCTGGGTTGCCTGACAAACGGTATACACATTCATCCCGTTGGTCCCTGCACGAAGGATTCCGCGGATACCGCCTGTTCCAAACTCCATAGAAGTGGAAAAGCGCTCTGCAATTTCTTCTTCATTTCCTTTGATTGCTAAAAGCTCATTTTTTAGGGATTCCTCCAGCTGGGGATAATCCAACCAGGTTTGATACTGTTGTAATGCTGTCATAACGGCTTCGTCTCCTTTTTTGTTATTTTCCTGCGGCGCTAAGTAACGCCTGCACTTCATTGGGATTTAATTTACGGATGCGACCGGTTTTTAACGAGCCAAGCTCAATGGGACCGATCTGCACTCTTTTTAGGTCAATTACATGATGGCCAACCGCCTCAAACATTTTTCTTACCTGACGGTTTCTGCCTTCCGAAATAGTGATTTCTACCACACATTTATCTTTAAAAATTTCCGACATAAACACTTCTGCAGGTGCAGTTTTTTTTCGATCAATCACCACACCGCGCTTTAGTTTCTGAATATTATCCTCCGAAACCTTTCCGTTTACCACTGCAATGTATTTTTTGCGGATTTGGTTTTTAGGGTGCGTAACGGTGTTCACAAACTCACCGTCATTGGATAAAATCAGAAGACCTTCGGTGTTGTAATCTAACCGTCCCGCAGGATAAATCCGTTCCTTCACCTCGTCACCGATTAAGTCCAAAACGCAGGGACGGTCGAACTGATCTTTCACGGTGGTCACATAACCCTTGGGTTTATTGAGTACATAGTACACTTTTTTCTCCATGGCAGAAATTTCTTTTCCCGAAACCTCCACCAAATCGCCTTCCTGCATCTGGTAGCCTAATTCTAAAAGAATCTGCCCGTTTACTTTCACTTCCCCTTTTACAATCAGTTCCTCCGCTTTTCTGCGGGAACAGATGCCTGCATCGGCAATATATTTCTGAATTCTCACTTAGGTTATTCTCCTTTGGTATCAGCCATCCTCAGATTTTGGTGGCTTTAAATAGCTTTGATACAAGTTCATATGGTCATTCCAGTCATCGGGCGCATTCAAGGTAACGCAGATGAGCATTTTCTCACCGTCGGTAGCACAGGACACTAAAGTTCGCCCTGCTTTTTTGGTAAAACCGGTTTTTCCGCCCACAGTGTTTTCATAATTCCATAACAACTTATTATGATTCTTTAAGTAGCGGACGTTTCCGTCCTCTGACACCAGCTTGGTTTCCTTGGTGCCTGAAATTTTGCGGAATACGGGATTTCGCATGGCATAGGCAGTGATTAAAGCCATATCAAAAGCCGTGACCAGATGGTCTTCTCCATCCAGTCCCGAAGGATTCTCAAAATGAGTATCACAAGCCCCTACCCGATTGGCAATATCGTTCATTTTATCCACAAATTCTTCATAGCCAAAATGGTGGGCAATGGCATTTGCCGCATCATTTCCTGAATGGAGCAACAGCCCGTACAGCAGCTGCTCTAACGTAATATTCTCGCCAGCTTTCAAATACATACTGGACCCCTCGGTACCTGCGGCACGTTTATCAACCGTTACCGCATCCTTAGGATTGCCCAGCTCCAGTGCAGTAATTGCCGTGACAATTTTGGTGATGGATGCAGGACGCATCCTGACATGCTCGTTATAGCCATACAACATTTCGCCGGAATGGGCATCCATCAGGCAGACTGCCTTCGCAGAATAAGAATATCCGTGAATATGGGAGAAAAAAATCACCAACAAACTGATGGCAAAAATACCCCGTAGTTTCATCCTGTTTCCTCCAATCATCTCTTATTTTAAAGAGATATGAAGAAAACCCTTTCCTTATTCCACAATAATTTCGTCATCGTCAATGAGAATGGTGGTATCTTCATCCGACTCGTCCTGATTTTTTTTGTTGCCGAATTTTTTTAGCACTTTATCAATAATTTCAGGGGCTAAATCAATAATTTTGTCTAAAGGACTTGCCTGGCTTACGGTAATCATTCTCACATTGCCGTTTGACACAACCAAAAACGCAACGGGAGAAATGGAAATGCCACCGCCTGCTCCGCCTCCGAAGGACTGCTTGTCCACCGGAACCTTGGAGTCTCCGAAGTTGGAACCGCCGGTTCCAAATCCGTAGGAAACACGGGACACAGGAATAATCACCACGCCGTTGTCTGCGTGAATGGGTTCTCCGATAATGGTGTTCACGTCCACCATAGTTTTAATGTTTTTTAAAACAGAGTCCATAAGACCTTCAATTGGATGTGACATCGCACATACCTCCTTTTATGAATGTTTGAAGTTTTTATAGAAAATGAGTGCCCCTCTTACCAAATACCAGGGCTTTGTTTTTATTTCCATCGCAAACTGCAGTTTGAAGACCACGTTGTCGTAGTCCATATCCAGCTTGTAGTACACAGGCTTTTCAAACACTAAAAAGTGCTGCAAAAATCCCGTCACAACGCCGGTAAAAGCTTCCACGGCACCGTAGCTCATACCTGTTAAAGCTGCGTCTCCCAACCCGAATTTTCCCATAACGGCAAGCTGAGGGATTCTGATTTTTCGGGAAAGATAGGAAAGAGTTTTCCCAAGTGCCTCACGGATACGGGTAAAGGTGTTTCGCATTTCCAAAAATTTTTTCATAGTGGATTCTTTGTCTTCCGCTTTGGGTTCTTCTTTTCCTTTTTTAGCTTTCTTCTCTTTTTTCGGGTTATCTTTCTTTTCTCCAAACGGAATACGAATGCGAATGCCAAGCACTTTTATCCGAAGTGTCAGCTGGGTTTCTCCAACAGAGAACAAAACCGACAGCGGACAAAAAAGAATCAATCCTATCAGCACTAATACAATCGCTAAAATAATAAGAAGCACGGTAAAAATCAAACCAACTGTTTCCATTATACCATCTCCTCCTCTGCTATCGGTTCTTCTTCGGGAACAATATCCGAGAAGGACAGGTTATCAGTGTGATTAATATTCTGAAGTAATTTTAATTCCAGTTTGGGAAGCTCGTCCAGACTTTCTAACCCAAACACCCTTAAAAATTCGCTGGTGGTGCCATAGAGCATAGGGCGACCGGGTGCATCCATTCTGCCCCGCTGTTCAATCAGTTCCCGTTCCAACAGGCGCACAATAGAATTATAGCTGTCTACCCCACGGACCGCATCCACCATCGCTTTTGTGACAGGTTGGTTATAGGCAATAATGGAAAGGGTTTCCAAAGAAGACTGACTTAAGCCTCTTTGGGCTCTGGTTTCCAGCATTTTGGCGATATACGGATGATGCTCACTTTTGGACACCATCTGAATGGAATTCTCCAAACGGATGACTTTCATGCCACGGGATTTTTGATTAAAATCCTTCATAAAAGCACTCACAAGGTCAACCACTTCTTCGTGCGATAATTCCAACACTTCTTCTAATTTTGAAAATTCTGCGGGACTTCCCAAAGCAAATAAAATGCTTTCTAAAATCCCAAACAGTTCTTCTTTACTCATCTTATTCTTCCTTTAAAATTTTGGTCATGATTCCACACTTAAGATAAACTCGCCGTTTCGGCAGGTAAGCAACAGTTTATTTTCCTTTAGTAAGTCTAAAAGCCCCATAAAAGTTGCTGCAACCTGAGCTCTGGTGGAACAAATTTCCAAAAAAGCTGCCACCAGTTCAATTCCTTTTGCATTTTTCACTACCAAAAACAGTTTGTCCGACATTAAGGCAACCGATACTACTTCCCGTTCGATAATGCCTGAAAAAGCGCCTTTATCGGGAGGAAGCTTGGTTTCAATCCGCATCACCAGCTCTTCTAAAGCTGCGACTAAGTTTTCTTTGGGTAAATCTAATTTGGTATAGCGAATTAATCCTTTAATTTTCTCCGTCTGCTTGGTGAAGGTGTATGCCCCCAAGGGTTCCCGTTCCTTTAAATAACAGGAAAGCTCCTTATATTGCTGATAATCCAAAAGCTTCTGCATCAGTTCTTTTCTGGGGTCTTCCTCTTCCTCGCTATCTTCTGCGGGAGGCTTGGGCAGAAGCATTTTGGATTTGATGTATAAAAGCTCCGACGCCATTACAATAAATTCAGAAGCAATTTCCATATCAAGCTTCTCCATTGCCCGAAGATATGCAATATACTGCTCGGTCAAGGTGAAAATCTCAATGTCGTATATATCAATTTTATTGGTGCGGATGAGGTGCAGAAGAAGGTCCATCGGCCCTTCAAACTGCTCTAATTTTAACTCTATCATACAACCTGCCCCAAAATCCTACATTCCTAAAATCAAACGTCCGATTGAGTCCATGATGGGAACACAAACAGACTGAAAAGCATTCAAGATATTGCGAACACCGTTTCCCAGGAGAAAATCAAAGGAACCGCTGTATACCAACACTAAAAATACCAGCATAATATAGCGTTCATATTGCATCACTTTAAAATAGTAGCGGTCTGGTAAAAAGGCAAACAATACACGGGAACCGTCCAAGGGCGGAACAGGAATCAGGTTAAACACCGCTAAGCTAACACTATAGTAAGTTAAGAGAATAAAAAACTCTTCTCCGTACAGACAGACTTTTAATAAAAACTCATTGCTTTGATTGAGGCTCCAAGCGGTGCCAATCATCGCAAAACCAGAAAGCAACATTGCCAGAAATCCGATGACTAAGTTGGTTACGGGCCCCATCAGAGCGGTAATTGCCATTCCTTTTTTGGGATCACGGAAATTGGCAGGATTAATGGGCACCGGTTTTAATAACAGCACAAATCCAACCCACATTAAAATATCAGATAACTGCGAAACCGTGGGAAATACTTTTCCCACAAATACGCCCAGCAGAATCCAGCCTGCATACATGGGATTAATATGGCGGAAGGGATTCATAGAAAGACGCCCCATATGCTTTGCGGTGCGATCCCCCATTAAGTAAGCAGTATAGCCGTGAGCAATTTCGTGGGGCAACAGTGCAAACAGCAGGGTCAGCACAGTAATCAGTGCTGAAATCACAGAATCTATTGTAATATTCATAAACGAACCAAAATCCTTTCGGGTTGATAGTTTTCACCTATTTTATATTGTATCACACCCTCCCCGATTTTGCAATGAAATTTTCCAAAATTATAAGAAAAAACAGTTTTTTTCGGATTCTCTTTTCCTTTTTTTCCAAAATCACAGAAAAACTAATCATCAATCACGTTTAAAAGGTCATCTTTTAAGCTGCTTTCATCCGTTTCCAAATTGGTGTAGCTATTGGGAACAGAACCCACCACTACAGTTTCACTCATGGGAACAGTTGTCACAACTTTGGTACCGTAGGAACGGTGACCGGACAACATCAGCGACACATGCATCGA
This sequence comes from Clostridia bacterium, assembly GCA_045540295.1. Classification (GTDB taxonomy): domain Bacteria; phylum Bacillota; class Clostridia; order UMGS1840; family UMGS1840; genus SIG452. Next base: position 74,879 of record JAZQGY010000031.1, read on the forward strand.
CACCCTCACCGTCATGGCATGACGAGTCTGATTGATGCCTGCATCCGAAAATTCACTCAGAAGCTCCACAAACACTTCTCCGTAGGGGTAGGCGTCCACCCGAAGATGTGGACCGCGGTTAGAAAAAATTTCAATGCCGGAAAGATTTCCCAAAGGAATGGAAATCTCCGCATTTTTGGTGGCAGCAATTTTTTCGGAAATTAAAAGAGTCAGTTCCGAACGGAATCGGTTCATTACCGCTGTGTCTGGCAATACTAAGGTAGGTTCACCCTCTTCTGTTTTTTCTACCCGAAGAAAATTGCTTCCCAAGTATTCTTCCCGACTAAGCAATTCTGAAACCGAACGGTGCACCGTTTCCTGACCGATACGATTTGCCTTTGCTTCGCACAAATCCCGAAGAAGTGGAGAAAAAGTATCAGTGTACCAGTGAATGCCGCCAAAAATCAATAATCCTATAATAATCACCAAGAAAATACTGCCGCCGTGATGCTTGTGATAACGGTAGCCCGCCTGACTGATCAACCGTCGCATCCCCACACCGCTCATAACATCCCCTCCTTCCTATCAGTTTATGAAAGTTTGGAAAGTTTGATACAGCAAAACAAAAAAGCCTGTTCTTTTTCGCAACAGGCTTTTTCGGACAATATTTGTCTTAGGAGTATTAATCGAGATAATCTTTCAGTTTTTTACTTCTGGAAGGATGCCGTAATTTACGGAGCGCTTTCGCTTCAATCTGACGGATTCTTTCACGGGTTACATTAAATTCTTTTCCAACTTCTTCTAAGGTTCTCATTCTGCCGTCATCCAGACCGAAACGCAGTTTTAAAACGCGGGATTCTCTGGGGGTTAAAGTGTCTAATACAGAGGTTAACTGTTCACGCAGCAGCATATAGGTTGCAGAGTCTGCAGGAGCAGGTGCGGATTCATCCTGGATAAAGTCGCCCAAATGGCTATCTTCTTCTTCCCCGATGGGAGTTTCCAAGGAAACAGGGTCCTGAGCAATCTTTTGAATTTCACGCACACGTTCCACGGTGGTGCCCAAAGCTTTTGCCAATTCGTCATGAGTAGGTTCTCTGCCTAATTCCTGAAGCAGCTGACGGGTTACTCTTAAGAGCTTATTGATGGTTTCCACCATATGCACAGGAATACGGATGGTTCTTGCCTGGTCTGCAATAGCTCTGGTAATAGACTGACGAATCCACCAGGTAGCATAAGTAGAAAACTTATAGCCTTTGCGGTAATCAAATTTTTCTACCGCTTTGATGAGCCCTAAATTTCCTTCCTGAATCAGGTCTAAAAACAGCATGCCACGACCTACATAACGTTTTGCAATACTAACTACCAAACGCAGGTTTGCTTCTGCCAGCTGACGTTCTGCTTCTTTGTCGCCTTCCGACATCCGTTCTGCCAGTTTCAGTTCGTCTTCGGTGTGCAAAAGAGGCACTTTTCCGATTTCCTTCAAATACATTCTTACAGGGTCATCTATGGAAATGCCTTCAGCGTTTAAGACAATGTTCATCTCGGTTTCATCAGGAAACTCTATGTCCACCGCATCTTCAAAATCTTCGTCGCCCACAATTTCCACGCCCATTTTTTCCAGACGCTCATAAATTTTTTCAATATCATTTACCGAAACGTCAATCTGGTCCAAACGGACATTCAGCTCGTTTAACGTAATTTTACCCTGTTTTTTCGCAAATTCCATCAATTCCTTGATGACTTGCTTTTTATTCTCTGTAACTTCAGACATCTTTGTAACCTCTTTTCTAAGAATCCTTCTACTTATTCTTATCGTTCTTTTCCTTTAGTTTTTTGGTATATTCCAGTAATTTTAACATATCGTCCCGATCATCATCGGAAAAGGAAATTGCTTCCGTTTCATGTTCGATTTTTTGGAGCAGGGAATCTAAGTAAATATAAAAATCGATAAACGGCTCTTTTTCCATAAAAATTTCGCTGGCTTCTTTTGCTTCCTCCCGATCCAAGTTCCCGATAATCATTGCCACATCCGGCTTCTCGGCATCATCTGTCAGGCGGCAAAAGATTTCATAAATCTTTTTATGAAGCTCTTCCTTAAAATAGTCTGCCTTGATTTTTTCCCGAATCTTCGGAAAATGCAACGGGTTTTCAACCACCAGCTTCAGTAACGATTGTGACACACTTTTTTTCCGTAGCATTGCTAACTCCATGGCATCCGCATTGGTCTCCAATTTGCGATGTTTCTGAGCCTGTTTAACCTGTGCTAAAATAGAATCGTAACTGATTTTGGTGAGTTCTGCCACTTTCTTGGCATACACCTCAAGCTCCAGCTTATTATAAATATTCTTTAAAATGTTAATCGCTTTTTTGGTGTATTCAATCCGTTCTTCATCATCGGAAAAACCGCCTTTGGGATAAATTCCCGACAGTTCGTAATCCACACCGCTTAAAGAACTTGCAATAGCGGTGCGATAAGCTTCCGGTCCAAACTTTTTAATCAACTCATCCGGATCTTTGGCACCGGAGTATTTTAAGATACGGACCCCAAGACCGTCTTTTTTTAAGATATCCACCGCTTTTCTGGTGGCATTCTGCCCGGCTCCGTCGCTGTCGAAGGAAATAATCACTCGATTGGTAAACCGCTTCAATAAGCGGGAATGATCTTCACAAAACGCTGTACCCAAAGACGCCACTGCATTTTGAAAACCTGCCTGATACAAGGCTATAACGTCCATATAGCCTTCCGCTAAGATGATGTAGTCCTCCGAGGTGTTCTTGGCAAGATTCAAACTAAATAGATTCTGCCGTTTGGAAAAAATCGGGGTTTCGCCGGTGTTTAGGTATTTCGGGAGAGCGTCTCCCATTACCCGTCCGCCGAAAGCAATCACATTGCCTCGTAAATCCATTACCGGAAAGATTACCCGATCCCGAAAGAAGTCAAAGATTCTTCCGTTTTTACTAAGACACAGACCGCTTTTTACAATATCATCATCCGAAAAGCCGTTTTTCTTCAAAGTTTGATACATAAAGTTCCACTCATTGGGCGCATAACCCAAACCGTAAGTCTTTATGGTATCATCCGAAAGTCCCCGGGAGCGAAGATACGAAAGTGCGCTTCGTCCTATTTCGCTGTTCAAACAGCGGAAATAGGTTCTTCCGGCGATTTTATTCATTTCACGGATGTTTCGTTTTAAGCGACTGTATTCACTGACTTCGTCTTTTTCTTCGGGAAGGGGAATCCCTGCCCGCTGTGCCAGAAACTTAACCGCCTCCACGAAATCCAGATTCTCAATATGCTCAATGAAATGAATCACTGTGCCTCCTGCACCACAGCCAAAACAGTGATACAGCTGCATCTGGGGATTGACGAAAAAGGAGGGCGTTTTTTCCGAATGAAAGGGACATAGCCCAATGTATCGGTTGCCGCTGCGTCTTAAGTTTACGTAAGAGGAAATCACATCCACGATGTCATTTTTCTCTTTGACTTCATTCAGGTACTCTTCTTCAAAGTACAATCGGCATCACGCTCCTTTCCACCCTTTCGGGTTCCTTCATTAGTTTAATTCGACACAAACACGTTTTTTCCTTTTTTTTAAAAGTTTTTTTGAATTTTTTTTGGAAAAGTTTGAATGTTTTGTGAAAGATTTTTGTAAAAGAGTAATTATTTGGAACTTTTTTATGAGAAAACAGTCGAACTGTAACAAAGATGAAACAGAAAATTATTGGGGTTTCACTTGAATTTTGGGGGATATTATGTTATACTATACTCGAAGCAACCTTGAAATTCAACACATCATCCCACTTATGATTGATAAAAGAACCAAACGAGGTGACTTTTTTGAACACAAATCAACCCAAACAAACCAAAAAAGAAAAGAAGAAAAAAGAACCGCCAAAAACGTTTTTTGGTGTTTTTATGCGTACCCTTTGGAACTTTTTTAAGTTTGCCATTCCGGGTCTGTTTTTGTTTGGCGTGGCAGTGATTATTTTTATCATTGCATCCACAGAGCCGATTGACGTGGAAAACTTAAGCTTAGATTTGACCAGCAGCATCTATTATGTGGACACAAACGGAGACATTGTGGAATATGAAAAAATTTCCGGTACCCAGAACCGTTTCTGGGTGGAATACTCCAGGGTCCCCCAGTATATGAAGGATGCTTTTGTATCCATCGAAGATGAACGGTTTTTCTCCCATAGCGGATTTGACATCAAACGAACATTCCGTGCTGTGTTGGATTATCTTTCCCAGGGCTCCGGTGCACAGGGGGGCAGTACCATTACGCAGCAGCTGGTGAAAAACCTGACCGGCAACAATGACCGCAGTCCTGTGCGAAAAATCCAGGAAATCTGGCTGGCGTACCAGTTGGAGCAGGAGCTGACCAAGGATCAGATATTGGAGCTTTATATGAACACCATTTATCTCGCCCAGGGCGTAAACGGTGTGCAAACCGCCTCCAGACTGTATTTTGATAAGGACGTATCCGAGCTAACCCTGGCGGAATGTGCTTCCATCGCAGGAATTACGCAGTATCCCAGCTATTATGACCCTTTTATCCATCCGGATAACAATAAAGAAAAACAGGAAGTTGTCCTTCGCAAAATGCTGGAGCTTGGCAAAATCAATCAGGAAGAATACGACCAGGCTGTAGCAGAAGAATTAAACTTTAAAAAAGGAAATATGAAAACCTCTGCGTCCAATCAGTCGTATATAACAGAAGTAATCATCGAAGATGCCGTAAAGTTGCTGATGGAACACCAAGGGCTTTCCGAACCCGTTGCAACCAAGAAAATTGTTTCCGGCGGTTATCAGATTATCTCAACCGTGGACCCCAAGGTGCAATCCGCTATTAACAGTGTGTTCTCCGATCCGGCAAACTTCCCCAAATCCCCCCACAGCGATTATCCCCAGGGGGCTATCGTGGTGATGGATCCTCAAACCGGTCACATCAAAGGTCTGTACGGCGGTATCGGCCCGAAACCGGGTGCATATTCCTTAAACCGTGCCATTGCCACCACTCGTCAACCGGGTTCCTGCATCAAGCCTCTTGGTGTTTACACCCCGGCGTTGGAAGCAGGGATTATCACTCCCAACACGGTGTATGCCGATAAAGCAATTACTTACGGTAGTTGGAGCCCCAAAAACTATTATAGCGGTTTCAAAGGCAATATGTCTGTGCAAAGAGCGGTTGAGCTTTCTGTCAATACCATCCCTGTTCAGATTTTAGAGGAAATCGGCGTAGAACAGTCCTACCGTTTCCTGCAAGACGATTTCCACATTACCAGTCTGACTGAATCCGACAAAGTGTTAGGTGCATTGGCGCTGGGCGGTATGACGAACGGTGTGTCCGTTCTGGAGATGACTGCAGCCTATGCAACCTTTGCCAACAACGGCGTATATGTGGAACCCACCACAATTTTAGAAATCCGTGACAGCCACGGTAAAACCGTGGTCACCGTAACTCCCGAATCTCACATTGCTATGAGTGAAAAAACTGCGGAACAGATGCATCAGATGCTCTTGGCGGTTGTGCAAAACGGTACCGGTACCGGCGCCCGTATCAGCGGGGTAAAAGCAGGCGGTAAAACAGGTACCACCGATAACGATATCGACAGATGGTTTGTGGGATATACTCCCAACTATGTGGCAGCCGTATGGTACGGCTTCGATACTCCCAAAAGTATGGCATATGTCAGCGGTAATCCTGCTTTAAATGCGTGGAAAAAAGTAATGGATCCCATTATGCAAAATGCTCCTCGCAGAGAATATGCCACCAAAACTCCTGCTGTGATTCCCTCTTCCGCAATGACCGTGAAGGTTTGTACGATAACCAATCTGCTTCCTGCAGAGCATTGTATTGCTGCAGGAACTGTGGATATGGCAAGCTTCTATGAAGGTCAGATTCCCACAGAATACTGTACCGAAGAAGTGCATAATGGCGTAGTGAACTTAGGAGATTTGTTCGGCGTGGATCCGGAATCTGTGCCGGAACCCAGTATGCCGCCGGTACCGGATGCTTCAAACAACGCGGCTCCGACCCCGTCGGCAACAGGAAACGGTGATGCCACTGTTGCTCCCGCAGCATAGGAATCTTCGAAAACTGTATACAAAAAGAGCAAGTATTTGATACTTGCTCTTTTAATTTTTTGTTTAGCGCCATTTTACATTATCTCGAAACGCAGAAAAATGGATGATAGACGGAGCAACTGAAAGGGCGTTTACGCCCTTCTCCTGAAGGCGTACATATTGTGTACGCCGAATGGTGAAGTTGATTCGTATAGCGCCATTTTACACTACCTCAAAACGCAGAAAAATGGATGATAAAATCGGAAACCGAAAGAAATTGATTTCTTCTCCCGACGGCGTACATTGTGTACGTCGAGGGTGAGGTTTACGAATTGTGCGCCATTTTCACCTATTCTTGAAACGCAGAAAAATGGATGCAGAATGGAGGAACAGAACCCGCAGGGAAGTTCCCGAAGCCGTACCGAGTGTACGGCGAGTGGTTCTGTTCGTACATTGTGCGCCATTTTTCAAGTTTACTTAGAGAGGTCTCTTTCTGACTGCCATCGCATGTGCCGCAAACCCTTCCAGCTCTGCAAAATTGCCGGCTTTATCCTTGACGGATACGAATCCTTCTTTGGTGACGTAGCCGAAGGAAGAACGCTTCATAAAGTCTAGAACGCCAACGGAAGAATAGGTTTTTGCAAAACCGCCGGTGGGCAAAATTGCATTGGGGCCCATTAAGAAGTTACACAAGGTAACGGGAGTCCATTCCCCTAATAAGATTTCCCCTGCATTTTTAATCTGGGGAAGCACATCAAAGGGTTTGTCGCAAAGCACTTCCATATGTTCAGGTGCATATTCGTTGACAAAATCTACGGACTGGGCAAAGTTGTCTGTAATAATCGCACCGCCATAGGTGGATAAGTTGGTGTTGATAAAGTTCTGACGAAGCTCCGGAAGCTCTTTGATGTATTCGGTCGCTAAAGCACAAACTTCATTCACAAAAGCTTCATTGTGACATACTAACAGGGCTGCAGAATCAGGCCCATGTTCTGCTTCAATGAGCCAGTCCAGAGCCGCCTTTTTAGGATCAGTGGAATCATCACACAAAATAATGGATTCACTGGGGCCGGCAGGAAGACCGGTATCAATATAATTTGCCAGTACACGTTTTGCCGCAGTAGCATACGCATTACCGGGACCGATGACTTTTCTGGTTTTCGGAATGGTTTCGGTGCCAAAAGCAACTGCTGCAATTGCCTGGATACCGCCTACTTTAAAGATTTCGGTAATCCCCAACAGCTTCGCTGCAGTTAAGATAGCATCATCCACTTTTCCTTCTTTATTGGGAGGGGTTACTACCACAATTTTTTCAACTCCTGCAACCACTGCAGGAACACCCAGCATTAAAAGAACAGAGGGGAAGCTTCCCTTACCGCCGGGAACATACAGGCACACGCTTTCAATGGGAGTGGTCTTTTCCCCTGCCAAAATGCCTTTGTCCACTTCGGTCATCCACATTTCTTCCGGTTTCTGTTTTTCGTGGAAGGTGCGGATGTTATGATATGCATAGGTGATTGCCTCTTTGGAGGTAGCATCAATACGGTTATAAGCTTCTTCGATTTCTTCGCAAGTTACCTTCATGGTTTCCGAAGTCAAAGAAATTTTATCGAATTTTTCGGTATATTTTAAAACCGCCTTGTCGCCGTTTTCTTTGACGTCCCAAGAAACTTCTCTTGCCACTTCCATATAGGCGGTAATATCAATTTCCGCACGTTTTAAAATGAACTCTTTCTTTTCGGGAGTGAGTTCGCTGTATTTATAAATGTTCATAAGAAAACTCCTAACAAACAAAATATCAAAAAGATTAAACTTTTAAGTTACGGCTGCCGGGTTTTACCAGGGGCAGTTTTCCTTCCTTGCAGATGGGGCAGTTTTCAGGTTCAAAGGATTCCACCGCCATAGACAGAACAGAATAATAAGGAACGCCGAAATCAATCTGTCCGCCGGTTCTGTCCACAATAGAACCAACACCGCAAACAATACCGCCTGCATCCTGAATCAGCTTGATTACTTCTTTTACGGAGCCACCGGTGGTAACAACGTCTTCTACCACTAACACTCTCTGGCCTTTTTCCACACCGAAGCTGCGGCGGAAGGTCATTTCTCCGTTTTCTCTTTCCGCAAAAATGTTGGGAACATTTAAGTGACGGGAAACTTCGTAAGACATTAAGATGGCACCGATTGCAGGTCCGCAAACCACGTCAGGTTTGTTATCACCCAAACGGTCTGCCAATTCTTTACATAACAGTTCAGATAACTTTGCATCTTTAAAAATTTTTGCACACTGTAAGTATCTGTTGGAATGGCGTCCGGAGGTCAGCAAAAAATGGCCTTCCAGCAAAACACCCGCATCTTTTAACAGTTCCAATGCTTTTTCGTTGGTAATCATGGTATCAAATCCTTTCTTTATGCCACACAAAATGTGTTATTTTTCATTCGTCATTGTTAAGAATCTAACAATTCTATTTATTATAGCATACTTTTTCCGAAAATGCTATAGTTTTTTGTAAAAATTTAAGAAAAATTACAATTTCTTGAATTTATGATATTTTGCTTGATTTTTCACTATAGGATATAGTATAATAAATCATGTGAAAATAGGAGGTGTACTCTATGAAATGTCCCTACTGCGGATTCCATGAAAGTAAAGTAATTGATTCCAGACGGTTGGAAGAAACCAATTCCATCAAACGTCGTCGGGAATGTCTGTCCTGTGAAAAACGGTTTTCTACCTACGAAAGAGTGGAGTTAGCCCCCTTAGTTGTGATTAAGAAGAACGGTGACCGTGAACAGTTTGACCGCCAGAAACTTCTTCGCGGCATTATGCACGCCTGTGAAAAACGTCCCGTTTCCATTGACATGATGGAAAAATTGGTCTCTGAGGTGGAAACCACATTAAACAACGAGCTGATGCAGGAAGTAGAAAGCGAAAAAATCGGAGAACTGGTCATGGATAAGTTGAAAGAAGTGGACGAGGTTGCCTATGTTCGTTTTGCTTCGGTATACCGTCAATTTCGTGACATCAACACCTTTATGGAAGAATTGCAAAAGCTTTTAAAATAGTTTCTTGGAAGGATTTAAGATATGGAAAATGCATCCAAAAAGGTTGCCGTCGGAATGAGCGGCGGCGTGGATTCTTCGGTTTGCGCGCTGTTATTGTGCGAGGCAGGCTACGAGGTTTCGGGGATTACGCTGCTGTTACACGGCGGCAGTACAAACGAAAAAGTTTGCGGCTCTACCTCAGACATTGATGATGCTAAATCAGTTGCCGAAAACTTAGGCATTCCACTTACCGTTTGCGACCAAAGAAAAACATTTGAATGTCAGGTCATTGACCGTTTTTCCAAAAGCTATGAGCTTGCCGAAACACCAAATCCCTGTATTCTTTGCAACCGCTATATGAAATTTGACGCCATGCTTTCGGAAGCCTTAAACCTTGGCATGGACTATATTGCCACGGGTCATTATGCCCGTGTGGAATACGATGAATCTTCGGGTCGCTATCTTTTAAAGAAGGCAATTGACGAAACCAAAGACCAAAGCTATGTGCTGTATTCTTTAACGCAACATCAATTATCCCACACTCTGTTTCCGTTAGGACATTTAAAAAAATCGGAAATCAGAGAAATCGCGAACAAAAAAAATTTAAAAACTGCCCATAAGAAGGAAAGTCAGGACATCTGCTTTGTGCCGGACGGTGACTATGCAGCCTTTATTCGCCGTTATCGGGGCGTGTCATTTCCTGAAGGCAATTTTGTGGACAAAGAGGGCAATATTTTAGGACGTCACAAAGGCATTATTCACTACACCGTGGGCCAAAGAAAAGGCTTGGGATTATCCTTCCCCTGCCCTATGTATGTGATTTCTAAAAATTTAGATACCAACACCGTGGTATTAGGTCCTATCGAAGAACTGTATCAGACTACCTTCTATGCCACTGACATCAACTTCATATCGGTGGAAAAAATCGAAGGAGAACTGCAGGTATCCGCCAAAATCCGTTACAATCAGAAAGAACAACCTGCAACTGTATCGCAAATTAATGAAAATACTATAAAAGTTACTTTTTTGGAACCTCAAAAGGCTATCACAAAAGGTCAGGCCGTTGTGTTATATAACGGTGATACTGTGGTAGGCGGAGGTACGATTCTGTAACAAAACCAAAGAGAAAGAGAGGAATCCTCCTATGAAACATCTTAGAAAAATTCTTGCTGTGATGATTGTTTTGGCAACCGTTTTGACCGTGTCTGTATTAGCTTCCGGAGAAGACCCGGTGATTTCCTTAAGCTATTTAAACGAAATCTTTATGCCGAAAGTGGAAAAGAAAATTACTGATACTGCAGTGTTCACCGTGGTAAGTGTGGAAGAAGACAAAACCTTTGTAGCCGGTGCAGGCTGTGAATTTATCCTCCGTGGGGGCGAAGCAACCGTCAACGCTTCCGCAAACGGCGGTTTGTCTGACACTACCGACGGAGTGGATTTAACCCAGGATACTGTTGTTCCTGCAAACCATCTGTTAATCGTTCCCCGTGATGACGGAAGAGGTTTTGAAGCGGTTACGGATGTTATCATTATGGTAAAAGGTTCTTACGAAATCAAGTAATTTTTGTATTTTTTAAAAAACACTTGTAAAAACAGCAAGTTCGTGATAAAATAATACTACCCAATCAGAAACGGAAATTTTATTCCGGAAAACTTCTATCAAATAAAAAATCCTGCCGTTCGCGTCAGCCGGGTATTTATTAGAACCAACACATTTTATAAGGGAGCCAATCTCCTCTCGTCAATTGTAGGCCCACCGCCTTTATGGCCGTATGGGGAACGTGCGACTGAGGGTAGGCACCCACCTGCACGAGCAGGTTTCTAATATTATCTTCGGGCAACGGCTCGGCGGGATCCATATGATTTAAAAAAGCCACAGAATTTAATCCTGTGGCTTTTTGTGATGTTGGGAAAGAATGTCTCAATCGGGATTTCTGTTGTTATGGTGTTTCTTGCCAACGGACATTTGTTTTTTCGGTGATTGCAGAATTTTTTTCAAGAATTTACAAAAAAACTCTTGTAAAATGTTGTATTCTGGTATATAATAAACTTACGAATTTATGTGACATTATAAGAAAAGAGGTTTTAACCATGGATTTTACCAGCATCATTAGAAAAACCGACGCAAAAGTGGCAGACGCCATTGAACTGGAAGTCAAAAGACAACGCTCCAAAATTGAGCTGATTGCTTCTGAAAACTTTGTATCCGAAGCGGTACTTCAGGCAGTGGGCTCTCCCTTAACCAATAAATACGCAGAAGGCTATCCCGGAAGACGTTACTACGGCGGTTGCGAATGTGTGGACATTGTGGAAGATATCGCAAGAGACCGTGCAAAAGCAATCTTCGGTTGCGACCATGCTAATGTGCAGCCTCATTCCGGCGCCAATGCCAACACCGCAGTATACTTTGCAATGCTCGAACCCGGCGACACCATTTTAGGTATGAGCTTGGCACACGGCGGTCACTTAAGCCACGGTAGCCCGGTAAATATCTCCGGTAAATACTTCAACATCGTTTCCTATGGCGTGGATGACGATACCCACACCATCAACTACGATAAGGTAAGAGAATTAGCTTTAGAACATAAGCCCAAAATGATTGTGGCAGGTGCTTCCGCATATCCCAGAATCATTGATTTCCCCAAATTCCAGGAAATTGCAAAAGAAGTTGGCGCATACTTAATGGTGGATATTGCCCACATTGCAGGTCTGGTTGCAGCAGGGCTCCATCCCAGTCCGGTTCCCTATGCAGACTTTGTTACCACCACCACCCACAAAACCTTAAGAGGTCCCCGTGGCGGTATGATTATGTGTAAGGAAGAATACGCAAAAGCAATTGACAAAGCTGTATTCCCCGGTCTGCAGGGAGGTCCCTTAATGCACGTTATTGCCGGTAAGGCAGTTGCCTTCGGCGAAGCGTTAACTCAGGAATTTAAAGATTATCAGAAACGGATTGTGGAAAATGCAAAAGCAATGTCCGAAGCGTTTTTAGAAGAAGGCATTGACTTAGTTTCCGGTGGCACCGATAACCATCTGATGCTACTGGATTTAAGAAAATTAAATGTGACCGGTAAAGATGCAGAACACAACTTAGATGAAGTTGGCATCACCGTAAACAAAAATGCAATCCCCAACGATCCTCAGTCTCCCTTCATCACCAGCGGTATCCGTGTGGGTACTGCAGCGGTTACCTCCAGAGGTATGGGTGTGGAAGATATGAAGATGATTGCAAAATTAATTGCTATGACCTTAAAAGACTTTGAAGGAAATAAAGCAACCGTACAAAAAGGCGTTGCCGATTTGGTTGCAAAGTACAAGCTGTATGAATAAACCGCTGGCAGACAGATTACGACCCCAAACACTCACCGACATTGTCGGTCAAAGGCATCTCCTCTCTGAGGGGATGCCTGTTTTTGCTGTGTTGGAACGGGCCAAACAGCCGGGAATGAGCCTTCCCAATATGATTTTCTACGGGCCCTCGGGAACGGGAAAAACCACGGTTGCCAATCTGATTGCCAAAAACATCAATAAAAAGCTTTATAAGTTAAACGCCACCAATGCTTCTGTTGCCGATATTAAGTCCATCATTGCGGATTTGGACGGATTTGAAGCGCAAAACGGCGTGGTGTTATACTTAGACGAAATTCAGAATTTCAATAAAAAACAGCAGCAGTCTCTATTGGAATATGTGGAAAAAGGAGACATTACCTTAATTGCCTCCACCACCGAAAATCCCTATTTTTATATTTATAATGCACTGCTGTCCCGCTGCACCGTGTTTGAATTTCATGAACTGTCCCAAGAGGACATCAAAGAGGCGGTAGAACGTGCTGTTTCCATTTTGCAAGAGGATATGGCAATCACCTTTTCGGAGGATGCCATTTCCCATATTGCCACCACCTCCGGCGGTGACTGCAGAAAGGCATTAAACACCGTGGAAATGTGTGCCATGATTGCCCAAATGGACAAAAACGGCACCGTTAACGTGACTGTAGAAGATGTGGAACGGACCACCTCCAAAAAAGCATTCCGTTACGATAAAGACGGTGACAGTCATTATGATGTGCTTTCCGCTTTGCAAAAATCCATTCGGGGAAGTGACCCGGATGCGGCACTCCACTATTTAGCAAGGCTCATTGCAGGCGGAGATTTAATTTCCATCTGCAGACGGATTCAGGTCATGGCATCAGAAGACATCGGTCTTGCCTATCCGCAAGCGGTTTCCATTGTAAAATCTTGCGTGGATGCAGCATTTCAGTTAGGATTTCCCGAAGCCCGCCTTCCCCTTGCTCAGGCAGTCATTTTATTAGCAACGGCTCCCAAATCCAATTCGGTGATTATGAGTATTGATGCAGCACTGTCCGATGTGGAACATTCGCACACGGGAGATATTCCTGCGCATTTAAAAGACGGCCACTATGCAGGTGCTAAAAAATTGGGACACGCGCAGGGGTATCAGTATCCACATTCCTTCCCCAATCACTATGTGCCCCAACAGTATCTGCCTGACGAAATTAAAGAGAAAGCCTACTATTCCCCCAGCGATAATAAATTTGAAAATGAAATCGTAAATTATGCCAAAAAAATAGATGCATTGTGGGCAAAAAAGAAAAGATGAAACCTATGGAATTGCCAAACCGAAAACCGACTCGGTTAAAGAAATACGATTATTCCACCCCGGGTGCCTATTTTGTAACAATCTGCACCAAGGATAGAAGAAATCTGCTGTGTAATATTATTGTAGGGGAGGGTCTCTGTGCCCTCCCGCAAATTATTATGACAAAGATTGGCATAAAAGTAAAATCTTGCATACAATTTCTAAATGAGAATCTCTCAGAAATTTCCATTGATAACTATGTCATTATGCCAAATCATATTCATCTTATCGTAACTATCAAAGACACGGGAGGGGATAGAACCCCTCCCCTACATCAGATAATCGGACAACTAAAGTCATACACCACCAATCAATTCAGAGAAAACTTATGGCAACGGTCTTTCCACGATCACATCATTCGTAACGAAGAAGATTACCGAAAAATCACCGAATATATTGATACCAACCCACTAAAATGGGAATTAGATTGCTTTTACAATAACGAAAGGTCGCAGTGAAATTCTGCGACCTTTTTTAATATTTTATTTGCAATCGTCTAAGTTTTTACCCGAAGAAATGGAAACGGTTAAGGGAACCGCTAAGCTGACCGCATTTTCCATACAGTCACAAAGCAGTTTTTTGATTGCTTCTTCCTCCTCTTTCACGCAGTCAATCACAAGTTCGTCATGAATCTGCAAGGTCAGTTTGCTTTGATACGGTTTTAAAGCCTCCGCCACACGAAGCATGGCAAGTTTAATAATATCGGCAGCGGTGCCCTGAATGGGGCTGTTTAACGCTGCCCGTTTTGCCGCTTCACGCATCATATGATTGCTGCCGGAAAGCTCAGGAAAATACCGTCGTCTATGATAAAGGGTTTTGGTATAGCCCTCACGGGTGGCATCCTCAATCACCTTTGCCATATAGGTTTCTACTTTGGGATACTGCCCCAAATAACGGGTAATATATTCCTGTGCTTCATAACGGCTGATGCCTAAATCCTTTGCCAGAGAAAAAGCACCTTTTCCGTATATCAGGCCAAAATTGACTGCTTTGGCGGCACGTCTGTGTTCGGCTGTTACTTCTTGGGTAGCAAAGAGACGTTTGGCTGTGGAGGTGTGAACATCCTCCCCGTGGAGAAATGCATCAATCAGATTTTCGTCTCCCGAAATATGTGCCAGCACACGAAGCTCAATCTGGGAATAGTCTGCAGAAATAAACAAATCGTTTTTCGGCAGAATCACCTGACGAATTTTTCTGCCTTCCTCGGTTCGGATAGGAATATTCTGCAAATTCGGTTCCGTGGAGGAAAGTCTTCCTGTCTGGGTTAACGTCTGCTGGTAGGTGGTACGAAGGATGCCGTGCCCATCCATGGCAGAGCGGAAGCCTTCCACATAGGTGGAGTTCAATTTGGTGACCTGACGGTAGTCTTTCACCAAATCCACAATGGGATGCAGTCCGCTTAATTTATCCAAAACTTCCGCATTGGTGGAGTATCCCGATTTGGTCTTTTTCACCACAGGAAGCTCTAATTTTTCAAACAGGATAGTTCCCAATTGTTTGGGAGAGAGAATATTAAAAGTCTCTCCTGCTTTTTCATAAATCTTCTGTGCCAGTTCTTCAGTTTTATGAGACAAAAAAGCAGAAAGCTCATTCAAACGGTTTTCGTCTATTTTCACGCCTTCGCTTTCCATGCCAAAAAGCACACCAATCAGGCGGTGTTCCATTTCATCAATATAAAATAAATCCTTTGCCAGAATTTCTTCCTCAAGCTTCTTAGAAAGAGTGGGAAGATGTTTGGCAAATTCTGGCATAGTGTCTATAGAAAGCTCGGTAAACTGACCGTAGATTTTTGAGAAATCGCCGTCATTAAAACGAGGGTCGCAAACATATGCCGATAAGGTCACATCAGCATACGGCTCGGTGATGAAAAAACCGCTGTGCAGCTGTTGTTTCACCCCTGCTGTCACTTTTTTGATAGACTCATTTCCCAACAATGCGATAAAACGGCTGTCATCCTTTGCAATCTGATACACAGATTTCCCGTCACTTGCTAAAAAGTTATCTTCATTTGGCAGGTAGAACAGCGTATCAGAGGAGAAGTTTTTGAAAAACACCTCTGCATCCTGCAGCGTGATTTCTTCAACCGGTGCTTTTGCTTCCTCTCCAATCAGACGATTTTTAAAGCTAATGAAATTAAGTCTGGTAAGCATGGCATCCAGGGCTTCCATATTGTAGGGACGAACCTTATAATGCTCTTCGTCAGTATCAATAGGCACTTCCCGAAAGATTCTGCCCAAATCACGGGATAAAAAAGCGTTCTCTTTATCAGCAAGAAGTTTTTTTCGCAAGCTTTCTTTCACCGAATCAATATTTTCGTAAATATTTTCCAAAGTTTTGTATTCCGAAATGAGCTTTAACCCGCCCACTTCGCCAATTCCCGCAACACCGGGAATGTTATCGGATTTGTCTCCCATAATTGCCTTTAGCTCAATTAAGTCTGCAGGAGATAACCCGTCATATTTTTCTGCTACAGCTGCAATGTCCATTCTGGTGGTTTCAGTTTTACCCATACGGGTAATGATGAGTTTCACATTGACATATTCATCCACCAACTGCAAATCATCCTTATCTCCCGTTAAAATAAGGCACTCGGTTTTTTGTTCCGAGCAAATGCGGGAAAGGGTGCCGATTAAATCATCTGCCTCATAGTTTTCCATTTCCAAAACGGGGATATTCATAGCAGAAAGCAGTTCCTTTAAAGGAGCAAACTGCTCCTTTAATTCGGCAGGGGTTTCCTTTCGGGTACCTTTATAGTCCCCATACATTGCGGTACGAAAGGTCACGCGGGACACATCAAAACAGCAGGCAATATAATCAGGCTTTTCTTCGTCCAGTTCTTTTAATAAGATATTTAAAAAACCAAAAATACCGTTGGTATTTAAACCCTCCTGATTGGTTAAGGGTCGAATGGCATAAAAGGCACGGTTTAAGATGCTGTTGGCATCAATCAGCAAAAACTTCTTCATAATAACCTCCCCCTAAATCCCCTGAAAGCATTCGTTGGTTATGTTCGACCCCGTCTCTGGCATCTAAGATACATTCGCCCATCGAAGTGCGCAAATGATACACAGGAATCGCCTGAGAAACCAGGGCATCCCGATAGTTAATCAAATAATAGCCCAGTTCAATATGAGTAATTTCAACCCCCTGAATCTGATTTTGTGCCAAGCTTAGCAGCACAGTTTCCAGCTGAGAAAGCTGATAGGAAAAACCGTTGGAAGAATCGGCAGTTCCCAAAAAGCCTTTAATCTGCTTTACACCGTTTTTTGTCACTGTTACGGAAAAATGGGTATCGAACAGTCTGTACTCTCCAACCCGATAGGCATATTCCACCACAATATCTTCTCCGATGGTAGCAATATTCACAGCGTAGGTAAGGTGTCCTACCCCCAGTTTATCCAGATAGGGACGAATTTTAGATACCGCATTTTCCGGATTCACATAATAAAAACTGCTGTCTTTGGGAGCCTCATTCCGGTAGAAAAACGAACCGTCACGAAGCTCTAACCGAGCATTGTTATCTTCGCTGGCAAAGCCGTTTTCGTATGCCACGGGATTTGCAATCAACTTTTTGGCGAAAGTTTCATCAATCATCAAAGGAGAAAGCTCCGGCACATGCAATTCTTCCACAGTGGCCGGCATTTTATCCACCCGAAGATGAATTCCGTTATTAGATAGCACTGCCGTCAAATCCAGAAGTGCCCGGCTGTGATCCTGAAAGTTATCAACCACCATATAATTGAGTAAAAACAAATTAATCAGCAAAAACACAACAATCAAAATACTCTTTGCTCGGTTCCAAAGCATATTCTCCCCTCCTTTCGCATTTGTTTCCCTAAGTTTCTTAAGTCGGAATCACCGTTACAGAATTGTTGGAAAACCGACAAAGCCATCCTGCTGAAAGTTGTCCGTCCTTTAGGATGTGGCAAGGGAACATATTCTCAATTTTATGCTGACTTTTCTCAGAAAAATCAGGTTGATTATACAAATAGTCGTAGGCTTCGATGACGCCGGAAACCGTTTCGGTTCCGTCAGCAACCAAAAGGCGAAGCACCGTTTGGTCATATTCCACAATGGCACCTGCCTCACAAACTACCCGCACTGCAGGCTGTTCCTCCAGATACAGTGCGCCGTTTGGCGTTTGATACCAATATTCGTAAATAGTTTTTGTTCCTTCCGTATAGGAATGGAAAAGACTTAAGTAGCCGTCACTCCCCGGCACCATACTGCGGTACAACAGATTCACAAATTCCGTTACGCCAGCCTCTTGAGACCGGTTACTTAATGCAATTCCCGCCTCACGTTCAGTGACTTCAAAGTGAAAAGCTCCCTGCTCGTTAATTCTTAGAGTGGAACGGTTTTCAATAAATAAAATTGCTCCGGTTTTATCCCGATAAGTGCGGGCGGAATTCTTCACAATTCCAAACGCTTTGAATACGCCGTCGTAAGAAGACGAATACGCAACCGGTTCTGCTTGGATGCTCTGCAAACGAACAGGCTCCAGCACGATCGGCACAAATTGCTCAAACAAAATACGTTCTGCATCTTCCGTTTTCGTGTCAAAATTCAATTCAAAAGCATAGGAATCGTTTTGCGATGCCATCATTATCCGTTCTTCGACGGCTTTTTCATCCACGGTCAGCTTCACGGGAAGCTGGTAAGCACGACCGGAAGATTGGTCCATAAAGGTAAGATAGTTCGTCTGAGAGCCTCCGATTCCGATGACTAAAGTATCCGACACAGGATTTACCACCGAATCAAAAAAAGCATCCCCCTGTTTTAGAAATTCCGTTAGGTTCACCCAGGAAGGAAATTTCAACATCATACTGTTTGTCTTGTATGCGTTTAAATATTCCTCCGCTGTTACGGTGGTCAGACTGCCGTCTTTTTCAATGGAAGACACAATGTCCGCCACCACACCGTTCACCTCGGAAAATTCGGGAGACGCTTGATACACAATATTCTTTTTTGAACCGTAAGTTAAAGAAATCAACTCCGGTGTAAATTCGCTTTGATAAAGCAATTCTTCTGCATTGGCAGGATTCTCGGAATCCCCGCCGCCAAAAAAATTCCCCAGAGAATGCACAAAAGAACTATAGCCCGTGGGCCATAATTCTTTTTCAGTCCAAATATGAACAGACAAAACCAGGGAAGATAATACCAAACAAGTTAAGACTGCTGTTTTCAAAAATTCCCGTTTCATAAAGAATCCACTCCTCCCGGCTTTATTATTTCCAGCCGAGGGTCAGGGATTGCAAACGACCGATCAGATTGAACATAGAGGTGCTAAGCAGATTCACCTCAAAGGTTGTATTCTGATATACGTCCCCGGATTCTGCACGAAGCAAGAAGGAATTGCGTCCGCTGGACAAATTCACAGGAATCGCAAACAACCCGGATGCACCCACGGAAACAGACAAAGCTACCCCATTCTGATAGTAGGGTTTATACTGGCCACCTTCCAACACATATACATACACGGTGGAACCTGCCTGAGCATATCCGGAAAGGGTGATGGATTTGGAATAGGTAGTGGAATAGTTTTTATTTGGGTTTGTCACGGTGATGTGACCGGTGCTTCCGTAATCGCCCACTGCGATAGAAGACGGCGCAGCAAACACACCGGTGGTTAATATACACACAAGCAACAATACACAACTAATAAGCTTTAATTTCATTCTGCGCGCCTCCTTTCAACATGGTAATTGGTTACGGTAAGCATACACACACTACGCTATCATCGTACACATATTATAGCATAAACATTGTTACAATACAATTACAAAACATTTACAGTTTTTATTTCCCAAAATTTTTTTCGTGGAATTTGTGTGGAATTCCGCAATTTTCAGAGGTTTTTTCGTCTTAATCTTCATCAAAAAACGGATTGATCTGCAAAATCAATCCGTTTTAATTCTAAGCTTACCAAATAATAAAGTATAGCGCAACCAATAACCCTAATACAATTCGGTAGTAGCCGAAAGCTTTAAAGTCATGCTTTTTGATGTATCCCATTAAGAACTTAATGGCAACAACGGACACCAAAAAGGCAACAACTACGCCGGTGATTAACAGCACCAACTCCGGCATGGTGATGGCATAATCCAAAAAGAATTTAGCGCCTTTTAAAAGACTTGCGCCACACATTACAGGGATTGCCAAGAAGAAAGAATACTCTGCCGCCACATAACGGGAGGAACCAATCAGCATGGCACCTAAAATAGTGGAGCCGGAACGGGAGGTTCCGGGGATTAAAGAAAGAAGCTGAAAACAGCCGATGCAAAAAGCGGTTTTATAGTTTAAATCCTCTAAATTCTTCAGTTTAAAGGTCTTCTGTTTGTTGCGGTTTTCCATCCAGATAAAGAGAATGCCGTATAAAATCAGAGTGATGGAAACGGTAGTAGGATTATAGAACATGGCATCTAACCAGTCATCCAATAAAAGACCAATGACTGCCGCAGGAAGCACCCCCACAATGACCTTTCCCCAAAGATTTAAAGTAGCACTTTTTTCTTCTTTACTCTTTTTGGGGCTAAAGGGGTTAAGCTTATGGAAATACAGCACCACAACTGCTAAAATAGAGCCAAACTGAATCACTACCCGAAACATTTCCATAAACTCAGGACGAACATTAAGCTTTACAAACTCATCTGCTAAAATCATGTGCCCTGTGGAAGAAACGGGAAGCCACTCGGTAATTCCCTGCACAATGCCGATGAAAATAACCTTTAACAGTTCAAAAATATCAGGCATGTTACAAAAGACCTCCTTTTTCAGTTTTAAGAAAAGACAGAGTGCTTCTTTTTTGGGAATTGCTCTGTCTTTTTCTTGTTTTACACTACAATATTATAGTATGAAACAGCTACCAGAAAAATTAGCACTGTTTCACTGCAAAATCAACTTCTTCCCCGTTTACACTCCAGTGTTTGCCTTCGCCCACCAAGGTGCCGTAGGAAATTTCTTCTGCTAATACATCTTCTTTGATAGTAGCTTCATTTTTCTTCATAATGTCTGCCACTTTATCGTTACCGGATACGGAAACGATAATATGGTCAGTTACTTCGAAGCCGGAATCTTTTCTCATGGTCTGAATTTTGGAAACCACTTCTCTGACTAATCCTTCTTCTAGGAGTTCTTCCGTTAAGTTGGTATCCAAAACAACGGTGATGCCGTAATCGGAGTTGGATTCGTAACCGGGCACCTGAGCAGATTCAATGAGTAAATCTTCTTTTGTAAGAGCTTCTTCTTTGCCGTCTAAAGTGACGGTTAAAGTACCCTTGGTTTCCAATTCATCCATAGCGGCAATACCGTCTAATTCAGATAAAACGGTACGAAGTGCACCCAGTTGTTTTCCGAAACGGGGACCTAAGGTTTTCAGCTGCGGTTTGAAGGAATAAGAAGTGAAATCTTTGACACTGTCAGTAAATGCCACTTCCTTCACATTCAGTTCTTCAGCGATGATGTCTTTATAGAAATCGGGCAATTCGCTGTCTGCTTTTACAAACATTTTGCCGATAGGCTGACGGTTTTTGATGTTGGCAGAGTTTCTTGCAGCACGGCCTAACACTACAATGTCAACCACCTGATTCATCTTTTCTTCTAAATCCTTGTCAATCCACTGGGTATTTGCCACGGGGAAATCACAAAGATGAACGCTTTCGGGTGCGGTTTTATCAATGGAGCAAACTAAGTTTCTGTAGATATCTTCTGCCATAAAGGGAATCATGGGAGCAGACAGTTTTGCTAAGGTAACCAATGCGGTATATAAGGTCATATAGGCATTAATTTTATCCTGGGTCATATCCTTGCCCCAGTAACGTTCACGGCAGCGGCGAACATACCAGTTACTGAGTTCATCCACAAAATCATCCAATACGCGGGAGGTTTCGGTGATTTTGTAATCGGAAAGATAGGTGTCTACCGTTTCGGTTAAAGTGTTTAACTTAGACAGTAACCACTTATCCATCACAGATAATTTATCATATTCCAAGGCGTATTTGGTGGCATCAAAGCCGTCAATGTTGGCATAGAGCACAAAGAAGGCATAGGTATTCCAAAGAGTACCCATAAACTTTCTCTGCCCTTCTGTTACCGCACCTTTATGGAATTTGTTAGGCAGCCAGGGTGCAGAGTTGGAATAGAAATACCAACGGATAGCATCGGCACCGTGTTCTGCCAATGCATCAAAGGGATCCACGGCGTTGCCCTTGGATTTGGACATCTTTTGGCCGTTTTCATCCTGCACGTGACCTAATACGATAACATTTTTATAGGGAGCCTTATCAAAAATTAAAGTAGAGATCGCTAAGAGTGAATAGAACCAACCACGGGTCTGGTCCACAGCTTCACTGATGAAGTCTGCAGGGAAATTTTCTTCGAAGATTTCTTTGTTTTCAAAGGGATAATGCCACTGTGCAAAGGGCATTGCTCCGGAGTCAAACCAGCAGTCGATAACTTCTTTCACACGGTGCATTTCTTTACCACATTCGGGGCATTTAATGGTCACCGCATCAATGAAGGGACGGTGGAGTTCAATTTCATCCGGACAGTTATCAGACATGCTCTTTAATTCTTCAATGCTTCCGATAGCGTGACGGTGACCACATTCGCACTGCCAGATATTTAAAGGAGTACCCCAGTATCGGTCACGGCTGACACCCCAGTCCTGCACGTTATTGAGCCAGTCACCGAATCTGCCTTTGCCGATAGATTCAGGAATCCAGTTCACGGTGTTGTTGTTTTTGATAAGATTTTCTTTTACCTCGGTCATTTTGATGAACCAGGAATCTCTTGCATAGTAAATTAAGGGAGTATCACATCTCCAGCAGAAGGGATAGGAGTGTTCAAAAGGAAGTGCTTTAAAGAGCAGACCTCTTTTATCCAAATCCATAAACACTTCTTTGTCTGCATCCTTACAGAACATTCCCGCCCAGGGAGTTTCTGCGGTCATTTCGCCCTTCTGGTCAACCAACTGCACGAAAGGAAGGTCGTAGTTTCTGCCTACCTTAGCATCGTCTTCCCCGAAAGCAGGTGCAATATGAACGATACCGGTACCGTCGGTTAAAGTAACATAGTGGTCACAAACAATGTAATATGCTTTTTTGTCGGGCTTTGCAAAATCAAAGAGGGGTTCGTATTCTTTATATTCCAAATCTTTACCGATGTAGGATTCGAGTACGGTGTATTCCCCTTCGATAACGCTTGATACCAACGCTTCCGCTAAGATGTATCTAACGCCGTCAGTTTCAATTTTTACATAGGTTTCGTCGGGGTTTACGCAAAGTGCCACGTTGGAGGGTAAGGTCCAGGGAGTGGTGGTCCAAGCCAAAATAAATTCGTTTTCCGCGCCTTTCACTTTGAATTTTGCGATAGCGGATTTTTCTTTCACGTCTTTATAGCCTTGTGCCACTTCGTGGCTGGACAACGGAGTTCCGCAACGGGGACAGTACGGTACAATTTTAAAGCCTTTATACAAAAGACCTTTGTCCCAGATTTGTTTTAATGCCCACCATTCGGATTCGATAAAATCGTTGGTGTAGGTAACGTAGGGGTTGTCCATATCTGCCCAGAATCCAACAGTTCCGGAAAAGTCTTCCCACATTCCTTTATATTTCCAAACGCTTTCCTTACATTCTTTAATAAAGGGTTCTAAACCGTATTCTTCAATCTGTTCTTTACCGTCTAAGCCCAGTTTCTTTTCCACTTCTAATTCAACGGGTAACCCATGGGTATCCCAACCTGCTTTACGAAGCACATGGTAGCCTTTCATGGTTTTATAACGGGGAATCATATCTTTGATAACACGGGTTAATACGTGGCCGATATGAGGCTTTCCGTTTGCTGTCGGGGGGCCGTCATAAAAGGTGAAGGTTTCCCCTTCTTTTCTGGAATCGATGCTTTTTTCAAAGATGTTATGTTCTTTCCAAAAAGCTTCGGTTTTCTTTTCTCTTTCCACAAAGTTTAAATTTGCAGACACTTTTTCGTACATTTCGTACTCCTCCTATATATCACTCTATTTTCAACAAACAAAAAAGGTTTTTGTCTGATAACAGGACAAAAACCTTTGCAACCACCTATTATCCGTGTACCAATCATACACGCTTCCTGTTACGGGGAATACCGTCACCGCTTACTATCTTTTGGTAAAAACACTTCCTGACAAACACCAATCTGTCTGAAATAGCCATACCAAAAAAATTCGGCAATGCAACTCCAAAGGGATTTTCCTGCCAAACTACTCACTGTCGGCTCACACCGTACCCGACTCGCTGAAGTTTTGGTATAGGCAGTACTGTCTTTATCATCGTTTTTTTAATTTTCAATTTTTTACTGTTTTTGCTATTTTTTGCTATGATTTCGAGGCATATTCCCATAGCATACTATAGTATAATACATTTTTTTTGATTTGTCAAATTTTTTTGTGATTTTTATAAAAAAAGGCTTCCCCTCGGAGGGGAAGGCATAAAAGAAAAAACACTCCGTGATAATTCACGGAGTGTTTTTATGAAATCAGCTCAAATACAACATTCGGTGTATCCCGATGCACATCCGCAAAGACTTCAAGCATTGTTTCACAATACTTTTTCAAATCCTCGGGGAGCGATGAATAACCGCAGATATTAACTTCCATATGCTCTCCATCTGCCCACAAATATCTCAAGCAATCCCACAAAGCATCCCAGTTTTTTCCGTACGAGTCGGGAAGTCCGAATTTTGTTTTTAATAACAAATGAATTTCCCACCAATATTTACAGCCAGTAAAATCCAATATAATCGGATTTTCTTTGATGGGTTTATATGCATTTTGTTTATTTTGTTCATTATAATTCAAAAAATCACCTCTATTCAATCTCTATAAATGTTTGATAGTGGTCATAGGTTACAAAAATCAAACCATCATTGGAAAACACTATTCTTTCTATCCCTCTGTATCCAAATTTATAATTAATGTCTGCCTCATACCAAATTCTATTTGGTGCAGTTGGTAGATGTTCGTTCCTATTTTGGTATATGCCACCAAAAATCATTTTTCCGGGACAAACTGAAAACAAATTTCCTTTTTTGGCCTTCCAACCTTCCTTGATAGCTTGTTCGGATGTGATATAATAATCCGGCAATTTTCCGTAGGTCTTCAAATACCAATCCGCGCCATACTTCTCATGATGTGTTGCTGATCCAGCAAGAATAGCCCTTAATCTTTCAATCACACACCTGCAATTCAGATGAACCGGCGGACTAGGATTTACAATTTCATTAACACCATATATCTTACCATGATTAATTGGACAAGTCAAGCAAGTCTTCAAATCAAATGTTGTCTTCCACATTTTCCACTTGGAGCTATATTTCATTCTCTCACCTCCTATCTTATTACATGGTAACATATTTTTTAAACCCAATCAATATCTTTTTATGCTCACATTTTTCTCAAAATAAATACTCAATCAAACGGGCTGTCGAGGACGCCAGCCCCTACAATTCAGGCTTTGCCTGCCACCGTTTTTATTCTTTATTGTTTATTCATTATTCATTTAATAAAAAAATCTCCGTGAAATTCACGGAGATTTTTTTGATATTAAAAATTTACTGATACAGATTACCTGCAATGTAGGTGCCTAAGATTTTTCTGTTGTCATCCAGCACTACAAAGTCTGCATCAAAGCCTTCTTTTAACTGACCTTTGTTTACGCCAATCATCTTAGCAGGAGTTTCGGTTGCCATTTTCACAGCATCTTCGAAAGGAATACCAAATTCCACAGCCTTGTTCACGCAAGCCCACAGATTGGTGGTGCTTCCTGCGATAGCGCCTTCCATGGTTCTTGCAACACCGTCTTTTACCAGGATGGGTTGTCCGCCGAATTCATACTCGCCGTCACTCATACCGGTAGCACGCATAGAGTCACTGATAAGAACCAGCCTGTCGGTACCGAAGATTTTATACATT
Organism: Clostridia bacterium; assembly: GCA_045540295.1. Lineage (GTDB taxonomy): Bacteria > Bacillota > Clostridia > UMGS1840 > UMGS1840 > SIG452. Next base: position 100,571 of record JAZQGY010000031.1, read on the forward strand.
GCTAAAATCACGGCTTTGTGGATATGTAATCCGTCACAGATAATCTGTGCATAGATGCCGGTTTCCATACCTGCACCCAAGAGCCCCGGGTTTCTGTGATGTAAGGGAGGCATTGCATTGAAGGAATGGGTTAAACAGTTTGCACCGTTTTTGATTGCCTCCATGGCAATGTCATAGGTGGTGTCGGTGTGACCTAAAGAAACCACGCAAAGGTCTTTTGCTTCTTTAATAAATTCCATACTGCCTTCCACTTCGGGAGCGATGGTAACCATCTTCACGTTGGGCAGTTTTTTGAATTCTTCAATATCGGGAGCTTTGATGAATTTTTCATTCTGAGCGCCTTTATATTTCACATTGATGTAGGGGCCTTCCATATGGAAGCCTAAAATCTGTGCGCCTTTGCAATTGGTATCGGAGTTCATGGTTTTTGCGATGTCTTCCATGGCAACGGTCATGGTAGTAGGTAACCAGGAGGTGATACCGTTTTTCGCCAAGTAATCGCACATTTTTGCAAATTCAGCATCCATGGTGTCACCGCCCACACAACCGTGGGTATGTACGTCCACCAGGCCGGGGATGACGGTGTTTCCGCCTAAGTCGGTGCCTTCCCCGTCAATTTTGCCGATTTTTGTAAATTTACCGTCAACTACTTCGAAGTCACAGAGCTGACCGTTTATTTTTGCATTTTTAAAAATCATTCGCCGTATGCCTCCTTGTCGCAGATTAAAACAACATCCGGATGAAGTTTTAATAAGGTTGCAGGCACGTTGGTGGTAATTTTATCGTCTAATAATGCACGAACAACGGTGTTTTTGTTAGCACCGCTTGCTAACAAAACGATTTTTTTCGCCTTCATGATGCTTGCCATCCCCATGGTAATTGCCTTGGTGGGCACTTCATCAATGGAGTTAAAGAAACGGGAATTTGCCTGGATGGTGTTTTCGGTTAAATCGGTTAAGTGTGTACCGGAAACTAATTTTTCATCAGGTTCGTTAAAGCCGATATGACCGTTCTGGCCAATGCCCAAAAGCTGAATATCCACGCCGCCTGCTTTTTCAATCATAGCGTCGTAGTTTGCACCTTCTTCTTCGGGATTTTCAGACAAACCGTTGGGAACGAAGGTTCTTGCCTTATCAATGTTTACGAAATTGAACAGGTTTTCGTTCATAAAATAACGGTAGCTCTGATCGTTTTCGGGGGATAAGGGATAGTATTCATCTAAGTTAAAGGAGGTGATATCGGAAAAGTCAATTTCACCGGCTTTGTTCATTTCGATTAAGTTTTTATACAGTCCGATGGGAGTGGAACCGGTTGCCAAGCCTAAAACAGAGTTAGGTTTTAAAATCATCTGACTTGCAAACAGTTTTGCGCCTTCTTTGGACAGTTCTTCATAGTTATTACAAACAATTACTCTCATTGGAAAAACTCCTCCTTATTCTGCTCTTTTGCTTATTTTACTTATTTCGCTAATTCAGGTAAGCTTGCAGCCGCAATGGACTGGCCAACTCTTCTTTCATATTCATCGGGAATATATAAGTTTACTTTGGTAGCTAATTCCGGGAATTCCTGATTCAACACTTCTTTTGCTTTTTCAATGATAATGTCGCCGCCTTTACCGGAGGTAACACGACCTAAAATCTGCAAGTAGTTAATATCATAGAATTCGCTATAATATGCAATTGCATAACCAAAGTAGGTACCGATGGTTTCAAAAATCTGAACAGCACCTTCATGACCTTCTGCCAGGTGTTTCTGAACTACTTTTAATTTTTCTGCCAAGGATAAATCTTCAGGTAATTCGATGCCTGCTTTGGGAGCTAATTTAATAACAGCATCCTGAGAGAAGTATTTGCATCCGCAACCGAAGTCACCGGACCACTCATCTACCATAGCGTCGGTATTGTAGTCCACGGGAGCAAATGCCAGCTCATTTAACCAACCGGTAATGTTACCGTTGGGATCCACATAACCAACTGCTTCGGAGGTACCCATTGCAACACCCAAAATGGAGTTTTTGTTTAAGTGCATAGCACCTGCTAATGCAGCAACGTCACCGTCGTTTGCAACAGCCACCGGAATGTCACCTGCGATGTTTTTATAAATATCTTTGATTCTTGCGTTGAATTTATCTCTCGGCACTTTGATAAACAAGGATGCCACCATAGCACGGTTGGAAATATAAACCCCTGCAGAAGAAACACCGATAGCATCCACTCTGGGCATTTTGGAAGCTGCTAAATCGATTGCTTTCTGAATGTTTTCGTAATGATACTCCGGATCATCGTTTAATTTGGGTAACCAAACGATTTCCTCAGAGAAGATAACTTCACCGTCTACCACTGCAGAAACCTTCATATCACTTCCGCCTGCATCAAAACCGATACGGCATCCGTCCAAATGTCTGCCGATGGAAACGGGATTGCCTTTTTCTTCGGGCATATTTTCGGTATAGATCACTTCAAAGGGATGTTCGTAAACATTGCTCATAAAGTCAACATCAAATTTACGGAGTCCTTCTAAAGTATAGGCATTTTTGATATATTCATATACATCTTTATCGCCATTTAAGTAAATTTTGAAGCCGCCAACTGCCCACAAGAGCATTTTAATTAAACGTTCCACATAGAAGTTGTTGGCATCTTTGTCGTCACCAATTTTAGTGTCATAACGGTAGATTAAACCGTTTTCTCTTTCCACTGCAATCTGCAGAGGACGGGTTGCGGTTTCTAAAAATTTTCTGTTGTAAACAATTGCAGGGATAAATTCCTGGTCTAAAATAGGTTTAATCATATTTCTTCACAATCTCCTTCATCAAAGTTTCTTTTTCTTCCATATCCTGCACTAATTTGAACTGAGTATGACAACGGTCCAGATTGTGTTCAGGATATTTAATCTTGAAATAGGTATCGCCGTTTAAGTAGTCTGCTAAGAAACGGATACCGCATTCGTAAGTCATCAGTTTTGCAGCAAAGGGCATCAGCTCTTTTTCACGGGGAGTCATTACGTCCTTTAATTCTTCCATATAACCTTTGGTAAACATTTCAAACAGATTCAGGTCGCAATATACTTTGGATAAATCTTTTTCATCTTCATCCGCAGGGTTGGTTCCGAATCTTAAGGAATCACCGTAGTCATACAGCAGGGAACCGGGCATAACGGTATCCAAATCGATTACACAGATGCCAAGACCTGTTTTATCATCAATCATGATGTTGTTGTACTTGGTATCGTTATGAGTAACACGAAGGGGAACAGTGCCTTCTTTGATCGCATCCACAATCACAGAAACATCCTTTTCTCTTGCCAGGGCAAATTCCACTTCCGCCTGCACATCTTTTAATCTGCCTGCAACATCGTTTGCGATGGCATCCTTAAGCTGCTGAAAACGAACAGTGGTGTCATGGAAAGAAGGAATGGTTTCGTGGAGCTTTTCAGCCGGGAAATCTGCCAGACGCTGCTGGAATTTCGCAAAAGCCTTTGCCGCATTGTAAAAATGGATGGGCTCTTCCACGATTTCATAAGTCTGAGCGCCTTCGATAAACTCATACATTCTGAAATAATCACCCTTAGCGGTTACATAATAAGGTTCACCGTCATGAGTTTTTACCAGGTTCAGAGTTTCTCTTTTGGGATCTCCGCCTTCTTCAATGATTTTCTTTTTCAGATGAGCGGTAACACGAACAATGTTTTCCATAACATCCTGAGGACGTTTAAACACATTGTTGTTAATTCTCTGAAGAATGTATCGGGGTTCACATGCGTTGGATAAGTAAGTGTCGTTAATATGACCTTTTCCGTACGGGGTCGCACCATCGGTAATATTAAATTTACCAATGATTTCCTTTAAATTGTACTCTGCCATAGCATAAGACCTGCTTTCAAAATGATTTTTTGGAAACCGGTTTTCCTTTCTATTTATAAGGAAAGAGCTTCCGTTACGTTTATATTAGCATATTCTACCAACAATTTATTTATACATTTGGTCGGATTATTTGCATTTTAGGTCGTTTTTTGTGAAAAAAGAAGTCTTTTTTTACAACTGCGTCCTACCGGACGTTTTTTGCACACAAAAAAACCGCAATCCTTTCGGATTACGGTTCTTAAAAATCTGCGGTCAGTTTCCTGCTTTACGGAGAATTTCTGCCACACACTCTTTACAAATTTTCTTATCCCGAATTTGCATAAGCCCTTCACTGTTTCCGCAAATTACACAACTTCTCTCATACTTTTTTAAAAGGATGCTCTGCTCTTCGGTGAAAATTTCCACAAAGTCATCGCATTCTGCCAATCCAAACTGTTTGCGGATTGCCTTGGGAAGCACAATTCTCCCCACGTTGTCTGTATGGTAACGGGACTGAATATCGCCATCGGAAATCGTGTATTTTTTAATCACAATAAATTCGCCTCTGGTGTAAATTTCCACCGGAGTATGTTCGCTGATTCCGTATTCACTGCGGATCGCTTTGGGCACCATAATTCTGCCCAGCTTATCAATTCTTCGGGTCAGGCCTGTTGCAATCATAGAAAACCTCCGTTCTCAAATCCTAACATTCTTCTCTCTTTTTCTATATTATATACTAAGATAGAAAAAAAGTCAATAATATTTTACAAAATTTTACAAAGTTGTAGATTTTTTCTTGTTTTTAGCAAAATCCGGCGAATGAAGGCGAAAAAAACACCTTGTTTTTAGCCTTCTTCTTCCTTCAAATCCCTTGATTCCCAAGGTTTTTTACCGTTGCAGAAAAAGAATTTCAAAAAAAATTAAAAAAATTTCAAAAAAAGTATTGACTTTTGAAAAAAAGTAGTGTATAATAACCTTCGCTTGATAAGTGAAGCGGTTTATCAGAAAGAAATTATGGCCTGGTAGTTCAGCTGGTTAGAACGCTAGCCTGTCACGCTAGAGGTCGAGGGTTCGATCCCCTTCCAGGTCGCCACTTTTCTTTAAATCCCTTGGAGATTGAGCCGTGACTAAACCATTTGCCTCTGTAGCTCAGTCGGTAGAGCAAGGGACTGAAAATCCCTGTGTCGGCGGTTCGATTCCACCCGGAGGCACCATTAGCTTTTTCAAACAAAATATGCGGGAGTGGCTCAGTGGTAGAGCGTCACCTTGCCAAGGTGAACGTCGCGAGTTCGAATCTCGTCTTCCGCTCCATTTGATAAAAGGCACAATGAATATTGTGCCTTTTGTCAACTAAAAAACAATTTCATACTGTGGCGCCATAGCCAAGTGGTAAGGCATCGGTCTGCAACACCTTGATCCCCAGTTCGAATCTGGGTGGCGCCTCCAGAAAAAAAGACTTGTTTCGACAAGTCTTTTTTTTCATCGATATAAATCTCTTACGAGATTTTCGATATGTCTTGCAGACTCGATATGTGCTGACGCACTCGATATGTTGCCTTGCGACAACGAGATTTATATCATATCGAGTTTGAGCGAAGCGAGAATATATCGAATTTGCAAAGCAAATATATCGTGCAAGCAAAGCCTGCATATCGATTTAAATCAGATACAGTCTCTTGACAGTGCTGCTATATTTCATTATAATATAGTTGGTGTGTTGCACACCGATACATATATTATAGGAGGAATTTATCATAGCTTTCGGCTTAGACTCATCATCTTTTTCCGGTGCATCCGGACAACAACTGCAATATGTGGTTATGCAGGTAACCCTGAAAGAAAAGTTTTTCGGAACCGGTTCCGGAAATCTGACAGAATTAGAGAATGTAATCAATGCACAGGCAAGTAAAGGCTACCGTCTGCACACAATTTCTACCGCCAGCGGCGGCAGCAAAGGCTTTGGTGGCGGCGACCGTATTCAGGCAACCATGGTATTTGAAAAAATATAAAACTCCCCACTAAAAAAGCACTTGCATCTGCAAGTGCTTTTACTTTTCAAATCTAATAATATCTTCAATTTTACAATCTAATGCAACACAAATTTTATCCAATATGAAACTATCATATCTGGTAACCTTGTTTTTGTAATAATTATCAATAATATGATAACGAATCCCTGTGCGTTTTGCTAATTCATATCTCGAAATGTTATGTTTTTCCAGCGCGGATTCCAGTGTAAGCTTTACCATAATCTCACCTCTTTGTATATTTTAATAAATATATACCCTATTGACAATTCCTATAAAAAGATATATACTTATATAAGAATATACAATGATTAAAGGAATGATACTATGGCTACATTTTGTTTAGATTGCTTGAATCGGATGAATCAAACTAATGACAGCGAGAAAATGTATGTCATATCAAAACATTTAGAATTGTGTGAAGGATGCGGAAAGCTAAAGCGGGTAGTGATTATGAAACGGCAAAACATTTTCCTGCGGATATTGACATATTTTATTTTAATACTCCGGATAATCTTTCGAGCAATATGTTTATTATTAAAATTGTTATTATCTCCTATTTTTCTGATTTATAAAAAAATAGGAGATAAAGACTAAAAAAGCACTTCTTCGGAAGTGTTTTTTTATGCTCCTGTTTTTTCTTTCCTTTATTGACAATTATTTCTCCCTTTGTTATAATAAGAAAAGAGAATTCCAAAAGAAGCAAAAGAAGCAAAAGAACCGAAAGAGGAGATTTTGTCCTATGACTAGCAATTTTCATACCCATACTGTTTTATGTGACGGAAAAAGCACTCCCGAGGAGGTGGTGTTATCCGCCATCGAAAAAGGATTTTCCTCTTTGGGATTTTCCGGGCACGCCCCCACCGACTTTGACCAAAGCTACTGTTTAAAAGACATAGATGACTACATTGCCACCATCACCGCCTTAAAAGAAAAATATCGAAAAGAAATTGAAATTTATGTGGGGATTGAGGAAGACGCTTACCAATGGACGGACCGAACCAGATTCGAGTATCTGTTGGGCTCCTCCCACTATTTGAAAAAAGACGGCATCTACTATCAGTTAGACTGCGGTACCGATAATTTAAAAAAATGTCTGGACGCATTTGGTGGTGACCCCCTACAGTTGGCAGAAGCCTATTATTCTCAGTTTACCGCTTACATTAGGGAAAGAAAGCCTGACATTGTGGGGCATTTTGATTTGATTACCAAATATGAAGAATCCCAGACCGACTGGTTCTTACAAAATTCCGATTATCACAAAATTGCCGAACACTATCTGAATCTGGCATCCGATTGTGATGTGATTTTTGAATTAAACACCGGCGGTATTGCAAGAGGCATCCGCACCACGCCTTATCCTTATGAAAATCTCTTACATATTTTAAAGCAAAAAAATGCAAAAGTAATCATCAATTCAGACAGTCACCATAAAGATACTATCGACTGCTATTTTACCGAAGCAAAAAAATATTTAAAGGATATCGGCTTCCAATATCTATACACCTTATATCACAATGAATTCCAGAAAGATTTTTTAGTATAGCAAACCCCACTTTATCATTTTATAAAAAGTAAAACCAATGACAACACGTAAAACTGCACTAAAACTTATTGATAGGAGGATCAAAAGAAATGGAATTAAAAACAATTTGCGACCTGATTGAAAAACATCAGGACGAATTATATCAGCTGCTTTCGGATTTGGTAAAAATCAATTCCGAAAACTACGGAAACGGCGGCAACGAAGAAGAATGTGCCCGTCTCGTGCATAGGCTCTGTCAGGAAGCGGGTTTTGAAAGTGACCTGTATTCTCCTATGTCTTTGGAAGGCTTTTCCGAACATCCCGACTATCTGCCGGGCAAACACTTGGAAAACCGCTACAACGTGACTGCTACCTGGAAGGGCGAAGAAGACACCAACGAAGTGATGCTGATGGCACATACCGACACCGTGATGTTCGGTGACCTTGCCAACTGGAAACGTCATCCCTTATCCGGTGACATTGAAAACGGCTGCATTTACGGCAGAGGTGCCACTGACGACAAATACGGGATTGCATTATCCATCTTCTTAATGAAACTCTTAAAAGATGCAGGCTTTGTCCCCAAGAAAAACCTTCTGTTTTCTGCATATGTGGATGAAGAACTGGGCGGTTCTCACGGGGCAATGGCCGCAGTCATGAAACATCCCACCAAACGGATTGTGAATATTGACGGCGGTTACGAAATGCTAGTCCCCAGTGCAACCGGAGGCGGCGTAGTGACATACCGATTCCACACCAAAGACACGGTGGACAGCGCAGCTCCCACCGCAATGGGTTTTCCCATTGTGATGGAAGAAATGAAAAAGTTTTACAATGCCCGCTACAATGAACTGCAAAACAATCCCTACTACAAAGACACCTTTGTTCCCGGAACCTCCCTGCGCTACAATGAAATCCGCGCCGGAAACAACGATATGGATAAAGATATCGGCGTGTTGCAATTCACCTTCTATACCGATAAAACCAAAGAAGAAATTTACAAGGAATTTAGCGAACTGGAAAAATCCATTGCCGAAAAATTAGAACCTTTAGGCCTTGTGGGGGATGGATTTACTCCCGATTCCCGCTTCTTCCACTATGGCGTTTGCCCACCGGATTCGGAAGATGTAAAACTGATGGTGGAAGCTGCAAACGACGTAGGAATGGAGATGCAGGTTTGTGCAGGTGCTTTGTCTGATATGTCTGTATTGTTAAAATACGGCAGCAAGGATGCTACCTTTACCATCGGTGCTTCCAGAATGTTCCACGAAGAAGGCGGTGCTCATCAGCCCAACGAATTTATCGAATGTGACAAATTGCTCAAATTAACCAAAGCAGTTGCGGCTTACATCTTAAAAGTATTAGGATAGGAGTTGTTAAAAACCAATGAAAGCCAACGAAATTATGGAGCGCCTGTTCACACTGGCGTTACAAGACAGAGAATTTAATCCCAACGGTGACTGCTGCAAAGCAGGAGACCCCGAAAAAGAAGTGAAAAAACTGGCGGTTACCACCTTCCCCTCCACCGACGCCATCAAGGCAGCGGCAGAATGGGGAGCAGATATGCTCTTGGTACATGAGCCGTTATATTATGACCATTTGGATGCCTACAGTACCAAAAAGCTGCAAAGCGAAAAACGGGAACTGATTGAAAAAAGCGGCTTGACAATCTGCCGGTTTCATGACCACGCTCATTTTGCACCCAAAGATTTTATTGCCGTGGGAATGGTGCGGCAGATGGGCTTTGACGCAGATGTAGAATATATCACCCCCGGTCAGAACACCCGCATCACCTTAAAAAAACCTATGACCGCTTTGGAAGTGGCAAAACATCTGGAAACGGTTTTAGGTCTTCGTCATATCAGAATTTGCGGCGCAAGAGACCTTCCTGCAACTGTAATCACCGGGATGTTCGGTGCTCCCGACGGTATCCTGGACTTACTGCAAAGTGATGACACCCAGATTATCATTGCGGGTGAAGTCTGTGAATGGACCATGGCTGAATACGCCCGGGATGCAGGCCTTATGGGACATAACAAAACCCTTTTGATTTTAGGTCATGCAGGAAGCGAAGAAGCAGGTATGCAATACATTACCGATTTCATTTCCGAAATGATGCCCGAGCTGACTGTGAAATATTTCCCTTGCGGCGAAGTTTATACCTATACCGACAGCGAATAGGTTTGTTTTTTGTCAAATTTTTCCGTCATCCCCTTGACGAACACAAAAATTGGGTATATAATTGTAACAGATATCAAATTGCGAACAACACAGGAGGATTTTTACTATGGATATGAGAAAAAGCAGAGTGCTTGCAAAAATGAGAAACGGCGAGATGGCTGTTTCCTGTAAACTGAATATTTCCGACCCCAGAGGCGCAGAAATCGCAGCAATGAGCGGTTTTGACTGTATCTGGATTGACATGGAACACGTTCCCGCAACCTATCTGGAAGTGGAAAACATCATCCGTGCTGCAAAAATTTATGATGTTGACGTGTTAACCCGTGTAGCAAGAGGAAGCTACAATGATTTAATCCGTCCCTTAGAAGCAGATTCTTCCGGTATTATGGTTCCTCACCTGATGAGCTTGGAAGATGCCAAACAGATTGTTTACTACACCAAATTCCATCCCATTGGACGTCGTCCCTTAGATGGCGGTAATGCCGACGGTAAATGGTGTCTGGTAGACGGCAAAGATTATATGGAGCAGGCAAACGATCAGCGTTTTGTGGTGGTTCAGATCGAAGACCCTGAACCGCTGGCAGACTTAGAAGAAATTTGCAAATTGCCCGGCATTGATATGATTTTCTTCGGTCCCGCAGACTTTACCCAGGGCTTAGGTTGCCCCTTGGATTTTGCAAATCCCAAGGTTTCCGAAACCCGCGAACTGATTGCAAAAACCGCAAAAAAATACGGTAAATTCGCAGGTACTACCGGTGGCCCCGGCAATATTGCCCAGCTTCGTGACATGGGATATGACTTTGTCAATGTTTGTGCTGACGTTGTTATTTTAGGTCAGGGTTATAAGCAGGCATTTGACGCTACCGCAGAAGCATTAAAAAAATAAGATAAAAAAGAGAATCCCGATGGGATTCTCTTTTTTCATACCCCAAATCCCTTGACAAATTTCTACAAATTTGGTATGATTAAAATAATAAAAAATAATAATAACTGCTATCAAAATAGCAGTAAAAAACGGAGGCGTTTTTCGTGAATTTAATTTACGGCGTAAAAGACAAACCATCATTTGGCAAAACTTTAGTCTTTGCATTCCAACAGCTTTTGGCAATTTTAGCAGCAACCATCGCAGTTCCCTCAATTGTTGGAAACGGCATGTCCCATTCCGCAGCACTGTTCGGTGCAGGGGTAGGTACTTTGGTATACCTTCTGTTTACCAAATTCAAAAGCCCGGTATTCTTAGGTTCTTCCTTTGCATTTATCGGCTCTATGTCAGCAGCATTTGCCGGTGCGGCAACCACCGCTGCAGGATACATGGGTCTGATTATCGGTGCGGCATTCGCAGGCTTAGTATATGTAGTGTTAGCAATCATCGTAAAAATTGCAGGCGTAAAATGGATTAACAAGCTGATGCCTCCCGTGGTTATCGGCCCCACCGTTGCATTAATCGGTCTTTCCTTAGCAGGCGCTGCAATCAACGACCTGCAGCTTGGCAAAGTAATGGTTGACGGTGTTTCCACCGCTTCTGTTTACGTATGTATCATCTGCGGTCTGGTAACCTTGGCAACCGTTATTCTTTGCTCCGTATACGGCAAAAAAATGACCAAAATGATTCCCTTTATCATCGGTATTTTAGCAGGTTACTTAGTGGCAACCGTGTTCACCTTAATCGGTAATGCAACCGGAAACCCCACTTTGATGGTAATTAACTTCAACGCATTTAACAATATGCAGTGGGTTCCTGATTTCACCTTCCAGACTGCTATCAAAGGCATTGGTGACATCACTCCCCAGTACATTGCAACCGTTGCAGTGGCATATCTGCCTGTTGCGTTTGTAGTATTTGCAGAACATATTGCAGATCATAAAAACTTATCTTCCATTATCGGTTCCGAACTTTTAGAAGAACCCGGTTTACACAGAACTCTGTTAGGTGACGGTATCGGCTCTGTTGCAGGTGCAATCTTCGGCGGCTGCCCCAACACTACCTACGGCGAATCTGTTGGTTGTGTGGCAATTTCCGGAAATGCTTCTGTTATCACCATTTTTGTTACTGCAATTATGGCAATCATTGCATCCTTTATCGCTCCCTTTGTAACCTTCTTGGCAACCATCCCCAACTGTGTAATGGGTGGCGTTTGTATCGCGTTATATGGCTTTATCGCAGTATCCGGTTTAAAAATGATTCAGCAGGTTGACTTAGGTCAGAACAAAAACCTGTTTGTTGTGGCAACCATTTTAATTACCGGTATCGGCGGTTTCACCTTAAAATTCGGCGATATCACCATTACCTCCATCGCTTGTGCATTAATCTTAGGTATTTTGGTTAACGTAATGGTATCCGGTAAAAAAGCACAGTAAGGAGTGTAGCAAAACCATGAGTAAAGTTACTGTATTTGACCATCCGTTGATTCAGCATAAAACCACAATTCTGCGGCAGACTACCACCACCAACAAAGAATTTCGTGAGCTGGTGGAAGAAATCACCATGTTGATGTGCTACGAAGCACTCCGTGATTTGCCCTTGGAAGAAGTGGAAATTGAAACTCCCTTAACCCGCACCAAACAGAAAATGTTAAAAGGTAAAAAAATGGCAATTGTGCCCATTTTACGTGCAGGTCTTGGTATGGTAGAGGGGATGCTTACGTTAATTCCCTCTGCAAAGGTTGGTCATATTGGGATGTACCGTGACGAGGAAACGATGATTCCCCACGAATACTACTGCAAATTACCCAAAGATATTTCCGAGCGTTTAATCGTGGTAGTTGACCCCATGCTGGCAACCGGCGGGAGTGCCATTGATGCCATCGGTCAGATTAAATCCTACGGCGGAAAACAGATTAAGTTCCTTTGCTTAATTGCTGCTCCCGAAGGAATTGAAGCTCTGTCCAAAGCCCATCCGGATGTAGAAATCTACTGTGCCAATGTAGACGAATGCTTAAACGACCGTTGCTACATTTTACCCGGCTTAGGGGATGCAGGAGACAGAATCTTCGGCACCAAATAATTTTTGCAGTATTTTTCAGTATTTTTTAGTATCAAAAAAGGGATTCCTTTACGGAATCCCTTTTTTTATTGATTTGGTTGATCTTTAGGCAATTTTTTCAAAAAACAAATGGCAACGGGTGTACAGATAAAGAAAGCAATCACGTCGGCAATCGCCTGAGAAGACTGAACGCCAAACAAGCCAAAAAAGTGAGTTAAAATCAGCAGAATCGGAATGAACAAAATGCCGCTTCGAAGCATAGATAAAAAGGTGGCTTTCTTGTTTTCGCCGATACTTTGGAACATCATATTGGCACAGATAGTCATAGGATGAAAAAACAATGCAAGTAACTGCAACTGTAAACTCAGTGTTCCGATTTCTATCACCGCAGGGTCATTTCGGAACATACCCACCAATTGATTGGAAAAAACCAAACCAATCACCACACACACGCCAAGAAGCACCTCTCCCGCCCATAAGGTAAAATAGAAAGCCTTTTTCACTCTGGAATAAATTTTGGCGCCATAGTTAAAGGATGCCACCGGTTGGAAGCCCTGTCCGATTCCCAGTCCCACAGCAAAGATAAAGAAGGTGATTTTATTCACAATAGACATTGCCGCAACGGCAGCATCTCCGCCAACACCACCTGCCAAAAGATTTAACGTCATGGTGGCAACACTGGTTAACCCCTGTCTGCAAAAGCTGGGAAAGCCGGTTGCCATAATCTGAAAAATTCCTTTGGGATGTTCTTTGGCAAGTTTCAAACTGAGTTTACTGAGAGTTTTTCCCCGTAAAAACATGGAAAGTAAAATGAAAAATCCAATCATTTGGGAAATGGCGGTGGCAAGACCTGCCCCGGCAACTCCCATCTTACAGCCAAAAATCAGAATCGGGTCTCCAATCATATTTAAAACGCCGCCGATGGTGAGTCCAATCATGGCAAACAGCGCTTTCCCCTCATAACGCAAAATATTATTTAAGGCAAAGCTTGCCATGGTAAAAGGAGTAGCAATCAGGATATAAATGCCGTAATCTTTGGCATAGGGAAGAATGGTTTCGGTGCTTCCTAAGATTCGCATCATAGGTTCTAAAAAAATAAGTCCCAATACGCCGATGAGCATCCCTACCAAAAGGCAGGCAAAAATGCTTAATGATGCAAACACGCCGGCACTGTGAGAATCTTTTTGCCCCAGCTTTCTGGCAATAATACTTCCTGCCCCGTGGCCAAACATAAAGCCGAACGCCTGAATAATCGCCATCAGCCCGAATACCACGCCTACCGCACCGCTGGCGCTGGTGCCAAGGGTACTCACAAAATAAGTGTCCGCCATATTATAAATGTTGGTCACCAACATACTGATGGTGGTGGGAATCCCTAAGCTGATAACCAGTTTCGGAATCGGCCATGTAGTCATTTTTTCATATTGAGATACTGCAGTATTTTGTACCATCTCGTCCATCTCTTTTCCGTAAAATCTTTTTATAATATATCATATTTTATCAAATTTTGCAAGTAGAGAAGATGCTTAAAAATCAAGTGCTCTAAAAATTTTTCAGGATAAAGAAAAAACCGCTGAAATCCGAAGATTTCAGCGGTTTGGTGAGAAAAATTCAAATCGATATGCAAACTGTGTTTGCTCGATATATTTCCTTCGGAAATTCGATATGTTTTCGCTTTGCTCAAAACTCGATATGATATAAATCTCGTTGCCACAAGGCAACATATCGAGTGCTTTCGCACATATCGAGTCATTTATGACATATCGAAAATCTCGTAAGAGATTTATATCGATAAAAAAAGCACTTCTTTCGAAGTGCTTTTTTCTGGTGAGCCATCGGCGATTCGAACGCCGGACAACTTGATTAAAAGTCAAGTGCTCTACCGACTGAGCTAATGGCCCATATATTGGCTGGGATAGCTGGACTCGAACCAGCGAATGCAGGAGTCAAAGTCCTGTGCCTTACCGACTTGGCGATATCCCATCATATCAAAAAATATAATGGGGTGGATAATCGGATTCGAACCGATGACCCCCAGAGCCACAATCTGGTGCTCTAACCAACTGAGCTATACCCACCGTAAGAAATAAAGTGGCGCGCCTGAAGAGATTCGAACTCCTGGCCTACTGCTTAGAAGGCAGTTGCTCTATCCGGCTGAGCTACAGGCGCATAAATGATGGAGCGGGTGATGGGAATCGAACCCACACAATCAGCTTGGAAGGCTGAGATTCTACCATTGAACTACACCCGCATCGGATACAACATTATGTTGGATTCAAGCATCGGGCAGCCTACATTCACTGTTTAGACCCCTTAAGTGCTTGACTATTATATCAAACAATTTTCGATTTGTCAATACTTTTTTTGGATTTTTTGGAATTTTTTTAAAAATATTTTAAAATTACTAAAAATCAAGATAAAACAAGGAGTTTTGCACCTTTTTTGATAACTCGCTTCGTCTGATTCTAACCAAATTTTTAAAAATTATAACCGAACAGGGATACCTTTTTCTTTCATAGATTCTTTCACCTGGCGGATGGTTAATTCTTTAAAGTGAAACAAAGATGCTGCCAATACCGCATCAGCGTGTCCCTCTAATACCGCATCGGAAAAATGAGACAATGCTCCCGCACCGCCGGAAGCGATCACCGGAATTTTTAAGGCATCGGAAATCTGACGGGTTAATTCTAAATCATAGCCTGCTTTAGTGCCGTCCGCATCCATACTGGTGAGTAAAATTTCTCCTGCACCGAGCTGTTCACAACGGATTGCCCATTCGATTGCATCAATCCCCGTATCGTTTCTGCCGCCGTGGGTAAAAATGTTGAAACCACCGTCATCCCGGCGTTTGGCATCAATGGCAACTACCACACACTGAGAACCGAACTTTTCTGCTGCCTCGGTGATGAGAGTGGGATTATGGATTGCCGCAGTATTCACAGACACCTTATCTGCCCCTGCCAATAGCAATTCACGAAAATTCTCTGCCTTTCGGATTCCACCGCCAACGGTGAAGGGGATGAACACATTTTCTGCCACACTTCTTACCATATCCACGGTGGTTTTTCTGTTGTCAGAGGATGCGGTGATATCTAAAAATACCAGCTCATCTGCCCCTTCCCTGTCGTAAGCACGGGCACACTGCACCGGGTCTCCTGCATCAATTAAATTTACAAAGTTCACTCCCTTTACCACTCTGCCGTTTGCCACATCCAGGCAAGGGATCACACGTTTTGTCAACATTGTTTTTTACCTCTTACTGTTGGGATAAATAGCGGGATAGCTTTAAGATTGCAACCACGGTTTTGGCATCCTTGATTTCGTTTTGGTCAACCAATCGAAGAAGCTCCTCTAATGTGAAAAACTCCACATCTAAAAATTCGTCATCATCTAAGTGCTGCTCCCCTTTGGTCAAACCTTGGGCATAATAAATATGCAAAGTTTCGGTCAAAAATCCAACGGAAGGATACAACGCTCCAAAGTATAGATATTCTTTTGCAAAAAAACCGGTTTCTTCCAGGAATTCCCGCTTGCCACATTCCAAATGATCTTCCCCATAGTTTAGTTTCCCTGCAGGCACTTCCAAAAGTGCTCTGCCAAAGGGAACTCGAAACTGACGAACCATGGGGATTTTGCCGTCATCAGTCACACCAATCACACAAACACCTCCGGGATGCTCCACGATTTCACGGCTGGCTAAGCTACCGTCTTCCAATTCCACGGTATCCTCCCGAAGGTTAATGATTCTGCCTTTGAAATGCAGTTTGCTGTCTACGGTTTTTTCGGTTAATTTCATTTAAAAAACTCCTTTTTTCACCAGAACCACCCGTTCCACACCGAAATAATCGGAAATGATTTCGGGTTTTCCCAAATCAGAAAAGATCTCTGCTACCAAAAGATGCTGGTTAATGCCCACCTCTGCTGCGAGAATACCGTTATCGGCAAGGGATTCCTTTGCCAAAGAAACCAGGCGACGGTAAAACAGCAGCCCGTCACCACCGTCAGTTAAAGCCATATGAGGTTCATAATCCACCACATCAGTCATCAGATATTCCATATCCGACAAGGGAATATAGGGTGGATTGGACACGATAACATCATAGGTTTTGGGCAAGGTTTCTGCCAGAATATCTTTCTGATATACGGTAACATTTGCCCCCAATGCTTCTGCATTTTGTCTGGAAACGGCAACAGCCTCAGAAGACAGCTCGTATAAATCTACGGGATTTTTAGATTCTAATGCCAGAGTAATACCGATGCAACCGGAACCGGAGCATACATCCGCAATTCTTTTCGGTTCTTTTGGTAATTTTTCCAACACGGCAGAAACTAAATTTTCGGTTTCGGGACGGGGTATCAAAACTCCTTCCCCAACGAGAAAATTACGGGAAAAAAACTCCTTTTTTCCCGTAATATAGGAAAGAGGCTTGCCCTCTTTTCGTTCTTTGACCAAACCCAAATACTCCTCCCGGATATCTTCGGCAGAATCACCGAGATATAAAGGAAGTTTGCCAAAATCAATCTTCAGAAGATGTTCTAAAATAGCACGGGCATCCGTTTTGGGAGATTCCCCTCCCGAAAGCAACGAAATACCCTGCTCATATAATTCTTTTACTGTCATTTTTTCCACTTTTACCACTTGGTGGATTCGGTTTCATCTTCGGGTAATACGGCTTTTAAGGCAGCGATTGCCACTTCAATCATAGAATCGTCCGGTTCTCTGGTGGTAAAATGCTGGAGCCAAACACCTGGTTTGGAAAGCATTTTGGTAAACCAGTTGGAGCATTTTCCTGCGTATTTAATCAGTTCATAGGAAATCCCGGCAACCACCGGAAGAAGTCCGATTCTCCAGAAAATTTTGCCCCAGAAGTCGGTAGCAGGTACGAAGAAGAATACCACAACAGACACAATCATAACCAGTACCAAAAAACTGGTACCGCAACGGGGATGAAAACGGGTATGTTTTTTAATATTTTCCACAGTTAATTCATCACCGTATTCAAACGCAAAAATGGTTTTATGCTCTGCGCCGTGATACTGGAATACCCGCTGGATGTCTTTCATACGGGAAATAAGCAGCATATAGCACACAAACAAAATCATACGGATAGCACCTTCAATTAACACGGAGATGCTTTCGTGCACCTGGGCACCTGCCAGACTGCTCACCCATTCCACGGTCAGCTTGGGCAGAATCATAAACAAACCGATTCCAAGCACCAAGGAAAAGAGCACTGAAACATACATCAGGATGTCAAACAGTTTGTCTCCAAATTTTTCCATGACCCATTTTTCAAATTTGCTCATCTGTTCGGTGTCATCTTCCAAGTCACATTCCTTGGCAGAAAACATCAAACACTTCACCCCGGTAAAGAGTGATTCAAAAAATGCCAAAAAACCTCTTAAAATTGGGATTTTATTGAGTTTCCATTTGCGGATAAAGGACTTGTCTTCCTTTTTATCCACCAAAATACTGCCGTCTGACTTGCGGATTGCAGTTGCCAAACAGCCGGGTCCTTTCATCATAATGCCCTCGATGACCGCCTGTCCACCAATAGAGGTGGGAGTGCATTTCTTTTGTTCCATATTAAAAATCCTTTCTCTCAATCGAAAGATATCACACAAAAAAATTGGTATTGGCAAGACAAACTCTTACCAATACCAATTATACAGTATCTTTGTGAAAAAATCAAGAATTTTTCAGTATTTTCGGGATATTCTTATTTCTCGTGCTTTCTTGTGCCAACCACAATGCCGTACACCACGCTGGTAATGGCAAAAGGAATGAGTAAAATAAGCCATACGATAGATGCCACAGGCGGTAAGAAGAGACTGACAATTCCCAAAATCCCCATAATAACCATAAGCCGTCCGATAAAGCGGTTTATTTTTCTGGCAGTCTGGGTGTCATAATCATAATGCTTCACATAGTCCAGCTTAGGCTGATAATTTCCCATTACCAAAAAGATTGCACTCACAATCAGCATAACAGACACTCGGATATCAATCGCCCAACCCAGACTGTAACCTAAGGTAATCACCTGCAATACAATGCACAGCACCGGAATAATCCATTTCACAACATTTTCAAATTTCTTGCGTTCCCCGTGTTTTGCAGAGTTGAAATCGGTAATCACACAGGAAATCGTCTGCAAAATTACCATCATCACAGGCAGTCCAAACACCGCAAACCACTTGGGCGCAAAATTATCCGGACGATTATACATATCAAAATGGATGGCAATGTTTTCGGGCAAGCTGTTCCACAGTGCTACCCCCAATAAAACAGGAAGCAGGGTAATTACCCAACTGAAAAACAAAAACTTCCATCTGATTATTTTGGCTTTTTTAGTACTTTTCATCATTTCTTCCCTCCCAAACCGTAAATCCAACTGAGCAACTCTTCAAACACAGAGGTGTTTAGCTCATAATAAATAAAATTTTTCTGCTTTTGCTCGCAGATTAAATCTGCACTTTTTAGTTTTGACAAATGATAGGAAACCGTTGCACCCGTCAGGTCAAAATGCTCTCCGATTTCTCCTGCAGACTTTCTGCCGTTCTTTAATAATTGCAGAATATCACGCCGAACCGGGTCAGACAACGCCTTCATGGTTTCGTTCATACCCATATGCTGCACCTCGCTTTTTTAGTATTTAGAATTTTATCTAAATAGATTGTAGCATACAATATCTCATTTGTCAATACCTATTTAGAAAAAAATCTAAATAGGTAGAAATTTCCAACAAAAAAAAGGACTGCATCAAACAATCCTTTTTCCGTATTTTTATGAATCATCTTTTCATTCATCAGGAGATAGAAAAAAATTGTGAGAATGTGCAACCTGAGCCAAAGCGCTGCTTTGGGGTACCCGAAGGCATATGTGCTATACGCCGGGTGACGAAGTTTGCACAGAGCAAGTTTTTTACACTCCTCTAGGAAAACATATTTTTTAAGGTATCTAAGAAAGATTTCTTTTTAGAATGATTTCCTTCTTCGCAACTTTTTTCAAAATCCTTTAAAATATCTTTTTGCTTTTGGGTAAGTTTTTTGGGAACTTCTAATTTCGCAATCACATACTGATTGCCACGGCCGTTACCGCGCAGATAGGGGATTCCTTTCCCCTTCAGCACAAATTTCGCTTCCGGCTGCGTGCCTTCGGGCACGGTTAATTCAATCTTGCCGTCAACGGTGGGAACCACTAATTTTGCGCCCAATGCCGCTTCAGAAAAGGTAATAGGCAATTCCACATACACATCAAAGCCTTCTCTGCGGAAGATTTTATCCGGCTGCACACGGATTTCTAAGTATAAATCTCCGTTGGGGCCGCCACGAAGTCCCGGTTCCCCCTCGCCTCTGACGGTTAAAGTCTGACCGTCATCAATCCCTTTGGGAATATTGATTTCCAAGGTTTTGGTTTTTCTGATATGGCCGCTGCCACCGCAATTTGCACATTTTTCTTTAATAATCTGACCGCTGCCGCCACACTGGGAGCAGGGAGAAGAAGTCTGCATATTGCCAAAAGGTGTCCGCTGAATTCTGCGAACCTCACCGCTACCGTGACAGGTTGGGCAGGTTTCGGGCTGAGTGCCTTTTTTCGCACCGGTACCGTTACATTCAGGACAGTGGTCCTGTTTGGTAATGGTGATTTCCTTTTGCACACCAAAACAAGCTTCCATAAAGGTGATGGTGATGCTCTTTTGCAAATCCCGTCCCTTTTGAGGACCGTTTCTGCGGGATCGGGTGCCACCGCCAAAGCCACCAAAGCCGCCACCAAAAAAGCTATCAAAAATATCGGAAAAGCCACCAAAATCACTGTAGGCACCATATCCTGCGCCTGCTCCGCCGTTTTCAAAAGCTGCGTGACCAAACTGGTCATACTGCTGACGTTTCTGCGGGTCGGATAGAATTTCATAAGCTTCGTTTGCCTCTTTGAATTTGGTTTCCGCTTCTTTATTATCGGGGTTTAAGTCGGGATGATACTTCTTGGCAACCTGACGGTATGCTTTTTTTAAGTCCGCCTCGCTTGCATCCTTGGAAACTCCCAACACTTCATAATAATCTCGTTTTTGAGCCATAGACTGTCTCTCCATTTACGCAAGATATTTCCGACAGATTTCTCTGCCGGAAATATCCTCTTTGCTATTTTACTTATCGTCATCCACAACGGTGTAATCCGCTTCGTAAGCACCGTCGTCACCCTGGGATGCACCGTTTGCCTGAGCTCCGCCCATACCAGCGCCGCCCATATTGGGATCACCCTGAGGATAGAGTTTGGATGCCACGGCATACATTTTCTGGGTAAGCGCTTCGGTACCTGCTTTGATAGCGTCGGTATCATCGCCCTTTAAAAGTTCTTTTAATTTATCAATTTCTGCCTGGATGCCGGATTTGTCTTCTGCACTCAGTTTGTCTCCCGCATCGGTTAAGGTTTTTTCGGTCTGGTAAACCATAGCATCTGCCTGGTTTTTCACGTCAACCGCTTCTTTTTTCTTCTTATCTTCCTGTGCAAACTGTTCTGCTTCTTTTACTGCTTTTTCAATATCTGCTTCGGATAAGTTGGTGGATGCGGTAATGGTGATTGCCTGCTCTGCACCGGTACCTAAATCTTTTGCGCTAACGTGAACAATACCGTTGGCGTCAATGTCGAAGGTAACTTCAATCTGCGGAACACCTCTGGGAGCTGCAGGAATACCGGTCAGCTGGAAATTACCCAAGGTTTTGTTGCCGGCTGCCATTTCTCTTTCCCCTTGCAGAATGTGAATATCCACGGCGGTCTGGCCGTCTGCTGCAGTAGAGAATACCTGACTTTTCTTGGTGGGAATGGTAGTGTTTCTTTCGATTAACTTGGTGCAAACGCCACCTAAGGTTTCAATTCCTAAAGACAGAGGAGTTACGTCTAATAACAGTAAGTCTTTTACATCCCCTGCTAACACACCTGCCTGAATTGCTGCACCGATAGCAACACATTCGTCAGGGTTAATCCCTTTGAAGGGTTCCTTCCCGATGAATTTTTTCACAGCTTCCTGAACAGCAGGAATTCTGGAGGAACCGCCGACTAAAAGCACTTTTGCAATGTCGGAGGGAGAGAGTCCTGCGTCAGCCATTGCTTTCTTGGTGGGTTCCATGGTAGCCTGCACCAAATCTTCAGTTAATTGGTCAAATTTTGCTCGGGTTAAGGTCATATCCAGATGTTTGGGACCGGTTGCATCTGCGGTGATAAAGGGCAGATTAATGTTTGCGCTGGTCATGCCGGATAATTCAATCTTCGCCTTTTCTGCAGCTTCTTTTAATCTCTGCAGTGCCATTTTGTCTGCTCTTAAATCGATGCCGTTTTCTTTCTGGAATTCGTCTGCTAAATAGTTCATCACTCTGTCGTCAAAGTCATCACCGCCCAGACGGTTGTTACCGTTGGTTGCTAATACTTCAAACACGCCGTCACCAATTTCCAAAATGGAAACGTCGAAGGTACCGCCACCTAAGTCATAAATCATAATTTTGTGGTCGGTGTCTTTATCCAAGCCGTATGCTAAGGATGCTGCGGTAGGTTCGTTGATAATACGAAGCACTTCCAAGCCTGCAATTTTACCTGCATCCTTGGTTGCCTGACGCTGAGAGTCAGAGAAGTATGCGGGAACGGTGATAACTGCTTGGGTAACGGTTTCGCCCAGATAGCTTTCTGCATCTGCTTTTAATTTCTGCAGAATCATTGCAGAAATTTCCTGGGGAGTGTAACTTTTGCCGTCAATATCTACTTTTTTGTTGGTACCCATGTCTCTTTTGATGGAGCTGATGGTTTTGTCGGGGTTGGTGATTGCCTGTCTTTTTGCAACCTGACCAACCAGTCTTTCACCGGTTTTGGTGAATGCAACAACGGAGGGAGTGGTTCTTGCGCCTTCTGCATTGGCGATAACCACCGGTTCGCCACCTTCCATAACTGCTACACAAGAGTTTGTAGTACCTAAGTCAATACCAATAATTTTTGCCATAATAAAATCTTCCTTTCTATTCTCACTGGTTGTGAACAAAAAATAATGAATAATATATATAAAGGTTTACGCCTTAACTTTTACCATACTGTGGCGAATCACCTTGTCGCCTAAGGTGTATCCCTTCTGCAGCACTTCCACCACGGTGTCAGACTCCGCATCGCCGTCTTCACAGCGCAACACAGCGTTATGAAGCTCCGGATTAAAGGGTTCGTTCAGGGCAGGAATTTCGGTTACTCCAGCTTTTTCTAAAATCGTGCGGAACTGTTTTACCGTAAGTTCGATGCCTGCTTTAAACGCATTTCCGTCGGCAGCATCCTGGGTTAAGGATAATTCCAAAGTATCCAGAATGGGAAGCAACTTTCCTACGGTATCTGCCGCAGCATAAGTGTAGCTCACTTCCTTTTCCTTCTGGGTTCTTTTTTTGTAATTTTCAAATTCTGCCATCAGGCGAAGATTTTTGTCAGTAAGCTCCGCAATCTGAGCCTCCAGCTTCGCCATAGGGTTTTCTTCCGTGATTTCTTCGGTAGATTCAAAAGCAGTTTCTTGGGTTTCTTCCACCGCTTCGTTTTTCGTTTTATCGTTCTTCATTGGAATCTCCTTCTGTGTGTTCTAAAATATCGCTCATAAGGCGAGACATTGCTTCTAAGGTGGTAATAACTTTGCCGTAGTTCATACGTTTGGGACCGATTACCGCAATGGCACCGTTTCGTCCGCCGTATGCCTTGTAGGTGGAAACCACCATGCTTAAATCCTTATTCTTTAAAATAGGACTTTCATCTCCGATGACAACGGTGATACCGTTTTTGTTATCGGCTGCAGCGGTGTTGATTAAGGAAGTAATCTGCTCCTTATCTTCCATTAAATCCAAAAATCCAAGCACCTTATCCATACTGGAAAACTCTGGAGCTTTCAAGGTTTCGGATTTTCCGCTGAAATAGTATTCTCCCGCTCCGGACTGTGCCAGAGTATCGGTTACAAATTCTAATATAATACCCAAAAGTTCAAAATTATCGTTAAAACGTCTTTTTAGACGTTCCACCTTGTCGGGTGTAATCATTTCCAGGGTGCATCCGGATAACTCTTCGTTTAGTATCTGTTTTAAATACAGCACGGAATTTTCATCAATATGGGTTAAGATGCGAACCTGCCGCTTCTTTATCATACCCGTGTTGGTCACTAATATAAACAATAAATAGTGTTCCGATGCCTTTACAATTTCAAAATGGCTGATGGCACCCGGATTCATACGGGGTGCTCCCGTTACTGCGGTAAGTCCTGTGGAATCAGAAATGGTTTTTGCGGAAAAATCCAAAAACCGATTCAATTCTGAAAGATTTGCTTCCATTTTCTGTTTGATGAACTCCATTTCCATACTGGTGGCACGGATATTTTCAATTAAACTGTCCACATACAACCGATATGCTAAATTGGAGGGGATTCGTCCTGCCGAGGTGTGGGGCTGAGCCAGATAGCCCATTTCCTCTAAGTCCGACATTTCATTTCGGATGGTAGCGGAGGAAAGCCCGATATCACACTTTTTGGCAATGGTACGAGAGCCAACCGGCTCCGCGGTTTCAATGTAGTCTTCAATCAGCGCTTTTAAAATCGCCATTTTTCTGCCGTCCAGATCCATTGATTGGCACCTCTCTTTCCTTGGTGTTGTCTATCAATCACTGTGTTTTCAAGCCTTTTTTATTGTTAGCACTCTTTTGGTTTGAGTGCTAATAACTATAAGATAGCAGACTTTTCCCCGTTTGTCAAGTGTTTTTTGTAATTTTTTTTCGGAATTTCAAAAAAGAGTGTTTTTTCAGCAAAAAAGATATCGGAAAACAGATTTCCCCCGCCTTATATATAAAATAGTAAAGAACCGATTTTTCGACACAATCTTTTCTAAAGAATTCCACAACTGCTGATTTTGTGTCAAAAAATGTTTTTTTAAAAAATTCTTTCTGCCATTTTCTTGCATTTTTCTACAGATTCCGTTACGGTAGAAGAAAGCTTTAAAAAAAGGAGAATCAAAATGAATCAACAAACACACATAAGCTCCGCTGCAGTCTGTGTAGAAAAATCCCAGCCCAATATTCCGCCAAAAACAGAAAGAATGTATGATCGCTTTCTTTACACGCTTTGTTTTTCCCCTTCTTTAAAAGGATATCCCTACATTAAGCAAGCCCTTTATTATGAACAAAGAAACCGTCATCTGCTTCCGTCTCTCACCAAAGATATTTACGAAGAAATCTCCCGATGCTATCAAACGGAAATTTCTGCAGTGGAGCGTTGCATTACCTTTTCGGTACAACGGGCATACAAGCAGAATCCCCATAAATTCAAGTTGCTGTTTCCCGACTGTCAAAAAGCACCCTCCAATTTTCGTTTTATAAAAACCGTGGCACTGCACTTGCAAGCGGAAGAACTATAGCAAAAAAGGCAACAAAAAAGGCAACAAAAAAGGGTACCGGCAAATGCCGATACCCTTTTTATGATCAAAAAACTTCTTATTTGATAGCGTCTTTGAAAGCTTTACCAGCTTTGAATACAGGAGCTTTGGATGCAGGGATTTTGATTTCCTGTTTGGTCTGGGGATTTCTGCCGATTCTTGCAGCTCTCTTTTTCACTTCGAAAGTACCGAAGCCCATGATAGCTACTTTATCTCCTTTTTTTAATGCGCCGGTGATTGCATCGATGGTTGCTGCTAATGCTTTTTCAGCTTCGGTTTTTTTGAAACCAGCTGCTGCAATTGCTGCAACTAATTCTGCTTTGTTCATTTCAATTTCCTCCAAAATAAATTTATTGTTTTAAAAAAATTTTTGTCTGTTTTATGGTTCAAATCTTGCAATATACTTTTCATTCTGGCGATACATGGCAGTTTCTAAATCCACTTTCTTTGCCACAAACATTTCCACCAGAGTGGTCATCATTTCGCAGAGGGACTCTTCCAGCATAGAACCATCTTCATTTCTTACATTATCCAACATTTTCTCCAGTTTGTCAATATTTTTTGAGAAAATAATTTCATTTTTGTGCATTTTTTTGGATTTTTCCGCCAAAATGGAGGCTCTTTGCACGGAAGGAAGGTATTTGGCGGTGCTTTTTAAGGAATATTCCTCTTTCTTCTCACCCTTTTTAATTTCTTCCCATCGGGTTAAAATTCCCGAAACAGACTGGTCCTTCACCTCACCGAACACATGGGGATGCCGACGAATCATCTTTTTGGAAATGTTATCAATCACATCTTCCACGGTGAAGGCGCCTTCTTCTTTTCCGATCTGAGAATTTAACACAATCTGCAACAGCACATCGCCAAGCTCATCACACATTTTGGCACGGTTGCCTTCGTGGAGAGCGTCAATGTATTCATAGCTTTCTTCAATCAGGTTTTTCTTCAAACTGTCGTAAGTCTGTTCCCGATCCCAGGAGCAACCGCCGGGACTTCTTAAAATGGCGATAATTTCGCAGAAATCGGAAAAGCTGTATCGTTCTTTGTTGGTATCCATAATCTTTCTCCGTTTAATTCACATAATTTGACGGGTTCTGAGCAACACCGTTTTTCCGCACCTCAAAATGCAGATGCGGACCGGTGGAATTTCCGGTGTTTCCAATCGCTCCGATGGTGTCCCCTTTGGCAACCTTCTGACCGGAACGAACCGATATGCTGCTCATATGCCCATACCAGGTTTCCATTCCGTTCCCATGGCTGATTTTCACCATTTTACCGTAAGAACCGTTCCAGCCTGCAAAAATGACGGTGCCGCCGTCTGCTGCACGGATGGGGTCTCCGGTATGTCCGGCATAGTCAATCCCAGTATGAGAAGACGCCCAACGGGAACCTCGGGACCCGAATCTTGCGGTAACGGTGCCGTAATACGGACGCATAAACACACCGGTGGGTGCAGTTCTCGGTTTGACCTTAGTGCCGACTGCCACCACCTCAGTAGTGGGAGTAGACAAAATTGTTTCAGAAAGCACCTTCCGGTCAGTAACCGAATGGTTGACACGGGTAACTTCATACACCACATCCTTCTGACCGCTGACCCCCTCTACCAACACCCTGCGGGTACCCTGATACAAAGAGCTGTCTTTCTGTTCGGTTACAGGATAGGGAATCCGTTCCCGAATGGTAATGACCTCCACCGCTTCCACTGCAATCAACGGTTGCGGTGCCATCACCTTAATCGTTTCACCCTGACGGAGTCTCTCCGGCACAATGCCGGGATTGGCATCCATCAGCTGCTGTGTACCAATGCCGTAATCCAAGGCAATGGAGGAAAAGGTTTCTCCGGCTTCCACCTTGTGGGTTAAGCGGGCATCTTGCGTACCTTGCAAAATTTCCAATGCATCCTCTTTGGACACAATCATATCGGGCGCAACCCGACATTGGGATACCTCCACCGCATTGGCAAAATGCGTTTCGTTATTTTCATTTTTAAACTGTGCTTCAATTTCTTCCAAAGCTTCGTAACCGTCAGTTTCAGAAGAAAGAGCGGTTACCACCTTCCCGTCCACCACAATGCCGTAGGCAGAGGTTAACCCGTCAAAAGCGGCGGTAATTTTGTTTTTTACCAGTTCCTCACTCTGCACCAAGTCCCTACTCACAGGCACCAGATGAAACGATGCGTTACTGAATTTATAATCCATGCCTTTTACGGCAACAATTTCATCGTAAGCAGTAAAAACAGCATTTTTCGCCATTTCCTGAGAATGTACTACTCCAAAGCTTTTCCCGTTTACCACAACCTGATACCCAAAATCCAGTCTCACATTGCAGCAAAGCGCAACAAAGATTATCAAATACAGGAAAAACGAATGTCGAAGGATTGCCTTTTCTCCGGAATTTTCTGCTTTTTCTCTGATAAAATTCCACAATGTCCCCAAAGACTTTTCCTTGACAGCTTCGCCTTGGTTGGCTGTGTTTTTTTCGGCAAACAGTCTGAATTTTCCGATCACCAAATCATCCTTTCTGTTTCAAATTTCAACAAAAAAGGTATCGCCAGTTAAACACTACAAACTTTATTATACCACATTCTCTCCAAAAAATCAAGTCTTTCCTTTTTTTGGACTGCTGTTGTAACCCAAGGTATAATTTTTAAAAGATTGCATAAAGTGAAACAGTCTTTTAATTTTTAAGGGAGGGATTTTATTGATTGCCATTGTATCCGCATCGTCTTGCGGCACAAAAAAATCCGCTTTTTCTTTTCGACCCTACCGCATCTGCCGTGATTTGATTGGAGAAGAACCGGCTATCATTGTCGCCATAAACAAATGGTATCGCCCTTTTTTATCCAAAATATTAAAAAGATTGGAAAAGCAGTACCAAAACCTCTTGTTTTCTGAAGAAATCCTCCCAAACAAGATATCCCTTTCCGATATTTTTTTTCAAAGAACCAAAGAAATTCTTAAATTAACCCACAAAGGAACTCTCCGTCACATTGCCGTTTTATGCCAAAGTCCCGATGCCAGGTTGCACGATTTGTTACGGGTTTTCAGTCCCTTTGCCCACTCGGTCAGTCTGGTCAGCGAAGATGATGCCTTCTGTGACAGCGCTTGTGAAGAAGCTTTGCTGGAATTGGGATTAACCCTCAACCGAAGAACCATCCCTGAATTGGGAAATCCCGACCTAACGTTTTTTCTGAACGGAGCATATCATGCTGCTTCGTTAACAAAGGGAAGTGTGATTAACTTGTCGGAGCAAAAAGTGACTGCAACAGTTCCAATCCTGAAAGCAATGACCAATCCTGCAGTGGATACCTTTCTCAAGCGACACCCCAATCTTGCACTGAACCCCACACTCCTGGTTCAAAAAAACGCTCCGATTACAAATTTAATTTGGAAAAATTAAAAAAAAAGTTGACAAATCGGAAAAAATGTATATAATAGTATGTGCTATGTTATCTTGCCTTTTTATGGTTTCGGGAAGGCGACTCGCAAAAACCACCGAAACGAATTTATAAGTAGAGGATGATATCGAATGGAAAAAGCAACGATTTTAACCAGCGAAGGTTTAAAAAAATATGAAAATGAGCTGGCTTATCTCAAAGACACTAAGCGTATCGAAGTTGCGGAAAAAATCAAGGAGGCACGTTCCTTCGGCGATTTATCGGAAAATGCAGAATACGATGCTGCAAAAAAAGAGCAGGCAGAATTAGAGGAAAGAATTGCAAAAATTGAAAATATGTTAAAAAATGTTACCGTGGTGGAAGATGACGAAATCTCTACCGACACGGTTACCATCGGTTCCAAGGTCAAGGTGCTGGATGTGGAAGAAAAAGAAGAACTGGTGCTGCAGATTGTAGGCTCTAACGAAGCAGACCCGTTTAACGACAAAATTTCTAACGAATCCCCCGTGGGTGCAGGACTTTTAGGCAAGAAAAAAGGCAAAACCGTGACCATTACCACCCCCACCGGATACCAGATGAAATATAAAATTTTAGATATTTCCAAATAATCCAAATCATCTAAATAAAACATCAAGAGCCGTGCAAGCCGTTTCCAAAAAAGAGATTGCTTGCACCTCATTTTTTCTAACGATTCCAAAGAGAAAGGAAGAATCCCCATGGAAGAAAAGGAATTATCACAGCTTTTGCAGGTGCGTCGTGACAAGCTCTCTGAGCTTCAGGCAGAAGGAAGAGACCCTTTCCAAATCACGAAATATGACCGTACTCACACCACAAAGCAGATTACCGAAGGCTATACCACAGAAGAAAGAACCATCACCGTAAGAGAAGAAGAACAGCAGATTACCGCTAAAATTTCTCCCTTAGACGGCGAAACCGTATCCGTTGCCGGCAGAATTATGTCCAAACGCGGTATGGGGAAAGTTGGCTTCCTTCACATTGCTGATATTGACGGACAGATTCAGCTGTTCGTGAAAAAAGATATTTTAGGGGAAGAAGAATACAACCACTTTAAAAAACTGGATACCGGTGACATTATCGGTGCAGTTGGCGTGGTATTCACCACTCAGACCGGTGAAATCTCCGTAAGAACTGAAAAAATCACCCTGCTCTCCAAATCCTTACAGCCCCTTCCCGAAAAATTCCACGGGATGACCAACACCGACTTAAGATACCGTCAGCGTTATACCGACTTAATTATGAACCGTGACGTAAAGGATACCTTTATCAAGCGTTCCAAAATTATTTCCACCATCCGTAAATACTTAGACGGACAAGGTTTCTTGGAAGTGGAAACTCCCATGCTGGTATCCAATGCAGGCGGTGCGGCAGCACGCCCCTTCCTAACCCACTCCAATGCGCTGGGCGAAGAATTCAAACTCCGTATTTCTTTGGAATTATACTTAAAACGTCTGATTGTAGGCGGCTTAGAACGGGTTTACGAAATCGGCAGAGTATTCCGTAACGAAGGGGTAGACACCCGTCATAATCCGGAATTCACCTTAATGGAATTGTATCAGGCGTATACCGATTATCACGGCATGATGGACTTAACCGAAAATCTGTACCGCCATGTGGCACAGGAAGTGTTAGGCACCACCAAAATCGTGTATAACGGCATTGAAATGGACTTAGGCAAGCCCTTTGAACGAATCACCATGTTAGACGCGGTGAAAAAATATTCCGGCGTGGACTTTAACGAAATCCATACCCAGGAAGAAGCACAAGCCGTTGCAAAAGAACACCATGTGGAATTTGAACCCCACCACAAAAAAGGCGACATCTTAAATCTGTTCTTTGAAGAGTTTGTAGAAGAACATCTGATTCAGCCCACCTTTGTGATGGATCACCCGGTGGAAATTTCTCCCTTAACCAAAAAGAAACCCGAAAATCCAGACTATGTGGAACGCTTCGAGTTCTTTATGAACGGCTGGGAAATGGCAAATGCTTACTCCGAATTAAACGACCCCATCGACCAGAGAGAACGCTTCAAAGCCCAGGAAGAACTGCTCTCCTTGGGTGACGAGGAAGCAAACACCACCGACGAAGACTTTATGAATGCATTGGAAATCGGTATGGCACCCACCGGCGGTATCGGATTTGGTATCGACCGTATGTGTATGTTATTAACCGACTCTTTGGCAATCCGTGATGTGCTCTTGTTCCCCACAATGAAGCCGTTAGACAAGTAATAATCAAAAAAGTGCAGTAAAATAGCGGGTTTGACGAGTTGACAAAATGAAAGTATACGCCAATTTACGCCAAGCTTACGCCATAATATGCAAAAGGTTATGCACTAAATAGGAACCTTAACTATTAAACTCCTTGCAAATGTAATGTTGCAAGGAGTTTCTACATAAGAAAAAATTTTGGAGGTGGTAATATGGCAACGATGGAAGATGCTAAAATTTTTGAATATTGTGAAAATTTATTTGATAAGTTGAAGGAAAGAGATGGTGGATATTATCCTAGCAAACATGATTCATACGCAATTGAAGAAACAGCAAAACATTTTTCAATATCGATAGATGAAGTTAACCGTATTTTTCATGAATTTACAAAACAAACTGCTGAAATCGAAATGGCAAAAATAAATAAGCTGCCACCAGCACTGAGGAAAAAGGTTATGATGGAGCGTGGTGCAAATATATTACGAGAAAATAAGGATTTACCTTTTTGTGAAAAAGAAGGACCTCCAACAATACCATTTCAAAGTCACGCTTCTATTTTTTATCAGGAATATGAGCCAATAGCAATGAATGTTGCAAAGTTAGGATGGACCATTCCTCTTAATATTGATATTAAGCATCTATATGATTTAAAGCAGATACCGTTAGAAGAAAATGCGATTGGCAATTTCTTTGTTGATTATTATAATGGCAAAGAATTGAAACTAATTTGTCGAAAGATTTCAAAAGCCATACAGACTTATAATGTAGGGCAAAAAGAAATTTTCGATGAATGTTTAGAGGCATATAACGCAAAATTATATTCTACATGTTTAACAACATTAATAACAATTTTAGAAGGTTTTATTTCTTTTTTTGGTGATGATCCGCTTGATGTCAGAATGAAGCGAATTTGTAAATATCACGAACAAGAAGAATATAAAAATAATAAAATAGTTAAATCTTTATGTTGGAAATCTATTTATGAATATATTGATGTTTTATTTGAGAAAAGCAAGTTTGACGAAGATGAACCTTTGACAATTAATCGACACTGGATTGAACACGGACGTACAACACGAACTGGAACACAAAAAGATTGTATAAAGATGTTTAATGCCTTATCGACAATGACGCTAATTGAACAAAACCAATAAATTTCAATAAAAGTCGTATCAGAAATGGTACGGCTTTTTTGTTTGCAAAAAGGAGGTCATACAATGGAAAAATTAAAAGGTAAATTTACAACTATACTCAATAAAATTATTACGGATAAAACTATCAGCGGAAACGAATTTAAGATACTGTGTTATCTATGTATGAGGTCAGGTACTGACTACTCCTGCTTCCCTTCTCTTGATACTATACATCAGGATACAGGTATTGGTTTGTCAACTGTTAAGAAGACGATACCGAAATTGGTTGAGCAAGGATATATTATAAAAGTTAATCGCAAAAAGAGTAACGGATGTTCCACATCTAATCTCTATCGGTTGACCAACAAAGTGCTCGAATAAATGGTAGTTGTTTTTTGACTTAGGTGGTGTAAAAAACGGCTACAAATAATACTGAGTTAATAATACATAGGGTTATTGGATAAGAATAATATAGCCAATAAAATAAAACGATGATCTAATTGATTAGCTTCTCTCACAGAGATTTGCAAATCAATTATTTTTTTATTCCAATATCCCTGAAAATTATCGGGCACGAGAATTTGAACTTTTTCCCAGACTTGGTCTGGGGCAAGCATAGCGTCCGGCTGTCCGCCTGTCGCGTTGTGCCGCCCTGACGGCACTTTTGTATCGGGCAGAAGCCCGGACCCACTTAAAGAAGGAGGTAATATAAATGTCAAAAAGAAAAAGAGATAAGACATTAACAATACCAGTTACAGAGAAAGAAAAACAATATATTCAAAAGCGTGCAGACAAAGCAGATTTAAGTGTTACGGATTATATAATTAGACTTTCAAACGAAACACCCATCTATATCCCCGTTGATATGCAACCGTTTTTATTAGAACTTAAGCGTATCGGTAACAACATTAATCAGCTGACACAGAAGGTCAATGCAAAGGTGTTCCACTCATATAATTTCGAAGAATTTATCAGTGCGATTAACAACTTAAATGATCGCATCGGAGAGATTGCGAGGCGAGATTAATGGCAACAGTAAATGTTATTCCTGAAACAAAACAAAGCCCAAGTGCACTGCGTGGACTCATTAATTATTGTCTGCGGAAAGAGAAAACATTTGATGTAAATTCGGGAAGAAAATTAATCACCGGAATTAACTGTATTGGCGAAAATGCCTATGCTGAATTTATGACAACAAAAGCAGTTTATCATAAAGAGACGGGTGTGAATTTCTATCACTTTTCTCAATCGTTTTCACCTGAAGAAAAAATCACACCTGAACAAGTACACGAAGTAGGAATTGAGTTTGCTAAACGAGCTTGGCCGGGACATGAAGTTTTAGTTTGTACACATATGGACGAACCTCATTTGCATTCAAATTTTGTTGTTAATTCTGTGAATTTTGAAAACGGTTCTAAGATACATTTCACTCCCAATTCCCTAAAGGTTTTAAGAGATATAAGTGATGAAATTTGTATCAGTTATGGCTTCTCTGTGTTGCCACCCTATGAAAAAGGCGGCAGAAGTATTTCAACAAGAGAATATCGTGCTGCAGAAAAAGGTCAGAGCTGGAAGTTCAGACTTATGAGTGATATTCAAGAAAGCATGAAATGTAGCGGTAATCGAAATCAATTTACAAAAGAAATGGCAAAACGAGGATACCAAATGAGATGGACAGACGAAAGAAAATATATTACTTTCAGTTGTCCAAATGGAAAACTGTGCAGAGATATTAAACTGCA
>JAZQGY010000032.1:0-38306 GCA_045540295.1 Clostridia bacterium
GTCCCCCCTTCCCCTCAAGGGGAAGGCTTCGGAAAGGGTGGTGACCTCGGCACGCCGTTTTTTTATTCGCACAACGAAACGATGTGAACATTGTCCCCTACAGCAAAAGGTGTTTTTATAAAGCCAAAAAAATACCAAAAAAATTACTTGCTTTATTTTCTTTTCTATGATATAATAGAGTGTAAAATTTTGTGAAGAGGTGAAATGAGTGGCAACTGAAGAAATCTACGGTAACGAGAGTATCTCCAAACTGAAGGACGAAGAGCGTGTTCGTCTGCGTCCTGCGGTTATTTTTGGCTCTGATGGGATTACCGGATGTCAGCATTCCATTTTTGAAATATTATCCAACTCCATTGACGAAGCAAGAGAAGGCTACGGCAAGAAAATTGAAATCACCCGGTTCCGCGACCAGTCGGTAGAAGTAAAAGACTACGGCCGTGGAATTCCTTTGGATTATAACTCCAAGGAAGATACCTATAACTGGCAGTTAGTATTCTGCGAGCTCTATGCCGGCGGAAAATACAACAATCAAGGTGGCGAAAACTACGAATACAGCTTAGGCTTAAACGGTCTGGGCGCTTGCGCAACCCAATATGCCTCCGAATATATGAGCGTGCGGGTTGTTCGTGACGGATATCTGTATTCTTTGGAATTTGAAAAAGGAAAAAATGTGGGTGGCTTAAAAAAAGAACCCACCTTGGAAAAAAAGACGGGAACCGTTATCAAATGGCGTCCCGACCTTGATGTATTTACCGACATTGATGTACCCTTGGAATACTACATCAATACCTTGAAAAAACAAGCAGTTGTCAATGCAGGAATCACCTTCCTCTTAAAAGACGAGCAGGAAAACGGAAAATTTCAGGAATACACCTTCTTATACAAAGACGGTATCACCGACTACGCCAATGAATTAACCAACGAAAAGGCGTTAACTCAGGTTCGTACCGTTTCTGCAGAACGAATGGGTCGTGACCGTTCGGACAAGCCGGAATACAAAGTAAAAATGAGCTTTGCATTCTGCTTCCATAACGAAGTGAATGTGATCGAATATTATCACAACTCCAGCTTCTTGGAACACGGCGGTTCTCCCGAAAAAGCAGTAAAAAACGCCTTTGTGTTTGCCATTGATAACTACATCAAGCAAGCCAATAAATATAAAGCAAATGAATCGAAAATCACCTATAACGACGTGTTTGACAGCTTGATTTTGGTTTCCAATTCCTTCTCCACCATCACTTCCTATGAAAATCAGACCAAAAAAGCAATTACCAATAAATTCATTCAGGAAGCGATGCAGGATTTCTTAAAAGAACAACTGGAAATCTACTTTATCGAAAACAAAGCTGATGCCGAAAAAATCGCGGAACAGATTTTAGTCAACAAGCGAAGCCGTGAACAGGCAGAAAAAGCAAAAATCAACATTAAGAAGAAGCTTTCCCAATCTGTTGATGTGGTAAACCGTGTGCAGAAATTTGTGGATTGCCGTACTAAAGATGCCACCCGCCGTGAGTTATACATCGTGGAAGGTGATTCGGCATTAGGCTCCTGTAAGCAAGGCCGTGATGCAGAGTTTCAGGCAATTATGCCTATCCGCGGTAAAATCTTAAACTGCTTAAAAGCAGGCTATGACAAAATTTTCAATTCCGAAATCATCACCGACTTAATGCGTGTGCTCGGTTGCGGTGTGGAAATCAAATTAAAAAATCAAAAAGATATGTCCGCATTTGATTTAGAAAAGCTCAGATGGGATAAAATTATCATCTGTACCGATGCCGATGTGGACGGGTTCCAGATTCGTACCCTGGTTTTGACTATGCTTTATATCTTAACTCCCACACTCATCGAAAAAGGAAAAGTTTATATTGCAGAGTCCCCTTTATATGAAATCAACTCCAAAGAACACGGCACCTTCTTTGCCTACGACGAAAAAGAAAAAGCCGATCATCTGGAATCCATTTCAGGAAAGTATACCTTGCAGCGTTCCAAGGGGCTTGGTGAAAACGAACCGGAAATGATGTGGCAAACTACCATGAATCCCGAAACCCGTCGGCTAATCAAAGTGATGCCAGAAGGAATGATGGAAACCAAGGAAACCTTTGAGCTTCTCTTAGGCGACAATCTGCAAGGCAGAAAGGATTATATTCAACTGCACGGCAAAGAATATTACGAATTCTTGGACATCAGCTGATTTTTTGACATTTTTCCAAATTTCCTATTATAAGTTTTTAAGTATTGAAAAAGGAGTGAACCCCTTTGAATCATAGAGAACAGCCTATTACCGAGACCTTACGAACCAACTATATGCCCTATGCAATGAGTGTGATTATCTCCCGTGCCATTCCGGAAATAGACGGTTTTAAGCCCTCTCACCGAAAGCTGTTATACACCATGTATAAAATGGGACTTTTAAATTCCCAAAAAATTAAATCCGCCAACGTTGTGGGTAGAACCATGCAGTTAAACCCTCACGGAGATGCCGCCATTTACGAAACCATGGTTCGTCTGACCCGCGGAAACGAAGCACTTTTGCATCCTCTGGTGGACTCCAAAGGAAACTTCGGGAAAGTATATTCCCGTGATATGGCATATGCTGCTTCCCGTTATACCGAAGTGAAGTTAGACCCCATCTGTAATGAACTGTTTCGTGATATTGATTCAGACACCGTGGACTTTGTAGACAACTACGACGGCACCATGAAGGAACCGGTACTGTTGCCTGTGACCTTCCCCACCGTTTTAACCGGTGCCAATCAAGGGATTGCAGTTGGGATGGCATCCAACATTTGTTCTTTCAACTTAAGAGAAGTCTGCGATGCCACCATCGCCTACTTAAAAGACGAAGATGCGGATATTTACGACATTATCACCGCCCCCGACTTCCCCACCGGCGGAACCATCATTTGTGAGCCGGAAGCTATGAAAGAAATTCTTGCTACAGGCCGTGGTTCTTTTAAAATTCGCGGTTCTTACGAATACAACAAAAAAGAAAACGTCATTGAAATCAAAGAAATTCCCTACACCACCACCATTGAAGCAATTATTGATAAAATTGTGGAAAACATCAAGGGTGGAAAATTAAGTAAAGAAATTGCCGATGTCCGTGATGAAACCGACTTAAAAGGCCTAAAGATTGCCATCGATTTAAAACGAGGCGTGGATCCGGATGCTCTGATGCTAAAGCTTTACAAAATGACTCCTCTGCAGGATAGCTTCGGTTGCAACTTTAATTTGATTGTTAATAACGAACCCGACGTGTACGGTGTGGGTGGAATCATCCACGAATGGTCCAAATTCCGTATCAACTGTGTCAGACGCCGTCTGCTTCACGAAATCAAGAAGAAAACTGCGAAACTGCATCTGTTGGAAGGGTTAAAGAAAATCCTTTTGGATTTAGACAAGGCAATCGCCATTATCCGTGGAACCGAAGATGATTCCATGGTGGTGCCTAACTTAATGACAGGCTTTGGCATTGACGAAATCCAGGCAGAATTTATTGCAGAAATCAAATTGAGAAACTTAAACAAAAAATACATCTTAAACAGAATCGCCGACGTGGACGATTTGAAGAAAGAATTAAAAGAACTGAAATACTCTGTTGAACACGAAGAAGAAATTAAAAAAATTATTATTGATGAGCTTTCAAAGATTAAAGAAAAATACGGCATGGACCGAAAAACCGCCTTTGTTCCAGAAGGTGACGTGGATCACTATGAAGCCAATGCCGCTATCGAGGATTATAACTTAAAACTCTTTGTTACCAAACAGCATTACATTAAAAAAATCCGTCTGACTTCCATGAAGGCAGGTGGTGAACACAAGTTAAAAGACGGTGACAAGGTGAATATGGAAATTGACGAAACCAACTTAGGCGAAATTCTGGTGTTTACCAATCAGTTTAACGCTTATAAGCTGAAGATTCACGAAATCCCAGACACCAAGCTTTCCAACTTCGGAGAATATCTCCCCTCTTTACTCGAAATGGAGCCTGACGAAGTTCCGGTTCAGCTATTTACTACCGGAGATTACAAAGGATTCTTCCTCTTTGTGTTTGAAAACGGAAAAACTGCTAAGGTCCCCGTGTCTGCATATCAGACCAAGACCAACAGAAAGCGTCTGATTAAAGCGTATTCGGATGCATCCCCCGTAGTTCGGATTTTTAAACTCCAGGAGGATGTGGACTTGGCACTCTTCTCCAATATGGATAAAGCGTTGGTGGTAAACACTTCCTTAATCAACTTAAAAACCACCCGTGACACCATTGGTGTTCAGACAATGAGACTGAAAAATGCCAAAATCAAAAAAGCGGCTCTTCTTTCCGAAACCCGTATCAAGGAGCCTGAATACTACTTTGGCAGAACCATTCCCTTAAGCGGATGCTCCATGCGGATGGAAGACAAAGGCTTTAAACAACTGAAATTATTTTAGAAAAGGATACTTAAAACTATGAAATTAGGAATTGTAGGACTTCCCAACGTGGGTAAGTCCACCTTATTTAATGCGATTACAAAAGCCGGTGCAGAAGCACAGAACTACCCTTTCTGTACCATTGAACCAAACGTGGGAATTGTTACCGTTCCCGATCCCCGTCTGGACGTTCTGACCAAAATGTATAACTCCAAAAAAACTGTTCCTGCGATTATTGAATTTGTGGATATTGCAGGATTGGTAAAGGGTGCCAGCAAGGGCGAAGGCCTTGGCAACAAATTCTTATCACACATCCGTGAAGTGGATGCGGTGATTCATGTGGTAAGATGTTTTGAAAACACTAACATCGTGCATGTGGAAGGTTCCGTGGATCCTGCCCGTGATATTGAGATCATCAATATGGAACTGATTTTTTCCGATTTAGATTCCATTGAAAGAAGGATCGACCGTACCACCAAAATGTTAAAAGGTGACAAAAAATATCAGGCAGAACTGGATTTATTAAAATATTTAAAATCCGAAATAGAACAAGGCAAAACCGCCCGTGAAGTAGATTTATCCGAAGAGGATAAAGAACTTTTAAAAGACTTGTCCTTACTGACCTTAAAACCCGTGATCTATGCCGCTAATCTTTCGGAAGAAGATTTAAAAAACGGCGGTGCAAACAACGAATACTTAAAACTTTTAACCGAGCTTGCCAAAAAAGAAAACGCAAGTGTGATTCCCGTTTCTGCCCAGATTGAAGCAGAAATTTCTGAATTAGATGACGAAGAAAAAGAAATGTTCTTAGAAGAATTAGGCTTGGAGCAGTCCGGTTTAGACCGCCTGATTCAGGCAAGTTATTCCCTGCTCGGCTTAATTTCCTACTTAACTGCAGGCGAACCGGAAACCAGAGCCTGGACCATTGTGAAAGGTACAAAAGCGCCCGGTGCGGCAGGTAAAATTCACTCCGATTTTGAACGTGGCTTTATCCGTGCGGAAGTTATCGGCTATGACGAGCTGATCAAAGCAGGTTCTATGACTGCAGCCAAAGAAAAAGGATGGGTTCGAAGCGAAGGTAAAGAATATGTAGTAAAAGACGGCGACATCATTTTGTTCCGCTTTAACGTGTAAAGGATTATTTTAGTTATGTATCAGTTATTAAAACAAGAAGGCGAAGCAAGACGTGGCGAGTTTAAAACCGTTCACGGCACTGTGCAGACACCTGTGTTTATGAATGTGGGAACGGCTGCTGCCATCAAGGGCGCAGTATCTGCATTGGATTTAAAAGAAATTGGCTGCCAGGTAGAGCTTTCCAATACCTATCATCTACATCTGCGTCCCGGTGACGAAGTGGTGAAAAAGATGGGTGGTCTCCATAAGTTTATGAACTGGGACCGTCCCATTTTAACCGACAGTGGCGGATTCCAGATTTTCTCCCTTGCCAAACTCCGTAAAATTCAGGAGGAAGGAGTAACCTTTGCTTCCCATATTGACGGACGGCGGATTTTTATGGGCCCGGAACAATCCATGCAGATTCAATCCAACCTAGGCTCCACCATTGCCATGGCGTTTGACGAATGTGTGGAGAATCCGTCTACCCACAGCTACGTGGAAAAATCTGCTGCAATGACTGCACGGTGGCTGGAACGGTGCAAAAAAGAATTGACAAGGCTGAATTCCCTGCCCGATACCGTAAATCCCCATCAGATGCTTTTTGGCATCAATCAGGGCGGTATTTATGAAGATATCCGTGTGGAACAAATGAAACAGATTGCAGAACTGGATTTAAACGGTTATGCAATCGGCGGTCTTGCCGTTGGGGAAAGCCACGAAGAAATGTATCGCATTATTGAAGCAGTAATGCCCTATATGCCCAAAGACAAGCCCCGTTATTTAATGGGGGTTGGTACTCCCGGAAACATCTTAAATGCAGTTGCCAGAGGGGTGGACTTCTTTGACTGTGTGATGCCGGCAAGAAATGCCCGTCACGCTTCTATTTACACCAAAAACGGCATTATGCATCTGATGAACAAAAAATACGAAACAGATGACCGCCCCATTGATGAACACTGTAACTGTCCCACATGCCGAAACTTTTCCAGAGCTTATATCAGACATTTGTTCAAGGCAAAGGAAATGCTGGCTATGAGACTGTGTGTGATACATAATTTATACTTTTATAATGAATTGATGGCAGATATTCGCCACAACATTGAACAAGGCACTTTCACCAAATTCTATTTGGAAAAAGCGCCCCTCTACGATAATCATAGCCAGGAATGAGGTTCTTTTAAATGAAAGAAATGAAAAAGTTTAATGAAAATGAACGAATCGATGATAAAATTGAAGGCAGAAACCCAGTTTTGGAAGCTTTAAAGGCAGATACCGAAATTGATAAAATCTATGTAATGAATCATTTCCGTGACCCGATTTTATATCAGATTGTGAAACTTGCCAATCAGAAGAAAATTCCTGTTTCACGCGTGGAAAAAGGCAAGCTGGACCGTTTAAGTGAAGTAAAGAACCATCAGGGCGTCATTGCAGCGGTTTCTCAGGCAAAATATGTAAGTGTAGAGGAAATTCTGCAATCTGCATACGAGAAAGGCAAAAATCCCTTTTTGGTCATTTTAGACGGCATTGAAGATACCCATAACTTAGGCGCTATTGTCCGTTCTGCCGAATGTGCCGGCTGTGACGGTGTGATTATTCCCAAGCGCCGTGCTGCTGGCGTAAACAGCGGTTCCTACAAAGCATCTGCCGGTGCGGTAAACTATATGAAAATTGCCAGAGTGACCAACTTAAATTCCACCATCTTGGAATTAAAGGAACAGGGTGTTTTGATTGTGGGAACGGATGCTTCTGCCAATATGTCATATAAAGACCCGGATTTAACCGTTCCGTTAGCCATTGTAATTGGTTCGGAAGGCTACGGCATGAGTGAACACGTGAAACAAAAATGTGATACCTTAGTAAGCCTTCCTATTTTAGGGCAGGTTAACTCCCTAAATGCTTCGGTTTGCGCAGGCATTATGATTTATGAAGCTCTAAACCAACGAATGAAATAACCGTAAAAAACCACCTGACAAAATCAGGTGGTTTTCTTTTTATCTCTTTTTGCCTTTCCTTTTTTTCTTCTGAGGTTTGTTGCCACGGTAATGGTATTTAGAACCTTTTTTCCCTTTTTTATTAGGAACAGATTTCGGCTTGGCCGGTTCTTCTGCTACTTGCTCAATCACTTTTTCAGAAGAGGCTTCTTCCAAATCATCCGTTTTGATTTCAGTGTCTTCCAAAATTTCTTCTGACAAAAGTTTTTCCTCGGTTTGTAATATTTCCGATTCTGCTTTTTCTTCTTTACTTTTGTTAGACAAAGTAATCAGGTAACGGATGAAAAAGATCATGCCAAGAATCACGGCAGAAACAACGACGCCACAAAGCATTCCGTTAAAAATGCGGTGCAAGCTTACAGAAACCGCTGTGAATGTATGGCAGAACGTGTTGAATATCGAAGTAAACATCAAGGTAGCACAAACACCGAAAAAGAATTTCCAATGAACTTTCACACTACCGTATGAAAAATATAAAAAGAGAGTGAACGCCGGATATCCAAATAAGAATTCTTTCAATCTAGGACGGATATAGAAGGTATCAGACAGCCATTTCCTGAATTGGTCCTCCACAGGTAAAATCAAATCAGACTTTCCGCTACGAATTAAATAATACACCACAAACAACAGTCCAAAAATACCGATGCCAATCAAAGTCCATAAATTGATTTTTTTAATCCGTTCCCAAATCAATGCAGGAATTTCTTTTATGGAAATGCGATCGGAATAATATATCAGATAACCGTTTACCACTGCCATTCCCAACGGAATTAATAAGCTGATAACGACACCGCGAAACAGCTTCGCTGAAAGATAAAACTCGATGCCTCCCAGCAGTGCAGAAATAGCAACAATGCCTACAATCACTGCTACGAAAGCAAAGCAAAGCATCCAAAGAAGCTTTTTCCATCCTTCCGATTTTTGGTCGATTCTAAATAACCCCACACTAATTAGGCCAGACATCACAATCATAATACCCAAAGCATAGAGTCCCGTAAGGTAAGGAGCCAAAGCGTAAGACAGAATGACTGTGATAATCATCAAGCCAAAGTAACCTTCCGTAAAATACGACGGAATGTTTCTTAAAACACACAATAAATATAAATACACAAGGCTTAACAAGAGAATACCGCCTGCCATAGCCATAGCTTCTTCTCCGTAAATGTAAGGAATCTCAGGACGGTGATCCCCGATGTGATAACCGCGCATATTTTCAGTGAAATCTGAAATTGCACGAAGCGTCAACGTAACATTTTCCTCATCCGTAACGTTGGGATTTTTCAACATACCGGCATCAATAAAAACGGTATTTCGCTCAATTGCCGAATTAAACCACTGATGATAACGGTAGCGATATAAAGTGGCATCGTGCGGTACGGTTTTATCAATGGAAAAACCACGAACCGTATTATACTTTAGAATGTTGAAAAAATCCTGGTAAAGATACCCGGTTTCATTCCCGACCTGGTTCTCATTTTCCATTAACACTAAAGTAATATCTAAATTACGCAAGACTGTTTTCAGTTCTTCCGGCATTGGCAGTTGATTATCGTAAGGATTTTCCCGCAACACCAAGAAGGATATGTTATTCCCCTTCACCAATTCTTTCAAATATTTCGGATAAACAGGATTTTCAAAGGTGTAGGATGGGTATACTACTGCAGCCTTCATACCCGCCTGAGAAATCAGGTCTAATTCTTTGTAGTCATAACCTACAATTAAGTCATTTTCCTGCGTCAGATTTTGAAAAGCAATTATCATGGTGGTGCCGTCTTCTAAATAAGCGCTGGTATAATCAGTATACCGGTATGATAATTCCTGCTTTAAAAATGCCTGTAGGTCAGAATCAGTCACCATGGCAATCAAATTATCGGACTGCATCGGATAACTTCCCAAAGCATCCCGGATCTGTTGAGAAATAGCATCCTGATTAATGGAAATCGAGGAATAAGAAATTAGGTCCAATTTGCCCGAGTTTCGCAATCCTTTCACAGTCAACGGATGCACTTTTACCACATGAGAACCAACATCGTAAAACCGTTGCAATTGTTCCGGATTATCCAAACCGTATGCTTTTAATTCATTCATGTCCGATGCCACAAAGGCATACCGACTCCCAGCTTCATAATTCAAACGTCCGATAAAACCCGTTAAGAGAATTACAGTGGTCAACAGAATAACCAAACAGGATATCCAGACCCGTTCTTTTTTCATTTTTCGTTCCTCCCATCCTCTGGATTGGTTCCATAATCAAACACAAAAAATAGCAGAGAGAGTCTTCTCCGCTATTTTCAGGTACACTTTTTGTTATTCGGTTACAACACCTTTTTTTAGGATGATATTGGCATATAACGCACTTTCACCGCTCATAATAACTGCATATGCTTTTTCGGCTCTTTCATAAAACGCATAGCGCTCCACATATTCAATAGGAGCATCAGTATATTGAGAAACGATTTCCTGGTAGGTATCCCAAATTGGAGTTTCCACAGTATCTCCAGGCACCTTTTCCATCAAATAAACGGGAGCTGCATAGGTATCTAAGGGAAACAATTTTAAAATAGCTTCTAAAATCTCCGGCACGTCATGGCCGTCTAAACGGATCAATTTGTCACCAAGTCTGGCACCGGGAAAATTACCGTCACCAATCACGATTTCATCACCGTGACCCATTTCCATTAAAATTTTCAACAATTCGGGAGATAAAATTTTCGGAATTCCTTTTAACATATCTCATAACTCCTTTTTTATAAAAATAACAAGCACAATCTGCTAACACATATAGTATATCATAATTTTTACGATTCGTCAACAAATTCTTTTATTTTAAAAGGATTCCCAGAATTAGTCCTAAAAGATACAACATTCCAATTTTTTTTGAAGCAGTTGCCTTCGTTTTTGGCAAAGATAAATCAATGATCTGAATTGATAACAAAACTCCGCTCACCGACGCATAAAAAATTCCGTTTTCAAAATAGGAGCGAAACGGAAAACGAAACAAGTAAATTCCAAACAATATGCCGCTACAAAACAGCATCCAGAAAAACCTGTTTGGATGAAAAAAATGTTTGATAAGACTCACGATGCAAACGCCAACTAAAATTCCCAAAAAAGCTGT
Source organism: Clostridia bacterium (assembly GCA_045540295.1). GTDB lineage: Bacteria > Bacillota > Clostridia > UMGS1840 > UMGS1840 > SIG452. The sequence continues at coordinate 10,633 of JAZQGY010000032.1, forward strand.
GATTACTCCTGCCATTTCAATGGATAACGGTAAGATGCCAAACGTGGCAATTGCCATTAAAAATCCAAAATAAATTTCCTTTCCGGCTTCAAAAAGAGTCGTTTTTTTCATAAATATTCAACCTTCATATGTATCAGCGGTTACGATTTTTCTTTACTATATGCGTAAAAATCGGTAGTTATGCAAAAAAGCTCCTCGAAACAAACTGTTTCAAGGAGCTTTTTTACTATTGATTCCAGGTTGTAATTTTTACAATTTTTGCATAGCTCTGGATAATTTTAGCTACCTTCACAGATACATTCGTATCATGGTAATCTTCCGCCATCACAACAGGTTCCCCGTTATCATACATAGAAACTGCCAAGTCCATTGCCTGCGCCACATCATGACCGGTAATACCGCCAATTACAACGGTTCCTTTATCTAATACCTCCGGACGTTCGGTAGAAGTACGAATCAATACGCCCGGAAAATGAAGCATTGCAGATTCTTCTGACAACGTGCCGGAATCAGACAACACACAATAGGCATTTTTCTGCAATTTATTATAATCAAAGAATCCGAACGGTTTTAAATTTGTAATCAGCGGATGGAATTGAAACTGCCGTTTATCAATAAACTTCTGGCTTCTGGGATGAGTTGAATAGATGATGGGCATCTGATATTTTTCGGCAATTTCGTTGAGTCCGTTCATCAATGACAGAAAATGCTCTTCGTTATCAATATTTTCTTCTCTGTGTGCAGAAACCAAAATATATTTTCTTTTTTCTAATTGTAATTCTTCCAAAACATTACTTGCATCAATAGAAGCCTGGTGCTTTTCCAATACTTCACGCATGGGAGAACCGGTAACAAACATGGTTTTGCCGTCAATCCCTTCTGATAACAAATATCTTCTGGAATGCTCGGTATACGGTAAATTAATATCAGAAATATGATCCACAATTTTGCGGTTAATCATTTCGGACACATTCCAATCCCAGCAGCGATTTCCTGCTTCCATGTGAAAAATCGGAATTTTTAAACGCTTTGCAGAAATTGCCGCCAAGGCAGAGTTGGTATCACCCAATATCAAAAGCGCGTCCGGCATCTCTTTTTGGAGTACTTCATAGGATTTTGCAATAATATTGCCCATAGTTTCTCCTAAAGTGGCTCCAGCGCTATCCAAATAATAGTCCGGCGCTCTGAGCTGAAGATTATCAAAGAACACTTGGTTTAATGTGTAATCCCAGTTCTGACCGGTATGCACTAATATCTGGTGAAAATACTTATCACAGCATTTGATTACTTCCGATAAGCGAATAATTTCCGGGCGAGTGCCCACAATCGTCATCAGCTTTAATTTTTCTGCCATAATCTATCCTCTTTTCTTAAACTTCCAAATAATAAGTATCAGGTTTTTCGGGATCAAAAATTTCGTTAACCCACATAATCGTAACCATATCCGTATCTCCCAGGTTTTCGATATTGTGTGTATAGCCGGTGGGGATATCCACAACTTCCAAGTCTTCCCCGGACACAAAATACTCAATAATGTCTTCAGAATCCGGTTTGCGGAAACGAATTACTCCCCGTCCCGATACTACTAAAAATTTTTCATTTTTTGTGTGATGCCAATGATTGCCCTTGGTAATATGGGGTTTAGAAATATTCACCGACACCTGACCACGATCTTTTGATTTTAAAATTTCAGTAAAGGAACCGCGATGGTCTTGGTTCATTTTCAAAGGATAGGAAAACCCATCTTTCGGTAAATACGATAAATAGGTGGAATACAGTTTTTTGGTAAATTCATCGCTCATATCCGGCACCAAAAGCGTTTTTCGGGATTCCTTAAAAGAATATAAAAGCTCAGCAATTTTACCAAGTTTTACCTCATGTACCACCGGAACATAACAATACTGTTCCTGCCGGTTTTCTTTCCCTTCTAATGCCATAATGAATTCATTGACAACATCATCAATGTACACCAAACGCATATCCACATTCGGATCGTTTACGGTGATTTCCAAGCCGTGAGCAATATTGTGACAAAAGGTTGCTACCGCAGAATTATAATTAGGACGGCACCATTTTCCAAACACATTCGGTAATCGGTAAACACAGGTTTTTACCCCTCTCTGCTCGCCGTATGAGAGAATCAGGTCCTCCCCTGCTTTTTTACTGATACCATAGGGGTTGGTAAGGGCTGCCTGAATGGAAGAGGTAATCAAAATCGGAGAGGGATTGTTTGCCTTCGTTAGCTTCTCCAATAACTGCGAAGTAAACCCAAAATTGCCTTCCATAAACTCTTTTTCATTTTTGGGACGGTTTACACCGGCCAAATGAAACACAAATTCGCAATCTTTGGTATATTGTTCCAACTCTTGTTCTGTGCTATCAATATCATAGGAAAAAATATCTTCGTAGCCACGGTTTTTCAGTTCGGCGATTAAGTTTTTTCCTACAAAGCCTTTGGCACCGGTTACTAAAATTTTCATCTTACTTTCTATCCTTTCTCAAAAAGGAAATTTAGCGTTCGTTGAAATATGCTTCTAATTCTTCCTGAATATAGCTTAAAGATAACAAACGTTCTTTTACCTGTTCTACAGTTAACAAATCGGTATTATTGGAATTAAATTCACTTAATTCGCTTCGTTTGTCGTTGCCGACATTCACATATTTATCATAATTTAAGTCCCTGGTATCTGCAGGTACCCGATAAAAATTACCCATATCAATGGCAGAAGCACATTCTTCGTTCGTCAACAAAGTTTCATACATTTTTTCACCGTGACGAATGCCGATAACTTTGATTTCAGCATCACTCTGAAACAATTCTTTTACCGCCTGTGCCAATACACGAATAGTACAAGCAGGCGCTTTCTGAACCATAATATCACCGGTGTTTGCATTTTCAAAAGCGAACACAACCAGCTCCACAGCTTCCTCCAATGACATAATAAATCTTGTCATATTCGGTTCGGTAACGGTAAGCGGAAGTCCTTTTTTAATTTGGTCAATAAACAGCGGAATCACGGAACCTCTGGAACACATTACATTACCATAGCGGGTGCCGCAAATTAAAGTTTGTTCCTGTGAAACAGTTTTAGATTTGGCAACAAATACCTTTTCCATCATTGCTTTGCTGGTACCCATTGCATTCACGGGATATGCTGCTTTATCGGTGGACAAACAAATAACCTTCTTTACTCCCGCATCAATAGCAGCATTTAACACATTTTCTGTTCCGAGCACATTGGTTTTAACCGCTTCAATCGGGAAAAACTCGCAGGAAGGAACCTGCTTTAATGCAGCCGCATGGAAGACATAATCTACACCGTGCATCGCATTTTTAACACTTGCCAAATCACGGACGTCACCGATATAAAATTTAATTTTATTACTCAGTTCAGGATAATTTGCCTGATATTCATGTCGCATATCATCCTGTTTTTTTTCATCGCGGGAAAAAATACGAATCTCTTTGATGTCAGTATTTAAAAAGCGGTTCAACACAGCATTTCCAAAACTACCGGTTCCTCCGGTAATTAATAAAGTTTTTCCGTTAAACACAAAAAAACCTCCATTCATTTTTATTGACTGATTGATTGTTCTTTTTTATGAGAACCTACGTCCTTTAACATTGCCCAAATCGGGGAAACAAGAAACAACGAAGAATACGCACCACCGAGAATACCAATCATCAGAGGTAATGCAAACTCCCGAATCGCATTCACACCTAACACATACAGCACAGCCACCATTACAAATGTGGTAACCGTGGTATTGATAGAACGCCCCATCGTCTGTTTGATACTTTGATCAACGATTTCTCCATATGACTGTTTTGAAGAAACCTTTGTATTTTCACGGATCCTGTCAAACACTACAATGGTATTATTAATGGAATAACCCAAGATGGTTAATACCACTGCAATAAAGGATGCGTTTACCGGAACTCTGAAAACAGCATATACTGAAATCATAATCAGTACATCGTGAACCAACGCAATAATTGCACTGATGCCGGATAAAAACTCAAAGCGGATAGTGATGTAAACGAGCATCAGTACCACCGCAATTCCAACAGCTATCAGAGCTTCTCCTGCTAATTTTTGACCGTAGGAAGGTGTGAAAGAGTTAACCGAAAAGTCACTAAAGTCTTCCGCTAAGCCATAGTGGTTGACCATATTCGTCAGAACTTGGTCGGTCTGAGTGCTATTTAAATCTCTGGTTTTAATCGTAAACTCATTAGGATTTTCAACATTCACCTGAACAGCAGATGCCGGGAAGCCGAGAGCGTTTTCAAAAAGCCCTGCAACCTCAGTTTTATCTACCGGTTGACCAACATCCATGGTAATGGAAGTACCTCCGGCAAAATCAATATCCAAATTGAAACCGCCGATAACGATAAACACAATACCAACCAGAACCAAGGCAACGGAAACAGCAATAAAAATCCATCTGTTTTTATAAACACTAAACACTTCTGCTACCTCCTTTTCTGGGGGCACCATAAAGGAACTTATTTTTAATTTTTAAATCAAGCATTGCTTTTAAAAGAAATTTTGTAACAAGAATTGCAGTAAACATCGATATCAGAACACCGATTCCTAATGTGGTGGCAAATCCTTTAATCGGACCGGAACCAAAGAAATATAACACACCCGCTGCAATCAATGTGGTCACGTTGGCATCAACGATGGAAACAAGTGCCCGTTTAAATCCGGCATCCAAGGAAGCTTTCAGGGTTTTTCCTAACTTGAATTCTTCCTTCATACGTTCAAAGATGATAACATTGGCATCCACCGCCATACCGATGGATAAAATCACCCCTGCAATTCCCGGCAAAGACAGATTGACTCTTATCATAGCATAAATGAGACAACATAATACCACATAGAATACCAGCGCAACAGACGCAATCAGACCGGGCAATCGGTAATATACAATCATAAATAGAAAAATAATGATAAGTCCGATAAAAGCAGCGGTCAAGCTGGTATTTAACGCATCCTCGCCCAAGGTGGGACCTGCCGTTCTCTGCTGAACCACAGACAGGTTAAAAGGAAGCTGTCCGTCTTGAATCAAAGCAGCCAATTCCTTGGCAGATGCCTGATCAAAGTTTCCTTCTATCTGGAACATTGTGTCATAAATCGTATGCGTAACCATAGGTGCCTGAATCAACTCGTCATCCAGCATAATTGCAATTGCTTTTCCCTGATATTGGGTAGTGGCATCTGCAAAACGCTGTGCCGCCTCATCGGTAATTTCAATTGCCACAACATGCTGTGCCGGCGTAGTTCCAACAGCCTGCATAAACACCGCATCCGCTTTTTTTACATCTTCACCGGTTAGAATTGCATTTCCCAACAGTTCTCCGGTTGCATAATCGAAGCCGTAAAAAGAAAGTCTTGCAGTTTGTCCGATTTCGTTGATGGCAACAGCTGTATCCTGCACGGATGGCAATTCCACCTCCAGCATATTTCCTTTGGTAGTAACGCTACCTTCGGTAAATCCTTTTCTGTCCAAGCGGGACTGAATAATCTTGCGGGCAACCTCCATCTGAGATGCAGAAGGCTCAATTGCAACAACTGAACCGTCCTCTGCAAATTGGCTCGCCTGATACACGATGACGGAACCGCCAGCTAAGTCAAACCCTTTTCTGATTCCGTGTTCTTCATCAAACACGGGATACGTTTGAAAGGAACCGATTGTGAAACCGCTGATTGCGCTAACGCATAGCACACCAATCAGCAGAACAGCAATCAATATTTTGCTGATTCCTTTTACCATAATTCTCCTCCCATATACCGTGATAGCATATTTTCACCGTTCTTTTCAATTAACCGGCCGGCCAAGTGAGTTCTCTGCCGCCAAGCAAATGAAAATGAATATGAAACACAGTCTGCCCTGCTGCCGCGTTACAATTGGACACAACACGGTAGCCATCCTCCGAAATACCGTTTTCTTTGGCAATTTTCGGGATTGCTTCATATATTTTAGCAATGATCTCAGCGTTTTCTGAAGTGACATCATTCAAGGTTGCAATGTGCTTTTTAGGAATTACTAAAATATGCACCGGTGCTGTGGGAGCAATGTCCCAAAACGCATATACATTTTCATCTTCGTATGCTTTTTTGGACGGGATTTCTCCCTTTATGATTTTACAGAATAAACAGTCTTCCATAAAGAGTCCTCCTTAGAGCTGTCCTTTTAACACTTCTTCTGCTAAGCTGATGGCATCGGAAATTTTGGAAGCATCTTTACCGCCACCCTGAGCCATATCAGGTTTACCGCCACCGGAACCGCCTGCAGCTTTGGTAACTTCACGGATAATGTTACCTGCGTGAGCACCTTTGGCTACTGCTGCTTTATTAGCACTTGCTAAGAAGGTAATTTTATCGTCAGCGAAATTAGAAAGCACAATAACAACAGGATTTTCAGCATATTTATTCTTAATTTCATCACACAGATTACGGAGCATTTCAACAGTTGCGCCTTCTTTTTGCGCAGTGATTAACGCTACGCCCGATACATCCTTTGCAGAGCTTAAAATTTCGTCTGCTTCCCCTTTGGAAAGTTTGGCACGCAGCTCTTCAATCTGCTGTTTCTGCGCTTTCATTTCGTCAGCAAACTGCGTTGCACGAACAGTTAAATCGGAAAGGTTATTGACTTTCAATACTTTTGCGGTTTCTTTTAACAGTTCTTCCCGTTTTGCCATATAATCCAGATAATTGGTACCGGTTACAGCCTCGATTCTTCTTACCCCTGCTGCAACGCCGCTTTCGGAAACAATTTTGAAGAGTCCTGCCTGCGCAGTATTGGTCAAATGAGTACCGCCACAGAATTCCATGGAGTAGTCACCCATGGTAACCACGCGGACATTATCCCCGTATTTTTCACCAAACAATGCCATTGCACCAAGTTTTTTTGCTTCGTCAATGGGCATCACTTTGCAGTTGATTTCCATAGCAGACAAAATAGCATGATTCACCAATTCTTCAGTTTTTTCGATTTCTTCGGTAGTCATTGCTTCAAAATGAGCAAAGTCAAAACGTAAACGTTCAGGGGTTACATAGGAACCTGCCTGATGAACATGGTCGCCCAAAACAGTCTGCAATGCTTTCTGCAACAAATGAGTGGTGGAATGGTTTCTTGCAGTTGCAAGACGTTTTGCTTTATCCACTTCCATAGAAATTTCTGCGCCTTTTTCCAGCACACCGGTTTCCACAGTTACCATGTGACCGAATTTTCCGTCGGTATATTTTACGGTATCGTTAACAACAGCTTTGAAACCGTTTGCAGATAACACACCGGTGTCACCTGCCTGTCCACCGCTTTCCCCATAAAAGACGGTAGTGTTAGTCAAAACAGTGCCGGATTCACCTGCCCCCAAAGCGTCAACCAATTCACCGTCTTTTAAAATTGCAGTAACGGTCGCTTTGGTTTCTAAAGAATCATAACCGATAAATTCGCAGAACGGCAAATCTTTAATTAATTTTGCAACTTCGTTTTCCCAACCTAAGGTGGAGGTATCGCCACGGGCATTACGAGCTTTTTCTCTTTGTTCGTTCATACAAGCCTGATACTTGTCTTCGTCTAAAGTAAAGCCGTTTTCTTCTACCACCTCTTTGGTTAAATCCAGGGGGAACCCGTATGTATCATACAGTTTGAAAGCAACTTCCCCGTCAAACACGATTTCGTTTTTCGCTTTCATATCATTGATAAAATCACTGAGCATCAGCAAGCCTGCATCAATGGTTTTATAGAATTTTTCTTCTTCGGTAGAAATAATTTTCTTAATATAATCCTGCTTTTCAGCCAGTTCCGGATAAGCATCTTTAGACTGAGAAATTACCACATCAGCCAGTTCCGTTAAGAACATTTTGTCAATTCCTAAAAGTTTTCCGTGACGAGCAGCACGACGGAGTAATCGACGCAGAACGTATCCTCTGCCTTCATTGGAAGGAATAACACCATCGGATACCAAGAATACAGTGGAACGGATATGATCTGTTACCACGCGGATGGAAACGTCAGTCTCATGGGTAGCTCCATAGGTTTTTCCTGACATCTGACAAACAGTATCCAACACTCTTTTTACAGTGTCAACTTCAAATAAGGAACCAACTCCCTGCATAATTGCAGCAATACGTTCCAGCCCCATACCGGTATCAATATTAGGATGTGCAAGACGGTTATAGTTGCCGTCTTTATCCTTATCAAACTGAGTGAATACCAGGTTCCAGAATTCCACAAAACGGTCACAATCACAGCCAACGGCACAGTCGGGGCTGCCGCATCCGTTTTCCACACCACGGTCAAAATAGATTTCCGAACAAGGACCGCAGGGACCGGTACCGATTTCCCAGAAGTTATCTTCTTTTCCTAAACGAACCATACGGTCAGGAGATACACCAACCTTTTTGGTCCAGATTTCATATGCTTCATCGTCATCTTCGTAAACGCTGACCCACAGTCTGTCTACCGGTAATTTCATACGTTCGGTAATAAATTCCCACGCCCAGCCGGTGACTTCGTTTTTAAAGTAATCGCCAAAGGAGAAATTTCCCAGCATTTCAAAGAAAGTGCCGTGACGAGCAGTTTTACCGACACGTTCAATATCAGGAGTTCTGATACATTTCTGGCAGGTGGTTACTCGTTTAGACGGAGGAGTTTCCTCCCCGGTGAAATATTTTTTTAAGGGAGCCATACCGGCATTGATTAACAATAAAGAGTTATCGTTAATCGGAACCAGCGGAAATGACTGCATTCTTAAATGTGCTTTTTCCTGGAAGAAGGATAAAAACTCTTCCCGGATTTGATTGAGTCCCATTTTTTCCATAATTTTATATATCCTTTCTTTTAAATACAACAACAGTTACTGGTCTACACCATACTTTTGCTGAATCTGCTCACGACGGTTTATCAAAATGATGGTTCCGCCGATAATCACTTGGCAGAGCACAGCATCAAATAGTAAATTATATAGGAATAACTCTCCGCTAAGGCCTGCTTCTCCGCTGATGAAAACAGGTGCGATAAAAGCAGCCAAAGCTGTCATACATAAGAGTATCATTGTCAGATAATATGCTTTTTTTCGATCTTCCAGCTGTTTTTTCAGCTGCAGTGCACTAAATATAATCACTGCCCCAAAAAATGCCAGCACAAACCAAAAATCCGGTTGAATAAAATGCCGTTTCAAAGCACTGTAACCCTCAAAACCGTGCTTTAATTCTTGAGACTGGGGATAATTGGAATGGTATTGCTGCCGAATTTCATAACCGTTATCCGCGCTGCGTTCCAATTTTTCCAAAATCTTAGCAGGATGCGTCAAGTAATAACTACCGATTTGTCCATAGCTTACTTGATACCTTGCATCGTTCCAAACAGCTTCTTCCACTTCATAAACGGTTGAGCCGACGTAATCCTTGGCTTCAACAGGAACTCCCAAAATTTCCAATGCTTTTGGGTCGTCATTATCTTTGAGCACACCGTAATACACAGAATGAAATTGATTCTGCAGGTCTTTTTGAGGATACACACCGTTCCCGAAGCAAACAACACAACCTACGGATACAGCCACCGTCAACACAACAGTCACAATGCGGTACCACAGTTCTTTTTTTGCAATCAGAACAGGTAACTGACAAAGTGCCAATAGTATGCCAATCCAGAAATAACCCGTTTTCATGCCGGCTGCCACAAAGGCTAAGACCAAATATAAAACCGTACGGCCGATTCCCGGTTTCCAAAAAAACTGAGAAATCAACGTGCATACCATAACCAACAAAAAGCAGTATAAAGCGCCTTCCGGATTCAAAGAATTCAGATGCAACAGATAAGCAAAATCGCAAAAAACAAAAATTGCAACACCACCGATTAACGCTTTGTACCACATTTTTTCTGTCTGCATTTTTACGAGCATATAAAAAAAGGAAACTAAGACTGCCGCAAAATACAATGTGGAAAGAATTCTCACATCAAATCCGCTGAAAATAGCTGATAAGGGGCGCAAAATCCAATTCATAGTGCCGGTGTACCAATTTTCACAAGGAATGGAATTAAAATAGGTCTGGCAACCGTTCTCACTGTTTAACCAGAATCCACCGGACGCAATCTGAAAATAATCAGCTCCACCCATTCCCGCAACAGGACCAAGCAAATTGCACCAAGCAAACAAAATCAGCATAAGGCCAAGTAAAGCAAATATAATTCTTTTGGAAGTCCATCCTTCCTTCAAGTTATGACACCTCCGGTGTGAATCAAGCTAATCTCTTAAAAACATCAATACAAAAAATGGACGACAAAATACCCGAAGGGATATTTTGCCGAGCATTCTTTCTTATTATTTTAATTTTGCACCGCAGGATAAGCAGAAGTTTGCTCCATTGGGGTTGGTTTTTTTACATTCCGGGCAAACAAGCACATTTTTAATTCTGTTGATTTCTGCTTTTAAGTCATCAATTTCTGCGTATTTTTGATCAATATCCTGCAAAAGTAATACAATATCTTCGGAAAACTCTACACCGTTTTCATAATCACGGTAAGTAAGCATCCCGATATTTTTGAAAATTTTATCAATCTTGTTTTCTTTCTCATTAATGGCAAAAGACATTCTGGTAATTTCATAAAGATCGGTAGATTTGTCCTTTGCGTATTTTGCAGTTTTGGTTGCGGTGTGTTTCACCTGATCAAACCATGCCATAATATTGTACCTCCATAATGTATAATGTAATAAAATGAATTTCCTTTTTATTGCGTATATCCGCTGACAGTTTATGACTCCCCTTTTTGGCGAATCAGCTCATACATACTGACCCCGGCGGCAACAGCCACATTTAAAGATTCAATTTCCTTTGCCATCGGAATCATATAGGTCACATCGGTAAGTTTCAAAAGTGTCTCGGATATACCGTTTGCTTCAGAACCAAACAACAGTGCTGTGTTTTCGGAAAAATCCGTATCATACAACGAAACTGCTTTGTCAGACAACGCAGCAGCATATATCAGATACCCTTTCGTCTGCAGCGAAGCAATAGAATCTTCCAGCGTCTTTTTTCGAATCAGATTCAACGAAAAAACAGCCGACATTGCAGAACGGATTACCTTGGGGGAATACACGTCTGCACACTGCTCATCCAGAATAACATCTGTAAATCCGGTTGCCAATGCAGTGCGAAGAATGGTCCCCATATTACCCGGATCGGAAACTCCGTTTAACAGAAGAATTTTAGAAGAAGTAACCTCCTGCTCTGGGGGTATTTCAAATACCGCTGCAACCCCCTGAGGGGTATCGGTATCAGAAATTTCCCGCATCACTTCCTTTGTGACCAGATAAGTGTTTTCACATTCGGGAACAGAATCGGAAAAACCCTGCTGCAGAAATACCATCCGTGGAGCAGCTTTTTGAATACTGTCACACACATTACGGTATCCTTCTGCCAAAAATGTGCCGGTCTGAGTACGGTATTTTTTCTGTTTAAGTTTTTTGACATCACAAACCGTTTGATTTTTAATGCTGGTGATTTCTTTCATCTTAAAAAATCTCCGTGTTAAATTCGTTGTGCACTGATAACGCTCTTCACGTTATTCAAACGAACCAATATTTTGTTCAACTGATCCTGACCGGTAACGTCAATATTCAGCTGAATAAGACCGGAACCATCTTTTAAAACCTTGGCGGTCAAAGCATTGACAGGAACCTTCATATCGTTTAGCGCCAACGTTAAGTCTACCAGCAAACCGGAACGGTCAGCCGAGGTAACGGCAATGTCTACGCTGTGCGTATGCCCGTCATCCGCTTCCCAGGTAGCTTCCACCAAACGGTTTCTGTCGCCATCGGAACGTTCAATATCCCGCAGGGCAATACAGTCAGCACGGTGGATGGTGACGCCTCTACCACGGGTAATGTATCCCACAACCTTGTCACCCGGAACAGGAGAACAGCATTTTGCAGTACGAACCAGGCATCCTTCCTGCCCTTTCACCACAATCCCCTGTTTCACATGCTTTGTTGTCTTGTCTTTGGATGCATTCTGAATTTCTGCTAAAACCGTCTCATCGCTTTGCGGACGGTTCTTTTCTAAGAAATCTTCAATTCGCAGACTGATTTTCTGAGGCGTGATACCGCCGTAGCCCACGATTGCGTAAAAGTCTTCCACTCTGGCTACGCTGTATTTTTTGGAAATGTAGCCAAAGAGTTCTTCATTTTCAACCAAATCCTTCAGGGTCATATCGAACTTCTTGATTTCTTTTTCAAGCATTTCTTTACCCTTTTGGATATTTTCTTCCCTCTTTTCCTTTTTAAACCATTGGTTTATCTTGCTGCGTGCCTGACTGGTACGGGCAATTTTCAACCAATCGGAATGAGGCCCCTGAGAGTTGGCAGAGGTAATAATCTCCACAATGTCTCCATTTTGCAGATGTTGATCAATAGGAACAATGCGGTTATTCACCTTTGCTCCCACCATTCTCCAACCTACCGCACTATGCACCATAAAGGCAAAGTCGATGGGAGTGGAACCGCTGGGAAGACTATAAACATCTCCTTTCGGAGAAAATACAAATACCTCATCGGAAAACAGGTCAATCTTAATGTGACTGATATATTCCGACGGGTTGGAAAAATCTTTTTCAGTTTCCAGAAGTTGGCGTACCCACTGGAATTTGTCTCCTGTGCTATTTTTGTTTTGGGCACCTTCCTTATATTTCCAGTGAGCAGCAATCCCGTATTCTGCAGTTCTGTGCATATCCCAGGTTCTAATCTGGATTTCAAAAGGAGTACCGGCGTGACTCACCAAAGTGGTGTGTAACGATTGGTACATATTTTTCTTGGGCATACTGATGTAATCTTTAAATCTGCCCGGAATCGGTTTGTATAACTCGTGAACACAACCTAACACGGTGTAACAGTCTGTGATGGTCCCTACAATGATACGAAGGGCAAACAAATCATAAATCCCGTCTAAGGTCAGATTCTTGGAATACATTTTTTTATAAATGCTGTAAAAATGTTTGGCTCTGCCTTCAATATGAGCCTGAACACCAATCTCAGAAAGTTTTTCTGTCAGTTGGTCTTTAATTTCTTCCACAATCTGCAGTCTCTGTGTTCTTTTCTTAGCAATCCCGGTGGAAATTTCTTTGTATCCGATTGGATCCAGATACAACAATGAAAGGTCTTCCAGCTCCCATTTTAAGTTATAAATCCCCAAACGGTGCGCAATGGGCGCATAAATTTCCATAGTTTCCAGGGCTTTTTCACGCCGTTTTTCTTCCGGCATACTTTTCATGGTTCGCATATTGTGCAAACGGTCTGCCAGTTTAATGAGGATAACACGAATGTCCTTCGCCATTGCCATAAACATTTTGCGAAGATTTTCCACCTGTTCCTCTTCCTTGGAGGAAAAATCAATTTGTCCCAGTTTGGTAACACCGTCCACAATGTTGGCAATATCTTCTCCAAACTCTTTTTTGACGTAGTCATAACCGTACTCGGTATCCTCAATGGTATCGTGTAATAATGCAGCACAAATAGATTCGTCATCTAAGTTCAGCTCTGCTATAATTTCCGCTACGGCAAAAGGATGATTATAGTATGGCTCACCGCTACGGCGAAACTGCCCTTCGTGGGCATCCTTACAAAACCGATAGGTCTTCTCCAGAAGCTCCTGGTTACATTTGGGGTTGTATTTAGTTATCTTATCTAAGAGGCGGGAAAACTGCTCCATAAACTATCCGGTTAAACCTTTCTTCCAATCAAAACATTTACACCAGTTTAATATCTTTGAGCTTTAAGGCAGGATATTTCTTGCCACGGTACTCGTTGGTGTAGGGAGAGACAATTGCGTTGACAATATCACCGTCACGCAGCATACGGAAGCTTTCGTTGGTACCTAAGCCAAAGCCGATAACCATAATGGAAAAGCTTTTTTTGGAGAATCGTAAGCGGATATGCTTATCATCACCAAAATAGGTAAGGTTTTCAATTTTCACTTTTTCAATCAGGAACTGAGGCATGGGATTTCCCATTCCGCAGGGCTGAATGCTTTCCAGCATATCGGTTAATTCCAGATTAATATCTTTATCGGTAATCTTGCCTTCGTATGTAATTTCTTCCACATATACTTTTGTGTTGAAATGCTCTTTGGCATAGGAATTGATTTTTTCACGGAAAGCGTCAATATTGCCTTTGGACACAGTTAAACCGGCTGCCAGCTCGTGACCGCCGAATTTCAAGAGCAAATCATCGCAATAAGACAATGCTTCAAACATATTGAAGCCCTGCACTCCACGGCAGGAACCTTTTGCTTCATCACCGTCAATCGCCATTAATACACAAGGTTTGCCGTAACGCTCGGTAATTCTGGATGCTACAATCCCGATAACACCGTGATGCCAGTTTTCAGATGCCAACACGATGACTCTGTCGGTGGTGTGCAATTTTTCTTTATCAATAATCTGACATGCCTGTAATAAAATTTCCTGCTCAATGGTCTGGCGGCGAACATTTTCATCACACAGCATTTTCGCCAGAGATTCTGCTTCTTTCACGTCGGAGGTGGTGAACAGCTTTACGGCATCCACTGCATTCCCCAGTCTGCCAACTGCATTGATTCTGGGAGCGATAATAAAGCCTACGTGAGAAGAAGTTAACACCTTGCCGGAAAGTCCCGCTTCCTGAATCAAGGCTTTTAAACCCATATTCTGGGGATCACCCAACAGTTTTAAGCCCAAAGAAACAAACACACGGTTTTCTTCTGTTAAGGTAACAATATCAGCGATGGTGCCTAAACACAACAAATCACCATATTGGTCCAGAAGTTCTTTGGATTTGCCGCCACCTTCCAAAGCTTCAATCAGCTTGAATGCAACACCAACACCGGAAAGTTCCTTAAACGGATACGGACAGTCCGGACGCTTCGGGTTGACAATGGCATATGCCGGAGGCAGCTGCTCCTTACATTTGTGATGGTCTGTAATTACCACAGAAATGCCTAAGGAGGTAGCATAATTGATATCGTCAAAAGCGGTAATACCGCAGTCGGCTGTGACAATCAATCCCACTCCTTCGTTCTTAAAGGACAAAACTGCTTCTTTATTCAACCCATACCCTTCATCAGAACGGGAGGGAATGTAATAAGATACATTGGCCCCTTTAGACTTTAGGTACAAATAAATGATGGAAACAGCAGTAATTCCATCCACATCGTAATCACCATAAACCACAATTTTCTGGTTGTTAGAAATTGTTTCCTGAATTTTTTCTACTGCTTTTGACATATCCAAAAGTAAAAACGGATCCAAAAGCGCATTGACATCAGGTTTTAAAAAACGAGTCGCCTGCTCGGAATTTTCGATACCGCGGTTGCAAAGAACATTTGCACAAAGAGGATGCAGTTTCAGCTCATCTCCTATTTTTTTAGCCAATTCGGGATTCGGCTGTTTTAACACCCATTTGCTTTTCTTCGTCATCATACAGGTCCTGCTTTCTTATATTTTTTTACATTATAACACCAATACAAAAAAAATTCAAGATATATTTGAAAAAAAACTTTACAAATCACTAAACCTATGCTAAAATAGAAGCTGATATTTTATGTTTATGTTTTTATGCGGTAAAAGAAACAGCTAAATTATCGCAAAAAATCTTCTAAGTAAAAAATTAACCGAAAACATCAACATCGGAGTTGAAATAATTTGAAGGTTACCAGCGGAATCCGAAAAGGTGCAATTTTGGTGGCATCTCCCGATTTTTCTGTCCGCCCTACCACCGACAAGGTCAAGCAGTCTGTTTTTAATATGATTCAGTTTGATATTGCTGAAAAAACTGTGTTGGATTTGTTTGCAGGAAGCGGTGCGATGGGAATTGAAGCACTCAGTCGAGGTGCCAAATACTGCACATTTGTGGATACCAATCCCGAATTTGTAAAAAAGAATATTTCCAAGCTTCGTTTTGAAGAAATCTCACAGATTATTCGAAGTGATTACCTGGATTATTTAGGAAAATGCGACCGTCAGTTTGACCTGGTGTTTTTAGACCCTCCCTATGGGAAACAAATGATTGATTCCGCTATGAAACAAATGGTGGAAAAGAATTTGCTAAAGAACGGTGCGATTTTGGTTTGGGAATGTGACGAAAAAGAAAGCGTTACCGTGCCGGAATCCATCGAAATCATAAAAGAAAGAACCTTCGGCAGAATACAGATAAGAATTGGAGTCAAAAGATGAAAACAGCAATTTATCCCGGTAGTTTTGACCCTTTGACAAATGGTCATTTGGATATCATTACCAGATCTTCAAAGCTTTTTGATAAAGTGATTGTCACCGTTTTGACCAACAGTGCAAAACAACCTCTGTTCACTACCCAAGAACGAATTGATTTCATCCAAAGAACCACCCGTCATCTTCCCAACGTGGAAGTGGTTTGTTACGACGGATTGTTGGTGGATTTTGCCAAGAAAAACAATTGCAAT
Organism: Clostridia bacterium; assembly: GCA_045540295.1. GTDB lineage: Bacteria > Bacillota > Clostridia > UMGS1840 > UMGS1840 > SIG452. The sequence goes on from JAZQGY010000032.1 coordinate 27,093, forward strand.
GTGCTGGTAAAAGGTCTTCGGGTTGTATCCGATTTTGAATATGAATTTCAGATGGCACTTGCCAACAAAAATCAGATGCCCCAGCTGGAAACCATGTTCTTACCCACAGCGCAGGAATATATGTTTTTATCCTCCAGCATTGTAAAAGAGCTTGCCCGTTATCACGGAGATTTGGCAGGGCTGGTTCCCAAAGAAATTGAGCATGATATTTTAAATAAATTTTAACGAAAAAGGAGTAACTATTATGGATCTGCAGACATTAATAGAAGAATTGGAAGAAATTGTGGAAAGTGCCTCCAAAGTGCCGCTTTCCAGCAAATGTATGATTGACAGAGAAGAAGTTTTCAATGTTGTGGAACAGATGAGACTGCACTATCCTGAAGAATTAAAACAGGCTCAGTGGGTAAAAAAAGAAAGAGAACGCATCATCAACGAAGCAAAACAGGAAGCAGCTTCTATCATCGAAACTGCGAACCAGCAGGTTGTGCAGATGGTGAACGAAACCGAAATCATCAAAATTGCAAAAGTAAAATCCGATGAAATTATCAAAGAAGCAGATATGGAAGCAGTTGAGATCAAACACAAAGCGGAAGTAGCTGCAAAAACTCATTATGACGAAACCAAAGAACGTGCCGACCAGTACAAAGTGAGTGCGCAGAACTATGCCGACAGCTTACTGCAGACTGCAGAAAAAGCAATCAATTCTGCAAGAGATACTCTCTTTACTGCTTATTCTCAAATTAATTCTTCCTATCAGGAAACTGAAACTCTGCTGGACAAAATTTCTTCTTCCAGACAGGTAATCAACAGCTCCAGAGAATAAACAAAAAACTCTACTTAACAAACACAAGGGCTATTACGGTATTGTAATGGCCCTTTGTTGTCAGATAAAGATTTTACGGTGAAAGGAGGAACCGGTTTTGGCGCTTACAGAAAATCCAAAAATACAAAAACACAAAGAAAAACTCAAGCTGGTTCCGAAAAAACCAGGTGTTTATCTGATGAAAAACCATGATGACCGAGTGATTTATGTTGGAAAAGCCAAGTCTCTTTGGAATCGGCTATCGCAGTATTTCGGAGCCTCTCCAAAAGATAAAAAAACGATGCAGATGGTGCTGCATGTAGACCATTTTGATTATATTATCACAGGCTCTGAAAAAGACGCCCTGCTTTTAGAAAACAATCTGATAAAAAAATATAAGCCAAAATACAATATACTTTTGAAGGACGATAAAACTTATCCCTTTATCAAGATTGAGAAAAAAACAGAGTTTCCCTACTTGTCCTTAGTCAGAAAAACAGAAAAAGATGCCAATAAGTATTATGGCCCGTATCTCAATGCTCAGGTAGTAAACGGCGCCATTGACTTAATTTCCAAGGAGTTCAAACTAAGAACCTGCCACTCCGATTTAACCCATCCAAAAAAACGGCCCTGCCTGAATTACCATATGGGATACTGCTCCGCTCCCTGCTGCAGAATGGTCACAACCGAAGCATATGCCAAACAACTGAAAGAAGCTATCCATGTGCTGGATTCAGGATTAAAAAGCCTAATCCCGAATCTGACTGAAAAGATGGAATTCTGTGCCAAAAACCTGGATTTTGAGGGTGCGGCAAAACTACGGGATAGTATCCGCCTATGTGAAAAATTCTCAGAAAAACATCAGGTAGTTTCTGTGAAAAAAGTGTCTTTAGACATTCTCTACTGTTACCGTGACGGTGATATTTCCGCCATCTCAGTGCTAAGTGTAAGAAACGGAATTATCAACGGCAAACAAAGCTATACATTCCCGGACTCTAAGGATGTGTCGGATGAGGATATCATTTTTTCCTTCCTAAAGCAATACTATTTGGTAAAAAAAGAAGTTACAAAACGGATTGTGTTATCGGTCAATACCGATTATAAAATTCCATATGCAGACCTTTCCGACCAGATGTATGAACTCTTCGAAGAAGAGGTAACTGTGTCGCAAGGACGTGGAAAATTCACAAAAAACTTGATTGAAATGGCAAAAGTGAATGCCATTGAGGCAATCAAACTGCGACTGCAGACCAAAATTGATGATCAGTTATTCTTATTGAAGGAATTTTTGGGATTAGAGCAAGCTCCCATGCGGATTGAAAGCTACGACAACTCCAATACCGCAGGAGCAAATGCAGTAGGTGTAATGACCGTGTATGAAAACGGAATGCTCTCTCAGAAAGAAAAACGCACCTTCAGTATTAAAAACCACAACGGAGCGGATGATTACGCAGCTATGTATGAAGTGCTGGACCGTCGGATTTATCACCTTGCACAAGGTGATGACGGATTTGACAATGCTCCCGACCTGATTTTAGTAGACGGCGGAAAAGGTCAAGTCAAATGTGCCAGAGAAGTACTTTGGAAATATGACCTTAAAATTCCCGTGTTCGGCATGGTGAAAGATGATAAGCACCGTCTTCGTGACCTGACCGACGGCTACCGGATGATGGATTTAAAATCCAATAAAGCTCTTTTTGTGTTTGTTTCAAAAATTAACGAACAAACACACAAAAACGCCATTTCTTATCACAAGAAAAAAACAACTCTGACTGCTACCCAATCAGAGCTTTTAACTATTCCGCAGGTGGGTATGGCAACTCTTAAAAAACTTTACGGTCATTTCAAAACCCTAAAGCAAATAAAAGAAGCAACCCTTGAGGAATTAAGCAATGCTCTTCCCAAAAAGGTTGCTAAAAATATTTTTGAATATTTTCATCAAAACGGCGACTAAAAAATCCACCAAATCACCAGTCCCCAAAGTAACAATGATATTCCGACAGAAAGCAAAAGACTAATTCCCTTTGGATTATGTCTTTTGCTTTTTTTATGAAAACGGCGGGACAACGCCTGCTGTTGTTGAATATAGTTTTCAATAATAGCTTCTGCTTCACGGATGACGGTATTCTTTTGTTCCATTGTATCACTCCCTTTTTATTATCCGATAAGTAATCGCTATTTATACCAAAATCAGCAGTTCTTTTTTGCATGAGTATTTCATAGGATAAGAAAAAAAGAGAGGTTGCCTATGAAAAAAACGGTTGTCATTTCAATGAAAAAAATACTCAAAAAAATATTCGTGTTGTTATTGACTCTTCTACTGGTTACGACGGTGTTATCCTTCAGAATTCCGCAACAAATCTGCACAACCATTGCTGCCAATCTTCTGACAGAACAAAAACATTCTTTGATGGATCAAATCTCCCGTTTGTTTTCCTTCAAATCCCAAAATACAGTTTATGCAGCCATGCCCATTCAAAGGGTGCCAAAGAGTCAAAGCGGAGTTCCTTTGACTGAAAAAAATCCGGAAACAGTGCAAAATTCCGCTCCCCAAGGCAGCCCGCCACCTGAAACCAATTTAAACAAAGATATCGCGAGCCAACAAAAAATCAATGTAAAAAATCATACCGGAAAAGTTTTCGATGTCTCCCAATTGCTGAAAAATCCGCTATCCTACCAGGCAGACTCCAAAAACTATAAGGTTCTATTGGTGCACACTCATACTACAGAATGTTATTTTCCCAATGACCGTTCCAACAATCCGGAGGAAAATATGATTGCAGTGGGAAAAGAATTTCAAAAGGTTCTGGAAGCAAACCAAATTCCAACACTGCATATCACTACTGTACACGATGTCCCGTATACCACATCCTATAAAAAGAGTCTGGAGAGTGTAACCAAAGCATTGCAAGAGTATCCCTCCATCGAGGTTGTCATTGATTTGCACAGAGACGCCATTTACGGAGCAGATGGCGAAAAAGTGCGACCAATTGCTAACATTAACGAAACCGACTGCGCTCAGGTGATGCTGGTGTGCGGAACGGATGAGGGCGGTTTGCCCCACCCCGACTGGAAGGAAAATCTATCGTTTGCCTTAAAAATACAAAGCAAAATGCAGGAAAATCACCCTAACCTTGCCCGTCCGCTGGACCTACGAAAAGAGCGCTTCAATACGCATACTACCAAAAAATCTGTAATCTTTGAAATCGGTTCTCACGGAAACACTTTGGAGGAAGCTATTTCGGGTGCAAAACTGGCAGCACAGGCAGTTGCCGATGTGTTAAATCACCGTTAAGAAACAAAATGCTCTGAAAAAGCAAGATCAATGTTTTTATGAAGTGCCAGGTTAATCCCTCCTGCAAGTGTTCTTGCGCTATGAGTAATCAAATTATCAATATCCTTAGGGCTTACAAACAATCCTGCAGATGCAAATTGCATCATCCGGGAAATGATTCTCTGGGCCTCCTCTAAACTGTTGTTCTCCTCAAAAAAGCGGGTAATGGCAGAATAAACAATGGAATGAGAATCCACCACGGTTGGGATTCCGATGGCGATTACCGGAACTCCAAGAGTTTCTTTGTTTAAACCGTCACGACGGTTTCCCACTCCTGACCCCGGATGAATCCCCGTATCGGTCAACTGAACCGTGGAAAACATCCGTTCCGGACTTCCCGCACATAAGGCGTCCACAGCAATGACCAGCTTCGGCTGATATTTGTCTACAACCCCCTTCACGATATCTGCCGTTTCAATTCCTGTAATCCCAAGCACTCCGGGACAGATACCACCGACGGCACGAAAATCTTGTGTTTCCTCTGAATTGAGGTAATCCATCACATGGCTTGTAATCATTACGCCATCCAACGTAGAAGGACCTATAGCGTCCGGAGTAATACTGCGGTTTCCAAGACCTACCACCAAAATTTTATCGCTGTCTTTTGGTAACAGCTTCAATAATTCTTTGGCAATAAGTTTTGCATTTTTTTCCAATGCGTTAATCTCCCGATCAGGAAAGCTTTGAAATTCCAGCGTAATAAATTTTCCTTTCGGTTTCCCCACCAAAGCAGATGCCTCTTCCGTAATGATTGAAATTTCTGTTACAGTACAGTTTTTTTCTCTGCGCTCCCGCTTTTTGATACCTTCATTTTTATGAGTATAGATGCTTTCCACTGCCAAGTCAGTTCGCAAGGGTAACATAAGTGCCTCCTGTAAGATAATCTTATAAAGAGTATGAACACTTTCTCAACGAATTAGCCGAACTACAATAAAAAAGACAGGAATTTTTAAAAATTCCTGTCTTTTTTTTCAGTTTGCCGTAGGGGTCGGAGAAGCACTTGCCTTAGGGGTAGGAGATGGTGACGGTGTGGGATTTAAGTCCACTTCCACCATCTTTTCACAAATGTTGTCAATACCAATTGCAATGTGCTTTGCAATTTTATCCAAACGATCTTCGTCCAACAATTCCAACAAGTCCTCTTCATTGGACATAAACAAACACTCTACCAGAATCGCAGGCATCTGAGTTCTTCGGATGACCACAATCTGAGGATTTTTAAGCAATCCCCTATCCTGCCCTTCAGTGCCTTTCACCAATTCTTTCTGCATAATCTGCGCAATAGTTTTTCCGGAAATATTATTGCCATCCTTAGGATCATCATAAGCATACATGGTAAGAGTCCCCTGAGCTTCCGGATTATCAAAGGAATTGTTGTGTATGGACACAAATAAATCGGCATTGGCAGAGTTTGCAATTTCTGCACGGGTAGTTAATCCCACATAAGTGTCGGTAGTTCTGGTAGCGATTACATTGTAACCCTGTTCCCGTAAGATTTTAAGCACTCTATTGGCGATTTGCAGGTTGATGTCCTTTTCTTTGACCACAACTTCGCCATCCAGTTTTCCTAAAGTACCGGGTTCCGTTCCGCCATGACCGGCATCCAACACAATCACTTTCTGATACTTGGCATCACTGTTATTAATGCCCGGCTTCGGAGTGACCTGCGGTAACAATGGTTCGGAAACGGAAATCTGAAAACTGGTGCCATCTGCCTTGAATTCGTAGGCAGAGTCTTCCTCCGCTGTAATGGTTACGCGGGTTTTGTCAGGGTGCTCGTAGAACTGCACTTTTTCCACAAACTGTCCCTGGAAATTTAAGCTGGATGCGCTGCATTTGGTGTTATAAAAATCAAATACAATACGGTAAGGATTGTAAAGCACAAAGTGTTCAGGCGTCAGCACCGTGTTGGAAGAAATGGTCAACACATCTGTTTCAGCCTGTTTTTTTGCACTGATTTTTTTGATTTCAGAAGGTGAATCCTTCATAGCTAAGGTGAAAAATCCATCCTGATAATCGTATGTAATATCGGCATCCTTGTTTAAGTCAATCACAATACGTACGCTGTTAGGGTCGTTGGTAAACTGAGAAAACCGAACTTTGGAAATGTATTCAGAACCAACCTTAATTTCCCTGATATCCATATCCAAAACAGCATCAGGAATATCAATGACAAATCGCAGCGGATTGTCTAACTCCATGGTTTTCGGACGATCAATTCTGCCTCCCGTTGCCTGAATTTTCAGGTACAGTTGATTGGCTGTACGTTCTGTGAAAATTTTATTGATAATGAGATCATCATCCTCATCAGTCGTACCGTAATCTCCGGAAACATTTCCGGGTGTTTGCGACGGTTTTGGCGAAGATGTCGGTTTTGGAGTGGGAGAAGGCGTGGGAGTTGCCTTGGGTGCTGTAATGAATACAGTTCTGGTATCCCCGTCCCAATCAACATCAAATCCAAAGTTTTCTGAAACAAAGCGAATCGGAACGTAGGTCCTATCATCACGGATGATAGCGGTAGTATCCATTTCTACCTGTTTTTTTCCAACCTGAGCAATATTACTGTCAATGGTCAGAATGATTCTCTGTCGGGTAGATAAAATGGTTACCATACGGTTTGTGGGATTCCAAAGCACATCATGCCCCATATTTTCCGCAATCATACGCACCGGAACCATTGTACGGTCATTTTCAATGAAAGGCTTTACATCAGAAACCAGCAACTTATCTTCTAAATAAATTTTAATCTCCGGGAGTTCAGCGATTTCTTCCGCAAATACTATTTGCACAGTTGCAGAAAACAGTAGTAAAAAACAAATAAAAAGCCATCGAATAAGATTTCGCATAATTCCTCCTTTCGTGAATGATTATTCCATAGACATCTGTTCAAAGGGATTTTCTTTCGGTTCATCGTATGGAACCCCAAAATGAGCGTAGCCCAATCGGGTAACCATTCTGCCTCGGGGCGTTCTTTGTAAAAAGCCTAATTGCATCAGATATGGCTCATACACGTCCTCAATGGTGTTGGAGTCTTCTCCTGTGGTTGCCGCTAAGGTTTCTAATCCTACCGGTCCGCCGCCAAAGGCTTCAATCATAGTCATAATCATATGTTTATCGGTTCTGTCTAATCCAATCTGGTCAATTTCCAACATAGAAAGTGCTGAATCGGCTGTTTTTTCGTCTATCATACCGTTAGCACGGATTTCCGCATAGTCACGAACACGACGCAACAGCCTATTTGCAATTCTGGGCGTTCCGCGAGAACGGCTTGCAATTTCTTTTGCTCCCGTTATATCAATAGAAACTCCCATAATCTGTGCAGAACGAAGTACAATCTCCGATAACTCGTCCGGCGTGTAAAGTTCCAATCGTTGCAACACCCCAAAACGGTCACGCAAGGGAGACGTCAGACTGCCTGCCTTGGTGGTGGCACCAATCAAAGTAAACTTGGGTAAATCCAAACGGATACTTCTGGCTGCAGGGCCTTTCCCGATAATGATGTCTAACGCAAAGTCCTCCATCGCCGGATAAAGAACCTCCTCCACGCTTTTGGACAAGCGGTGAATTTCATCAATAAACAACACATCGTGTTCCGAAAGGTTCGTTAAAATTGCCGCCAAGTCCCCGGGTTTTTCAATTGCAGGACCGGAAGTAACCCGAAGGTTTACATTCATCTCATTGGCGATAATATTGGCAAGGGTTGTTTTACCAAGTCCGGGAGGACCGTAAAACAAACAGTGATCCAATGCTTCATTTCGTTTTTTGGCAGCCTCAATAAAGATTTTCATGTTTTCCTTTACCTTCTGCTGACCGATATATTCCGACAGTGTTTTCGGGCGAAGACTCAGTTCTGAGTCATTTCCCATCACTTCCGGAGAAACGATTCTTTCTTCCATATAAAACTGGTTCCTTTCACTAAGATTGGAATTTCAAAAATTTTCAATATTTGAACAAAACCTGAAAAATTCAAGTTGCAGAAAAATTGCTTAGATTGTGCATTTAAGCGAGTGCCGCGTACCGGGTGTACGCAAATGAGCGTACATGTGCAAGATAAACGATTTTTCAAGACTACATAAGCTCTTTTAATGCCAACTTAATAATTTCTTCCAATTGATTGGATTTTGAAGAAACAAACTTGACTGCCTGCCGTGCTTCATAAGCCGAATAACCAAGTACCATTAAAGCGTTCACAGCTTCCTGCAATACATCATTGGAAACAGAAACAGTCTGTGGCACATCTCCGGCGATTTCACGAAGATCAACACCCTTCAGCTTATCCTTCAGTTCCACTATGATTTTTTCTGCCAGTTTCTTGCCAACCCCCTGAGCACGGGTGATGGACTGGGCATCCTGAGTGGCAACGCTCATAGCAAACTCGGTGGGAGTAAGGGCAGATAACACCGCCAGAGCCGCCTTAGGACCAACGCCTGAAACTGACAGAAGCATTTTAAAGGTAGAAAGCTCTTCCTCTGTAGCAAAGCCGTATAAATCCAGCGCATCTTCCTTCACGTTTAAGTATGTATAAACAGTCATTTCCTGGTGGTTCTGCACTCTTGCCAAAGTGGTATTGGAGGTATATATTTTATACCCCACACCGCCTGCGTATATAACTAAGAAATTTTCTTTTGCTTCTGATAAGCCTGTAATACTATAGTACATATTGATTCCTAAAGACTAAAAAGCCTTCCTTTCAGTATTTCGTGTAAAGAATTATCTGAGTTTGTCCAAATAACTGTGATAACCGCTATGGTTGGTATGGCAAATTGCAATGGCTAGTGCATCTGCCGTGTCATCAGGCTTGGGAACCTTTTCCAAATTCAAAAGGGTTTTCACCATTTTCTGCACCTGCACTTTTTCTGCTTTACCATAACCCACTACTGCCTGCTTGACCTGAAGGGGGGTATATTCAAAAACCGGTATTCCCTGCAGTTGACAGGCCAGTAAAATCACTCCCCTTGCCTGAGCAACAGCAATAGCTGTGGTGGTGTTGGTATTAAAGAAAAGTTGTTCGATTGCAACAACGTCCGGTTTGGTTTCCGATAACCATACTTGCATCTCACGGAAAATAGTTTCCAATCTTTTAGACATATCTTCCTTCGGAAAAGTTTCAATTTTCCCGAATTTTATGACTGAATATTTATTCCCGATATATTCAATAGCACCTACACCAACCAAGGCATAACCGGGGTCAATTCCCAAAATTCTCATAAATTTGCAAAAAAACGTCATTTTTATGCATAATTTTTCAGACGTTTTTTCTCCTTTACTTCCTTTTTTTACGAAAAAACAAGACTATTTTTATATTTTTGAAAATTTTTTTGAAGTTTTTTCAAAATACCTCTTGTATTTTTATAAATAATGTAGTATAATCTTTTAGTAAGTTTTAGGAGAATCTTCTATAGGAAGATTTTCTCGACAAAAACATACCGTTTATTATATTATAGCACATATAAAGGAGAAATGCAAGATGAAAGAAAAAGTTATTTTAGCTTATTCAGGAGGACTTGATACCTCTATCATCATTCCGTGGTTAAAAGAAAACTATGACTATGAAGTAATCGCAGTTTGCGGTGACGTTGGTCAGGGCAAAGAAACCGACGGTCTGGAAGAAAAGGCTATCAAAACCGGTGCTTCCAAATGCTACATTGAAGATTTAAGAGAAGAATATGTAAAAGACTTCATCTACCCCACCGTTAGAGCAGGTGCAGTTTATGAAGGTAAATATTTGCTGGGTACTTCCCACGCAAGACCTTGTATCGCAAAAAGACTGGTTGAAATTGCAAGAGCAGAAGGCGCAACCGCAATCTGCCACGGCGCAACCGGAAAAGGTAATGACCAGGTTCGTTTTGAATTAACCATCAAAGCACTGGCTCCCGACCTGAAAATCATTGCTCCCTGGAGAATCTGGGACATCAAATCCAGAGACGAAGAAATTGAATATGCAGAAGCAAGAAATATTCCGATTCCTGTTACCAAAGAAGATAACTACTCTATGGACAGAAACATCTGGCATCTGTCTCACGAAGGTCAGGACTTAGAAGATCCCTGGAACGAACCTCAGTATGACAAGCTGTTAAAACTGATGGTAACTCCCGAAGCTGCTCCCGACAAAGCAGAATATGTGGAAATTGACTTCGTAAAAGGTGATGCAGTTGCAGTTAACGGCGAAAAGCTGTCCCCCTTAGGCGTTGTTACCAAATTAAACGAAATCGCTGCAAGAAACGGCGTTGGTATTGACGATATCGTGGAAAACCGTCTGGTTGGTATGAAATCCAGAGGTGTTTACGAAACTCCCGGCGGAAAAGTATTATACTTTGCGCATAAAGATTTAGAATATCTGTGCTTAGACAAGTACACCATGCACTACAAAGAACAGGTAGCCGTGAGATTTGCTGAATTGGTATATGACGGTCTGTGGTTCTCTCCCTTAAGAGAAGCTCTTTCCGCTTTTGTTGACAAAACTCAGGAAAATGTAACCGGTACCGTTAGACTGAAGCTGTATAAAGGCAACATTATGTCTGCAGGTTCCAAGTCAGAACATTCTCTGTATATTGAAGAATATGCAACCTTTGCAGAAGACGAAGTATATAATCAGAAGGATGCAGAAGGCTTTATCAACCTCTTTGGTTTACAGACCAAGATGAAAGCTCTGGTAGACCTGAAAAACAAGAAATAGAATAACCTAAAAAAGGAGGCATTGCCTCCTTTTTTGAGAAGTTAGGAGATAAAATCATGAAGCTTTGGGGCGGAAGATTTAATAAAGAAACAGACAAAGCTGTGGACGATTTCAACAGCTCCATTTCCTTTGACTGCAAAATGTATAAAGAAGATATCGAAGGCAGCATTGCTCACGTTACCATGCTTGGTAAACAAGGCATTATCCCGCAAGAAAATGCTGAAACCATCAAAATGGAACTGAGCAAAATCTTAAAAGATATCGAGGACGACAAAATCGAATTCTCTTTGGAAGCGGAAGATATTCACATGAATATTGAATCCGTTTTAATTGAACGTTTACAAGGCATCGGTAAACAGCTTCACACTGGCAGAAGCCGTAATGACCAGGTTGCGCTGGAGG
>JAZQGY010000033.1:0-3021 GCA_045540295.1 Clostridia bacterium
TTCGACAACTAAATTATCATGTTTGGTCTGAGATAGAATTGGTAGGCTCTAACTCCGAAAACGATAATCCAGAACAGTCTGTTAAAAAAGATATTCAAAAAATTAAATCTTCAGATATATTTATATTAATCCATCCTAGAAAAATGCAAACAAGCACTCTTTTTGAATTGGGATACGCTTTTTCGCTATCAAAGGACATTATCATTGTAGGTGAGGAAAGAAATTTACCATATATGGCTAAAGGGCTTAATATTGATGACCATTTTTTGAAGATAGTTGAATCAGATACGTTCGATGAATTGACACTCAAAAAAATTGTTGATGAAATAAATGGAAGAACATGATGAAAGAAGACCTGTCTGCACTGAAATGCACTTTCTTCTGGATTCACGGCAATCACGAGAATCGTCCGCAGAATATTGCATCCTACAGAGAAAAGGAATGGCATGGCGGTCGTGTGCTGTATGAGGAGGACTTCCCGAATATCCTGTTTCCTGTCGATGGAGATATTTTTGAGATTGACGGAAAGCAGTGCCTTGTCATCGGCGGTGCATACAGCGTGGATAAGTTCTACAGACTCCGCATGTCTATGAGTTGTGGATCACCGCCGAGCGTGGAGCACTGGAAGACTATGGCAATTATTGCTATGCTCACGGATCATGTTTCGTCCGCCAAGACAGATTGAGTTTCAATTTATCAATGAGGATCATTTCGTCTGTGTGATTCCAGAACATACGACTTCGAATCCGTATAGAGATACAAAATGAAAAAGGATTCTTGACTTTAGCGTTCCTACTTGCTTTTCCACTAGTATTGTGGTATACTATACATAGATAGAAATGTACGAAATAGGGAGGCAAATTATGTCACAGAAACATGACTGGCAATACGATTTAGATGAGTATATCCGTCAGGGGGAGCCTGACCGTTCTGAAAAAAGTGCTGCCTGGCAGACTGCGATCGGTTTACAGGATGTTGATGGTCTCCGCACCTCGGATTATCTGCTCGAAACTGCCAAGGAGCATATTGAGGGCAAGATTGATATTGCCACAGCACAGAAGCGAATCTATAGCTATTATGAGCAGCGGGATACTCATATGACTGCTGTGCAGGACACGAAGGAAGCAGATATTGTCGCCGCCCGCATTGCCGAACTGCTTGCAGAGAAGACTTTCCAGTTTTCTCCGGCAGAGCTGCAGTCCATTCACCGCCGATTGTTTACAGGTGTGTTCAAGTCAGCGGGACAAATCCGAAGCTATAACATCTCCAAGAAGGAGTGGGTACTGAACGGCAAATCCGTTTTCTACGCAAGCCTTGACAGTATTCGTGATACGCTCGATTATGATTTTGGGCAGGAAAAAGAATTCTCCTATGCAAAGCTGAATGCTGCACAGGCAATCAAGCACATCGCAAAGTTCATTTCAGGCATCTGGCAGATTCATCCGTTCTGTGAGGGCAATACCCGAACAACGGCTGTGTTTATGATAAAGTATCTGCAAACCTTCGGTTTCCATGTGAGCAATCAGGTTTTTGCTGAGAACTCATGGTACTTCCGCAATGCGCTTGTAAGGGCAAACTTCAATGATTTGCAAAATGATGTGCATTCCACAACGGTATTCCTTGAACAGTTCATGGAGAACCTGCTGACAGGGACACAGCATGATTTGAAAAACAGATATATGCACATCGACTATTCAGAGACTGCCCAAAGTGCAAATTCGGAAATTTCAAAGTGCAAAAATTGCACTTTGGAGGAGTTGGCGATCCTTCGGGAGATTTCCAATAATCCGTCTATCACGCAGAAAGCACTCGCAGAAGCAATCGGCAAATCCGAACGTACTGTGAAATCCAGAACAGTAGATTTGCAGGGCAGAGGCTTATTGCTCCGTAAGAATGGTAAGCGGAATGGGCAGTGGGAAGTCTTAGTTGAAATTTAGTTATTTTTTTATGAATGTCAGTAGAACGCTCTTGTCGTTTAGTGATTGTAGAGGTTGAATAGAAAACCAATAAGAAAACGATAACTCTGAAAACAGAAAAATGCACCCTTTTTATCACGAAAGGGTGCATTTATTTTTTGCCGAAATAACGTGTTTTCGGGAAATTCTGCAAATCCGAAACGATAGGTCGGATTTTTGCGGTTATTCCAGAGCAGAAAAACGAGAAAAATTTAATTCTTAAACGATATCCCCTTGCTATCGTTTTTTATTGGATTTTCGGAGAAAAAAGGGTGCATTTGTTCATGCTGTGTTCATCTGCAGAAAATTGTTATTGCTCAAATTTCTCAGCTTTTCTATTGCAATTCTGGCAAATATGTGGTATAATGTAAGAAAAACGGTTAAGGAGGAACCCATATGAAATCGAAACTAATATCCACAATCATTGCGATAGGGTATACCGAAATTATTAGTTTGACTTAGGAGGGTAAAGCCATGAAAAAACAGTTTTTAAGTATTCTGCTTGCATTGGCTATGGTAATAAGTGTTACACCAATCAATACATTTGCAGGGGATAGCGGTTCAGGAAGTTCCACAACTGAAAGCTATGGTGATTTTATTGACGGCGAACAGGTTCTCAGCGATATGATAGAAAAGAATGGAATGTACGCTCATCCTCGTATTATTATGTCGAATGAGAAATTTGCAAAACTGAAAGCAAGTATTGGAGATGATTCGGTAACAGCAATTCTTCTCGAAAAGCTTCGGAGGGAAGCGGAGCGGCATATGAACGAACCCGTATGCCAGTATGAGATCACCGACGGTATCCGTCTGCTTGAAACCTCCAAACGCATTCAACGCCGTGTTGCCGCACTTGCGATGGCATACAATATTTTCGGGGACGAAAAATATGCACAGCGATGCTATGCAGAGCTGGAAGCTGCGTCCAACTTCCAGGACTGGAACCCGAGCCATTTTCTTGATACTGCTGAAATGAGTACAGCTTTTGCACTTGGTTATGACTGGCTATATCATTGGATGAACGATGAGCAGAGAGCGTTTCTCAGAAAAAATATGATTGAAAAAG
>JAZQGY010000034.1:0-39742 GCA_045540295.1 Clostridia bacterium
CCCACCCGTTCCCATCCCGAACACGGAAGTTAAGCTCTCATGCATCGAAAATACTTGGCGGGAGACTGCCCGGGAAGATAGATAGTTGCCGGTTTTATGCCTTAATAGCTCAGTCGGTAGAGCATGCGGCTGTTAACCGCAGGGTCGTTGGTTCGAGTCCATCTTAAGGCGCCATTCCCGATACAGAGCAATCTGTATCGGGAAACTATATTTGGCCCGTTGGTCAAGCGGTTAAGACACCGCCCTTTCACGGCGGTAACGAGAGTTCGATTCTCTCACGGGTCACCAAAAAGTCTTCATACTTTCGTATGAAGGCTTTTTTCTTTATATAAAAAAAGCTGAAACCAATTTGGTTTCAGCTTTTTTGTTCTTGGATATTGGTTTTTATAACTGTTTTAAAAAGTTTTTCAAGCAATTATAAATGATTTCCTGACCGGCGTCGTTGGGATGCAGACCGTCCGGCACATAGTTTTCTTTGTGGCTGGGGAGATTAGGATTGATGTCACAGTCATGATATGTATCTAACACAGATAGTTTATGGTATTCTGCCACTTCTTTAATAATGTTTACATAAGTTTCCAAGCAAGCTGCGGTACGAACGTGGAAACCGTTGTAGACCATATGTTCATTGTCACGGTGAATGGGAGTCATGATCACAATGGCGGCGGAGGGGTATTTTTCACGCAGTTTGATACATAAATCGTGATATGCACCGTAGAAGGTATCTACCGTACGGTCATCCATAGAGCCTAAGGCTGCATCTCCGTGGCCGTAGTCATTGGTGCCGCCAAAAACCACGATGACATCTGCATCTGCTTCCATATTGGGAATACGGGTTGCAAAATAGTCATCGTCAATTCTCGGGTCAACTCTTAAGGTTGCCTGGGGTGCAATTCTGGTTCCGCTGACACCGTAGCTATAAACCTTACAGCCATCTTGTTCTAACCGTTTCCAGTATATATTGTTGGGGTCAGATACCCCGATGCCTTCTGTAATACTGTCCCCTAAAAAAAGGATTTTTTTATCTTTTAGTTCCATATTGAATTTCCTCCTGAATACATTTTGAAATTCTCATTGCTATTATAAAACAAGCGTGATAAAATGTCAAGAAAATATGGGGAGTTTAGATTTTTCTTAAAATATTACTTGCAAATGATTGGAATCTATGCTACACTGTAACCAGAGTTTTGACAGCAATGTTTTTCTGATAGAAATTTGATATTAGGAGATGAAAAAAATGTCCAGAATTCCTTCAAATCGTGTTAGTTTTTCTTTTTCTGCAGAAAATCCAACAGGTGCCCGCAACGGGGGAACAAGAGGAAAAGACTGCGAAAAATTACGCCCTTGTTTTAAACTTCCTGCAGGCGAAACTATGACCATTATGGATGCCGACGGCCCCGGTATGATTACCCATATCTGGCTTGGAGGGTTGTTGGGGCATGAATCCATTATCCGTATGTACTGGGATCATGCAGAGCATCCCTCTGTGGAAGTGCCTGCTTCTGCATTTTTCGGATATCCCTATGATGAAGCTTATGTGAGAGTAGACAGAGATCATAAAATTATTACCTTAAATTCTTCCAAAGTGCTTTTAGCACCCACTCGTTCCTATAACTGTTATTGGGAAATGCCTTTTCGTAAGCATTGCAAAATTACCATTGAAAACCGCGGCAGTAATGTGGTGGATTTGTTCTATGAAGTTGCAGGATATTATGGTGAAATTCCCGAAGATTCCGGCTATTTTCATGCAGTATACCGTCAGGAGCATCCTGTGCAGAAGGGACGTGCCTATACGGTGCTGGATAAGGTAGAAGGGAAAGGCTACTTCGCAGGACTATTCCTTGGCGTTGGTGTGAACGGAACCAGCTGGTGTTGGTGTGAAGGGGAGCCGAAAATGTATATTGACGGGGAAACCTATCCTTCCATTAATTATACCGGTACGGAAGACTATTTTTGTGGTTCTTATGCCTTTGGAAACGACACGATTCCCGAATGGTATCAGACCTATAGCGGTTTATATGCAGGATTGTACGCCATTTTGGGGGACAACCGTGAAAAATACAATGTGCAGCAGAGATTCCTGTTGTACCGTTGGCACGATAAAGATCCTGTATACTTTGATAAATCCTTCCGTATGACCATTGATGACGGCATTTATGAACCGCCGGTTCATTCCCCAAGATATGACGATTTTACCTCGGTGGCATTTTATTATCTTACCGAGCCGAAATCCTTACCATTTGAATTGCCTTCTCATTTTGAATTATTTATGAGATAAGCGGGAGTTTTTAGAAATGAATAATCAAAAAATTGCGGTAGGGCTTGATATCGGAACCACCACCGTCAGTGCGATTGTGCTGGATGCAAAAGAGCGAACAGTGCAGCAGATTTATAATGTGGAAAATGATTCCAAAATCCTTTCGGATCACCCCGGCGAGTTTATTCAGTCACCCAATCGCATCTGGGAGATTGTAAAAGAACTTTTAGACGATATTTTATTAAACTATTCTGTTACCTCTATCGGTGTGACCGGGCAAATGCACGGAATTCTTTTGATTTCCCCTGATGGAGAAGCGTTATCTCCCTTATATACCTGGCAGGATATGCAGGCAAGTTTGGGAGACAATTCTTCCTGCGAACAACTGGAAAAACTGACGAAAACCCGTGTGCCTGCAGGATACGGACTTGCTACATTATATCATTTGGTTCAAACAAATAAGGTGCCGACCCTCCCCTATGTAACCGGCACCATTATGGATTTTATCACCATGAAGCTGTGTGGATTATCCCGCCCTGTGATGCATATTACCAACGCAGCCTCCTGGGGAATTTTCAGTACTTCTCTAAACGACTTCGATGCCGATTTATTAGAGAAGGCAGGTATTCCCAAAGGGGTTTTACCCCTTGTAACTTCAGAGAAAACTGTGGTGGGAGAATATCAAAAAAAACCCGTTGCGGTGGCAATCGGAGATAATCAGGCGGCATTTATGGGGTCCGTCAGTGACCCGGATAAAACCCTTTTGGTAAACATCGGAACAGGGAGCCAGATTTCTTTGTTATCGGATAAACTTCCCGAAGAAGAAAGCTTCTTGGTGGAAGCTCGTCCCTTTGATGGGGAAAGATTGCTTTATAGCGGTTCTTGTTTGTGCGGTGGCCGTTCTTATGCTTTGCTGGAAAAATTTTTCCGTCAGTTTGCCACAAAATGCGGATTGGAGAACAAGCCGTATTTTGATGTGATCAATTGTTTGGCAAAGGAAGGTCTCGCATCGGGAAATATTGTGAATATTTCCACCACCTTTGCAGGAACCCGTGAAAATCCCAACCTTCGTGGTGCAATTACAAAAATCGGAGAAGACAATTTTACGCCCGAATCCTTTGCGGCAGGTCTTTTAGTAGGTATGGCAGAAGAACTGTATCAATTGTATCAAAAGATGCCTCATGATGGGATAACAAAACTGGTTGCATCGGGAAACGGTGTGCGGAAAAACCCTGTTTTAAGACAAGTCATAGAAGAAGTGTTCCAAATGAAATTAACCATTCCCGACCACACTGAAGAAGCAGCGTATGGGGCTGCAATGTTTGCTGCAGAAGCAGATTAAATATTGCGACAAAATACTGTAGCTATCGTGGAAAACTACAGTATTTCTTTAGAAAAAGCCGGAACTTTTTGCTGTTCAGTTGGTCTAAGTACCAAAAAGGATGTGTTTTTATGAGAAAAATAATCGCTGTTTTGATGTGCTTTATTTGTCTGGTCGTTTCGGGATGTGGGGCACAAACAAATCCTAAAACCGAATCTGAAAAGACCGAAAATAATGAAACAATCCAAGGAACATTTGGCGAACAGTACGTGAAAAAACCTCTTCGGATGCTGAATATTGATGGAGAATTGTACTATGATTCCGGTCTTGTAAGCGATGTGAATGCCCGTTGCGGTGTGATGGATTGGAAACTGGACAAAGCTGCAGAAATCGGAGAAGTGCCCAAAGAATCCGGCACTGCAAACTTTACCTGTGAAGGGTGTCAGTTTGCCACAAAAATTACTTGTGAAGTTTTGGTGGACGGGAAATGGCTCATTTTCAAAAAATTTGAAAATCAGGTAGGAGAAACTGGCAATCTTTCTACTTTTCCTTATTGCTTTTACATAAAAGGACGTATGAATAACGCTGCCATTGACACAGAGTTGGCAGTGTTGACAGATGACCCCGACATCACATTTTCCGATGTGTTTGAACCGTTGTTATCCTCTCAGTATTTGCCGGATGCTCCCAAAAAAGCGCTGTCTTTTGATTTTGTGCAATCGGGGGATTCTTGGGGAATTTCTTGCTATGTGAAGGATTTAACCAATCACAGCATGACCTTTCAGATTGAGCAATTTGGCGGTTCTTATGAGGGACAATTGCAGACGGGAGAATGGTTTCAGATTTATCAGTTGAAAGAGGATGAATGGGAACCTGTTGCAACCAATCCGCTCATTGATTATGCCTTTGCTTCGGTTGCATATCCGATTGCCAAGAATGATATCACCGAGTTTGAAATTGAATGGGAATGGCTCTACGGAGAACTTCCACCGGGAGAATACCGCCTGGATAAAGAAGTGATGGATTTTGTTGCGGGACATGAGCATCCCGAAGAAATTTATTCGGTATATTTTACCATAGAATAGGAGATAGGAAATGAAAAATATAAAAAATATGAAAAAACTGTTGTTATTGCTGTTGGCAGTGATGTTATGTTTAACGGCGTGTCAGTCACAGCAACCGGTACCTGAACCGGTGGCAACTCCGGAACCGACTCCGGAACTTGCGCAGGAAGATATCATCAACTATATGGCACTTACTTATGCCGATGCCGACAAGATTCGTGCAACCTACCCGTTGGAAAAGGAAATTGTACTGCCGGAGCGCACCTTTATTTTAGATACTACGGTTTCTAATGCTGCAGAAAAGATGGTGTATGACTATTTTTACGCCGTTGGTACGGGCAACTATGATGAGATTATCAGTCGTACCGTAAACACCAATCTGAAGCAGGCAATGAAATCCCATCAGGCAGCGGAAGAAGACGGTATTTTTTACGAACAAGTGATTCTTCGGGATTTAGAAATTGTTCCCATTGAAAGCTTTATCGATTTGCCATACGAATTTTGCGAAGAAGTGGCAACCATTGGCGGTAGCTATAAGCTGACCGAGTATGCAGTGGTGGGTGCCAGAGCGGAAATTAAGCACAACGAAAAATCTCTTGCTATGGGACCTCAGGTTGGTGACGGAGAGGTTGTGCGGTACTTTTTAGTCGGAAAAACTGACGGTGATTACTATTTATTTGAAATCTACTGGGATGATTTTTTGGTATAATACTAAAAAAGGAGTTTTTCAGATGATAAAAAAACTTGCAGTTTTGGTTTCAGTTGTGGTAATGTTTTGTTCTTCTTGCAGAGTATTTGCCGCAACAAATTGCAGTGACTGGGCAAAAGAAATTGTCATGGTGGCAGAAGATTGCGGCATAGTCTCCGACGAAATCGACTGGGATTACAAAACGGCGATGAGTAGAGGAGAATTGGCTCCTATCCTTCTTCGTTCCTACGAAAATGTAACAGGTCGGGAAAAACCTGAGGCGGATACCCGCTATTTTTCCGATGCTTCCTCCGAAGCAGATTCTTTGTATCTTTTAGGGATTATGAACGGAGTCGGGAATGGACTTTTTGCACCGGATGAACCTATTACCAGAGAGCAAATTTCCAAAATAATTCTCACCTTGAAAGCTGTTTGTGAGGACGAGGAATTGGTTCTCCCACAAGCTTACTATAATCCTTTAACTGACTTTATGTCTGTTTCTGATTGGGCAAAACCCTACGTGGAGCAGGCGTATAACGAAGGAATCATCACAGGCTATGACGACGGTAGCTTTCAGGGGCAAAAAACTGTTTCCCGTGAGGAAGCGGTGGCGCTTATAGTGCGGTCTTTGGAGCTGACAGAACCTTTGCCCATCGTGGATGAATCCTATATGGAAGAGGAATTATTCTTGGAAGGCGAAGACTTTACCTGGAATCTGAAACCTGGGATGGAAGCAGGTGAATTTACGGTTCTTTGGAGCCGTTTGCCTTTAGGCACCGAATATATCTTGACCGTTACAGAGCAGAGAAACTCCCGATACGAAGGAGATATTCCGCCAAACGGTCCGCATGAATACCGTTATACCGATCAGTATTCACATACTCTATATTTGTACCCGAACCGCACCTATCAGTTTGTGCTGACGGCTGGTGGACAAACCCTGGACGCTATGATTTACATTCCGAAAATTCATACAGAAGAGATGAATACGATTGCGGAAAATCTTCCCGAAAGCAAAGAAGAAGCGGATGCTCTGATGACGGAGGTATCTGTACCTGTTTGGAGAATGAAATCAGATGGAACGAAGTATGCTTCCACCCTGACAGTGAAGGTTCACCATGTGATTGCAGATGAAATTCTGGCAGTGTTTACCGAAATTTTTTACGGAGAAGAACAATTTCCTGTGAAGGATTTGGGCGGATACTCCTGGCGTGGTGGCAGAAGTGAACATAACTGGGGAACGGCTGTGGATTTAAATGCCAACGAAAATTACTGTTTATATCAAGACGGTACTGCTATCGGGGATGGGTGGTTTCCTTATGAAAACCCATACTCTGTAACCCCCTATGGAGAAGTGGTAAATATTTTTGAAAAATACGGATTTACCTGGGGTGGTGATGCATGGTCAAATCCTAAGGATTACATGCATTTCTCATATCTCGGAACTTGATTTTTTATGAAGTGAGGAATCAAAATGAAAGAGAGAAAACAAGTGGAACACACCAATATAAAGCCGAAAAAAAGAAGAAAATGGCCCTGGATTTTACTGTCAGTTTTTTTAATTCTTGCAATTGGTATCACCATTTTGGCAGTGTGGCAGTGGAATAATATTATGGCAATTCATTATGCCACTTCCTATTCTGTAGAAGAACTTCAAAAAATGCAGGAAGACAACGATCGTGTGATTCGGGAAATTTGTGAAGGGCTTTCAGAGCTGGATTTGTCTCGCTTGCCCGAAGAAGCCGAACAGCTTTTACAGAGCGGAGAATTGCCTGAAGAAAAGGCTGTTGCCGTTTTAACCGGACAGATGACTTGGGAAGAAGCGAAGGAAGATATTTCTGCACCCGTAGAAGCATCGCAGAAGAATCAGATTTCCAAAGTAGACGATATTATTGCGCAGATTTATGTGCTTCGTTCCGGTTATGTAGGAAAACTGGACGGACTGGTCAGTCAGGCTTGGGGGGAATACCGTAGCGGCAATATATCCAAGCAGGATTTAATCAATAAATATGTTGGAATCGGTTACGGTCTGGAAGGGGAATGTGACGGCAGGATGGAATCGCTCCTTTCCGAACTGACTGGCGAGCTTTCCCGTACCGGCGGGGACTTATCGCTGGTGGATACAATCCGCAATACTTATTACTCAGAAAAAAGCATCAAAAAGGCTGAAATGATTGCGAAATATCAAAGATAAATATCAAAATGGAGAAAGGCGGAGTCCTTTCTCTATTTTTTTTGGCAGAAAACGATGAAAAAGCAGGATATTTTGGCGAAAAATCCGTAGAATTTCCACAAAACTATTGATATTTCAGGATTGGTGTGCTATAATAATTAGGTTAAAGTGTATCTTTTTGAAAGGTTGTTGGAGGTGTTTTGTGTGTATCGGAAGTTTTTTAAGCCTTTACTGGGTTTTATATTATCATTTGTTGGCTGTCTTGTGCTTCTTCCGTTTTACTTAATAATTGCCATTTTAATTAAATTGGACTCAAAAGGACCCGTGCTGTTTCGTCAGAAACGAATCGGAAAAGGAAAACGAGAATTCTATATTTTGAAATTTCGTACGATGAGAACGGATACCCCATCAGACATGCCTACACATTTACTTGCGAATCCGGAATCTTATATTACCCGGATTGGCGGTTTTTTACGAAAAACATCTTTAGATGAGTTACCTCAGATTTTTAATATTCTAAAAGGAGATATGGCCATTATTGGCCCCCGTCCTGCGCTGTGGAACCAATTTGATCTGATTGCAGAACGTGATCGATACGGTGCCAATGAGGTGAAACCTGGTTTAACTGGGTACGCCCAGATTAACGGCAGAGACGAACTGCCTATTGATATGAAGGCAAAGCTGGATGGTGAGTACGTTCAGAAAATGAGCTTTTGGTTTGACATTAAAATGTTCTTTGGCACCATTTGGAGCGTATTGAAAAGCGATGGCGTGGTTGAAGGCGGTACCGGAAAAACGGAACCGAAAGAGGAGTCTGCGAATTTATGAAAAATGTATTGATTACCGGTGCAGGCAGTTATATAGGATCACAGTTTGAGAAATATATGCAACAGTTTCCGCAAGACTATTGTGTGGATGTTGTTGATATGCTGGACGGCACTTGGTGTGAAAAAAGTTTCTCGGGGTATGATGTCGTGTTTCATGTGGCGGGTTTGGCTCACCAAAAGGAAACCAAAAAGAATGCCCCGCTTTATTACCATGTGAATCGGGATTTAGTATATTCTGTTGCACAAAAGGCCAAGGCGGATGGTGTGGGACAGTTTGTGTTTTTAAGTTCTATGAGTGTCTACGGAATACATACCGGTATCATTACGGAAAATACAGTGCCAGCTCCAAAATCACATTATGGAAAATCCAAGTTAGAAGCAGAAGAATTGTTGCGTCAAATGGAATCCAGTCAGTTCCGAGTTGCAATCCTCCGTCCTCCTATGGTTTATGGAGAAGAATGTAGAGGAAATTATCAGTTATTAAAAAAATTTGCTTTGAAATCGCCCGTATTTCCGAAAATCCAGAATCGTCGGAGTATGATTTGTATCGAACGGCTTTGCCAATTTGTAAAAGAGATTATGGACACTAATGCTGTAGGTCTATTTTTTCCGCAAGATCCTGAGTATGTTTGTACGAGTGATATGGTAGCAGAGATTGCAAAACAATCAGGGAGAAAGATTTGTTTGACGAAAGCCTTTAATTTTCTTATTTATATTTTCAGAGTTCCGGTTGTGCAAAAGGTCTTTGGAGATTTAGTTTATCAAATGCCTACGAAAAAGGAATGAAAATCAGATGACGAAAAAAGTGTTAATGATCATTAATCATCCAGTATATGCATACACGCTCCGTAAAGAGATGATGAAGGCTTGTCTGGAAGCAGGTTATGATGTATATATTACTTTCCCATATGGCGATAGAGTGAAAGACTTGGAAGCTATGGGATGTAAATACATAGAATCTCATTTTGATAGACATGGAAAAAATCCTTTGAAGGATTTTCTTTTGATCAGACAGTATTCCAAAATCCTGAAGCTGGTCCAACCCGATGTGGTATTGACATACACAATAAAGCCGAATATTTATGGTGGATTGGCATGTCGAATGAAAAAAATTCCGTATTTATCAAATATTACCGGCTTAGGGACTGCGATGTATCAGGGGGGATTGATGCAGAAATTTTTGCTATTTCTCTATCGTTTATCCTCCAAGTATGCAGACTGTCTGTTCTTCCAGAATAGTCAGAATCTGGAGTTTTTCAAAGAAAAAAAAGCTATTGCAAAAAACTATGTGCTGCTTCCCGGTTCCGGAGTCAACATCAAGGAATATACATACGAGAAGTATCCATCCAAGGAGAAGCCTCTTTCTTTTCTGTTTATTGGCAGACTGATGCGGGATAAGGGCGTTGGTGAATTGGTGGAGGCTGCTAAAAATATCCGTCGGGACTATCCTGAAATTACCTTTGACTTGGTAGGTTTTTGCGAAGAAGAATACAAGCAAACATTTGATGAATTAAACGAAGGAAATGTGGTAAATGCTTTAGGGCAACAACAAAATGTGCGAGAATTTATTAAAAGTCACTCTGCCACGGTGTTGCCTTCTTATCATGAAGGAACTGCAAATGTACTCTTGGAAAGTGCAGCAACGGGACGTCCGTGTATTGCAAGTAATATTCCGGGTTGCAAGGAAATTATAGACGATGGGATAACAGGATATGTGTTTGAGGCGAAAAGTGCTTCTGCATTGGAAGACGCTCTTCGAAAATTCATTGCTCTTTCCTATGAAGAACGGAAACAAATGGGCGTTTTAGGACGATTAAAAATGGAGCGGGAATATGACCGTGAAATTATTATAGAACACTACTTACGAGAAATCGGGAAGGTGGAATCACGATGAACTTATACGAAAAAATTGTAAACAGACAGGAAAAGATTTCCTTAGTTGGTTTAGGTTATGTGGGAATGCCCATTGCCGTTGCCTTTGCCAAAAAGGTGGATGTAATCGGTTTTGACTTAAATGCCAAAAAAATTGAGCTTTATAAAAATGGGATTGACCCCACCAAAGAAGTAGGGGACGATGCTATCAAAGCAACTACTGTTGACTTCACTTCGGATCCTGCTCGATTACGGGAAGCGAAATTTCACATTGTGGCAGTACCTACTCCTGTGAATCCTGATCATACTCCGGACTTAACTCCTGTGGAAGGTGCCAGCAGAATTTTAGGTCAGAATTTGACCAAAGGTTCGGTTGTGGTATTTGAAAGCACCGTATATCCCGGCGTTACCGAGGATGTTTGTGTGCCGATTTTGGAAAAAGAAAGCGGCTTAACATGCGGTGTTGATTTTAAAATTGGTTATTCTCCTGAACGAATCAATCCCGGTGATAAAGTACATAGACTGGAAACCATTGTGAAAATTGTTTCCGGTATGGATGCAGAAACGTTAGATACCGTTGCTAAAGTGTATGAACTGGTGGTAGAAGCAGGGGTACACCGTGCAGAAAGCATCAAGGTAGCAGAAGCCGCAAAAGTAATTGAAAACAGTCAGCGTGATATCAACATTGCCTTTATGAATGAGTTGTCCATTATTTTTAATAAAATGGGCATTGATACCAAAGCAGTGTTAGCAGCTGCAGGCACCAAATGGAATTTCCTAAAGTTTTCCCCCGGTCTGGTAGGCGGGCACTGCATCGGCGTAGACCCCTATTACCTCACATATAAAGCTGAGCAACTGGGATACCACAGCAAAATTATTCTATCCGGACGTACCATCAACGATGATATGGGTAAATACGTGGCAGAAAATATCATCAAGAATTTAATCCGTGCGGATATTTCTATCAAAAATGCTAAGGTGGCAATGTTGGGCTTTACCTTTAAAGAGAATTGTCCTGATACCCGGAATACCAGAGTGATTGATATTATGAACGAACTGGCGGAATATGATGTGGTTCCTATGGTATGTGATCCGGTGGCAGATAAGAATGAAGCATTGCACGAATACGGTATCTCCTTCTGCAATATGGAAGATATCCATGATGTGGATTGTTTAATCATTGCAGTTGGTCATGAAGAATTTATGAAGATGAGTTTTGCCGATTTGGATCAGTTCTTTAAGGATGTGCCCAACCACAAAAGAGTGTTGGTAGACATCAAAGGCGTATTCAACAGAAAAGAAGCTGAAAATTTAGGCTATAATTATTGGAGATTATAAATTATGGGTTACAAAGAGTTAAAATTTCCGGAAGGTTCTCGATTTTTAGTAACGGGTGGTGCAGGTTTTATCGGCTCTAACCTATGTGAAGCAATTTTAAATATGGGTTTTTTTGTTCGTTGTTTGGACGACTTTTCCACGGGGAAGCGAGAAAACATTGAGCCTTTCCTGAAGAATCCGAATTTTGAACTTTTAGAAGGGGATATCCGGGATTTAGATACCTGTATGAAGGCTTGTGAAGGGATTGATTATGTATCTCATCAGGCGGCGTGGGGAAGCGTTCCCAGAAGCATTGAAATGCCTCTTTTATATGAGGATATTAATATTCGCGGAACCTTAAATATGATGGAAGCGGCACGACAGAACAAGGTGAAAAAATTTGTGTATGCTTCCAGCTCTTCCGTGTATGGAGACGAACCTAATTTACCGAAAAGAGAAGATAGAGTAGGGAAGGTTCTATCTCCCTATGCATTAACTAAGAAAACCAACGAGGAATACGGTAGACTTTATAGTAAGCTGTATGGGTTGGAAACGGTTGGATTCCGTTATTTCAATGTGTTCGGTCGCCGTCAGGATCCTCACGGTTACTATGCGGCAGTCATTCCGAAATTTGTGAAAGCGCTGTTAAATGACGAGGCTCCCACCATCAACGGCGACGGGAAGCAGTCCCGTGATTTTACCTATATTGAGAATGTGATTGAAGCAAACTTAAAAGGAATGCTTTCCGGTCCAGAAGCTGCCGGAGAAGCCTTCAATATTGCATACGGCGGTCAGGAATATTTAATTGATTTATATAACAAACTTTGCGAGCTTTTAGGTAAGCATATTAAGCCCAATTACGGTCCCGACCGTGCAGGAGATATTAAGCATTCCAATGCTGATATTTCCAAAGCAAAAAAACTTTTGGGATATGCCCCCGAATATGATTTCTGTCGTGGTATTGAGTTGGCAGTAGATTGGTATAAGGAGAATTTGTAAGATGAAAATTGCAATTCATAGAAACGAAAAGCTGTTTAAGCATTCAACCCTGTGGACAACCCCGTGGATTGAGTATTGCGAAAAGAACCAGATTCCCTATGAAATTGTAGATTGCTATTCCAATGGAATTTTAGAAAAACTAAAAGAATTTGATTGCCTGTTATGGCATTTTTCCAACTATTCCTATCAGGATATGCTCTTTGCCAGAACCATTTTAAATGTTGCAAAAAATTTGGGATTAAAAACCTTCCCTGAGCCGGAAGCCTGCTGGCATTTTGACGATAAGGTGGCAGAAATGTATTTATTGCAGTCCGCAGAGGCTCCCATTCCTGAATCCTACACATTTTATACCATAGAGGATTTAAAGAATTGGGCAGAAAACTATCAGAGCTATCCCATTGTTGGGAAACTTCGTTGCGGAAGCGGTTCTTCCAATGTGAAGCTGTTAAAAAGTAAACACGATTTAATTTCTTATGGAAAGAAAATGTTTCAAAAGGGATATAGCCCTGCTCCCAATCTTCTTTATAAAACCAAGTCCAATGTGAAGTCTTCCAAGGATTGGGAAACCTTTGTAAAACGGTTCAAACGAATTCCCGATTTTTTAGAAACCATCAAAAAATCTAAAATGGCACCCCGTGAACGTGGCTATTGCTATCTGCAGGAATTCGTTCCCAATGACGGATTTGACTTGAAGATTGTTGTAGTGGGTGACAAATTAAGCTATATTGTGAGAAATACCCGTAAGGGAGATTTCCGTGCATCCGGTGGCGGAGATTTGTTCTTTGATAAAAGTTATGTGACGCCGGATATTATCAAAACCGCATTTGAAACCAGTGAACGGTTAGGCGTTTTATGTATGGGCTACGATTACGTGGTGGATAAACGTACCAACACCGGTAAAATTCTGGAAATGAGCTATGGCTTTTCCCATACCGCACTGATGGGAGCTGAGGGGTATTGGACCCGTGACGGTGTGTGGCATGACGAAGCATTGAATGCCCCTCATGAAATTATCAGATGCTTAACAGGAGAGAAGAAAGCATGAAGATTGCTTTTTTAGGCGATATTGCCTTTGTGGGACAATTTGATATTACGAAAAATCCGAATCTGCGGGAACAGCTTTCACCCATGGCAGAATATCTTTCAGGTTTTGATTTGGTGGTTGCAAATCTGGAATCTCCTTTTACCGAAAAGAAACATTCTATGGTCTGCAAGGGGATTCATGTGAAAACCTCCCCGAAAAATGCAGAGCTTTTAAAATTCTTGCATGTGGATGTAGTGTCTTTAGCCAACAATCATATGTTTGATTATAGTCGAAAAGGTTACGAGGACACGGTTTTAGCTTTAGAAAATCAAGGGATTTCCTATTTTGGTATCAACGGAAAAATCCATCGTGAAGAAATGGACGGAAATTGCTTGAAATTTATGGGTTATTGCTGTTACACGGCAAACGGTACCCGATATCGGAGTGAAACTAAGACAGATTATATTACGCCTGTTTTGGAAGAGGACATCATTTCTAAAATTTCGGAAGATCACTGTTTACCCGTTGTGAGTATTCATTGGGGAGACGAAAATGTGAATTATCCCCGATATGAACACATGCGATTTGCCCGTTCTTTAGCAGAACGGGGAACTTTTCTGCTACATGGTCATCATCCGCATGCTTTGCAAGGGATTGAAAAAAAAGGAGAATCTCTCATTGCTTATAGTCTTGGTAATTTTTGCTTTGACGAAATAGATTCTCACTCTGTAAAAGGATTAAAAAATAAGATGCAGAAGATGAATCGCCAGGGGTGTGTGCTTGCGGTGACTGTTGAAAATAATCAGATAACCGACTATGAATGTAAAACATTTGCCTTTGGAGACGGCGAGATGAATTTTGTTTCCAACGAAGAGTTTCCGGCATATTCCGAAGCATTGTTGATGGATGAGAATGTTTATGTTCCTATGCGTCAGGATGCCCTGACCGAAAGTTTAAAACATATTTCCACCGGCAAAAAGAATCTTTCCTGGATTTTTAAACGCTTAAACTACTACTTTATCGGTGCTGTCTTAAAGGGCAGACGAAATCAGAAAAATTACCGGAAAACATTTCGTTTTTTGAGATAATCGGAGAATTTTTATGAAAAAAGTATTGTATGTAGGGAATTTTATGTTTCCTGATAAAAATGCTGCAGCCAACCGTGTGGTATCCAATGGACGAATTTTTCGTGCGTTGGGATATGATGTGGATTTTATTGGTGTGAAGAAAGGCGTCAAAGTTTCTCTTTTAGAGACGAAAGAAGAATTTGACGGTTTTTTCGGATATCATTTGCCGGCACCTGTCGGTATTAAAGGCTGGTTGTTTTACAGGTCTTGTTTTCAAAAAATTCTTCCTTATTTAGAGCAGGAAAAAAATGAGCTGGAAGCAGTTGTGATGTACGGATGTCCTTGCCTTTCACTCTTTGGAGGCTTACTGCGTAAGTGGTGCAAAACAAATGACAAAAAAATTTATTCCGATGCGGTGGATTGGTTATCTGCCAATACCGGTTCTCCCATTTATCGCATGATTAAATATTTGGATACCAGATACCTGAAGGCTCATTTGTATCCGAAAACTGATGGCGTGATTGCAGTCAGCAGTTATCTGGAGAACTATTACAAAGGCAGAGGTTGCAATGTGGTGCGAATTCCGCCTTTGGTGAAAAAAGTAGAGCCGGTATTATCTCAGGGTGAAAGCCGAGAGATTTGCAGCATTGTATATGCGGGGATTCCCTTTGCATTAAACGGTATGAAAGTGAAGAAGGATACCTATAAAGACCGATTGGATATTACCGTATCGTTATTAGGAAAGTTACAACATCCTTTTTGCTTTGATATTTACGGTTTAACCGAAGAACAGTATCTGGGCGTGATTCCGGAACATAGAGAGCTGCTTCAGAACAACCGGGAAAAAATTATTTTTCACGGATCAGTGGAGAATACTGAGGTTAAACAAGCTATTATGCATGCAGATTTCACTGTGTTTCTACGGGACAAAAATATTGGCACAATGGCTGGATTTCCAACTAAATTTGCAGAAAGTATGTGTTTAGGTACTCCCGTAATCACCACGGATACCAGCGATTTGGCAGAATATTTGCATCACGGTGAAAACGGTTTCTTTTTAGATATTTCCAATCAAGTTTCATCTTTAAAAACTTTGGAAGAAATCGTTTTATTAGACACAGAAACTCGTTTTAAAATGAAGGAAAACTGTGCAAAGGAAACCGGATTTTCTTATGAATCCTATATACAAAAGATGGAATCGTTTTTAGAAGCAAACAGATAAGCAAGATCTAATAGAGAGGTAGTTATGACTCCATATATCTTTATGATTGTCATTTGGTTTGCGTTATATTATTATTTATTGTATCAAACCAAAGGTTTAACAGAAGAAAGTATTGACCGACGGAAGAAAATTTTCGTCGGCCTTGCAGGCACTGTTTTATTTGTAATTATGGGATTTCGACACTATATGGTTGGGTTCGATACGCCACAGTATATTGCGGTTTACCACAGCAGTCCGTATTCTAATTGGAAGTTTATTCTGCAGCCGGAGAACATCCGGGAACAGGAAATTGGCTTCAAATTGTATAACACATTATTATATAAGTTGCGATTTTCCGATCAGATGTATCTGATATTATATGCATTTTTGATCACATTTGGCGTTTCCAAGCAGATTTTAAAATATTGCAAAAATCCTTTTTTAGGACTTTATTTGCATACGACTATCGGTCTTTTTACTATGTCTATGTCTGGAATTCGGCAATCGCTGGCTTGTGTGATTATTTGGATGGCGATAGACTGTATTTTAGAAAAAAAACCCGTCCGTTATTTTCTGGCTGTCATTGTGGCAAGTTTGTTCCATCAATCCGCAATTTTTATGGTGGTATTCTATTTTGCCCGTTATATCAAGATAAAAAAAGGTACCGGTTGGATGCTTGCTCTCTTTTCTATGGCCTGCATTTTTTTGCGACCGCTTTTTACTCCGATTTTAGGGTATTTTTTACCCGAAAAATACGAAAAATATGGGTTAATCAGTGAAATGTATTCTGTCAATCCTGGGGTTGTTCTGATTGCACTGTTAATTCCAATTTTTTGCTTATTTTTCTGGGAACGGCATAAGCTTAAGAATGCAAAAGAAGAACAACTCTGTTCCCTTTGTTATTCAGGTTCTTTCTGCTATGCCATCATTACCACCTTGTCGTTGTCTTCTCAAATGATCGGTAGAATGAATATGTATTTTTATATTTTCAATGTCATTCTCTTAGGTAATATTATCGAGGAAATAGACGATTGGAAAACCCGTACAATTGCATTTATATTTGCTATTATATTGCCGGGATATATGTTCTTTAAATCAATGAGTCTTGGAATTGCGCCCTATTACTTTTTCTGGGAAACTTATGGAATGTAAAGTGGAGAAGCTGCTATGAAAGTGTTATGGATTTTGAATTCGCCCATCGGAGAAATTTCAAAAGTATTAGG
This sequence comes from Clostridia bacterium, assembly GCA_045540295.1. Classification (GTDB taxonomy): domain Bacteria; phylum Bacillota; class Clostridia; order UMGS1840; family UMGS1840; genus SIG452. The sequence continues at coordinate 17,034 of JAZQGY010000034.1, forward strand.
ACTCAGGCATTCCCAAAGCGGAACCTGGATTGACGCCGCAATGGAATCTTTATTGGAACAAGCTGACAACATCAGCCTTACTGTTGCTACCACAGCAAAGATTCCAAAAAACCTGACAAAAACAGAAAACAGAGTGAACTATGTGTGCCTTTCTGGTGGCAGAATGTTGCGTGGAAGACGTGCTACTAAAAAACAGCTTTCCCTATGGAAAAAAATTGTGTTGGAAATTCAGCCGGATTTGATTCATATCTGGGGAACTGAATTTTCATTAGGATATGATTTAAGACGGTTGTTTCCGGACATCCCGTTTTTATACACGATGCAAGGGGTTATGACTTATATCGCAAAATATCCTTATCTGAATTTGCCGGAAATGAAGAAAAAAATTGGGGTATTCAGCAAATTACGGTGTTATAAATATCAAAAAGAACAGGCTTTGCAGGAATTGCAGGCACAATTGGAGCAGATGATGATTGCTGAGGCAGATGGAGTGATTGCCGATAACGAATGGGCAATTTCCCCATTTATCAATCATCAGAATGTAAGCAAATTTCATTTTATCCGCTTGCCCATTAAAAAGCAGTTCCGGACGGAACAGTGGAAATCTGCTGATGCAGCTGAGAACACGTTGTTTTGTATTGCAGGCAGAAGTGCTCTTAAGGGAATTCATCAGGTGATAAAAGCGGTTTTGTTGTTAAAACAGGATATTCCCGACATTCGGGTATTAATTCCCGGAAATATTAAAAGCAGAAAGCCTGCTTTCTTGTTTGAACCTCCCTATCTGGAATACTTAAGAAATGTTGTTGCAGAATATCATCTGGAAGACAACATTCAGTTTCTAGGACAACTCACTACAGATGAAATGATTTCTTATATGAAACAGGCAAAGGTATTTGTAATGCCGTCTGCCATTGAGAATGAATCCTCCACTTTGCGGGAGGCTATGTTTCTGGGGATGCCCGTGGTGACCAGCTGTGTGGGGGATATTTACGAGGTAATCCGTCCCGGCAAAAATGGTCGGATGTATCGTTTTGAAGAGTATGAAATGATGGCATATCATATCAGAGAGCTACTGCTAAATCCCGATGAGGCAGAAACGATTGGAAATCAGGCAAGAGAAACTATGGTTTCGTTATATCAAAATCAGACATATGCAACACAACTATCCGAAGTGTATCGGATTTATCGGAGGTAGCCGATATGAACATATTGTGGATTGTTAATTTTTCCATGCCGGCAGTACAACGGAAATTGAACCTTACTGTTCCTCAAAGCGGCTGGTGGCTGGATACTATTTCTCAAAAATTAAAAACACAGCCCGGCACGAAACTTTATGTGGTTTCTTTGGTGCAAGAGGGTGGTTCTGCTTTTACGGGGGAAATCGACGATATTTTTTACCGTGTGATTCCCATTTCCTATCAGAACCGTCAATTAAAACCGTCTTCTCGTTTTGTGAAAGAGATGCAGTCCTTATTGCAGGAAATTAAACCGGATATTATTCATTTGCAAGGAAGTGAATTCTCCATTGGAATTCCTTTTTTACAACAAACTGAAATACCTGTGGTAGTGTCCATTCAAGGGCTGATTTCGGAAATTGTGAAAAAGGATTACAGCTATCCGGAACTTCGGTTTTCGTTGTCTCCGCTGGATTTTCTGATGGAAAGAATTCGTTATATCAAAAATAAAAAACGTGCAGAATCAGAAATCTGGCAATTAGAGCATGCAAATTATGTGATTGGAAGAACACTGTGGGATAGAACCCACACTTATTTTCATAATACAAAAGCTAAATATTTTTATTTGCAGGAATGTATTCGGGAAAGCTTCATTCAGAATACCTGGGATATTTCCAACACAGAGCCATATACCATTTTTTGTGCCGGTGGCTTGGCAAGTCCTTTGAAAGGCTTCCATAAAATTGTGGAGGCAGCATCGTATCTGGTAGAAGAGTTCCCCCATTTAAAATTAAAAGTTTGCGGCAATTTTAACAAAAGCCAAAAAATCGGATATCATCATTATCTGACCAAATGGATTAAAAAATTGGGCATGGAGAATCATATTGAGTTTTTAGGATCTTTGGATGAGAAATCAATGTGTGATACCTTTTTAAAAAGCCGTATGTATGTGATGGGGTCCAGCATCGAAAATTCCTCCAACACGTTAGGAGAAGCGATGTGCCTTGGTGTACCCTCAGTGGTGCCTTTTGTGGGAGGTATTCCTAGTCTGGCAACTGATGAAAAAGAGGCGTTGTTTTATCGGTATGATGATACCAAGTTGTTGGCGTACCAGATGCGACGAATCCTTTTGAACAACGATTTGGCGAAACGTCTGGGTCAAAATGCAAAAGCACGTTCGCAGACACAATACCAAACCGCGAATCTTTCCGATGATCTGTGCAATATTTATCAAATTGTGATGCAACAACACAAAGAAAGCAGGAGATAAGATGAAAAATTTATACGAAACTGACATTGCTGTTTTGTTGATTTTTTTTAACCGTCCTGACAATTTTAAAAAAGTTTTTGAACAAGTGAAAAAAGCAAGACCATCCCGATTATATTTATCTTGTGATGGCGCAAGAGAAGGAAATCAGAATGATGTTGTAAAGATTGCTCAATGCAAAGAAATTGCCAAGGATATTGATTGGGAATGTGAAGTTTACGAAAATTACAGTGACGTAAATCTTGGTTGCGGAAGAGGTCCCAAGGCAGGCATTGATTTTATGTTTCAAAGGGAAGAATACGGAATCATTTTGGAGGATGACTGTATTCCATCTGTATCTTTTTTCCGGTTTTGCAAAGAAATGCTGGAAAAATATAAGGATGATCGTCGCATTTATATGGTGACAGGCTTAAATTCCGACAAGGAAAGCCTCTCTTGTGAGGACTCTTATTTCTTTGGCTATTCCGGTGCTAATTGGGGCTGGGCAACCTGGAAACGAGAATGGGAAAAACTAGATTATGAACTGCAGATTACAAAGGATGCTCCAACTATGAAATTATTGGAGCAACACACAAAAACCATTACTCCGCGTGCATTCCATTTTACGAAACAGATGAAAAAAACTTATCAGAGGCTTCAAAATGGAGAGGATATCAGTTATTGGGATTTGCAGTGGCAGATTCAGAAGTTTACAAATCATCAGTTGGCGGTAATTCCACAGAAAAATCTGATTACCAATATCGGTGTGGGGGAGGATTCCACTCACGCGAAACACACCCGTGCGGATAAAACGGCAGGTCAAACGGTTGGGAAAATTTCGTTTTTATATAATAGGCAATATGAGTTGCAGTTTCCGTTGAAACACCCGCAGCATATGATACCGGATATTACTTATGACCGCAGAGTGGACCGCGGCTTGTTCCCTGTTCTTGCTGTGCGTATTGTTCAGAAGTTAAAATATGAATTGTGTCGCAGATTAAAGAAATAATCATGAAAGCGGAGGAAACTATGTTAGTATCTGTTATTGTGCCGGTTTACAAGGTGGAAAAATATCTTGCAACTTGTATAGAAAGTATTTGTAACCAAACATACAAAAAACTGGAAATTATTCTGGTGGATGACGGTTCACCGGACAATTGCGGTGCTATTTGTGACGAGTATGCTAAAAAAGATGCCAGAATCCGAGTAATTCATAAAGAAAATGAAGGGCAGGCAGTGGCAAGAAACTATGCACTGGATATCTGTAAAGGCGACTATATCATGTTTGTTGATAGTGATGATATGATCAAGTCGGATATGGCAGAAAAGCTTTTACAAGCCGTTGTATATCATCAATGCGACATCGGTGCTTGTGGGATTATTTTTAAAAAGAAACATAGCGAAGAGGTATTTGAGTATGATGATACTTGTATACTCAAATCTCCTCAACTTTTGCAATGGTTTTTTCAAGGCAAAACAACTTCTGTGATGTGTGATAAAATTTATACGAGCAAGTTGTTTGAGAATGTGCGATTTCCTGTATTGCGGAGTCGTGAGGACGCCTATGTTTTGCCTGAAATCTTAGGAAGTTGTAAGAGCTGTGTTGTAATTCCTGAAAAATTATACATTCAAAATATTCGTGAGGATAGTACCGAGCAAAAGCCCGTGTCTCAGGAGAAAATAGATGCGGCTGTTGCAGCTTTGAAGCATCAGCAGGAGTATTTGAGAAAGTTTTATCCGCAATTGTGCAGGGAAGTTGTTTTATCTCCGGCAGTACTTCATCTTAATTTCTTAAAAGAATTGATTGCAAAAAATGGTTGTACTCCTCGGCACTCGTTATACCGGCAACAGTTGGAAGCGTTGCTTGCTGAACTGGAACAAGTTGATTGTAACCAGTTATCCGAGGAACAGACAAGATTGTTTTACCGTTTGTATCAAATAAAAAAATATCCGATCTTGTTTTACTGGTACCGAAAAATGGTATGTCTGTTACGGAAAATTCAGGGGAAATTACATTTGCGTTGAGATGGAGGAAATATGAAAGATTTGGTATCGGTGATTGTTCCTGTTTATAAAGTAGAGAAATACTTGATTAAGTGCGTGGATAGTATTTGTAGTCAAACGTATAAAAAACTGGAAATCATTTTGGTGGATGATGGTTCACCGGATAGTTGTGGTGTAATTTGTGATGAATATGCCAAGAAGGACAACCGTATTAAAGTAATTCATAAAGAAAACGGCGGGTTATCCGATGCCAGAAATGCCGGAATGGAGATTGCTTCCGGAGAATATCTGATGTTTGTTGATAGTGACGACTGGTTGTTTTCCAAAGCGGTGGAGACGTTATGGCAGAGAATGCACCGGGATCAATCTGATTTAGTCATTGGAAGTATTCGATGTATGGATATCAATGACCAGCCTTTGTTGAATTTTGGAATGCAGTGGCTTCTTGAGGACCGGGTTTATGATGCATTGGAATATGCATTCCCGACTATGCTCGCTTTTCCTATGGCTGTTGCAAAACTGTATCGGAGAGAGTTAGTTTCTGAGATTCGTTTTCCGGTTGGAAAGTTACATGAGGATGAGTTTACGGTGCATCGTTTTATTGGGAAATGCCAGAAAATTTCTACGGTATCTGATGTGGTTTATTTTTATCTGCAGAGGGAAAATGGAATTATGCATACGGCATATCACATCAAAAGATTAGATGTGATTGAAGCATTTATGGAACGGGTTATTTTTTATCATGATAAGAGAATGTACCCGGGTATGGAACGAATGTATCTGATTAGTTTAGTTTACATGGGGAATTGTTGTTCTAAATTAGACAGGACGACTCGGGATAATAAAAAACGAATTTCTCAATTGTATCAGTTGATAAAAGCTGTTGGTTATCGTTATGTCATTAGAAAAGCATCGGTTCCTACTATAATCCGGTACTGGATTTATTATATCAGCCCTGAATTATATTATGGTATATTACGGTTATTAGGAAGAATCAGGGGGAGCAAATAGATGAAACGAAGCATTTTGGAATTACTGATTGGTTCTAAAATATTATTACCGGTGAAACAATTCAGAAAAAAAATAATCAAAAAACGGTTTTGTCGGAATCTGAAACGAAAAATTGTGGAAATCAGAAAGAGTTATCACCGGATTGTTTTCATTGTGGCGACTCCCTGCCATGGAAATCTGGGAGACCATGCTATCGTTTATGCAGAGCATCGCATACTGAAAAAAAGTGGATTTTCTGACAATGTGATAGAAATTTCTAATCTGGAGTATGAAAGATATCACGATGTTATTCGATCGTTTATTTGCCCCAAAGATATTATTGTTATTGACGGTGGAGGAAATTTAGGAACCCTTTGGCCGCAGGAAGACGATAAGATTGCGGAGATTATCCAAACTTATCCGGAAAACAAAATAGTGATCTTTCCGCAGACCTGTTACTATGACGATTCCTCGGAAGCAACGCAGAGATTACACAAGAATCGATCTGTTTATGCAAATGCAAAAGATTTAACCATTATGTTACGGGACAGACAGTCTTACAACTTTTGTGAGAAAAATTTCCAAGGCGTGAAACTGCTACATGTTCCGGATATTGTTACGTCCGTAAATTATCAGGTTAAACAGGAGCGCGAACCGGTTTGTATGATTTGTTTCCGTAAAGATTTGGAAAAAAATCTTTCTTTGGAACAGCAAGAGAGTATTTTTGCTGAACTGAAGAATCATCAGATTGCTGCAAAAGAATTTTCAACCATATATCCCGGAAGCGTAAATGCGAATCAACGGGAACAGCTTTTAACGGAATTGTGGTCGGAGATTGGTAGTGCAAAACTGGTAATTACCGATCGACTTCATGCCATGATATTCGCTGTTATTACCGGAACACCTTGTATGGCGTTGGACAATAAGAGCAAAAAAGTAAGTGGAGTGTATGAATGGATTTCACAATTACCGTATGTCAAGGTTTTTGAATCTGCTGAGGAAATGAAAAATGAGATTTTGGTGTTTTATCAGAAACAGGCAGAAATGTATCCTCTGGATTTGCTGAAAACCGAATTTGAAAAAGTGACCGATATTTTTAAAGAAGAGATTTGATAATGGAGCGTATCATAATATGAACCATAAATATACCACTATATTTAATTTGATATCGAATTTGTTTTCCTTTGCAGCAAGTATTGCAATTGGTTTCTTTTTGTCGCCGTATATTATCAAACACCTGGGAGCTGAGGCAAATGGGTTTACGCAATTGGCAAATAATTTTGTCAATTACGCATCCTTAATTACTATTGCTTTAAATTCTGTTGCAGGACGATTTATTTCGATTGAATATCATAAGGGGCATAAAGAGGAAGCTCAGAAATTTTATACTGCTTTAATTACCGGCAACCTTGTGATTGGTGCTGTTTTATTTGTTGCATTTACAATTGTGACGTTGAATTTGCAACAGCTCATCAATATTGATTCCGTCAGTGTGGCGGATGTCAAATGGTTATTCGGATTTGTGTTTGCTAACTTTTTGTTGTCTCAGATTTCATCTATTTTTATGATTTCTACTTATGTGACAAATAAACTGTACTATTCTAATCTGATTTCTTTAACCAATTCTTTGCTCAGAGTAGTAATTTTGATGGCCTTATTTGGCTTTTTTGAGCCGAAAATGTATTATGTGGGATTAACCAGTTTTATTATTATTGCATTGTTGTTGCCTGCTTATTTTCTAATTAAAAGAAAATTGATAAAAGAGATACGGTTTCAGTGGAAACTGTTTGAGCCCAAGTATGTATGGTCGCTGGTCTCCTCAGGAATCTGGAACACCATTACCCAGTGTGGCAATATTCTGATGACAGGATTGGATCTGTTGCTGGCAAATTTGTTTGTTGCGCCGTTGGAGATGGGGATATTGGCTACGGCAAAAACAATTCCCAATTACATTATTCAATTGGGAGGTATGATTAATACCAATTTCGCTCCGAATCTGACGATAACTTACGCCACTTCCGATACAAAGGAAGTTTTGCGTAATTTACGATGGTCTATGAAATTATCCAGCATTCTAATGTCAATTCCTCTTGGCGTTTTGAGTGTATTCGGTGTCCAGTTCTACCGCTTGTGGGTGCCGACCTTGGATCCTGTTAAACTAGCAATGTTATCCTTTTTGACTTGTCTGGCATTTGTTCCGTTTTCCGGACCGCAAACATTGAATAATGTTTACACTACAACCAATAAACTCCGTTTGAATTCCGTGACTGTTATTATTGCAGGGTTGTTGAACTTTGTGATTGTTTATGTTCTGCTGAAGTTCACAAATTTGGGCGTTTTTGCTATAGCAGGAGTGAGCTCATTGATTTCCATTTTGAGGAATTTGCTGGTAACGGTTCCATATACAGCATTTTTGTTAAAACTAAAATGGCATACGTTTTACAAGGATGTGGGAATATCCTGTTTGTGTTACTTTGTGGTTGTTGCTATTTCGTTGTTTGCATTGTGGCTGTTGCCTAATCATACATGGATTACTTTGGTTTTCTCTGTGGCGATTGTTTGTGTTTTTAGTTTTATTGTCGAAATAGTCATCCTGCTGAACAAAGAAGAAATCTGTGTATTAAAAAATATTATGTTAAGAAGGAGAGGAAAGCAGAATGGATAAGATAAAACGAATCATACTTTTCAATATACCTATGTCTATTTGCAATTTTCGTTGTGATTATTGTTATTTAACTCATAGGCCGGTAGCTTATCAGGGCAGGCAAGTTCAGTTGCGATATACTCCGCAAGAGGTTGCGTATGCATTAAGACCGGAACGCTTAGGTGGACTGGCATACATCAATTTTTGTGCAGAGGGAGAAACTCTGTTGACCAAGAATATTGATGAATATATCTATGAATTGGTTAAGGCGGGACATTATGCCGAGATTGTTACAAATCTTACGGTTACGCCTGTATTAGATAAAATTTTATCCTGGGATAAATCGTTGCTGAAAAGAATTACATTTAAATGTTCTTTTCACTATTTGGAACTGAAAAAGAAAAACTGGTTAGATACTTTTGCAGAAAATGTGAAAAAAATATGGAATTCCGGTGCATCAGCCAGTGTGGAGATTACTCCCTCTGATTCTTTGATTCCGTACATTGATGAGGTGAAACAGTTTTCTATGGATCACTTTGGAGCGTTGCCTCATCTTTCTATTGCACGTAATGATAACACAGAAGAAATCGACTATTTAACAGATTTAACACAAGAAGAATATCAAACAACTTGGGAACAGTTTGGTTCTTCTTTCTGGGAATTCAAACGAACTATTTTCAAGAAACCTGTCAAGAAATTTTGCTATGCAGGTGACTGGATGATGCTTCTTGATTTTGAAACGGGGAATATGAAGCAATGTTATTGTACACGGGAAAAAGAAAATAGCATTTTTAGAAATCCCGATAAGCCGATTCCCTTTAAAGCTATCGGAAAATGTCCCATAGCACATTGCTATAATGGACATGCGTTGTTGACCCTTGGTTGTGTTCCTGATTTTACTGATGTGCGATACGGTGATATTCGCAATCGCACGAAAGCAGACGGAAGTCAATGGTTGCAGCCTGAACTTTTGCAGTTTTTTAATACTACACTTTGTGAGAATAACAAAGAATACTCGTATATGAGAAAATCGTATGTGAAAGCGATAAATCATTTCAACCGTTGTCTGCGAAAAATCTATGGTCGTTTAAGACGTATGATAAAAAAACAGAAAAGAGATAAGGGCGTTTACATTCCATAAGGAGAAAAAATGGTAGAAAAAGTATACTCTGACACAATAAAATTATACGCCTGCGGAATGAAAGGCGTTTTGCCGGAAGGAGAACGTGTTTATACTAAGGCGGAGATTGAAGAAATCGAAAAAACCGCACGGATGCAAGGTGTCTGGACGGTTGTGTTTGCGGCGTTAAAAAAGCTCAGTGAACAGGGCAGAGTTCAAATTCCTGCAGCCATGCTTGCCAAATGGCAGATGGAAATTCACCTGAAAGTGATGGAATATACTCTCCGCCAGGAGGCGATGTATTCTTTTGTGGAAGAAAAATTGGCGTTTTCCAATCCCATCGTGTTAAAGGGGGATCTGATTTCTGATTTGTATGCTGATCCTGCCCTTCGGATGTCGGGGGATACTGACCTTTTAATCGACCCCAAAGATGAAAAAGCGGTGTTGGACGCGTTTGTGCAGGAAGGTGGAGATTATAAGCCCCGTGGCGAAAATAACAATCAGGCAGTTTGCGTGCATCCCAAAGCAGGAAAATTTGAAATCCATATTTCTCTGGATACCAAAGAGGTGACCGAAGTCTGGTACGATAATCTGGATTTTGGAGCTGAAGAAAAACGTCAGGTGACTTTGAAAAACGGTCACACCGTTACTGCGCTGGGAATCACAGACGGTGCCATCAATATGGTTTTGCATGTATTAAAGCATCTGATCAGCGGAATTTCTCATCTGAAGATGTTGGGAGATGCCATTTTATATCTTTCTCACTATGCCGATAAGATTGATTTTGACCGTATGAATGCTGTGATGAAACAGCTTGGCTATACTTCCGTTTATGAAACCATAAAACGGATTGGCGTTTTGTATTTTGGTTTTTCTAATCTGACATCTTGCGAGCAGTATGATGCTTTGGCGGAAAAACTGCTGAATGATTTGCAGTTTTGTGCCGAAAACGGTTATCAGGAAGAAATCCTTTCCGCCTACCAGGAGTATTCCAAAATCCGTTATGAAACCTATCATAAAAAAGATTACGGCACCTATAAAGCAGGGCTGACCAGACGGGAAGCCAAGGGGCGTTTGTTCCCCAAAAAAACTGCTCTTTATGGAGAATATCCGATTCTCATAAAATATGGATGGTTGCTTCCTGTTGTGTGGGTGGTTCGAATCTTTCAAAAGCTTTTTGGCAAAAAAACTGCGCAAACCACTCAAACAAAGCCCAGATTGGAGCTTTTAAAGGAGTTGGATTTATTGTGAGGCAAAGAGTGATTCTGCTGATTCTGATTGCTTTGAATCTGTGTACCATTTTCTATTTTTCACATCAGGATTCCAACACTTCTACTGCGGTGAGCAATTCCATTTCCCGGCAGATAGAAGTCCGTACCACCGGTTATGCTCATAAGAATCAAGGGGAAAAGAATGTATTGCATGCCAAGGTGCAACGTACACTGCGACAGAGCGCACACATTTTCCTGTTTTTCACTTTAAGCATCTTTACCTGCTGTTTTCTAAGAACCTATTGGAAACGGTGGTTTGTATTTGTTGTCAATCCGATTCTTGGCTTTTTCTTTGCCTTATCGGATGAATTTCATCAGACCTTTGTTCCGGGACGCTCCTTCGGTTGGGATGACATTGCGAATGATACATTGGGGGTAGTTCTCGGCACATTGATGGTACTTTTGGCTGTTGGCATTGCTAAATGTTTTCATAAAAAAAAGAAACTGTGAAAAAACATTTTTTGTTTTTTCACAGTTTTTTGTTATTGGACAGTTTCGGTTTCTCCTATTGTTTCTGCCTTTTTTGTTTCTTCTACCAGAATAGTGCCGGTAAAATAATGCTTTAGAATCTGTTCGTAATTATAACCCTGTTCTGCCATTCCTTTGGCACCGTACTGACTCATGCCAACGCCGTGACCGTAGCCGGTGCCGGTCATAATATACTCGGTGGGAATGCCAACATCCACGGGAATCAGTCCGGTTGCAGTGAGAATCGGCTGAGAGATGCTCCGTTCTTCCAGCCCTGTTGAGGTGACAACAGTTACCGGGTCGGGGTCGGCTCCTTTTTTGGTGATAGTGTAAAGATTGCTGCGAAAATTAAAAAGGCTTCTGGTCTTTTCTTTTTTTAAGTTGTAGGTGCCTTCTGTGCCCACAATTTTTAAGTCGATGATTCTGCCGGAGGGAGAAGTTTCTATAACCTCCAAGTCAATGACATCACCGATGTTAACGCCAATTCCAGCCAGCTTTTCTTCAATTTCATCCGGTGTGTACGGAACAGTCCATTCCCGGGAGGTATCGTAGGGGTCTTCCACACCAACCAGGTAGGGGAGAGCAGCCGACCAAACATTTTCGCTGTTTTCGGTGTGTCCGCCGGAGGAGGAATAGAAAAAGGTGCTTGCGTAGTCATCCCCGTATTTTAAATAGATTCCTTCGGTTTCTTCCACAGCTCTATTGGTTTCCGGCTTTTCCGCTTTCACGCCAAGATACACCTGGGATTGAATGGAATCGTCTAAATTAAATCCGTAATTCTGAAATTTATTCCAGTTGGTCATTGCGTAGTTTCTGGCACAAACTGCCTGGGCTTTCAACGCTTCAGTAGGCCAGGAGGAAGGCATTTCACCGGGGACAACGCCCTTTAAGTAATCTTCGATATCCACATAGTTAATCACAGTTAATCCCAAATCAGTTCGGATAAACCGTGCGGAACCTCGGTATTCAGTTCCGCCAATCAAAACAGTCCCTTGGTCTGCAGGAGTTAAAGTGATGGGGGTATTTCCACCCTCGTGAATGTAAAGAACAGTGTTGTCTGCAGGGGATAGCAGTTGGATAGTTCCGTCTTCAACCCAACTGATTAAAATTTTTGCTTCAGCCAGCTCGGCGACGGTTTCATTCCCTACTGTCACAATAAAACCGCTTGCATTTTGTACAGTAGTTTCCTTAGGAGAGGTGGATGCAAATTTCAATCCGATGCTGATATCTTTGGCAGAAACCGCCCAACTTGAGAAGAGCATCAGTATTGCGAGAAAGAGAGTTACTAATCGGAACTGTTTCATTTTGTACCTCCGTTTTCGGTAAAATCTATGAAAAAATAACAAAATTCTACTCTTATTCTAACACAAAAAATATGGTTTTGCAAGCCTATTCGCAAACATTTCAGAAATTGGTAGATTCGCTTGAAAACAGGCTCAGAAAAACGGGTTGGTATAGCTGGCAAAAAAAACGGCAAAATTATGATATTATCGTGAAATATGGTTGACAAATGTATGATTTCGTACTATAATTATAATGTATGAGAAAATGGCGATTTTTTATGGAAAAACGCCTGAAAATACAGGATTCAGCAAGAATAAGACTGTCTCAGTTTGATGATACGAAAGGATGGTGCCCGATGTTTGGATTTGGCCAGGACGTGGGTGTGGATTTGGGAACAGCAACGGTTCTCATTTATGTAAAAGGAAAAGGAATTGTTTTAAAAGAGCCTTCCGTGGCAGCGGTAGACAAGCTGACCGGAAGACTGTTTGCCGTGGGCTATGAAGCGCAGCGTATGATTGGAAAAACTCCCGGAAATATTGTGGCGGTTCGGCCTCTTCGTGATGGGGTAATTTCCGATTACGATGTTACCGAAAAGATGCTCAAGCATTTCTTAAGTAAAATCAACATTTCCCGTATCTTTAAACCCAACATTATGATTTGCGTTCCCTCCGGAGTGACCGACGTGGAAGAACGTGCGGTAAAGGATGCGGCTATCCAGGCAGGCGCAAAAAAATCCTTCATTATTGAAGAACCCATTGCCGCTGCTATCGGCACCGGAATTGATATTTCCCAGCCTAACGGAACGATGATTGTAGACATCGGCGGCGGTACCACCGATATTGCAGTTATCTCTTTGGGTGGTGTGGTTGTTTCCACTTCTATTAAAGTGGCAGGAGACAAGTTTGACGATGCTATCATCAAATACATCCGAAAAGAGCACAATGTGTTGATTGGTGAACGCACTGCAGAGCAGATTAAGTATAACGTAGGTTGTGCATACCTGCCGGATGAAGAGCTGGTAACCGAAGTAAAGGGCAGAAACCTTTTAACCGGACTTCCCAAAATCTTCACCGTCACTTCCACCGAAATTCACGGTGCTCTGATTGATACCGCAATGCAGATTGTGGATGCCGTGCATCAGACTTTAGAAAAAACTCCGCCGGAATTGGTTGGCGATATTGCTTCCACCGGCATTATTATGACGGGAGGCGGCTCACTTTTAGGGGGCTTCCCCAAACTGATTACCGAGCATACCGGCATCAAGGCTACCATTGCTGATGACCCAACCACTTGCGTGGCTTTGGGTACCGGTAAGGCTTTGGAACAGATGCATCTTTTAACCGACGATTCCAACTCGGTTGCAGGCAGAAAATACTACGACATGTAGGGACTCATTATGGCATTTATAGAAGATAAATTTGAAGTTGCCGTCATCGGAGCAGGCCATGCAGGCTGCGAAGCGGCATTTGCCTCGGCAAGACTGGGGCACAAAACGGTGCTGTTTTCCATTAATCTGGATGCGGTTGCCAATATGCCCTGTAACCCCAGCATTGGAGGAACAGGGAAGGGACATTTGGTCCGTGAGATTGATGCCTTAGGCGGTGAAATGGGAAAACTGGCGGATGATACCTTCCTTCAGTCCCGTGTGTTAAACCGCGGAAAAGGGCCTGCTGTTTACTCTCTTCGGGTACAGGAAGACCGCCGTGCTTATCAGGAAGAGATGAAGAAACGGATTGAAAACCAGGAAAACCTTTTCTTAAAGCAGGCAGAAATTATAAAAATTGATATTGAAGATAAACAGGTAAAAGGTGTGGTGGATGCATTAGGCAACTACTATCGGGTAGATGCTGCAATCATTGCCACCGGTACATATCTTCGTGGAAAAATCATTGTGGGAACCTATTTTGAGCCGGGCGGACCAGATGGTATGTTTGCTGCCAACAAACTTTCCGAAAGTTTAGAGGAAAACGGCGTCCGTATGATGCGCTTTAAAACAGGAACTCCTGCCAGAGTTCATCGTGATTCCATTGATTTTTCTAAAATGGAGGTTCAGTACGGTGACGAAGAAATCACTCCCTTTTCTTTTACCACCAAGCGAGAACTTCAAAACCGTGTGGAATGCTATTTGACTTATTCCACCGAAAAAACCAAACAAATTGTGTTGGATAATATCCATCTTTCTCCGTTATACAGCGGAATGATTGAGGGGATCGGCCCCCGGTACTGTCCTTCTTTTGAAGATAAAATTATGCGTTTTCCCGATAAGGAACGCCACCAGTTATTTATTGAGCCTATGGGCTTAAACACCAAGGAAATGTATGTGCAGGGGATGTCTTCCTCCCTTCCTTACGAAGTGCAGGTGCAGATGTACCGTTCTGTGATCGGTCTGGAAAACGTGGAGTTGATGCGTCCTGCATACGCCATTGAGTATGACTGCGTGGACCCTACGGAATTAACCTTAGGTCTGGCCTTTAAAAACATCAAAGGCTTGTACGGTGCAGGTCAGTTTAACGGTACCTCCGGTTATGAGGAGGCGGCCGCACAGGGACTCATCGCGGGAATCAATGCCGCAAGATATTTAGATGGCAAAGAAGAATTTCACCTAAGCCGAGACAATTCCTATATCGGCGTTTTGATTGACGACATTGTAACCAAGGGCACGAATGAACCTTATCGGATTATGACCTCCCGAAGCGAGTATCGTTTGTTGCTTCGCCAGGATAATGCAGATCAGCGTCTTACCCCCTTAGGGTATGAAATTGGTTTGATTTCCGAAGAACGCTATCAAGACTATTTAGCAAAGCAAAAGTGGGTAGAA
The DNA here is from genome assembly GCA_045540295.1 of Clostridia bacterium. Lineage (GTDB taxonomy): Bacteria > Bacillota > Clostridia > UMGS1840 > UMGS1840 > SIG452. The sequence continues at coordinate 32,054 of JAZQGY010000034.1, forward strand.
GAAGAAATTAAGTATTTGGAATCGGTGGTGGTGCCACCCTCCGAGCATGTGATTGCTACCTTGGAAAAATACGAAAGCACCCCCATCAAAACGGGAATCCACTTAAACGATTTGCTGCGCCGACCGGAAATTACCTATCAAATGCTTTTAGAGATTTCCGATAAGGTGCACACACTTCCCCGTGATATTGAGGAAGAGGTCACAGTTACCATCAAATATTCCGGTTATATCAAACGGCAGATGTCCCAGGTAAATCAGTTTAAAAAGCTGGAGCAGAAAAAACTGCCCCAAGATATCAACTATGACGATATTTACGGTCTTCGCATTGAAGCAAGACAAAAGCTATCCAAATTCCGTCCCGAATCCATTGGGCAGGCATCCCGTATTTCAGGCGTGTCTCCTGCAGATATTTCGGTGCTTCTTATTTATTTGGATACCAGACGGGAGAGCCCGTCAAAAGAATAAAGCTCGTGAAAGGAGCGTATCACTATGGCAGAACGACTGATTCTCATCGTAGATGATGAAAAACCTATTGTAGACATTTTGAAATTCAACTTGCAGAAAGAGGGCTTTGACACTATCGAAGCATACGACGGGGCAACCGGTCTTCAGCTTGCGATGGAAAAAAATCCCGATTTGATCTTGTTGGACGTGATGTTACCTGAAATGGACGGATTCACCGTTTGCAAGGAAATTCGCGTGAAATCTCAGGTACCCATTATTTTGCTCACAGCTCGTGAAGAGGAAGTGGACAAAGTGCTGGGATTGGAGCTTGGCGCTGATGACTACATCACCAAACCGTATAGCGTGAGAGAGCTTTTGGCAAGAATCAAAGCTAACCTGCGCCGTACTAAGAAATCGCAACCTATTACCACTACGGATAATTCGGACGTGTTGACCTACGGCAGATTAAGTATTGATACTGAACGCTTTGAAGTGCAAAAAGACGGTAAACCGGTGGAAATCACCGTTCGTGAATTTGAACTCTTAAAATTTTTAGCATCTCAGCCGGACAAAATTTTTTCCCGTGAAAAACTTTTGGAAAAAGTTTGGAAATATGAATACTACGGTGATTTAAGAACTGTTGACGTAACCGTTCGCCGTTTGCGTGAAAAATTGGAAGATAATCCGGGCGAACCTGATTTTGTGGTAACCAAGCGAGGCATCGGTTACTATTTCAACAAGAACTGTAAATAATCTTTAAAACTGAGGAACGATATGTTTAAAAGTATTCAAACAAAACTGGTACTGTTATTTATCCTTGTTATTTTATCGGTAATGCTGACGGTTGGAACCTTCATTATCACCAATGTAACACGGTTCTATTATACTGACTTTATGTCTCAGATTGGTACCGCGGTATTTACCGAAGAATTTGTTCCTCAGCTTACAGAAGCAGCCACTGCGGAAGACGGTGCTCAAAAACTTTCCGAGCTTTTGGAAGCGGCTTCCGGTCGAATCGGTGTGGATTCCTACCGTAACTATGCCATTTTGGATGCCAAGGACGGAACACTGATAGACAGCTCCGACGAGCTTCTCACCCAAGTGGAAATCTCCGACAATGTCTTAGCGGCAATGTCCGGCAGAGTGGGGAATACTGTATCGGAAAGCGGAACCTATATGGAATATGCCTATCCCGTTATGGTGGACGATACAACTGCTTTTGTCATTTATGTATACGAAACAAAGGAAGAACTTCAAAGCTTCTCTCAGAGTATGTTTTTGGTAATCCTGCAGGCACTTTTGGCAGCACTTCTGATTTCAGTAGTGTTGGGGTATCTGTTATCCAAAACCATAACCACACCCATTAAGAATCTGACCTCCCGTGCCGAAAAAATTGCAGACGGGGAGTTTGAGGTGGGCGAGCTATCCCAATCCAAGGACGAGATTGGGGTATTAACCAACACCTTCCGCACGATGGGTCAGCGTCTTTCTGAAACGGTGCAAGAAGTTGCCTCCCAAAATACCAAGCTCGAAAAAATTATGGAATATTCTACTGACGGTATCGTAGCGTTTGACACCGAAGGGGAACTGCTTCATATTAACCCGTCCGCCAAAAAGTATTTGGCAATTGACACAGAAAACACCATTCGTTTTGATGAATTTTTCACACCTCTGTTTCCCGATGTGTCTTTAGGAAACTTTTTGTACTTAAATCCCGATAAACAGCTCATCAAAGAAGGGGATTACAACAACTATTACCTACGCTTTTATTTTGGTAGTTTCCGCTATTCCGATGACACTATCGGCGGTGTGATTGTGGATGTGCAGAATATGACCGAATCCAGAAAGCTGGAGCTGTCACGCAGAGAGTTTGTTGCCAATGTATCCCATGAGCTTCGAACGCCTCTGACTACCGTAAAGGCATATATTGAAACCTTGGAAAGCGGTGAAGTGGACGGCGAAATGCAAGAAAAATTCTTAGATACCATTCATCGGGAAACTGACCGTATGACCAGACTGGTTTCTGACCTTCTGATTTTGTCCCGACTGGATAACGGAGTGAAACTGAATCTTACCCGTATGCACATTGAGCCGATTTTAAGGGACGTCTCGGAAAAGATGCAGTTTGAAGCTAAGAAAAAACATCAGAATTTGACCTATACTATGATTAACGAAATCCCTGAAATCGCATTGGATTATGACAGAATGCAACAGGTAATTATCAATATCGTGTCCAATGCAATTAAATACACAGCCAACTACGGTGCTGTGAAAATCTATTCCAGTTATGTGTCCGACAATGCTATCATCCGTATTGTGGACAACGGTATGGGGATTCCCGAAAAGGATGTGAAACGGATTTTCGAGCGGTTTTACCGTGTGGATAAAGCACGTTCCCGTGAGCAGGGGGGTACCGGTCTCGGACTTGCCATTGCCAAGGAAATCATCAATGCGCACGCCGGAGAAATTACCTTAAATTCCAAATTAAACGAGGGTACTGAAATTATTATCACACTGCCTGTGGAAAAAAGCTTCCAATCCCCGCAAGAAGCGGAACCGGAGACGGAAGCAATCAGCGAAAACGAATAGAAAAAAGCGAGGAACCGATATGGATGAAATTATCAGAGCCATCACCAGTGACGGCTATCTGAAAGCATATGTAGTAAATTCCACCGAAACCATCCGTGAGGCACAAGGATTGCACCAAACAGGTAAGGTGGCATCTGCAGCATTAGGCAGAGCTTTAACTGCAGCGTTAATTTTAGCAAATGATATGAAAAATGAGACCGACAGAGTATCGGTGCAGTTTCGCAGCGAAGGGCCTATTGGCAATGTGGTTGCCGAAGCAAACGGACAAAATCAGGTGAAGGGATTTGTGTCTAATCCCGATGTGGTGCTTCCCCTAAGAGAAGACGGTAAACTGGATGTTGGTGGTGCGTTAGGGCATAAAGGCACTTTAACCATCGTAAGAGATATTGGCTTAAAAGAACCTTATGTTGGCACCGTGGAACTGATTTCCGGGGAAATTGCCGAAGACATTTCCTACTACTATATGCAGTCGGAACAGATTCCCACCGTGTTGGGTTTAGGTGTTTTGGTAGCACAGAATTTCGCCATTTTATCTGCCGGCGGTTTTATGATTCAACTGTTGCCTGGTGCGCCGGACAGCATTGTGGATAAGGTGGAAGAAAATGTGAAAGCGCTGCCAAAATCCATTTCATCCCTGATTGCAGACGGCAAGAATGCTACCGAAATCTTAGGGATGCTGCTAAAAGGATTTGACTATCAGATTTTATCCAAAAAAGAACCCACCTATCGTTGTGACTGCAGTCGTTACCGTGTGGAAACGGCGCTTTTAAGCTTAGGAAAAAACGAACTTGAAAAAATGATAGAGGAGGAAGACCAAACAGAGGTTTCCTGCCACTATTGCAATAAAAAATATCACTTTTCCAAAGAAGATATCAAGATGCTTTTGCGTCTTGCGACCAAATAAGAAAGGGTGTTAGAATATGAGAAAATTATTTACTTCGGAATCCGTAACAGAAGGGCATCCCGACAAAATCTGTGACCAGATTTCCGATGCTATTTTAGATGAAATCTTAAAGCAGGACCCCGCTGCCCGTGTGGCTTGTGAAACCACTTGCACCACCGGTATGGTGTCTGTAATGGGTGAAATCACTACCTCCGGCTATGTGGATATCCCCAAAATTGCAAGAGAAATCGTGCTGGAAATCGGTTATGACCGTGCCAAATATGGGTTTGACGGGACTACCTGTGCGGTAATTACCTCCATTGATGAGCAGTCTCCCGACATTGCCCAAGGGGTTAACGTGTCCGGTGACGATAAATCCACCGGCGCCGGTGACCAGGGCATGATGTTTGGTTATGCTTGTGACGAAACTCCCGAGCTGATGCCCCTGCCCATTTCTTTGGCACATAAACTTGCAAAACGTTTGACCGATGTGAGAAAAGACGGTACCCTTTCTTACCTTCGTCCCGACGGCAAGACTCAGGTTACCGTGGAATATGAAAATGATATCCCCAAACGGATTGATACCGTGGTGATTTCCACGCAACATTCTAACGAAGTGGAACTTGCTACCATCCGTGAAGATATGAAAAAACACGTCATTGCACCTATCATTGATGCTTCTATGATGGATGAAAATACAAAAATTTATGTAAATCCCACCGGTCGTTTCGTGGTGGGCGGACCGCAAGGTGACTCCGGTTTAACCGGCAGAAAAATCATCGTGGATACATACGGTGGCTATGCCCGTCACGGTGGCGGTGCATTCTCCGGAAAAGACCCCACCAAGGTGGACAGAAGTGCCGCTTATGCATCCCGTTGGGTTGCAAAAAACATTGTGGCAGCAGGCTTGGCAAAGCGTTGTGAAATTCAGCTTGCTTACGCTATTGGAGTGGCAAAACCTGTATCTGTAATGGTGGATACCTTCGGTACCGGCGCGGTTTCCGATGATGTGATTGCAGATGTGGTAAATGAAGTGTTTGACCTTCGCCCGGCAGCAATTATTTCGGCACTTGACTTAAGAAAACCCATTTACAAAAATTTAGCTGCATATGGACATATGGGCAGAGAAGACTTAGGCGTTTTGTGGGAAAAAACCGATAAGGTGGATGCCTTAAAACAAGCTTTGGCAAAGAAAGCCAATTAATCAAACAAAAGCAAAAAATTCAGCCATGGGGGATTGTCTCCCGTGGCTGTTGTAACATAGGTAACAGTATGATAGTAGCATTAGATCGGGTGTCTAAATTCTTCGGAGCGGAAGAAATTCTCACCGATATTACCCTAAAAATTGAAGATAGTGACCGAATTGGGTTAATCGGTGCCAACGGAGCAGGAAAGACCACACTCTTAAACTTGCTTTCGGGAGAAAGTGAACCCACCGAAGGAGAAATTATTTTTCAGAAAAAGCGGATCGGATACCTTCATCAGAATGCAGGACTTTCCGGAGGGAATTCCATTTTGGAAGAGATGAGAAGTGTGTTTTCCGATGTGCTTCGTATGGGAGAAAAACTGGAAAAACTTTATGAAACTCTTTCCACACCTTATGGAAACACTGAAGAAAACCACCGCGAATATGCCCGTTTGCAAACCTTATACGAGCAACAAGACGGCTATCATATTGATATTAAAATCAACACCGTGTTAAACGGTATGGGTTTTTTGGGAAGGGATTTATCCACCGTTGTAGATAAACTGTCGGGTGGTGAAAAAACCAGACTGGCTTTGGCAAAGCTTTTGTTGTCGGAGCCTGACCTTCTCATCTTAGACGAACCGACCAACCATCTGGATTTTAAAACCTTGGAATGGTTGGAGGACTATTTAACCACCTATCGTGGTGCTATTGTTTTAGTATCTCATGACCGTTATTTTTTAGACCGCTGCGTCACTGATATCTGCGAAATTTATAAAGGAAAACTTAAACGTTACCGTGGTAACTATTCCAAGTTTGTGGTGCAAAAAGCACAGGAAATGGAATATTTGCAGAAAGAATATGATAAGCAGCAGGAAGAAATTGCGGCATTAAAGGACTATGTGGCACGAAACCAGGTTCGTGCTTCTACTGCCAAGAGTGCAAAAAGCCGTCAGCATATTTTAGATAATATGGAGGTGTTGGAAAAACCTTCCGATTATTTAAAATCCATTCATTTGAAATTCACCTTCAAAACCGAACCCGTAAAGGATGTGCTTCGGGTATCGGATTTGGAGTTAAAAGTAAAAGATAAAGTCTTAAACCCTGATGTGAACCTGCACGTCCGCAAAAATGATAAAATTGCCATTGTGGGTGCTAATGGAGTTGGTAAAACCAGTCTGCTAAAAGCCATTTTGGGAGAGTTCCCTTATTCCAAAGGGGAAATCCTTTGGGGTGGCGGTGTGAAGAAATCCTATTTTGAGCAGGAAACCAACAAGCTTCACCCGGAAAAGACTGCCTTAAATGAGCTTTGGGACCGCTTCCCGCAAAAATATGAGCAGGAGCTAAGAAAACTTCTTGGCGGCATGCTTTTATCCGGAGAAGATGTATATAAACCGGTTGGTGTGTTATCCGGCGGCGAAAAGGCAAAAGTGAAATTTGCCATTATGATGCTGGAGGAAGGCAATGTGCTTATCTTAGACGAGCCTACCAACCATTTGGATTTATCTTCCAAGGATGTGCTGGATAAAGCATTGGCAGATTATGAAGGCACTGTCATTATGGTGTCTCACGACCGTTATCTCTTAAACAAGGTACCTACAAAAATTGTGGAAATGAAACCTGGAGAAATGGTCATTTATGACGGAAAATATGACTATTATTTAGAAAAGCATAAAGAGGATGCACCTGCCCCTACTGAAAAGAAGAGCGAAAAAGCCAACGAGTTTTACCGCTCCAAAAAAGATAGGGCAGAGGAAACCAAACGGAAAAATGACCTTAAAAAAACCGAGGCAGAAATCGAAAAAATTGAGGGAGAAATTGCAAAGCTTCAGGAAGAAATGGCATCTCCCGACGTGGCATCGGATTTTACCAAATTAAAAGAGGTTTGTGACCAACTGGAAGAAAAAGAAGGCATTCTTAACCGTTTCTATGAAAAGTGGGAGGAATTATCAGCCCAATGACTGAACTCTTAACAAAACTGTTTATTAAAAATCACAATGAAATAAAGCATCCCGGTGTCCGCCAAAGCTACGGAAAACTGGTGGGAATTGTGGGAATTGTTGCCAATTTAATATTATCCTTGGCAAAGCTGATTTCAGGATTTTTGTTTCATTCCGTGTCTTTGACGGCAGACGGTGCCAACAATTTATCCGATATGGGAAATTCTTTGGTAACCTTCATCGGATTTCATTTAGCAGGAAAGCCTGCGGATCGTGATCATCCCTATGGCCACGCCAGATATGAATATATCACAGGACTTTTGGTGTCTTTTTTCATTATCATTTTGGGGGCATCTCTCTTAAAAACTGCAGTGGAAGATATCATTTTTCCCAAGGAAACCGTATTCCATGCAGCGGCTATCTGGATTATGGTGGCAGCGGTACTGGTAAAATTGTGGATGTACTGCTTTTATAAAAAGATCGGTAAAAAACTAAATTCCGTTGCCATTTTAGCCACCGCTAAGGATAGTTTAAACGATTCTTTTTCCACCGGCGGTGTTTTGGTATCCTTTATTTTGGGGAAAATTTTTCATCTTCCGTTGGACGGTTATGTGGGTGCCATCGTGTCCCTTTTGATTCTCTATAGC
>JAZQGY010000035.1:0-32504 GCA_045540295.1 Clostridia bacterium
GTTTGTCTTCCTAAGACCGCTTGGCCTCCGACTTACCCTTTCCCGATCTGCGGCTACACTGTCCGGCGGTGAAAGTCAGCGTATTCGTCTGGCTACCCAGATTGGGTCTGCTTTGGCAGGGGTGTTGTATATACTGGATGAACCCAGTATCGGTCTGCACCAAAGAGACAACGAAAAATTGATTGAAACTCTTTTGAAATTGCGTGATGTGGGAAATTCCGTATTGGTGGTAGAGCACGACGAAGACACTATCCGTGCCGCAGACTATGTGTTTGACTTTGGTCCCGGCGCAGGGATTCACGGCGGCTATATCACCGCCGAGGGTACACCCGAAGAAATTATGAAGTCTAAAACCTCTTTGACCGGCGACTATCTTGCAGGACGAAAACAAATTCCCGTACCAAAAGAACGCCGCCCCGGAAACGGCAATTTTTTGGTTGTGAAAAACGCACGGCAGAACAATTTAAAAGGAATTGATGTGTCCATTCCCTTAGGCTGTATGACCATTGTGACGGGAGTTTCCGGTTCAGGGAAATCCTCTTTAATCAATCAGATTTTATATCAGGAATTATTTCATCACTTGAACGGCGGAAAAAGCCGTGGCGGGTTGCACGACTCAATTGAAGGGATGGAGCATTTAGACAAGGTCATTGCCATTGACCAGTCTCCCATCGGCAGAACGCCTCGCTCCAATCCTGCCACCTATACCGGCGTGTTTTCCTTAATCCGTGACTTGTTTGCCGCAACCAACGATGCCAAAATGAAGGGCTACGGTCCGGGACGGTTCAGCTTTAATGTGAAAGGTGGCCGTTGCGAAGCCTGTGAGGGAGACGGGATTGTAAAAATCGAAATGCACTTTTTACCCGATGTGTTTGTGCCCTGTGACGTATGTAAAGGCAAGCGCTATAACCGTGAGACCTTAGAAGTCCGCTACAAAGGCAAAAACATTCACGAAGTGTTAGACATGACCGTGGAGGAAGGTCTGGAATTTTTCGAAAATATTCCTTCTATCAAGCGGAAGCTGCAGTTATTATACGATGTGGGACTTTCCTACATTAAATTAGGACAACCCTCCACCACCTTATCAGGCGGAGAGGCACAGCGGGTAAAACTTGCCACCGAGCTTTCCAAACGACCCACAGGCAAAACAATCTATATTTTAGACGAACCTACCACAGGTCTCCATTTTGACGATGTGAGAAAGCTGATTGATGTGCTAAACCGTCTTTGTGACGGCGGCAACACCATCGTGATAATTGAACACAACTTAGATGTAATCAAAGTGGGTGACTATATCATTGATATGGGCCCCGAAGGCGGCGACGAAGGAGGCACCGTGGTGGCAACCGGAACCCCCGAAGAGGTTTCTAAAATAGAATCTTCCCATACAGGAAGATTCTTAAAAGAAAAGTTGTAGTCTTGAAAAACAGCGCCATTCCCACCAACCTCATCCTTCGCATACACTCGGTATAGCTCGGGTTCGGTTGATGTGACTTGCATCTGTTTTTCTGCAACTTTCCCTACAACACTCTCTTTAACAAAAAAGACGAAATTCAAAATGAATTTCGTCTTTTATTTTTCTATTATGTAAGGCGATGAGAAATGAATGCAGAATTCGGAAATTGAATCAAGGCAACGCCTTGACGGAGCCCGAAGGCGTAGTGCCAGCGCACAGCATAATGGTACGCCGAGCGGTGAGATTCACGGATTATGCGCAATTTCTCAAGCCGTAATAGTCCTATATCCAATTATTGTATACTGCTATGGTCCCCACCACGTTTAGCATCATGCCGAAGATTGCAATAGGAATCTGGAATTTTTCCAGCTTGTCATCCTGATTCATCACCAAAAGAATGCCCAAAAAAGCGTAGGGCAAAGAATCCAGCACATAACGGTTTCCCCACTGGAACCCACCCATGGTTTTATGAGCGGTAAGGCATAAAAGATGCAAAAGAACAGTAGCGGGAATTAAAATTCTTACCAAGATGTTTTTTTGCTCTTTTTGAAAGAAAGATGCCACGGTGTAAATGGCATAAGAGAGAAATACGGGAATCACCAAATAAAACGCCCAGCCGTTAAATTTTGGGAATTGGACTACCCCTTGAGGATTCTTTTTAGGCCAATTCCAAAGAAGAGGGAAATTCTGCTTGATATAATCTAAATGAAATTGTCCTTTTTCGGCCTCGGTAAATTCGGGCAAATAGTTATGTCCAAATTCCAAAAGGTTGCCAAAACGGAAGTAGTTAAGTAACATATAGCTTATGGCAATCACGATGGGTGCAATCGCCCATTTCCAGTATTTTTTCAGCATCCCCCCAAAGGTGAGATTTTTCTTTTTCAACCCTTGGTATAAAATCACCAATAAGATGGGGGCGTAGAGTGCATTAAAGGGACGGCACCCCACACTCATTGCCCAAAAGGACAAACTGAAGCCACCTTTTCCCACCACTGCATAATAAATTGCCATCACGGAAAGGGTGAAACACAGATTTTGCGCAATAAACCAAACCCAACCGTTCACGGTGACGAAAATAAGGTTGGTGCCAACTGTTAAAAACAGTGTCCAAAAAACGGCTGATTCATTGGATTTTTCGTAATGCCTTAACAAACGGAACACATAGTAAGCACCTAAAATACTTACTGCCACCGCAATCCAGCCGTCAGGAGTATTTTGTCCGAACAGCAGGGCAAAGGGAAGCATCACATAGGAAGGAAAAGGGGGAAAGCTGCAAAAGAATTTGCCGCCAAACTGGGCAATTTCCAGATGGGAGTAGTTCTGCCCCAAGTCTAAATGTCCTTGTAGCCAACGGCAAGCCTGCAGAGTGTATGTATTATAGTGATTTTTGGTCCAGGGCCACATTCCCGTAAATGCCCAGACTACCCAATAGGCAGCAAAGATTCCAAGCACCACAGTCAGAAAAGAAAGCCATTCCTCATTTTTTGATTTTGTTAAACTTATCTGCTTCATAAAAAAACTCCTTTTTGATAGGATTCTTTTCAAAGGGTACGGTTTCATTGTACCACAAACTGCAAAAAATGTAAATATTATTATAAAAAAAGACAACATCGGGTGTTGCCTTTTTCCAATTAGTCTTCAAATAAGGGAGTGGAGAAATAACGTTCTGCGGTGTCGGGTAACACGGTCACTACCGTTTTTCCTTTGCCCAGTTTTTTTGCCAGCTTCATTGCTGCCGCCACGTTGGTTCCCGAAGAAATGCCACACATAATACCTTCTTTTGCGGCTAAGTCTTTGGAGGTCTGAATGGCTTCCTCATCCTTTACGATACAAATGTCATCATAAATACTCTGATTTAAAATGGCAGGAATCAAGCCGTCTCCAATGCCCATCTGCAGGTGGGTGCCGATGGAACCGCCGGACAGAATTGCAGCGTCTTCCGGTTCAACCGCCCAGATCGTCATATCGGGATTTTTCTCTTTTAAGGTTTCGCCGATCCCTGTAATGGTACCGCCGGTGCCGATACCGGAGCAGAAGCCATGAATGGGACCGCCTACCTGTTCTAAAATTTCAACGCCGGTGCGTTTTCTCTGAATTTCCACATTGGCGGGATTTTCAAACTGCTGGGGCACAAACACATTGGGGTCTTCTGCCTGCATACGAAGCGCGGTTTTTAAGCACTCATCAATACAGTCACCGATGTTGCCTGCATCGTGCACCAAAATCACTTGGGCACCGTAATGCTTCACTAATTTTCTGCGTTCTTCACTAACGGAATCAGGCATAATAATTTTCGTTTGATAACCGCGAACCGCACCCACCAACGCAAGACCAATCCCCTGGTTTCCGCTGGTTGGCTCAACGATAATTGTGTTTTCGTTGATTAGCCCTTTCTCTTCGGCATCTAAAATCATATTGTATGCAGTACGGGTTTTGATAGAACCGCCCACATTTAATCCTTCAAACTTCACCAAAACTTCGGCGCTGTCTTCTTCCACCATCCGATTGAGTCGGATTAAAGGGGTATTCCCGATGGCATCTAAAACGGTGTTATATATCATAGGTAAGTTTCCTTTCCATTCTTCATAAAACAAAACCATTGTATCACGATTCTAAAAAAATTTCAATGTTTTTCCAAATATTTTATGTTTTTTTTAGGAAAAGGTGCCCCATTTTTAAAAATATTGGTAAAAAAATATAAAAAAATTGACGGATACATTCTTTTATGTTATACTGATAGAGCATCTTAGGAAACTTCAGCATAGAATAACTTAAGAAAAGGAGAATCCTTACGATGACAAATTTTATGAACATTATGGAATTTGTGGGAACCGTTTCCTTTGCCGTGTCAGGCGCATTGGTTGCCATTGACGCCAAACTGGATCTGTTCGGCGTACTGTTTGTGGCCTGTGTGACTGCAGTGGGAGGCGGAATTCTGCGAGATTTGCTGTTGGGCATTCATCCACCCTTTATTTTCACCAACTACCACTTCTGTGTTGTGGCGATGGTTGTGGCAATTTTGGTATTTTTGATTGCCTATTTCCGACGGAACCAATTCCAGAAGTTCCGCCATCGGATTGAGGTTATCAACAACGTGTTTGATGCTTTCGGTCTGGGTGCTTTTACCGTGACGGGAGCAGCGGTTGCCTATGCTGCGGGACACGGTGACAACGGCTTTTTGGTGGTGGCAATCGGGATGATTACTGCTGTTGGCGGCGGTATCTTCCGTGATATTTTGACAAACTCCACCCCATACGTGTTTAAAAAACACATTTACGCTCTGGCAAGTATCTTTGGTGGCATCACCTTTTATTTCTGCCGAAGAATTTTCCCCTCCGACGGATGGGTAATCTTTCTCTGCGTGGGATTGGTGGTTGCAATTCGATTGCTGGCGACCAAATACCGTTGGAGTTTACCAAAAGTGCATACAGAGGAACCCAAATAAAAAGGTTCATCCCCTGTATTATCATGCAGAACATAGCCTCATACCGTTTTTTCATAATAATCAGAAAAAACGATTGTAGCCGAATTCATTTTGCCGCTTTTTGGAAGGAAAAAATGCCATAATCCCAATTATCTATTGACAAATACACAAATTGATGGTAAAATATTATCACCAAATCATTTGAACAAGTGTTCGACAAAATTTGTACTATTTTTAAGAAAGACCTGATTATATGAGCGCACAACGTATCAAAAACATTGAAAAAGATTTTTATGAACCGGCCTTTGCTTATCTGGTTGAAAATGGATTTGAGAACACGTCGGTTCGTGATCTTTGCAAAGCACTTTCACTGTCGCCGGGCAGTGTATACTACTGGTTTGAAAATAAGGATGATATTTATATCAGTGTTGTTCAGTACGGGACCAAAGCAATTGCAGATCGGCTGTTTGAATTTGCATTTCGAACGATGCAAAACCCGAAAGAATTTTTCGATATCTTTCTCCGGAAGGTCAACGAATATATCCGGGAATTTCGCTTGATTTTTCAGGTAACTGCCAGTCCGGTTTACGGAAAAATGGTTCGTCATAAATCCATGAATTTCAAATTCTCCTACGACAAATATATTTCCAGACTTGCCGACATTCTCGGATGCTCCAACGAAAAAATTGCTCCAATCATTTATTTGATTATTTCCGTTCTTTCCGACTATGTTCTCTGGGAAGATTACGAAGTATCCAAAATGCAGATGGATTACCTGTATGAAATTATCAACAAACAATTCTTGCCTGCCGAATGATTTCAAAACCTTACAACCCACAGTATCGTAAAAAAATTATATAAATGATTGCAAAAGATTCCTGTGCTTTCAACGAATGTCAATTCGGTTTCATCTCACTTGATAAGCCTGAATCTGTTTTGCAATACACAAGAAGAAAGGAATAGCAAAACTATGAAAACAAACAAATTATTGGCCCTTTTCCTTGCAATCACGATGATGCTTAGTATGGCATGCATCACAACCGTCAGCGCAGCAGGCGATGTAGCCACAGTTGACGGTGTGGCTTATGCTACCATTGATGATGCAATCGCAGCATGGAATAACGGAACCACCCTTACCTTGCTTCAGGACGTTGAGCTGTCCGGCACGATTACCTTACCCTCCACCGAACATCATATCCTGAACCTGGATAACTACACTATGACCGCAGCTTCCGGTGAAAATGCAATTGAAATCACCTGTAACGGTCAAAGCACTGAAGCCTATGCACTGACCGTAAATGCAGGCGAAAATGGCGGCATTACCGCTGAGGGTATGGCTTGTATTTACTATAATAAATCAGGAAATACCCAGGACCGTCCCATCATCGCAATCAACGGTGGGGTGTTTACAGGTTTTGAAGCTGTTAGCATATTCAGCAGCAACAGCGGCACCAAATGCCCTCAGATTCGTATTACAGGCGGTACCTTCAACGGTTATATCAGTGTAAACAAAGGAAAACTGTTTATCCAAGGCGGTATCTTCAATAAGCCTGTTTCTTCCAGTGGCGACTCCACTGCATACACTCTGATCAGCGGCGGTTCCTTCAACACAACCATTCTTCAGAACGGTTATATGCCGATTTCTTCCACCATTTATGCAATCGGCAAAAAAACTCCCGCTGAATACACTGCAGACTCCTATGACGTGGGCGTTTACGTGGATGACAACGGTTACCTGAATGTTGGCGGTCCCGTAATTACCGCAGCAGGAACCGAATACGAAGCTTCTACTCCCTACACTGTATGGAGCAACTTCTTGAACTTCAGTAGCGCAAAAGACAACGGATTATTCTACACTTCTCTGGAAATTGCATTGGCGAGAACCGGAAAAGCAGCGCTGCACAATGTGTTCACCGGAGACGATCAGAATACTTACACTACTTCCAGATCTGCTACCGTTGATATGACTGATCCTAATGCAGACATTGATGCTTCCATTATTCTTGGCAAAGCAAAACATAAATTTACCGTAATCTATGATGTTTCCAATCCCTTTGAAGGCAAAGTTTACGGAATTGAAGACCATTATGCGGCTTACACCGAAGAAATCGATGGTACTGTCGTAACCCGCACCTACACCAATGTTCCTGCAGTAATCAAAATCGGAACCGTTGGCTATGGCACTTTAGCTGATGCAATTGCAGATGCACAGGATGGCGATACCATTACTGTGGATGCAGATATCGCAGAAGAAGCAGTTGTTATTGACAAAAACATTACCATTGATTTGGGCGGAAATCAGCTGACCGGTGATGTGGAAACCACAGCAGGCGCAACCGCAGAACTGAAAAACGGTTCTATCGTTAGTGAAGATGCCTCCAAGGCTACCATTACCACTGCCGGCGACCTGACTCTGACCGATATCACCGCAGCAGGTGCAAGTGATATTCTCAATGCAACAGAAGGAACCCTTACCATCAACAGCGGTAAATATACCGGCGGTGCTGCTAATCTGTTTGTAGTTGGCAACAACGCATCCGTATCCGTAAAAGGCGGTATTTTTGACCAGGATCCCACTGCTTATCTGGGTGATGACTACACCGCTCTGCATGATGGTGTTGCCGGTCTGTGGACTATTATTGCAGCTCAGCACAAAATTGAGGTTGCAACCACCCCCGCAGCAGTATGCAGCGACGAAATCGTAAACGTAACCGTTTCCGTAAACGGTCCTGATTTCCAGAATGCAGAATGGAAACTGGAATTTAATAAAGATGAATTCGAATATGTTGGTTACACCGACACCATCACCACCGATATCAAAGCACCGGTGGCAGGCGACGGCTTTGTAACAGACAGTCTTTACACTTATACCTCCGGCGATGTATTCCCCGGAGACACTGTGCTTGTAACCTATCAGTTCAAAGCAAAAGAACAGTTAACAGAAATCACTTCTGAATTTACCGTAACCGATGCAATTGTAGCTACTGCTTACACCGCAAACTTCGGTGATATCCCCGTAAAAGGAGATACCGCAACCGTTACCATCCAGCTGCGTGAATTTGATTCCTTTGAAACCTTGGTAACCATGAACGGCACTACCACCAAT
This sequence comes from Clostridia bacterium, assembly GCA_045540295.1. Taxonomy (GTDB): domain Bacteria; phylum Bacillota; class Clostridia; order UMGS1840; family UMGS1840; genus SIG452. The sequence goes on from JAZQGY010000035.1 coordinate 7,987, forward strand.
ATCACAGCAGATCTCGCAAACGGCCCATATGAAGCTCCCTACACCGGATTCGACTATGTGTTTGAAGTAATAGAACCTATTCTTGACGGTGAAACCGTAACCTATGTTATCACCAAAGACGGTGAAGTTGTGAATGCAGTAAATGCAGCAGGCACCTACGAAATCGAATACACTGTGGAAAGAATCGGTTACAAGGCAAAAACCGACACCTTTACCGTTGTAATCGGTGATCCTAACTTTGAACTGGAAACCAGTATCTACACCATGGGCAACTACACTCTGGTGATGGTTTATACCGATGCAGCAGGCATGACCCCGAATTTTGACGGAAAAGATATGTTTGATATCACTGCTTCCGGATATGCTTATCAGGAAACCCCCACCGCGGCAGCTCAGTCCTTCAACTTTGTATACGGTATCGTAATTCCTCAGCCTGCAGCAGGAGTAGACTTAAAAGCACTGGTTGACTTTGATACCGAAACATCCGTTGCAATCAATCCCTACGATGCAGACGTAAACTATGTTGACGGCGTGAATGATCGGGACGCTGTTGTGGTAATCAACACCTACAACGGTCTTCCCACTCAGATGAATGACGAAGCTTTATTATCCCGCATTTTAAAAGCAGATGTTAACAAAGATAAAATTGTAAATATGGATGACGTTACTGCAATTGAAAAAGTTATCGAAGAAAACAACGCATGAGACTAAGCATTCAAACCCGTTCCGCCCAGCGGAACAGAACAGGAGTTTTTATGAAAAAAATACTTGTAATTTTTCTTATTCTGTCCTTGCTTTCGTCTCTTGTTACAACAGGGTTTGCTGCGTCCTCTGCTGATGTTACGCTGACCCATACCCTTACCTGTAACGGTCAAAGAGTTTACACTGCAAATCCCGGTGATGAAATTAAGGTGGTTCTCACCTTAACTTCATCGGACGGGAATGCCTTTGATATCAAGAATATCCAATCGGAAGTGGCATACGATACCGCATTTTTTGAGCAGGCAGAAGTTACTGATGTGCAGATTGCAACGCAATCTCAGCAAAGCGGTTGGAACACCAATGAAAACAGCCATTATGAATACCGTGTTTTCTCTGTGCATGCTATGTTCCCCAACACTCCGGAAGGGCTTTTGCATTGTGAAAACGAACAAATCATTGCAGAATACACCCTGAAGGTGAAAGATACCGCACAGATAGGCGATTCCGGTTATGTAAAATCTTTGATTGGAAGAGATGTCAGTGTTTACGGACCTGATCTGGAAGCGTATGGTGAAGTTGCAGAAGACCTCACTGTTGTAATTGGTACTCCTCAGACTATCTACACAATCCGCTACATGAATAACGGACAGCAGTTTTCCTCCGCAGACGTAACAGACACAACAACCATTATCAATGGTCCTGCTCCTGCAGGCGGTCTGGTATTCTTGGGTTGGGAAGATGAAAACGGAAGACTCTGGCAGCCGGGAGAAACTTATACTCCCACTGCAAACACCGTGTTCACAGCAAAATGGAGCACTCCGATTCCCAATTACACTCTGACCTTCCATTCCAATGGCGGCAGCTCTGTTGCACCGGTAACAAGACCGGCAGGAAGCAGCATCGATCTTTCCGGATATGTTCCTACTTGGAACGGATATATCTTTAGCGGCTGGTACAGCGATGCAACATTAACTACCCCTGTTGCCAACATTACCCTGAATGCGAATACAGATGTGTATGCAGGCTGGCAGCTGGCAAGCTCTCAGAATTCGTCTACCAACAGAGTCAACCCCACAAAATACACTCTGTATTTTGAAACTCTGGGTGGCACCAAATTGGAAGCACTCCAAAAGCCCATCGGTGCTATCATTGACTTAAAAGACTATATTCCCGAAAAAGAAGGCTTCGTATTTGCTGGCTGGTATCTGGATGAAGATCTGACCGATAAGGCAATCGCTGTTAAGATGACAAATAATATCACTGTGTATGCAAAATGGGAGGTAAAAGAAGCTCCCGGCAGCAACACTCCAGACATCTTTGCCAGCGAACACTATGCTTATCTGTTAGGCCGTGAGGATGGATATATTTATCCTCAGGCAAATCTGACAAGAGCAGAAGCAACAACCATTTTCTTCCGCTTGATCAATGAAAAAGTTCGTGAAAATTCATTGACAAAAACCAACAGATTTGATGATGTAAGTGCAGATGCTTGGTACAACACGGCGGTTTCCACACTTGCTAACCTGGGCATCCTCGAAGGCAGAGATGAAACCCACTTTATGCCGGACGAGTTGGTTACCCGTTCCGAACTAACCACCATGGTTGTAAGACTTTCCGAAGCAACATATAACGGTGCAGATTTATTTGATGATGTGAGCGCCCACTGGGCAAGAGATTACATCAACACTGCTGCTTCCATCGGTTGGGTTGTTGGTGACGGCGATTTATTCCGTCCTGATGACAGCATCACCAGAGCTGAAGTTGCAGTCCTTGTAAATCGTGTACTGAACCGTTTGCCAGAAACCAAAGAAGATTTACTTCCCGATATGAAGGTTTGGGCAGATAATCCGGAAAATGAATGGTATTACCTTGCAATCTGCGAAGCAACTAACAGTCATGATTATGAGCTGAAGGAAGACGGTGTGCATGAAAAATGGGTGAGCTTTACCGCTACTCCCGACTGGACACTGTTTGAATAAAGCGAATTGCAAAGAGAAAGAGCTGTGGCATGAGTCACAGCTCTTTTTTAGTGGTGATGGTGATGGCAATGATGATGATGCTCTCCTGCTTTCACCCGGCAGACAGGTTCACCGCACGCTTCCCCCACCGCTTCCAATTCCACGGTTACATGGAAAATTCCGTGGTGAGACAGCAAATGACGAACTTTTTCCTTGATTTTGGCAGGGTTTTCTTCGGTCACAAGGTGCAGAGTGGCATAGGTAGCTGCTCCGTCCATACTCCAAAGGTGGATATGATGCACATCACGCACACCCTCTAATGCCAAAAGACAGTTTTTCACTTCCTCCACCGAAATTCCCTCAGGTGTTTTTACCAAAAAAATCCGAAATATTTCCCTCAGATTTTTTAATGCATTTACCAAAATAAAGCCTGCCACCAGGATGGATAAAATGGGGTCAATCAGCGAAAAACCCGTAAATTGCATCACCACGGCACCGAGGAGCACCCCAATCCAGCCCAACACATCCTCCAGCATATGCAGGTTCACCGCCCGCTTGTTGACGGAATCTCCTTCTCGGGTAACAAAGGCGGCAACTCCGTTACAAAGAATCCCCACCACAGCAAAGCCAATCATTCCGCTATAGTGGATGGGAACAGGATGAAAAAACCGCAACACGGCGTGATAGATGACCACCAAAGAACCCATCAGCAAAAACAGGGTGGAAAACAGTCCTGCCAGCACCGAATAACGGCGATAGCCGTAGGTGTAATTACGATCAGGCGGAAGGGCACTTTTCTTTTCCAAAAAGCAGGAAATCCCGATGGAAATGGCATCCCCCAAATCGTGAACAGCATCGGATGCAATAGAAATACTGCCTGTTAAAAATCCGGCCACTAATTCAAGCACCGAAAAGATTAAGTTTAAAAGAAAGGCAATCACCATATTGTTTGCCATACCCAAACCTCCCCATTGACTTTTTTATCATTCTATGATACAATCAGTTTATTACCGAATAAGTTGTTCTGTAAATAGTATATATCGTAATTTGGGAGAATACAACAACCACTTTCCCAAAAAAATTCGATACGGAACAAATTTAAAAAATTGTATGGAGAAAAACAATGGACAGACGTCAGCGAAAAACAAGAGAAGCTATCTTTGATGCTTTTGTGGAACTGTTAAGCGAAAAAAGCTTTGAAAAAATGACGGTGGGAGAACTCATAGAGCGTGCCGATGTGGGCCGTGCCACTTTTTATGCTCATTTTGAAACGAAGGAATATCTTTTAAAAGAATTCTGCCAAGAGCTTTTTTGCCATATTTTTGATGCAGTGTCTCCCACGCCCATAAATCACAAGCACATTTTCACTTGTGACACCAACGATTCGGTATTTTTGCATCTGCTACGGCATTTAGGCAGCGACGATAACCACATTTTAAAGCTGTTTTTAAGTCCCAATAACGAACTGTTTTTAAGCTATTTTAAATCCAATCTTAAGGAGCTGGTGAAAGCCAATCTTTCGCTGTTTTCCCATCGGAAGAGTCCCGTTCTGCCCGAAGATTTATGGATTTCTCACATTGCCTCCACCTTCACGGACACCCTTCGCTGGTGGGTGAAAAACGGCAAACAGGAAACGGCCGACACCGTGGCTGAGTATTTTTATCTTTCGGTATGATAAAAGACTTGACAAATCCTTTAAAAACCGCTATGATAAAAGAACTTCGGAGACATAGCTCAGCCGGTCAGAGTGCTTGCTTGACATGCAAGAGGTCACTGGTTCGATCCCAGTTGTCTCCACCAAAAATCCGTACACAAATGTGTGCGGTTTTTTACTGATTCTTATCCAATATACCATAGGAGAGTATTTATGAACTACCAAAATAAATTAAAAGGAAATCTGATTCTTTTGCTTACCGCATTCATCTGGGGGGTGTCTTTTATTGCCCAATCAGTTGGAGTGGAAGAAATATCCCCTGTGGCTTTTAACGGCATCCGCAGTGTATTGGGAGGAATGGTCCTGCTTCCCGTAATTTTCTTTTTGGACCGTTCCAAAAAGAAAAAAGGGCTTCCCGTTCAAAAATTGGATAAAACCCTGCTTTTGGGCGGTGTTATCTGCGGGGTATGCCTTTGTGTGGCAAGTACCCTGCAAACCATGGGAATGGTTTACACAAGCCCCGGAAAATCAGGCTTTTTAACAGCGCTCTACATGGTGATTGTGCCAATCTTAGGACTGTTTATGGGAAAACGCCCCCGTCCCGTGATTTTAATATCAGTGCTAATTGCACTATCCGGGCTTTACTTAATGTGTATGGACGGCTCTCTGTCTATAAATTACGGTGACATTCTCACCATCCTCTGTGCGGTGGTGTTTGCTTTTCATATTCTCGCCATTGACAAATTTTCTCCCAAGGTGGACGGGGTAAAGCTTGCCTGTCTGCAGTTTTTTGTGTGCGGGATTTTAAATCTTATCGCTATGGTAATATTAGGCGAAACGCCAACCTTCTCTCAGGTGGTTTCCCTTTGGGCGTCCATCGGCTATTCGGGTGTGCTTTCTTGCGGTGTGGCATATACACTTCAGATTGTGGGGCAAAAATACACCGACCCCACCTCTGCTTCCATCTTAATGAGTTTAGAATCGGTGTTTGCAACCTTAACCACCGTCATCTTAGTTGCCTGCGGTTGGAATTTAACAGGCGGTGCATTATCTTCTCGTGAACTTTTGGGTTGTGTTTTGATGTTTGCTGCCATTTTGCTGGTGCAACTCCCCGAAAAATCGACCAAATAACCCATAAAACAATGTTTTTTCTTGACAATTCTTACCGAATATGCTAACATAAATTTGCGTATACCCAAAAAATACATAAGGAGATTCATTATGAAAAAGAATGTAATCGGAAAAGTGATTGCTGTGCTTTGTCTGGTTTGCATTGTTGCTGTGGGTGCTACCATGGCACACACTTCCGCTTTGGTGGACTGTGGTGACTGTGGCGGCGCAGGTTACACCCATGTGGTAACTTGCTTGGACTGCGGCGGCGAGGGCATTGTGGATGAAGAAGCTTGCGGCACCTGTGAGGAAGCAGGCACCGTGACCTATGCAGCAGGCACAATTGACCACATTGCAGATGCAGAAACTTTAGAAGCATCCAAAACTGCTTGTGAAACCTGTGGCGGCGAAGGAAGCGTTGCTCCCGACAGCGGCTACTATGCAACCTTTATGGCATTACTGCCTCCCTTGGTTGCAATCGGACTTGCCTTAATCACCAAAGAAGTGTACTCTTCTTTATTTATCGGGATTGTACTGGGCGGTCTGCTGGTATCCAACTGGAAACCCATTGCAGCGCTGGACTATGTGTTAAATGACGGTATCATTGCTGCAGTATCCGGTACTGCCGGTATCTTCATTTTCTTAGTTATCTTAGGTGCAATGGTTGCCTTAATCAACAAAGCAGGCGGCTCCGCAGCGTTCGGAAGATGGGCAGAAACCCATATTAAAAGCAGAATTGGCGCAACCTTTGCAACCTTTATCTTAGGCGTTTTAATCTTTATTGATGACTATTTCAACTGTCTGACCGTGGGCTCTGTTATGCGTCCCGTGACCGACAGACATAAAATTTCCCGTGCAAAATTTGCATACTTGATTGATGCAACTGCTGCACCTATCTGTATGATTGCTCCCGTTTCTTCCTGGGCAGCTGCAGTTTCCGAGTTTACCAAAGGAACCGGCTACTCCGGTATTGAACTGTTTGTAAGAGCAATTCCCTACAACTTCTATTCCTTACTGACCATCGTGTTTATCATTGCCATCACCTTAATGAAATTCGATTACGGCCCCATGAAGCTGCACGAATTTAACGCCATGAACAATGATGACTTATTTACCTCCGGTGCAGAAGAATTCAAAGATTCTACCGATACCGATGCAAATCCGAAGGGTAAAGTTGTGGACTTAATCTTCCCCATTATTGTGCTGGTGATTATTTCTATTTTAGGCTTACTCTATGTTGGCGGATTCTTCTCCGGTGCAAGCTTTATTGATGCCTTCGGCGGAACCGATGCAACCGTTGGTCTGCCCTGGGGTGCAATCCTTGCCCTTTTAGTAACCATTATTTATCTGATTGCAAGAAGAACCATTACCTTCAAAGAAGCTATGGAATGTATCCCCAAAGGCTTTAATGCAATGGTGCCCGCAATTTTAATTTTAACCTTTGCAACTGCCTTAAAGAATATGACCGGTTTACTGGGCGCTGCTACCTTCGTGGAAGGTCTGATGTCTTCTGCAGCAGCAGGTCTGGCAGCATTCTTACCGGCAATTATCTTCTTAGTTGCTTGTGTGCTGGCATTCTCTACCGGTACTTCCTGGGGTACCTTTGGTATCTTAATCCCCATCGTAACCGCTATGTTCCCCGGCAACAGCGAACTGTTAATCATCGGTATTTCTGCTTGCTTAGCAGGTGCGGTTTGCGGTGACCACTGCTCTCCCATTTCCGATACCACCATTATGTCTTCTGCAGGAAGCCAGTCCAACCACTTAAATCACGTTTCCACCCAGATTCCCTACGCAATCACCGTGGCACTGATTTCCTTCGTGGTGTACTTACTGGCTGCCTTCATTCAGAATGCATGGGTATTATTACCCATCGGTATCGTGCTGACCATTGCAACCTTATTTGTAATCAAAACAGTAACTGCAAACAAACAGCCCAAATAAAAAATCCAACGCATTGTTTTTTAAGAGGAACGATATTATTTCGTTCCTCTTTTTGTATAACGAAAACCGCACTGTAACTGCAGTGCGGTCTTTTTGTTTAAAAAGGATTCTTTATGGGAAACACTTTTTTAGAGGTGTTTTTTTTGAAAAAGTTTTTTTGGGTTTTTTGGTTTATGGGGTTATCTTTTGTTTTTGTTTCCCTCACGGTTGGGGTGTTATGGTGGGATTATGCTCATAATAACCGCATCTTTTATGCCAAGTTACACACGGTAACCCTGAGCAGCTATCAGGAAGAAATGCGATTTTCCTCTCCCGTTACCAAACATGAAAATCTTTTTTTGATGTCGGGGTCGGTACGAAAAATTGATAACATTTCCGTGGGCGCCGTTGCCACCGTAACCGTGGGAGGAAGCACTTACAACGGCACTCTCTGGCGGTTGGAACCAACCTTTGACGGCATTTATTACGCCACCGTTTTCATCGACGGATTAAAGCAGATTCCCAAAGAAGATGCCACCGCCGTGATTTTGGGGAATCTTCGGCAAAATGTGATACTGATTCCAAAGGAATGTCTCACTACCGACCAAGCAGGTCAGGATGCGGTGTTTGTGGTGCAAAACGGTTATGCCGCACTCCGCAGAGTGCGCACAGCAGATGTCTCGAAAAATGAGATGCAGCAAATTCTGGAAGGAGTTCTGCCGTCTGAAACTCTCATCATTTCTCCTGCAAAAATCCGCACAGGTGACAGGATTTTTCCTCCCTAATCCCTGCCCGATGTGATTTTGTCCGCGAAGGGAAAACAATCGGGTTTTCCACATTTTTTGGGGAAAACTTGGTTTTTCTTTGTGGAAAAGTGGGGAATTTCTTGTGATTCTTCACAAAAACTATCCGAAAGCCTTGGAAATACACAAATTTCATTTTCGGATTTTAAAAAAAGAATTCCACAACAAACAGGACATCAAAAAACAGCAGATTTCTCTGCTGTTTTTTTGTTAGGATAATACAGTTTCACAAAAGAGTTTTACGCCAATCAAAAGACAAGCTTCGTCTATCTGAAACTTGGCATGATGGAGTGGGTAAGCCGTGTCTGCTCCGCTTTGGGAACCAATTCTTAAATGTGCTGCTGGAATCTCTTTTGCAAAAAAAGAAAAATCTTCGGCGGCAAAGGTCTGCTCGCCCATTCGCACATTTTCTTCTCCCACCACTTTTTTGGCAACTACCAGATAATCGGACAGCGCCATTTCATTTTGCAGACAGGGAGGATATTCCTCCACAGGCAGAAACGCTACGGAAATTCCTCGTTTTTTTGCAATGTCTTCGGTGAGTTTTTGCAATTTTTCAAAAATTCGTGTTCTTTGTTCGGTGGACAGGGTACGAATAGTTCCTAAGAGTTTTGCATCATCGGGGAACACATTATAGTAGCCGTCTGTATGGCAGGCGCAGGGAGAAATCACGGCGTCAGGTTCTTCTTTCCCCAGCGCTTCAATCCCCAGAATGCAGTCTGCCAGAGCAGGCAGGGGAGAATTTGCGGATTTTGGCATAGCACCGTGACCGCCTTTTCCCTTCACGCTGATTTCATAACGGTCACAGCCTGCAAAGGCGGTTTCGGGCAAATATTCAATCATTCCCACGGGAGTGTCGGGCCACACATGAGCACCGAATACTTTGGTTACTTCGGGACTTTGTAAAACCCCTTCGCCAATCATGGGCAAGGCTCCGCCGTCACCCTCTTCTCCGGGCTGAAAAATCAGCTTGACGCAGTATTTTAATTCGTTTTCGTGTTCTTTTAAGATTTTAGCGGTCATAAGCAGGATAGCGATATGGGCATCGTGTCCGCAAGCATGCATCAGTCCGCTATGGGTAGACTGATAGTCCGCTCCTGTTTCTTCGGTGACAGGAAGGGCATCCGTGTCCATCCGAAGGGCAACACATTCTTTTTGCTCGTCTCCGATGACACAAACCACGCCCGTGTGGAACATACGCTTCACAGTGGTAATCCCGCAGTTTACCAAAAAATCTTCAATTTTGTCTGCGGTTTTTTCCTCGTTATAGCAAAGCTCGGGAATCTTATGGAATTCCCGCCGAAGAGAAACCAGCTCGTCGGTATATTGTTCATAGGAAATGTTTGCCATAAAAACACCTCGCTTGTTATCAATCAAATGTATTGTATCATATTTCCATAAAATTGGCAATTGTTTTTGTCAATTTGAAACGAGAATGTAACCTTTTCTCCCTTCCCCTCATAGTTTAAACTAGAATCGTGGATTCCCCGATAAATTTTCTTATTTTTACTTGAAAATTACTTGAAAAATTAGGAAAAATCGTATATAATAAAAAGAGTGATTTTCCTAAAAAAAGGAAGGGAGTATCTTTGGAGGATTTTTTCGTGCTTTTTTTGGCACTTTCCCCCAGGATGGAAGGAAATTATGTTAGGAAATTTAAAAACGAATCAGATATTTTTCTCAGGCATCGGCGGAGTAAGTATGAACGCTCTTGCCCTGATTTTAAAGGAAAACGGATACAAAGTGTCCGGCTCTGACCGTTCTGCCTCCAAAATTACAGACCGCCTGGTGAAAGCGGGCATCTCTGTGTTTATCGGGCAGAAAGCAGAAAACATTACCTCCGATATCGGCCTTTTAGTCAGAACAGCGGCAGTGCCTATGGATGCTCCCGAAGTGGTAAGAGCTCTGGAGCTTGGCATCCCCGTGATGGAAAGAAGCACTCTTTTGGGATTGGTGATGAAGGGGTATCGTGAACGCATCAATGTTTGCGGAACTCACGGCAAAACCACCACCACCTCTATGATGGCACTGGCACTGATGAAGGCAAACAAGAAGCCCACCGTCACCGTAGGCGGTGATTTCCCGCAGATGAACGGCAATCTGCTGCTTGGCGCCAAAGACTATTTTGTTTGTGAAGCCTGCGAGTATGTGGAAAGCTTTTTAGAATTTTTCCCGTCTGCCACCATTCTTTTAAATATTGAAGAAGACCATCTGGATTACTACCGTGATATTGCCCATATCCGCAGTGCCTTCCAGAAGTTTACCGATAAAACCGAACATATCGTTATCGCAAACGGTGACGATGAAAACGTCCGCCTATTGGATTTTTCGGGTACCAAAGCGGTATTCTACGGTATGGAATCGGGAGACTATATCGCAAAAAATGTGGTCTTTTATCCCGACCGTACCGAATACGATGTGTTCTATCACGAAGAAATGCTGGCTCATGCGGTGTTAACCGTGGCGGGAGCGCACAATGTGTCCAATTCCTTGGCAGTATTTGCACTGTGCCGTGAACTTGGCATCCCCGAAGCACCTGTGCTGGAAGCACTTTATGAATTTGGCGGTGCCAAGCGGAGAATGGAATATAAGGGACAATATCAAACGGTGCCTGTGTATGATGACTATGCCCATCATCCCACCGAAATTGAAACCACCATTTCTTCCATCCGTCAGAAGAATCCCAAGCGGTTGGTGATGCTCTTTCAGCCCCACACCTACACCCGCACCAAAACTCTAAAGGATGACTTTATCCGTGTGTTAAAGGATGTAGACTGTCTCTACATTGCCGATATATACGCCGCAAGAGAAAAAGATACGGGGGAAATCAGCTCCCGTGACTTATGTGACGCCATCCCCAATTCCCATTACACGCCTGCTCTCTCCGATGCAGTCATCGCACTAAAGGCAGACTTAAAAGACGGTGACATTTTTGTGACCGTTGGTGCAGGCGACGTATATTTGGCAGGGGAAGAACTTTTAGATAACTAAGGAGTACCGCTATGAAACATCCCGTATACGGTCTGGAAAAACCCTATTTTGAACAAATCGGAAAGGAAATCATCATCTATACGGATGATACCTGTTTTGACGGGTTTTCCAATATGATTGCCGTGAAAAAGGCAGACAAAAAAATTGTGGTTGCATTCTGCGCATCGGAAAATGCCTTTTTGGTAAATCAAATTCTGCCAAACGGCAAAGTGGGTATTTCTCCTTTGTTTGACATTCCCGAAACACTCTCCAACGAGCGGGTGCTGTCCACCGGCGGACGGCAGGGAATTTTAGATGCTAAAGAAAAAACTGTGGATTTTTGCACAGGGGATGCAAAGGCAACCGAAAAACTAACCCAGGCAGGGGATGTGCTCTATATCAAACCTACCTGTGAAACCCTGGGGGATTCTTATATTACCAATCAGATTCCCTATTTTTTAAAACAGATTTTTACCGACTATATTAAACACGGCGCAGCAAAAATTTCCGTGGCGTTTTTACGGGAAAAGCAAAAAGGTGCCCATGCTTTAGGGGTTCATTTCCCCTGCGATGAAGCTTATTTTGTGACATGTGCGGAAAATTTGCCCCAGGAATTTTGCTTTGTGAAAAAAGAGGGAGACTTTGTGTCTACCCTGGATGTGCCAAATCTTCCCGTGGCAGTTTGTAAGGACACGGTTTCCGCCGCAAACTCCTATCTGCTCTCCTCAGGTTGCGAAAACGTGGCAACCTTGGCGCTTAAAATGAAAAAGCTGCCAAACGGCAACTTCCAGATAAAAAAGGAAGCCGTAAAACAGCTGACTGCATTTTTAGAAACCTTAAAATAACCGAAACCGAGGACTTTTTATGAAAATACTTTTGGTAGGGTTAAACGCAAAATATTCCCACACCGCCTTGGCAGTTTATTCTATCGGTGCATACTTAACCGAACATGGCGTTAAAAACTTTGTGGCGGAATATTCAGTAAATGACCCATACGAGTCTGTATTTTATGATATACTGGCACAAAAACCCGATATCATCGGGTTTTCTGTGTATCTTTGGAATGTGGAAAGAGTCTGTCGATTGGGAAATGATTTAAAACTGGCTCTGCCGAATCTTAAAATCTTTTTGGGCGGTCCCGAAGCAGGCTATCGCAATTCTTTTAAAAATGATTTTCCCTTTGCTGATAAAGTGATTGTGGGCGAAGGCGAAGCACAGGTTTATACATATTTAACGGGAAATGAAACTGCCGACGCTTTCCCCAATCTGCCCTTTCCGTACAAAACACCTCTGAAAAAGGGAAAAACCGTGTACTATGAAGCATCCCGGGGATGCCCCTACCATTGCAGTTATTGCATTTCCTCTTTGGAAAAAAATCTTCGCTTTAAACCCTTAGAACAGGTGAAGGAGGAGCTTCGTATCCTGATTCAGGCAGGGGCAACGAAGATAAAATTTATCGACCGCACCTTCAATGTGAATCCCGATGCATACGAAATTTTTAAATTTGTCATTGAAGAAGGAGAAAACACGGGTTTTCATTTTGAAATTAAACCCGAACTTTTTTCCGAAAAGGATTTTCTCCTTTTAGAAAGTTCTCCGAAAGGACGCATCCAGTTTGAGGCGGGCTTGCAGTCCTTAAACCCCGAAACCTTAACCGCCATCTGCCGCAAAAACGACACCAATGTGGCATTTTCCAACATTAAACGGATTCTTGCCATGGGGAATATTCATCTGCACCTGGACTTAATTGCAGGACTTCCCTACGAGGACAAGCAGTCCTTTATTGACGGATTTAACCGGGTATACGCGCTTCGTCCCCACATGCTGCAGCTGGGATTTTTAAAAGTGCTTCACGGCACCCAAATCGGAACCGAAATCGAAGAATACGAAATGAAATACTCCCCCCATCCGCCTTATCAGGTGATTTCCACCAAGTGGTTATCTCCTTTTGATTTGATAGAATTAAAAACAGCAGAGGAGGCTCTGGAAACCTTCTCCAACAAAGGCTTTTTCCCAAGCAGCCTGGATTATCTGTGGGAAGTAAACAATACCAAACCCTATGATATTTTCTTATCGTTGGGACAGGCTTTATCAAAAAAACCGCCCTTGTCCCATCCCCATTTGTTCCGCTTGTTTTACGAGTGGTATGTGGAAAAATCTTTCAACAATCCCCACATTTTCTTAGAAAAACTGCAGGCGGATTATCGCCTCAAAAACCCGAATAAACCTATGTTTTAGACTGGATAAAATGCGCCAAATGGGTAAACTTCACCACTCGCCGTACAGCTAAGTACGGCTTCGGATAACCCCTGCGGGTTCAGTTTCCCTATTTTGCATCATTTTATCTGCGTCTCTTCTTTTTTTCTTTTCATTATGCGCCTTTTATCAAACCATAAAGTTATCCCGAAGGGAGTTTTTTTACCCTATGAACCGTTTCTTTACAGAAGAACCCGTCATCAACAACACCGTCACCTTAACCGATGACGCTGTTCATCACATCAAAAATGTGATAAAACTTACTGAAGGAGAGCAGTTGGTTCTTGTAAAAAATCAAAAAGAATTGCTCTGCCGTATTGACAAAATTGAAAAAAACAGTATAATAGTATATGTGTTGGAAGAAAGCGAAGGCACCACGGAGCCGCCCTACGAAGTCACCTTATTCCAGGGGATTGCCAAAGGGGACAAGCTGGACTTCATCGTGGAAAAAGCGGTGGAGGCAGGGGTGAGCCGAATTGTGCCCTTTAAAATGCAACGCTCGATTGCCAAAATTGAGGGAAAAGATGTGGCAAAAAAAACAGAGCGCTTCCAGAAAATTGCCAAATCTGCCGCGCAGCAATGCGGACGGCTGTTGATTCCGAAAGTTTTGGAACCAAAAACCCCCAAACAGGTAAACTGGGACGAATTTGACCTTAAGCTTCTTTGCTATGAGGACGAAAACAAAACCACGCTGAAAGAAGTGTTAAGGAACAATCCCCAAAATATTAAAAAAATTGCACTGGTCATCGGACCTGAGGGAGGCATTTCTCCCGAAGAAGTTTCCTATCTTCTGGAAGCAGGTTTTCAGTCTGTGTCCTTAGGCTCGAGGATTCTTCGGTGCGAAACGGCAGGGCTTTACGCCTTAGCCAACCTCCAGTATGAACTGGACTAATCTTGTTTTTAAAATTATTTTTATACAAAAAGGAGTTTTTCCATCATGAAAAATCAGAACAATTCCGTAATCATTAAGGAACAGAAAGAAAAAATCGAAAACAGATTACTCACCATTTTTGCAACCGCTTTAGGTGCAGAAATGCTTTTAATGTATCTGTTTAACTGGTTTAATCCCCTCGGTTTATTAGGCACCGTAAGCTCCGCAAGCATTGCATCTTTTGCTTGTTATGCGCTGATGACCTTATTCTTCCTCTTAGGAATTTACACCGTAGTAAGAGCTTCTTTGTTAAAGAAAGCAGAAGAAACTCTCCGCTCTAAAAAATATATGAACTGGTTCTACGTATGCTTAGCAGGCTTCCTTTCCTGCCTCTTCATTTGGCCTACCGAAATTTTAACCAAAATTTTCAGAGTAAATCCCATGAGCTTAAATGGCTTTAACAACTTCCATCCCTTCTTTGCAGACAATGGCGTGCAGTTCCGTGCAGGTCTGGTAATGGCTTTGGTTGCAATTTATACCGTAGTGGCATTTATCGTGTACGGCATCAAAAGTGCATCTTTGGGCAAAGAAAAGAAATAAGCTTCTCCTGACCTATCACATCTTAGCAAGAAAGGAACATCGCTATGTTAAACACAGATAAAACAATGGAAAAAATCGTTGCTCTTTGTAAAGGCAGAGGGTTTGTATATTCCGGCTCCGAAATTTACGGCGGCCTTTCCAACACCTGGGACTACGGCCCCTTGGGTGTGGAATTTAAAAACAATGTAAAACGTGCATGGTGGAGAAAATTCGTGCAGGAAAATCCCTACAACGTGGGCTTGGACGCTGCCATTTTAATGAATCCCAAGGTTTGGGTGGCAAGCGGTCATGTGGGCGGCTTCTCCGACCCCTTAATGGACTGTAAGGAATGTAAAACCCGTCACCGTGCAGACAAGCTGATTGAAGATACCGGTGTTCTGCCGGCAGGCTGGTCCAACGAACAGATGGCAGAATACATCAAGGAAAACAACATTGTTTGCCCCAACTGCGGAAAATCCAACTTTACCGAAATCAGAAAGTTTAACCTAATGTTTAAAACCTTCCAGGGCGTTACCGAGGACGCACAGAGTGAACTGTTCCTTCGTCCTGAAACCGCTCAGGGGATCTTTGTAAACTTTAAATCTGTGCAAAGAACCTCCCGTAAGAAAATTCCTTTCGGCGTTTGCCAGATCGGGAAATCCTTCCGTAATGAAATTACTCCCGGCAACTTCGTATTCCGTACCCGTGAGTTTGAACAGATGGAATTGGAATTCTTCTGCAAGCCCGGTACCGACTTAGAATGGTTTGCCTACTGGAAAGATTACTGCAAAAACTTCCTGTTATCTTTAGGGATCAAGGAAGAAAACTTAAAACTGCGTGACCACGAACAGGAAGAATTATCTCACTATTCCAACGCTACCACCGACTTTGAATTCTTATTCCCCTTCGGTTGGGGTGAGCTGTGGGGCATTGCAGACAGAACTGATTTTGACTTAACACAGCACAGTGAACATTCCGGCGAAAAAATGGAATACATTGACCCTGTAACCAACGAACGCTACATTCCCTATGTTATTGAACCCTCTTTGGGTGCAGACCGTGTGGCTTTAGCATTTTTGGTAGATGCATATGACGAAGAAGAAGTTTCCGAAGGAGACACCCGTGTGGTTCTTCGTTTGCATCCTGCATTGGCTCCCGTGAAAGCGGCAGTGCTTCCCTTATCTAAAAAATTATCTGAACCTGCCTTTAAGCTTTACGAGCAGCTGATCAAAAAATTCCCTTGCGAATATGACGATGCAGGCTCTATCGGAAAACGTTACAGACGTCAGGACGAAATCGGTACTCCCTTCTGTATCACCTTTGACTTTGAATCCGAAGAAGATCACTGTGTAACTCTTCGTGACCGTGACAGTATGGAGCAGATTCGTCTTCCCATGGATGAAGTTATCCCCTACATTGAATCCAAACTGGAATTTTAATGAATCCGACAAAAAAGTGGCAAGTGTTTTCTTTTGGAACACTTGCCATTTGTAAATCATTTAGATTTTTATTAAAAAATTCCCCTTCGGGGTGCGGAGGTATTCCCTATGGTAGAAAAACGGAAACATCCCCTTTTGGCGTTGTTTTTTAACCAGGCTTTATACGCAACTATTTCCTTTGTAATTGTCACCAGCATGGTAGGTGGCTGGCAACAGTTTTTTGGTGCCTTTTTTCTCATTTTGTTTCTGTCGGGTATTTACAGTTATACCAGACGTGCAGGCACAGACCATCAGAAAACCTACAGCAAAATTAAGCCTCACATCAAGTATCCCACAGCCTATGCCGCAGTTGGACTTGGCTATCTTGCGGTGCCCTTAGGAATTGCGGCGATTTTTAAAAACTGGATTGTGCAGCTTGTGGTCATCTTCTGGGAAGCTCCCTTCTATTTTGGAAATGTAATCTCAGTATCCGGTGAAATCCGCCTGCTTCCCGCTGCAATTTTTGGCGGACTGATTGTGGCAGTTTCCTATCTGGGCTATTTAGCAGGAGTAAAACAGTTTTACTTTACTCCCTACCTTACCAAACTGCTGTACCGCCCCGTGGACGATGATTCCCAAAAAACCAACAAATAAAGGAGCATATTATGCGTAAATTACTGCTTGGCAAATGCGGTGAACTTGCTTTAAAAGGCCTAAACCGCAGAAATTTTGAAGATCAGCTCTTAAAAAACATCAGAAATCAGTTAAAAGGACTGTTAAAATCCGTTAGTATTCATCAGTCTGCCATCTATATGGAACCCACCGATGACGCCGATTTTTACGAAATGCTGGACAAGGCAAAAAATGTGTTCGGCTTAAAGTCTGTTTCGGTGGTATATCAGACCGAAAAGGATATGGACACCATCAAAAAAGATGCCCTAGAGCTTCTTTCCGATAAGCTTCGCGGCAAAACTTTTAAAGTGGAAGCAAAGCGTGCGGACAAAACCTTCCCCTTAAACTCTCCTGCAATTTGCCGGGAATTGGGCGGATTTTTGCACGACAATATTGAAAACTTAACCGTTAACGTAAAAAATCCCGACATTCAGGTCATGGTAGAGGTCCGGGAAAAAGGCGCCTACATTTACTTTGAAAAAGAAGAATGTCATGGCGGGTTACCTGTTGGAACGGGCGGACGGGGTGTGTTGCTGTTATCGGGTGGCATTGACAGTCCTGTGGCAGGTTTTATGATGGCAAAACGCGGACTGAAACTGGAAGCTGTCCATTTTTATTCCTATCCCTATACCTCGGAACGTGCCAAACAAAAGGTGATTACCTTAGCAAGAATCATCGCCAAATACACAGGTCCCTACCGTCTTCACGTGGTGCCCTTTACCGATATTCAGCTTGCCATCGGGGAAAAGTGCCGAGAAGACATGATGACGCTGGTTATGCGCCGTTTTATGATGAAAATTTCCCAGCGTGTGGCAGAGAATAACAACTGCGGTTGCTTAGTCACCGGCGAAAGCTTAGGGCAGGTGGCAAGTCAGACCATTGAAGGGCTTCAGGTAACCAATTCGGCAGTGGAAATTCCTGTGTTTCGCCCCTTAATCGGGATGGATAAAACCGAAATCACCGAAATTTCCCGTAAGATGGAAGCCTTTGAAACCTCCATTTTACCTTATGAGGACTGTTGCACCGTGTTTACTCCCAAACATCCTAAACTTCATCCCAGAGTGAAGGACGTCATTTTTGAAGAACAAAAGCTGGATATGGATGCATTCATTGACCAAGCAGTAGCGAATATTGAAAGAATCCACATCTCAGCCGAAGATTTATAGATATTATGTTCATTTTTTTCTTTGACAGCAAAGAAAAAACGAACCAAAAAAAGAAACTGCCGCCAAGTATTTCCGCAATCCCGAACCTCCGTCTTCCTAATACGGTATTCCATTGCGAAAATAACGGCGGAAAGTTTTGCTTTCGTCGTTCGATGACGATTATTTTAGTATATCTGTTTTTATAAACAAGACGAAGATAAAATTGATGCAGAATTCTTTTATTGTGCGCATTTTTTCCAGTCTCTCAAACTTGATAACAAGACGAAGATAAAATTGATGCAAAACAGAGAAACTGAACCCCAATGGGGATTTCCCGAAGCCGTACCGAGTGTAGGGCGAGTGGTGAAGTTCCCCCATTAGGCGCGTTTTAGCAAGTCTATAACAAAGGAGTAAAAGTTATGAAAATACTGTCTCCTGCGGGTTCTTATGAATCTATGGTCGCTGCAGTAAAAACCGGAGCCGATGCAGTTTATTTGGGCCTTGATTCTTTTAACGCCAGAGCAGGCGCCGAAAACTTTACCGAAGACAATTTAAAAGATGCCGTGTTCTACTGCCATAAACGGGGAGTAGAAGTTTTTGTGACGTTGAATACTTTGGTATACGATAATGAAATTGCAACCGTCACCAAACTGATTGATGTGATTTATAATTCGTTGGCAGACGGCGTTATTGTGCAGGATTTTGGGGTTGCAGAGCTGGTTAAAAAAATTGCGCCTGAACTTCGTCTGGTGGCATCTACTCAGATGACCGTCAACAATTTGGCAGGAGTAAAGCTTTTGGAAAAAGAGGGCTTTGACACAGTGGTTCTCCCCCGTGAACTGTCCCGGGCTGAAATTGAAAAAATCAGAAAAGCAACTGACTTGAATATTGAAGTGTTTGCCCATGGGGCTCTATGTGTGTGCTATTCGGGGCAATGCTTAATGTCCAGCTTTATCGGAGAGCGAAGCGGAAACCGTGGAAAATGTGCACAGCCTTGCCGGATGTTCTATGAAACCCAACAAAAAAAAGGCGCACTGTTATCTCCTAAGGACTTAATGCTCTTAGACTATCTGCCCGAATTGGAAGAAATGGGTGTTGACGTGATAAAACTTGAGGGCAGATTAAAAAGTAAATACTACACCGCTGCCGTAACAGACGTATACCGCCGTGCCTTGGATTCGGGGGAAGTCTCGGAAGAAGATTATGCCATTATTGATGCTTCCTTTAACCGTGGCGGTTATACCCCCGGTTATTATGACGGCATTTCTGATAAAAGCCTCTTTAATTTTTATAAAAACGAAAATCCCTATACCAGAGAAACCAAGAAAATGGAGCGTTACTACGACCAGATTTTAAACCGTGACCGTGAATTTTCCCAAATTCCCGTGTCAGTTTCTCTGTTTCTAGAATTGAACAAACCCATTAAAGCAGAGCTTCTCTTGGGTGAAGATGTGTATCCCTTCACTGTGGATATTTGTCCTCAGCTTGCCCAAAACGCCCCCTTGACCCGTGACAAATTGATGGATCAGCTTTCAAAAACAGGCAACGAAACCTTCTGCTTTGAAGAAATTGAAATTGTTTTAGCAGATGAAACACCGCTATTTTTAAGTGTTTCCCAGATGAATGCCATCCGCCGCGAAATCGGTGCTTATTTGGATAGTTTATTCCGGTTTGAACGGCACACAGAACCTTATTCCTATCAGATGAGAAAGCGCAAAACCGTAGATGAAATTGAGTATTACTGCACCGTTTCCACCGCATTTCAGCTAAAATGGGTGCGGGAATGTTGGGACAAGCTGATTTTTGCAAAAGCAGAAGTGATTGAAGAATACCTCCAAAAATACGGTGAAATTGAAAATGTGGGTCTTTGGTGCGAACGGATTGCCACCGACAAGCAGATTTCCAAGGCCCGTGCCTTTTTATCCCGCCATCCCGAAATCACCAACATTTTAGTGGGCAATATCGGTTATCTCAATGCCTTTGATTCTTTTGGCAGTAAATATCATCTCTACTGTGATTATACCTTCAATGTAACCAATTCCCTATCTGCAAAGTATTTAGAAGAACACGGCGTAAAAAATGTGACTGCTTCGGTGGAAGCAAATTTAAAGAATGTGAAAAACATTATCACCGATTCTTCCGATTTAACCGTGTTAGGTTACGGTCAGATTCCCTTAATGATTACAAAATCCTGTATAAAATCTAACATTCGGGGGAAATGTAATCCCAATGATTTGGTCATGAAGGACAGAAAAGGCGAAGAATTTATCATCGCCTGTGAAAACTGTTCCCAAAATGCTATCTACAATCCTTACCCTATTATGATGTCGGATAAGTTAAATGACCTTCGTGCCGCAGGAGTTGGATGTGTGCGACTTCATTTCTTCCGTGAAAATAAGGCGCAGGTACAGGAAATTATCCATTCCTTCCGATTAGAACAGAATCCCTTAACCCGCTATACCAGAGGTCACTACTACAGAGGAGCATACTAAACTATGATAAATGAGTGGATGCTCCTTGCCATCAAGGAGGCAAAAAAAGACAAAAACGAAGTGCCTGTTGGTGCTGTATTGGTGAAAAACAAAGAAGTGGTCGCCGTAGCTCACAACGAATGTGTAGCGCAAAACGGTATCTGCCATGCAGAGCTTCTGGCAATTGAGCAGGGTCTTAAAAAGCTGGGTACTACCTACTTGGAAGGCTGCGAATTATATGTGACCAAAGAGCCCTGTTTAATGTGCTTTGGCGCCTGTGTGAATGCCAGAATCAAGCGAGTGTATTTTGGTTGTTATGACGTAAAATACGGTGCCATGGAATATGTGGAAAAATTGGGTTATCTTCATAAAATCAACCATGTTCCCGAAATTTACGGCGGCATTATGGAGCAAGAATGCAAAACCTTACTGGAGGAATTCTTCCAATGATTTTTTTAGTAAAGGATATCAAACTTCCCGTGTCCTATACGGATGAGGAAGCCATTTCCTTTTTCAAAAATACCTACTTTCCCAAAGGAAAAGTATCCATTTATAAAAAATCGGTAGATGCCCGCAAAAAAGAGGACATCTGTTTCGTATATACCTTTTTGGTGGAAGAAGCTGGCAAAGAACAAAAAATCCCGCCAAAACTTAGAAAGAAAACCGTCCCTTACCAAGAGAAAAAGCTTACTGTTTTATTTGGAAGCAAAGAGCTTTCTCACCGCCCTGTAGTGGTGGGAGCAGGTCCGGGCGGTCTTTTTTGTGCCTATTTACTGGCAAAAAACGGCTACGCTCCCCTTGTGTTGGAGCGGGGGGAACCCATCGATGAACGGGTTAAAACCGTGGACGGATTTTTCAGTGGAAAGCCCTTAAACAAAGAATCCAATGTGCAGTTTGGCGAAGGTGGTGCAGGTGCCTTTTCGGATGGAAAGCTGACTACCCGTATCAATGACCCCTTATCGGCAGAGGTGGTGCGAGTGCTTTCCGAACATAGCGAGTTACCCCATCTTTGCTATCAGGCAAAGCCTCATATCGGAACGGATAAGCTTCGAACCTGCGTGAAAAGCTTACGGGAAGAAATCATCCGTTTGGGCGGTTTCTTTCAATTTCGCTCCCGTTTAACGGATATGGAACTAAAAAACGGAGCAATCACCTCCGTAACGGTCAATGATACCGAAAAGATCCCTGCCTCCGTGGTGGTATTGGCAACAGGACATAGCGCCAAAGATGTTTACGCTCTACTCAATCAAAAGGAAATTCCTTTATCAAAAAAACCGTTTTCTGTGGGTGCCAGAGTGGAGCATCACCGCCGGGTGATTGATAAAATTCAGTACGGCTCTTTTGCCGGGCATCCCAATTTAGGTGCGGCAGACTATCAGCTGTTTCATCACGCATCAAACGGTCATACGGCGTACAGCTTTTGTATGTGTCCCGGCGGCGTAGTGGTACCCAGCCAGTCGGAGGAGGAATCCATTTTAGTCAACGGCATGAGCTATCTTGCCCGTGACGGCAAAAACTCCAATTCCGCCCTTTGCGTGTCGGTATCTCCCGAAGATTTGGGGGACGGACTCTTTGGCGGTCTTCAGTTTATTGAAAATTTGGAGCAAACGGCGTACCGTATGGCAGGTTCCAACAATCGGGCCCCCTTTGCCACTTCCTTTGATTTTACAGGGGTAAAACCCCGTTTGGCATATCCTGAACCCACCTATTCCTTGGGTGTTACAGAAGTTTCTTTTGAAAAGCTCTTTCCCGCTTTTGTGACGGAGTCACTAAAAGAAGGGCTCTTTGCCTTCGAGAAAAAAATGCCCGGTTTTTTGGCAGAAGGATGCGTGTTCACAGGAGTAGAAACAAGAACCTCCTCCCCCCTTCGCATCAATCGGAATGAGGAGCTTCAGTCCGACGGAGCAAAAGGCTTATACCCTTGCGGGGAAGGTGCAGGCTATGCCGGAGGCATTGTGTCTGCCGGGGTAGACGGTTTAAAAATTGCCTTAAAAATTATGGAATCTTTTAAACCTCTTGTTTAGTTTTTAGTATTTTTTAGTATTTTTTAGTATTTATTTTAAGATAGGTCTATTGAAACAATGAAATCCTTATCAACTCTTATGATTATTTTAGGTGCCGTGTTTTGGGGGATTATCGGACTGTTTGTGAAACACTTAACTCCCTACGGCTTCACCTCGGCAGAGCTGGTGGCACTGCGATCGCTGATTACGGCGGTGGGACTGGTTATTTTACTTCTCATCACCAATCCGAAATACTTGAAAATCAAAATACGGCATTTGTGGTACTTTATCGGTACAGGACTCTTTAGCTTTGTGTTCTTTAACCTCTGCTATTTTGAGGCGATGAAGGAATCCTCCCTTTCGGTGGCGGCAATTCTTTTATACACAGCTCCCTTCTTTGTAATGGGAATGTCCTGCCTGTTTTTTCGGGAAAAAATTACCCGTGGAAAGCTTTTGGCACTCATCTTAGCTTTTTTAGGATGTGTGGCGGTATCCGGTGTATTGGACGGCGGAGGAAGCATTTCACCTCAAGGTCTTCTCTGGGGTCTTGGCGCAGGATTCGGTTATGCCCTCTACTCCATATTTGCCAAATTTGCTCTGCAAAAGTATGACACCTTAACCGTCATCACCTACACTTTTTTAGTTGCCACGGTAGGTTCATTTTTTTTGATTACACCCTCCCATACGGTAGAAGTGTTACAAACGAATCCCCAAAGTATTTGGCTTCTTCTGATATACGGCATTGTGACAGGAGCCGCCGCCTATTATTGCTACACCAAAGGATTGGAGCATACTCCCCCCGCCAAAGCATCGGTGATTGCTACAGCGGAGCCGGTGGTTGCCACCTTATGCGGTGCGTTTTTCTTTGGGGAAATTCCCACGGTGTTTGGATTTTTCGGAATCTTTCTGGTAATTTTTGCGGTGCTGTATCTGCAAAGGCAATAATGTGGGGAAGCACCTGTGTGTGCTTCCACAAAACGGCACATAAGTCGTTTTCTCCAATTTCTCTCATAATAAAAAAGACGAAATTCTAATCAAAGAATTTCGTCTTTCTTTTTTTACTATCTAAGGTGCAGAAAAACGGATGCAGAATTCGGAAATCGAAAGAAAACCAACGGTTTTCTCCTCCCGAAGTCGTACTTGGTTGTACGACGAGCGGTGAGATTCACGGATTATGCGCAATTTTTCAAGCCTATTTATACAAAGGTCCGTAGGTCTGGCATGCACGATAATCCTGACCTTCTTTATCCATACCAAATGCATTCCAAGCAGCAGGACGGTAGATGTCTTCTTCGGGTACGTTGTGCATACATACGGGAATTCTTAACATAGAGCACATGGTGATTAAGTCTGCACCGATATGGCCGTAAGAAATTGCGCCGTGGTTTGCACCCCAGTTCATCATCACTTCGTAAGCAGATTTGAAGGGAGAACCTTCCTTACCGTCACATCTGGGTGCGAACCAAGTGCAGGGCCAGGTGGGATTGGTACGTTCCATTAACGTATCGTTTACTTCTTTGGGCAGATTTACGGTCCATCCTTCTGCAATCTGCAAAACGGGGCCTAAGCCTTTTACCAGATTCAGACGAATCATGGTTACGGGCATTTCAGCATAAGTGTCAAAATGGCTGGAGAAGCCGCCGCCACGGAAGTTATCAAAGCCCGCTTCGCACCAAACGGTTGCGTCCGTCATTTTCTTGATATCTTCGTCGGTTACTTCCCACCACTTCTTCATAATGGCGTTGCCGTTCTCGTCCGTACATTCTCCACAGGCGTCAAGACAAGCCGCTCCCGAATTGAGCAGATGGATAATTCCTCCGTTTTCCTTTGCCTTGCCCTCAAGCTCGTAATCGGTCACTCTCTTTACCGCCTCGGGCGACCAGTAGGTGCGCACGTCCGCAAAGATCTGTGCGCGGTGTGTGAGCAGTCTCATAAAGAGCATGCCGAGACCGTTCAGAATATCGTTTTCGGTGGCAAGCGTAT
>JAZQGY010000036.1:0-1681 GCA_045540295.1 Clostridia bacterium
ACTACCGGTGTGGAACATCGAAGAAAAATCGAACAACTGGGATTGGTCATATAGCTAAAATTAAAACACCACATAATTCACATTATGTGGTTATAAGTTTGGCTTGAAACTTCTTCCAAGATCAGAGATTAAAAAAAGTACGCCAAAATGCGCCCTTTGAATTATGCAGAAAGCATGACAAAGGCAGCTTTGAAAAGCCTATAAATCAAGTTTTATCCGAATAGTGGTTCTTTATAAAGATAGCGTTTGGCGTTTTATCGAAACAACTTGTTGTTCTATTTGTAATTTTGCAGAAATATTTTTTTACTGAAACAAAAACCTTAAAATGAAACCGTTTATGTAACCGAGCAGTGCTATAATAAGTTAAAATTTAGGATAAGTATGCCCATTTTCAAAGAATGGTCTGCTTCTCGCCTTCACATAACACTTCATTTACCACATAATGTGAATTATGTGGTGTTTTAATTTTAGCTATATGACCAATCCCAGTTGTTCGATTTTTCTTCGATGTTCCACACCGGTAGTCATGATATAGATGCGGGTCGTTTCAATACTCCCGTGACCCAGAATATCGGCCAGTTTGGCAATGTCTTTTTCAATTCGATAAAAGGTGCGTGCGAACAGCTTTCGCAAATTGTGTGGAAACACCTTGGTGCGGGCCACGCCGGCAGCATCACACAGTTTCTTCATCTGAGACCAAATATTACTCCGATCCAGTGGTTTTCCACTCCTGGTGATAAAAATCAGCCCGGATTTAATACCGCGTTGCTTCGCATAAGCAAGCAGCAGCTTTTTCAGTTTCCCCGGTATGAGAATGACACGCGTTTTGTTCTTGCAATGCACGGAGATCTCCCCACGAAGGACTCCTTCCACAGAAAAATACTTCAGTTCAGAGATTCGTATACCCGTGCTGCAAATGGTTTGCATCACCAGCTTCAGTTGTCTGTGATTCTTTGCGGCATCCAATAAGCGCAAATATTCCGCCTTGGTTAGCTCCTGCTTTTCTTCACAATAGACTTTTCGCTGAATTCGGATAATCTTTACCTTGAGATCAGCCCGGCCCAAAAACTCCAGGAAACGGTTTAGTGAAGTCAGCATGGAATTGATGGAACGCACCGCGTAGTCACACTCTTCCAGATGCTTTTTATAAGAAATCGTCAATTCCTTTGTGATCATATCTCCACTGGCAAACGAGAAAAACTTTTGTACGTCGCGGCAATACTTTTCGATGGTTGCAGCGCTTTTTTCCTCCTGGAACAAATAATCTCTGAAAGACTGCAAATGCTTAGATGTTAGCCTATTATTCTTCATGACCAAAATCTCCTTTCTGTTTACAGTGATGCATTGATTTAAGATTATTTTAACCTATTTAGCGGGAAACAATGCCCTCTAAGAGGAAACGATTATTTCACTTCATGCCCATAAACAGGACCACCCCGTACGGGTGGTCCTGATGTCTTTTTTCTGCTTAATGAAAAGTTTTCATAATCATCTAATGAAAGCCTGTTTACAAAAGGAAACGGTCTTTTGCTTTACAACGAAAAGGAGCTGTTGCAGAATGTGAACTTCTGCGGCGGCTCCCTTTTTTGTGCCTAGTTGTCGGAGCATGTGCTGTTGCCTGGGCAATTTTCATGTTTTTGGACACAACAAAACCAGCCCTGCCACAAAAACAGGGCTTTCT
>JAZQGY010000037.1:0-58859 GCA_045540295.1 Clostridia bacterium
CTGCTGGATGCATTCCTTTTTGTAGGTGCCTGCAACAGGATGCTGGAATCTGGTGGGGTTGGTGGAGTTACCGGTGATGGAAACACCAACGTTTTCTTTGTGCATAATTGCAACGCCTTCACGAACGTCGTCACAACCGTAACATCTTACTTTTGCTCTTTCGCCGTCAGAATAAGCTTTTTCAGAAACGATTTTCAGTTCACCGGTGTAATAGTCAAACTGAGTTTTTACATAGGTGAAGCCGTTAATTCTGGAGATGATTTCTGCAGCATCTTTACCCAGACCGTTTAAGATAACTTTCAAGGGTTCTTTTCTAACTTTGTTTGCAGATTTTGCAATACCGATTGCACCTTCTGCAGCTGCGAAGGATTCGTGACCTGCCAAGAATGCGAAACATTTGGTATCTTCACGAAGCAGCATTGCTGCTAAGTTACCGTGCCCTAAACCTACTTTTCTGTCGTCAGCAACGGAGCCGGGAATACAGAATGCCTGTAAGCCTTCGCCGATTACTTCTGCAGCATCAGCAGCATTGGTAACGCCACGTTTGATTGCTAAAGCAGCACCTAAGATATATGCCCAGCAAGCGTTTTCAAAACAGATGGGCTGGATGCCTTTTACAATGTTATAAACATCAATACCTTTATCTTCGCAAATTTTTCTTGCTTCTTCGATGGAAGCGATTCCGTTTGCTTCCAGGCATTTGGTAATGCCTGCGATTCTTCTTTCGTAACCTTCAAATAATGGCATAATCGTTTCCCTCCTTATTCTTTTCTCGGATCTACGTAGGACGCTGCATCAGCGAATCTTCCGTAGGTACCGGTTGCTTTCTTCATTGCTTCTTCCGGGCTGGTGCCTGCTTTGATCATATCCATCATTCTGCCGAAGCTGATGAATTCATAACCGATGATGTGTTTTTCATCATCCAAAGCAATTTTGGTAACATAACCTTCTGCCATTTCCAGGTATCTGGGACCTTTTGCAGAAGAGGAGTACATGGTACCAACCTGGCTTCTTAAGCCTTTACCTAAGTCTTCTAAGCCTGCTCCAATGGGTAAACCGCCTTCAGAGAATGCAGTCTGAGTTCTTCCGTAAATAATCTGCAGGAAGAGTTCTCTCATAGCAGTGTTGATAGCATCACAAACCAGGTCAGTGTTGACTGCTTCCAGTAAGGTTTTGCCGGTTAAAATTTCTGCTGCCATTGCTGCAGAGTGAGTCATACCGCTACAGCCGATAGTTTCTACCAGCGCTTCTTCAATAATACCGTCTTTCACGTTTAAGGTCAGTTTACATGCACCCTGCTGAGGAGCACACCAACCAATACCGTGAGTTAAACCGGAAATGTCTTTTACTTCTTTTGCCTGAACCCATTTGCCTTCTTCCGGAATCGGTGCCGGACCGTGGTTGGGGCCTTTGGCTACACAAGTCATTTGTTCCACTTCATGTGTAAACTTGCTCATTACTTTAAACCTCCATAAATGTATATTGAAATAATTTTTTACCAAATTATATTATACATAATTTCCCCCTGTTTGTCCACTCTTTTTGAAATTTTTTTGGATTTTTTTAAAAATTTTTTTAAATAACTTTACTTTCTGTTTCAAAAAGCTTCTGTTTCAGTTAATTTTACGAAAATTCGTATTTTTTACGTCTTTTCTTCATATAATAAACCATACTGAAAAACACCACGAAAAAACAAAACAGAAAAACAATACTTATATTTTTGATCTGGAGGAATCAATATGCTTATCCTGAAGGTATCTAAAAATTCCAATCCCGGTTCAGTAGCAGGAGCACTGTCCGGCATTGTGAGAGAAAGAGGTTCTGCGGAACTGCAAGCCATTGGTGCGGCAGCTGTAAACCAAGCGGTAAAAGCTGTTGCCATCGCCCGAGGTTTTTTGGCTCCCAGCGGTTTTGACATTGTATGTGTACCCGCCTTCTCTGAAATTGAAGTAGCCGGTGAAGAGCGAACAGCAATTAAGTTTATGATTACCGATAAAAACAACTGATATTTTATCCGAAAGAAAGGAGTCTTCTCTTGAAACGTCAGGTCACTATGAAAAAAATATCCGGGAGCAGACTCCTTCTGCTGATGATTCTCTTATTATCAGGATGCAATATGCGAACAGAGCCGGAGTCTTCTCCACTGCCTTCTCCGTCTCCTACAGTAACCGAAAGTCCGCAGCCGGAGGTCTCCTCATCCCCTGCTCCAAAAAACGAAACCGTAGGACAAGCCTCCACAAAAATTTACGACAACATCCCCGAACGGAACCAAAATTTAGCGCTGGCGATTCAAGCAATCAACGGAAAAACTTTGCAACCCGGGGAAGAATTTTCATTTAATGAAACCGTAGGCCCACGTACCGCAGAAAAAGGATACAAAGAAGCAATCGGTTATGATGAAAAGGGCGAAAAAAAGCCAACCGTTGGCGGCGGAATCTGTCAAGTGTCTTCCACCATTTATATGGCAGCATTAAATGGCGGCTTTGAAATTGTGGAGCGACATTCTCATTCTCACCAGGTTCCCTATGCAGACTCCGACCACGATGCTACTGTATCTTATGGTGGATATGATTTTCAATTCAAAAATAACCGGGACAAGCCGGTTTCTCTTTTCGCAGATACCGACGGTAACAGTGTGACAGTGAAAATTTCAGAAATAAACTAAAAAAATACCCCGTAATACCGAGAGATATTACGGGGTATTTTTTATGAAAAATTACGGATTAACTCTTGCGTCCTTGATAATGTAAAGGTTATACAGTGCGATGTTGGAGCTATCGGTGTTGTATGCTTTTACAAATAAGGTATCGTGGCTCTTGTTGGTGGTGTTGGGGATATTGTTTCTGACAGTGTTCAGCTCTGCCAGATAGCTCTGAACATTATCCTTTCCTTTCACCTGAACCAGAGTTCCATCGGCTTCATACACAAAAATATTTGCCAGAGAAGTGACGTTGTAATCATAGAAGTAACTTCCGTCACCTACTTTTGCCTCCATAGTTGCAATATCTGCAGTGTCACCGGGAAGAACGGGAAGCTTAGTTACAGAATCCTTTGCAATTGTTAAGCTGTGTTCTGTGCCGTCTTCGCTGATAATGTAATCCATGGGAATGCCCATATAATAAGCAAATACATTGAGAGCATTAGGTCCTACCAAGGTGCTCTGCTGAGACTGAATGCCCCAGAATCTGTAGTCTCTGTTGTAACCGCCGGTTGCAGCCTGGGCATTGTCGTCTGCAGTCATATAGCCAGTTGAGGGATAGGTACCTGCTGCAATTTCGTCTGCTCTTGCAAGAATGTAAACATTTCTTAAGGTTCCAATATCTGCAACACCGTCTCCGGGTAAGGTATAGTAGGTGAATACGTCACCTTTTTTCAGCCTCAGTGTAGATTGAACCTCTTCAGTGATGGTAAGCTCAGTTGCTTCAGCACCATTGCCGCTTTTAGAGGTTCCGGTGAAGTTATACACCTTGATGGTTACAATATTTCCGTTTTCGGTGGGGATGTTCGATCCGATTGACTCCACAATGTAGGTGGGAGATTTATCGGTTAAGCCTTCAAAGGGACGAATGATGACATACTGCATTCTATAACCGGCGGAATTTTCATTATTCATCTGATATACCTTACCGGTATATGCGGTGTTGGTGGTCATGGTGGCAGTCTTGGGAGTCACAGTTTCACTGGATGCGGAAGAACCGATCATAATAATTTTGGTGCTGCTGGAGTTGTAGGTGATGTCTTTACCACCGGCAAAGGTGATTTTGCTGTTAGACACCTTTGTAATGTCGCTTACTTCAGAAACAGCAGATTTTTCTGCTACATAGGTGTAGTCATCGCTACCTGCCTGCAGGAGTTCTATGGTGTCAATTTTTCCGCTCTTTACGGTGTATTTGAAGATAGAATCAGTAATCAAAGCACCGGAGCCGTCTTTTAATATCTCGCTGTCACTTTCATTGCGGAAGAAAAGGGTATCCAGGGCACCGTTAGCAACGTTATACAGCTGAACCTGAGTTACTCTGTCAAAACCGGAACCGCCTTTGGTAGCGGAAACCGGAATTGCCAGACGAAC
The DNA here is from genome assembly GCA_045540295.1 of Clostridia bacterium. Taxonomy (GTDB): domain Bacteria; phylum Bacillota; class Clostridia; order UMGS1840; family UMGS1840; genus SIG452. The sequence goes on from JAZQGY010000037.1 coordinate 4,070, forward strand.
ATCACTCGTTTTGATATCGCTGATATAACCAATTTCACCGAAGGGATCAATATGGAATTTTGCATTCACATCTGCATGCACCTTATCGGTTTGTTCATATCTGTCTAATTCTCTTGCTAACAGCATTGCAGAAGAAGTGCCAACCTTAATAACCGGACGGCCGGTTGCATCGTCGGTGGCGTATTCGTTTACAGTACCGTTGACAGTAGTGGAAGAAACCAGAACTTCAAAGTAGCTGTTGGAGGTATCTTCCGTATTGCTTGCCACAGCGATGATGTGTCCTTTGGAAATGCCGCTGTAGGAGCTCAGTTTGGTTGCGTTTGCAGCCACTGCTCCGGTGGAATAGTTAAAGTTACCTTTGCGGATTACAGTTTCGTTGATATACGCATCTTTATAAGGAATGCTAATATCTTTGTTGCTCTGTGGAGTACCGCCGATAACAGCACCTTTTACTTTGATGACTTCGTTTCTGGAGTCGATGCTGTCTACCACATAAATTTTATAGGATTTTGCTTTTACCAGTGTGGTGTTGCCGTTATAAACAGAAATTACACCGCTTGCATATTCATGATTGCTAACGCTGAATAAATCTGCATTGATTGCTGCAATGCCGCCGGTGTGTAATCTTTCGTTATAGATTACAGTGGGAGTTGCATTGAAGTTGATGGTTTTGGTAAAGTCATTTGCTTTATCCGTATAGTAAGTCAGCTCGTTGTTGGTCAGGCTGATAACATCAGAAAGCTTGATGTTTTCAGTTACTTCCACAGAATTGCTACGTTTGATGCTGGTTAAGGTTTTATCATCGGTGCCTGCTTCTTCTTTATAAGTGACATCTACTACCTGACCCACATAGCCAAAAGCATCTGCATTGGCGCCGGCAATCAGCTTAATGTAGTCGCCCTGAGTTGTTTTGATAAACAGTGCATTGTCGTTAACAGATGCAATGGCAGAAACACCGGGTTCCATATTCACTCTGGGAGTACGAACTACGGTTGCACCTTTTACGGTGTAGCTTTTTAAGAACTGCTGGCTGACAGAGTTGTTGCCGTCTTCAGATTTTACATAGTTGATAGTTCCGTCAGGTTTTACCTGAGCCACCAGCATATCAACGTCCAGAGAATTATACAGAAGCTGTGCAATGATACCTCTGGGTGCCGGCTGGGTCTGTGCAAATGCAGCCTTGTTTAAGATGTTCAGCTTGCTTGCCTGGGTGATGTATCCACCGGGATATCCGCCCAGCTTTTCTGCTGCGGTGCCATAGTTTAATGCGCATACGATCATTTTTACAGCCTGCTCGTATGTAACCTGTGCATCCGGCTGGAAGGTGCCATCCGGGAACCCATTGATGATGCCACGTTTTTTGGCAGCTACGATATCAGATGCTGCCCAGTAATCTACTGCTACGTCAGAAAAAGGTTCTTCGGTTACAGCAAAGCTGCCCAGACTGAACATTCTTGTGATCAGAGCTGCCATCTGTGCTCTGGTTACCGCTTCGTCAGGCTTGAAAGAGCCGTCCGGAAAACCGGTAATAATGTCCATACTGGACAACATGCTGATTGCCTCATATCTGTCGTGAGTTTCCGGAACGTCTGGGTAAGTTGCCGCGAAAACGGGAACAGACAGAGTCATCAGACAAGCAAGCACAAGTGCTAACACTTTTGATTTCATTTGAATTCCTCCTTTAAGTGAATTCAGACAGTTGCACATTTTGCACATTCTGTCATAATATAAAATTATTTTTTAATCATTTATTTGAGAGGTAATTACCCCTTTGGATACCGCAAATCATCACCACGAAACACAAAGGTTTCGTAATTGCCCAGTATTCTGGAAATAAATCGGGGAGAATACTTCTGATTCAGTTCACTAAAATCCAGATTGGTTGAAATTACTGTCCGCTTACCGGATATCATTCTGGCTTCCAAAATATCAAATAATTGAGATTGAGGATATCCAAAGGCATATTCGGTTCCCAGGTCATCAATAATCAACAAATCACAATCAGAAATCATATCAAGATATTCTGAATGTTCCGGTTGCTCACGGCGAAATTTTGCATCATCTATAATGTTGAAAATACGGGTTGCCGTTTGATACAGTACAAAATATCCGTGATCCAGAAACTCTTTGGCGATGCAGGAAGAAAGAAAGGTTTTTCCTGTTCCTGTTGGACCGGTAAACAGTAAGTTTTTGCGGATGGAAGAATCTTCCTTACAATACCGCTTTGCTTTTTCAATGATACATTCCATATATTTTTGTTCAGAATGCATCGGTAAAGAAAACGCTTCAAAATTCTCTGTGTCAATCCTGGAAGAAAGGTTAGAAAGCTGATATGCTTCGGTTCGCAGCAGCTTTTTGTAACACTCGCAGGGTTCACTCCCTACAAATCCCTCGTCCCGACAAATCGGACACTCATAATAGTCATCTAAATAATTGGCAGGATAACCGTGTTCCGCCAACAGCTGCTCCCGCTCTGCAACAAGATCTGAAAGCGTCTGCTTGATTGCTTGTACAGACGTTCCGGAAGATAATCCAAGTTTTAGCTGTGCGCCGATTTTTTGATTTATCTCCCGAAGTTTTTGAATCTCTATGTATGCCTTTTCCTTTTTCTCACGGGTAATCTGTTTGTTTTCTTCCTGGCGTTTTTTCAGTTGTTCTGCCGCTTTTTGTAATACAACGGTTGGGTATGTCATCCCTTATTCCTCCAACTGTTTCCGAATGAGATTATCGGTAATTTTTTGAAAATCAGGCATCTGCTGATTAAAATTATTCAAGGGACCCACTTTTACAGACGATTTTTTCGTCGGTTTGTTCCCATTTTCATTCATAATAATTTTATCTAAGTACGAGAATGAAAGCTTGCCGATTGCCATAATCATTTTTTCATATGCTTCACGGATTTCCTGTTCTGTTTTTTCAGACTGCTCCCATTTGCGAATAAATTCTTTTTCCTTATCCACAAATTCCCGTCCTGTAATTTTTAAGACTTTGGCAACTTTTTTCATATACTTGTTACTCTGCTCCATACGGGTGAAATGTTGCTCTAAATCTTCAAGGTCGGTAATTCCGTCTGCATAATTTGCCGTTACTACTTTATAAATGTATTTCATGCTTTTTTTGCGGATTTTTAAACAATGGGCAATGGTCACCATCAGATGCTCCAAAGGAATCCCCTTGATTTTCACAATGTCGAAAATCATCATCACATCATCCTGCGTTAAAAGCTCCGGATAAGTTGCTTCCACAATTCGCAAGGTTTCCTTAAAATCCTCGTCCCTTTGAATGGTAGAAAACACATCTTCAAACCGAACTGCTTCGTAGGGTTTCTTCTCTTTTTTGGCAACCGATGAGAAGGTCATTTCTTCGGGATTCTCAAATTCCACAGAACCTTCTTCAGATAAAGAAATCAGTCCTTCCTGCTCCCAGTAATGCCACGCATTTTTTACGTCCACCGTTAACACACCAAGGCTTTTTGCAATTTCAGAATCCGTCATAGACTGGTTTTCCATGCAAAGCTTCAGTCCGAATAAATAAATTTTCAGGTAATCCCCATTTACAGTAGGGAGATATCGGTCGAAAAAAGTAACCGGTAACTTCACCAGGTTCTTTTTCCTCCCTTTGGATAATTTTAAAGCCATCAGTTTCCATCCTCTATGTCACGTCACACAGAGAACTTACCTCTGTGCTACAGTTCTTTTCGTTCTTTCCACGCCATCAGAAGGGTTGCTTCATCAGCATATTCAATGTCACTTCCCAAGGGAAGACCTTGCGCAATTCGAGTCACTTTAATTCCCAGCGGTTTTAAAAGCTTTGCCAGATACATAGAAGTGGCCTCTCCTTCCACGGTGGGACTTAAAGTCAGAATCACTTCCGTAACATTGCCGGTAGAAACCCGGGCAAGCAATTCTTTCACAGTTAAATCTTCGGGAGAAATTCCGTCCATCGGCGAAATCAAACCGTGAAGCACATGGTATACACCTTGGTACTCTCCGGCTTTCTCCATCGCAATCAGCTCTTTGGGACTTTTCACAACCATGACGGTGCTTTGGTCACGCTTTGCGTTCTGACAAATGGGACAAATGTCCCCCGCACAGATATTCTGACAGGTTTTGCAATAGCGGACTTTCGCTTTTGCATTTAACAATGCACTACTGAAGTCTTTTGCAAACTCGTCCGGCTGCATCAACACATAATATGCAAGACGCTGGGCTGTTTTCTTGCCGATGCCGGGTAATTTATTGAATTGTTCGGTCAACACGGTTAACGGCTCAAAAATCTCTGCCATAATCTGTTCCTCTAATTGTTATAAAGTGATTCTTTGTCACGGAATTGAAAAAATTAGAATAATCCGCCGAAGTTCCCCATACCGCCGGTGAGGCCGCCTAAGGTAGCTTCTTTTTGTTTTTCCATTTCGTCAATTGCCTGGTTTACTGCAGCAATCACCAGATCGGAAACCATTTCCGCATCATCCAATACAGCTTCATCAATCACTAAATCAACCAATTTGCCGGTACCGCTTATCGTTACACTGACTGCTCCGCCACCGGAGGTTGCCTGATATGTTTTATTTGCCAGGTCTTCCTGAGCCTGCTCCAGATTCTGCTGCATTCTCTGCGCCTGTTTCATTAAATTTGCCATATTTCCGGGCATTCCGCCGCCCATATTGAATTTTCCTTTTGCCATAATCTTTGTTTCCTTTCGTTCTATTTAAACGTTATTTGATCGGAAAAACCGTTCAGTCTGGACATCAGTTTCTGAAAAGAATCTCCTTCTTCCGCAGATGCTTCTTTGGAACGGAGCTTTACGGAATACTCCTTCCCGGTCACATCCAGAAGCGCTTGTTTTAACACTTTGTCATACTGATTCATTTTTGCAATATTTAAAAACGCATCGCTGCCAATCATCAGCTCAATGCCACCCTCTTGCTCTTCCCAGGTGGCACCACCCATAATCCGTTTGAATCCGAAATCCGCTTTTTTGGAAGCAATCTCCAATACAGATTCCCACACCGGGGCAAGACTCCCTTCTGCCGGACGCACGGTAACAGCGGGTTCTTCCGTCGTTGTTTCAGGCACCACAGCTTCTGTTTCCGTAACTTCAGCCGATTCCTCCGTCACTGAAGGAACAGAATCTAAAGCAATACGTTCCGATGCTGCAGTTGGTTCTTCGGGTGGAATTTCCCACACAATTTCATCGGGTTCCGATTTGATGAGAGGTGCTTCAAAAACAGGTGCTGCAGCCGATTCCACAGAAACTGCAGATTCCCTTGCGATAGGTGCCGCAGCCGAAACAGGCTGTTCCATACTCAGGCGGTTCAACTTTAGCTCCAATTCCTGCAAACGCTCGGTAACGCCTCGCAAATCCCCCATATCAGAACGTTTTACCATAGCAGTCACCGCAACCTCCAGGCAAAGCCGAGGCTGTCCAAGATAACGTCGGGACGCAACCCCTTCGCTTAAGGTATCCAAATACCGTAACAACCGTTCTTCAGAGACCAGTTGTCCCTGGGTTGCGTACTGCTGATATATGCTCTGCGTAACAGACAGTACTTCCATTGCACTTTCCGGTGTGTTTAGCGTTTTCACCACTAAAACACTTCGAAAATGGGCAATCAAATCTTCTAAAATACGTTCCATATCCCTACCGTTTTCATAAGCGGTACGGATATGATGAAAGCACTCCGACAAATTACCGTCAATAATCTGGCGGGCAAAATTCATAATAAACTGCGGGTCAGAGGCACCTGTAATAGTTGCCAACTGAGGACAGTCAATTTCGGTAAAGCCTGCCGACATACACTGATCCAGAATAGACAGTGCATCGCGCATAGAACCGTCTGCCAGGCGGGCAAGCATACCGATGGCTTCATCTGTGATGGTATAACCGTCTCCGGCAATAATCTGACGGATTCGTTTTTCCGTATCGTAGGGAGTGATCCGTTTAAAATCAAACCGCTGACAACGGGATAAAATCGTTACCGGAAATTTATGCGGTTCTGTCGTTGCAAAAATGAACACCACATGCGCCGGAGGTTCTTCCAATGTTTTTAACAGCGCATTAAAGGCTGCCTCAGTCAACATATGGGCTTCGTCTATGATATACACTTTATATTTTAAATCGGCCGGTGCATACACCACTTCTTCCCGGATGATTCTGGCATCATCTACGCGGTTGTTGGATGCAGCATCAATTTCCACAATGTCTACTGCGCTACCGTTTAAAGCAGTTTTACATGCATGACATTCATTGCAAGGGTTTCCGTTTACCGGATGCTCGCAGTTCATTGCACGAGAGAGAATCTTAGCCGTGGAGGTTTTTCCGGTTCCGCGGGAGCCGGAAAATAAGTAGGCATGAGAAAGCTTATGCTGCACCAACTGGCTCTTTAAGGTATCTGTAATATGGCTCTGTCCCAACACATCTTCAAAAACGGTCGGACGCCATTTTCGATATAACGCCTGATACACTTTCTCCACCTCTCTTTCGTAAGAAAATAGAAAATCCGATACTTTTATGACTTGTATTTGGGCACTGCACAAATTTCTTGTTGCTTATCGCTGCTCCGTTTCCGTCCTGACGAGGTTCACAATAGAAAAGTCGCAGGCCAAACACAAGTCATAAAAATACCGGATTACCAACAGAATCATGTTACGCATTCTCTTTAGCGTTCGGCTTGATTCCGTGAAAAAACGCTTGTTTATTATATCACGGGTAACCCGGATTGTCAAGCCGAATTTTTAATTTTTCAAATCACCCAAAAGGCAATTTACAGATGACAAACTTCCTCCAATACCAGCACGGCATCGGAAACCAATTCTACGCAAGGGCGCTTTTTGTAATACGCCTGCGTGCGCTCTGCCGGAATGTGTGTAACTTGTTTGCCGTCCTCTCCCAAAAGCTCACGGCAAACAATAGAACCGTTCTTCTCCCGGAATTTAGCCGCAAGAGTCTGAATCAAACGGTAATGCTCTGCTTTTTCTTCTTTCGCTTTAGGATCGCTGTATCCGAACAGTGCACCCGCTACAAAGAACATACCGCTGACTGCTCCGCATACCTCACGAAGCCGCCCCATACCACCGCCAAAGGAAGAAACGGTTTTCATCAGCGTGCCAAAGTCGGCGGAGAGTTCTTCTGAAAATGCGCCTACCACCGCCTGCGCACAGTTATATCCTTCCAAAAATAAAGCCTTTGCACGTTCTGATCGCTGGGACATAATACTACCTCTTTTTCTCTATTCTCCAAACCGCTCACGAAGATACGGCTTGATTTGTTCCACCAATCGGTCGCTGGGAGACCACAAAATCAACTTTTTCAACTGATTGCTGTTTACAATTACCAGATACTGTTTTTCCGGATTCCCGTCGGAGAAATCCAAGAATTTCTGAATATCAGCTTTTCTGCGATATTCTGCCAGATATTGATCGGCTTTTCCCATAAATTCCACCTGACGAGGTTTTATGGTAATCAGACGTTGCCGTCTTGCCTTGCCGTAAATAACATCAATATCCACTTCGCCGCCGGTATAGATATATTCATATTCACAGTTCAGCTTCTGAAACAGATAATATGCACCGTAAACAGCACCTGCCGCCAACGCAAGTCCGAACGGACCGCCAAAAATAAACAACAATGGACAAAGCACAATGCAGGCGCCCACAATCAGGCTCTTTAAAAAAACTGTTTTACCGTTGATTCCGCGCTTATGAATTTCATCAAAATATATTTGCTCCATGAACAAAACCTCAATTTCATATTTTTGCAATTATATTGTATCATAAATCTTACATCTTGTAAAGGAAAAATCGCAAAAAAAATCAATTTTAAGCACATTTTTGTATTTAAAAAAACATTTTTTATCTCCTTTTTCATTTTTTGCTCAATCTCTTGCTTTTTTTTGGAGAAAACCTTGATTTTTCAATTTTTTTGTTGTATAATACTGGCAAAAGTACAAAATAATTATGCAAAGTATGAGAAGGAGGTTTTTTTATGAAAACTTTTGAAATTCAACTTAATTCCATCAACGACGTAAAGGTCTTTGTTAATACTGTCAACAAATACAGCTTTGACATTGACTTAATCTCCGGCAGATACATTGTGGATGCAAAATCCATTATGGGTATTTTTAGCTTAGATTTGGCAAAACCCATCAAAGTGGAAATTCATGCTGATAACTGTGATGCTTTGGTAGAAGAGTTGAAACCTTTCACCCTGTAAAAAAAGTTACACATCTCAAAACTGCAGTGTCTTTGCTGACTACTGCAGTTTTGTTTTTTCAAAAAAAGTTTCCTTCATCACATCCGTTTTTCAGATTTTTCCCATGAATTTGAAAAAAAACTTGAAATTATAGGGAAAATATGTTAAAATATTTTAGAAGGGCGTGATAGAATGAAGAAAATTTTATTGATTTTATCCATACTGTTAGCCGTATTCGGATTATCCGGATGTGAAAACACCGTGGAACCGGTGGTAGAAATTACGGAGCCGCTTCCCCCGGAGGAACTCTCCAGATGGGATGAAATTGTGCAACGAAATGAGCTGCGCATCGGCGTTCCCGACACCGAAGATTCCTTTGATAACGACTTGATTCATGCGTTTGCTGAAGAACTGGATATCACTGTTACCAAAGTGAAAATTCCCTGGGATGAAACATTAGTCGATTATTTAAAGGAAAATCGGGTAGATATGCTTTGGGGGCAGATTCCTGCAACCTCAGAAACAAGTACCGCTTTCCGATTATCTTCTCCCTATTTCAACAGCACAGTGCTTTACATAGCTAAAAATCCGGAACTGGCGCTGGAACCAACCACTGTGATTGGTGTTATCAAAAGCTCAGCAGAAGAGGCTATGGTCAAGAATTATTACAACACGGTACACACGTATCTCGGACAAGAAGCGTTATTTTCCGCATTATCCAACGGAACTTGCGACGCTGTGCTTTATAACAAAGCGTTATATGAAAATCTTCCGCAAAAATCAGAAACATTTCACATCATCAAAGAAGTTCCTTACGAGTTGGTTATTGCATTTGAGCAAAACAATGTGTCTGTTTGCACCGAAGTGGAAAAAATTCTGGCAAAGATCAAAGCAGACGGTACCGCATCGGAAATTTGTCTTGCCTGGTACCCCGTTGATTTCATTACCAAATAGTTTCAGATTCTTAAATATATAAAAGGAGTTTTATTTATGAAACAAACATTTAACGACTGTCAGGACAGAATGAAAAAATCTGTTGATTCCTTATTGCAGGAATTTGGCCAATTAAAAGCAGGCCGTGCAAATCCCGCAATTTTAGATAAGATTACCGTGGAATACTACGGTTCTCCCACCCCCATTCCGCAGATTGGATCGGTTTCTGTTCCCGAAGCAAGAACCTTGGTAATTCAGCCCTGGGATGCTTCCATTTTGGGAGATATTGAAAAAGCAATCTTAAAAGCAGATATTGGTATCAATCCCACAAACGACGGTAAAGTAATTCGCTTGAACTTCCCCGCCTTAACCGAAGAAAGAAGAAAAGATTTGGTAAAAGATATCCACAAGCTTTCTGAAAACGCAAAAGTTGCTGTGAGAAACATCCGTCGTGATGCTATTGACAAATACAAAGATATGAAGAAAAAATCCGAAATCACAGAAGACGATTTGAAAAACTGTGAAAAAGATGTTCAGGATTTAACCGATAAATTCGTAAAAGAAATTGATAATCAGACCGCCGCAAAAGAAAAAGAAATTATGACGGTTTAATTATTGATACAAAACCAACAAAGGGTAGCTGCAAATTGCAGTTACCCTATCTCTTTGCCATTACACTTTTTATGGAGGAAATTATGTTTAACAAAAAAACTTTAAGAGGAGACATTATCGGCGGTATCACCGTAGCGATCGTAGCTCTCCCCTTAGCAATCGCTTTTGGGATGCAATCTATGCCCGGCGATCCGAATGCCGCCATGGCAGGACTTTACGGCGCCATTTTTTGCGGTTTTTTTGCTACCATTTTCGGTGCAACCAACGGCTTAATCAACGGGCCCACCGCCGCTATGATTGTGGTACTTGCCAACACCTATAAAAACGCCGGCTATAACGGATTTATTATGGCAATGCTGATTGCCGGTGTTCTGCAAATTCTGCTGGGCCTTTTAAAATTAGGAAAGTATGTGCAATACATACCGAAACCCGTAGTAGTCGGATTCACCAACGGAATTGCCGTTTCCATTTTTATCGGACAGTTCAAAGATTTCAATACTGCCCCCTCGTTGGCGTTGATTGTGATTGCCATTATGTTTATCCCCATCATCGCAAAATGGATTCTTCATTTTAAGAAACAAAATGTTGCAGCAAATGGCATCAAAAATTTTTTCCAGATTATCCCGGCTTCCTTAATCGGCTTGATATTAGCAGTAACCGCAGCTTTAATCTGGCTGCCCGGTGCAGAGGTAATCACCGATCGCGCAACCATTACTGCCGGATTCCCCCGGTTCGTGATGCCTGTATTTACCGATTTAAACTGGAGCCCCATTATTTCAGGTGCGATTTCTCTGTTCCTGCTGGCAAGCATTGAATCACTGCTCAGTGCAGTAGTGGTAGACGATATGTTAAAACAAAAAAGCGACCCCAACCGCGAACTGATTGGTCAGGGTATCGGCAATATGATTGCTCCCTTATTCGGTGGTTTAATCGGTACCGGTGCAATTGTAAGAAGTGCCGTGAACGTAAACAACGGTGGCAGAACTAAATTATCCGGTATTATTCATGCACTGATTATTTTACTGGTGGTGCTCTTCTTCTCCGGTGTCACTGCATTTATCCCGATGGCAGCATTGGCAGGTATTTTGATGGTAACCGCATTCAATATGATGGAATTTGAAAGCTTTGCCGAAATCGGAAAAGTTCCTTATTCCGAATCTCTGGTAATGCTTGTAACTATGATTGTAACCGTGATTGAAGATTTAATCGTGGGTGTGGCTTGTGGTATCGCATTAACACTGATTCTAAAAGGCATTGAAAAACTGATTGCTAAAAAGAAACAACAATAATAATCAAATACATAAAAAAAGGAACTGTAGCATTACAGTTCCTTTTTCATTTGGATATTTTTAAGTTATTTTAAGTGTGACACCAATTTGGCAAGAGGTTCGGTATCCGAGCAGAATTCGTGGATGCCATCAAATTCAACAAAAGAAAGCCAATCGCAACCAACATCTGAACAAAGTGTTTTCAGTCGTTCAAACTCTGATTTTCCACTGTCAAAGGAAAATAAATCGTCACGGTTGCCAAGCTCAATACAAAGTTTTCTGGGATAAATCAGACAGGCAATTTCCGCATCGTCCAGCATTTTTGCGGATTTAAACCAGGTCCAGTCGCTGTAGGTATAGTTCTTTCGTTCATTAAAAAATGCGCAAGAAACGGCGGCTTTGATACGAGTATCCAACGCGGTGGTGTATAAGGTGTAAAATCCGCCGTAGGAGAGGCCTGCCATCCCGAAGTCAGTTACATAGTCCTGTTCTTCAAAATAATCAAGAACCGAAAGGATTCCGTGAATTTCCACCGCTGTAATGGAGCTGCCAACCCGTTTTAAGCGGGCATCAATGGCTTTTCTGTCGTACTCCACGCCGTAGGTAGTGTCCCAGAGTAACAGCTGAGGTGCAAACACGTGGGCCCCCTGACTTGTGAGCTTTTGCACCACATCATAATAATACTCAGAAGATCCATACATCCCTGACACAAATTCTGGGGTTCCCGCACCGCCGTGCTGAAAAATTACCAAAGGATTTTCCCCGCCCTCTGCTTTGAAAAATAATCCTGTCAGGAATACCCCTTTTAGGATTTCAAACTGCATTCGATAAACAGAATATCCATCTTCATCGGACAATTTTTCCGATTTCGGAGAAGATAACACCTGAGGTTCATAATCCACAAGAGGCCACCCCAACATCTTCCGTAAATCTTCACGGTACGCTTTTGGGTCTTTAAACATATTTTTCACATGCTCTTCCCGAATCTTTTGACAAAACTGTTCTCTTTCTTTAACCAGGGCATCCAAACCCAATACATATTGTTCTTTATAGCATTTTGAAGTTTCCATTTCTTCCCGGTAATTCATAATGTCACCTCATATTATTCATAGAAATTCATGCCGTGAAGGGTGCAATGGAAGGGTCTGTTATTATGCGCCCAGGATCTTGATGCCACATTGGTATCAATAAAATACAGGGAATTTCCAACTACCTGCACACCACGAAGGGCACATTTTGCTGCAATCATTGTATCTTTGGTAGGTGTCACGTTGATTTTATCGGTATGGGCAGGCGGAAACTGAACGCCGTATTTGGTATCAAATATCACACCTTTCACCGTACCCGGAAATTGAGGCGCTTTCACACGGTTCATCACCGTTCCGGCCACCCCAAGTTTTACGATAAAAGGCTCGTATCCACTTTCAATCTGAGTGATTTTGCCAAGATAAAGCATATCCTCATAGGTGTAGGGATAATCCCGGAAATCTCCGGGAATTTCTACGCCGGGAGCAGTAATTTTTACTGTCAGATAGAAATCGTCCCAAAAAACCTCGTAACCCAAGGTTTCGGAAACTGCTCTTACGGGAATAAAGGTCAGATTATTGTATAACACAGAACGGTAATCCCTGTTAACGCCGTCAATTACACAGCGACTTTGCTCAGGATAGAACACAAAAGAATGTCCGTCTTTTTCCATAGTTGCTACTTTTTCGAGCTCATCCCAATAGATGCTACCACCCACAGCATCGGAAAAGGCACGCAGTGGAATAAAAGTGCTGCCATCTATTAAGATAGGCTTCTGCTCACATTTGATAAAATGACCGTTTACCTCAATATCCACGGGAATATCGTATCCGCCGTAGGTATCAGTTGCGAACGCAGTCGTGGATACAAATATCATCATAAAGAGTATCAAGCAAAACAATTTTTTCAAGATTTCTACCTCCTATTGAATTTTATTATATCATAAAACTTTCTGTTTTTCAAGAAAAAAAGATTGGAAAAGCATTTGACAAGTTTTTCAGTTCGTGATATACTAGCATACAGAGAATATTTTACCCTTGAAAGGAAGTTTTGGTATGAGCGAAAATTGTACACATGATTGCAGCAGTTGTCAGGAAAACTGTGCATCCCGTGATCCCAAAAGTTTTTTAGAAAAACCTCATGCATTATCCAACATTAAAAAGGTAATTGGTGTTGTCAGCGGAAAAGGTGGCGTGGGAAAATCCTTAGTAACCTCGCTAATGGCAATCACCTCCCAAAAAAGTGGATATGAAACCGCCGTATTAGATGCAGATATCACCGGCCCGTCCATCCCTAAAGTGTTTGGATTAACCGAAAAAGCTACCGGTGACGATGTGGGAATGTATCCTGTTGTGACCAAAACGGGCATTAAAACCATTTCTGTCAATTCCCTGCTCCCTGACGAAACCGAACCTGTTGTCTGGAGAGGTCCTGTCATCGGCGGTGCAGTAAAACAGTTCTGGACAGATGTTGTATGGAAAGATGTGGACTTCATGTTTATTGATATGCCTCCCGGAACCGGTGATGTGGCATTGACGGTATTTCAGTCCATTCCCGTGGACGGTATTATCATTGTGACCACCCCTCAGGATTTAGTTTCCATGATTGTAACCAAAGCGGTAAAAATGGCACAGATGATGAATATTCCCATTTTAGGCTTAGTAGAAAACTACAGCTATCTGGAATGTCCCGACTGCGGCAAAAAAATCAACGTATTCGGCGAAAGCCATATAGATTCCATTGCACAAGCCTTTGGAATTCCCGTATTGGCAAAATTACCCATTAATCCTGAAATTGCATCTTTATGTGATGAAGGTGCTTTAGAAGATGCCGAAATCGACTTCTTCTCCGAAATGAAGCCGTTACTGGACAAATTAAGTAACAAATAATAAATCACAAAAAAGGATGAACCAAATGGTTCATCCTTTTTTAATGGCTTATTTTTCAGTTTTTTGTTCTTCCTGAAGCTGTTTGAATTTTTCTTTTGCTTCTTCGGATGCTTCGGATACAGAGTATTTCCCGCAGTTGGGACACAGAATGGTGTCTGCTCTTCGTTCAAATATAAAATTACATAATCTGCACTCGTAAATCATAGGGTACTCCTTTTGCCACAAGGCTCAGTAAAGTTCATTACAGGTGGTATTATAGCACAATTCCCTATAAATTGCAAGGGTTTTACCCGATTTTCTCATTACATTTTTATTACTTTACCACAAATACTGTATCTTTTGGAAGAATCCGGATTGTATCAACGGTCAATTCTTCTCCAATGGTTACCAATGGTACGCAAGGCGGGAATCGGGTAATGCTTTCTTTGGCAATGCGACCCACAGCTTGTTCTTTGGGAATCCATTCCCCTTCTGCAAAATATGCCTCTCTCGGTGACATTTTTTGATGTAATTTAAAAATTGGATATTGGGTAGCACAAGATATTCTGTCTTCCCAAGGCAGGGCCGAAAGAGCTTGGGATAACACGCGGACTTCTTCCACTGTGTTGCATGGTGAAAACATCAGAAGCAGATTGTTCCCAAATACTCCTTCCGCATAGATTTTATGTTTTTTTTGCAGGTATTTCTCCAAGTATTCTGCGGAAAAATTGGCACAATCACAGTTTAACAGCAATTTATAGGAATCCTGATTGGGTAGGATTCTAAGAGATGTTTTTTGAGATAATTCATGCGATAATACTTTGATTTCTTCCAAAACAACCGTGTTTTGATATAACTTCGCCCCAAACAGCCCCGCATAATCCAAGGAAGATAAAATCGGATAGGAAGGGCTTGTGGTATGCACCAGATGAATTGCCTGCCGGATTTTTTCAGAAGAAATTCTTGAAGAATTGCAACAGAGCACAGCTCCCTGATTTAAGGTAGGCATGGTTTTATGAAAACTTAACACTGTTAAATCGGACTCCGTGTTACGGCAGGATTCCAACGATTCATCAAAATAAAAATGAGCGCCATGTGCTTCATCCTGGAGGATGATAGCATCCCCCACCTTTTCACGGATTTTCTTTAAATCTGCCGTTTCTCCATAGTAGGTAGGTGAAGTAAGAATCACCACTTTTTCGCCGTTATAGTCAATATCTTCCGCTGATAATGGGCATGGAATCCCAAACTCGGAATTTACTTTGGGATACACAAACTTAGGAACGCCGCCGGAAAGAATCAGTCCGTAAATCACGGAAGCGTGGCAATTTCTATCTACCAAAACGGTTTCTCCCGGCGTAACCGTTGCCAAAATACTTGCTAAAATTCCGCTGGTAGCACCGTTTGTAAGGAAGAAAACTTCCCTTTTTCCCAGCACCTTTGCCATATGCTCCTGAGCGTCTTTGATAATCCCCTCCGGGCACATCAAATTATCGGTACCGGATAACTCGGTAACGTCACGAATCGGCACAGGGATTCTTCCCTTATGTCCCGGCATATGAAAAGAAATTTCCGAAAAATCGTTTAAGTAATTGTAAACTGACATTGTTTTGTCCTTTAATTTGACATTGTATTTTCCATATCTCGGTAACTAATTGCCTCTGCCAGATGATGCATTTCAATCTGTTGGGACTCTTCCAAATCAGCAATGGTTCTTGCTACCTTGATAATTTTATCGTAACCTCGGGCGGTTAATCCAAGCACGGAAAAAGCCTGTTTCAGCATTGCTTCCGCCTCTTTTGTTAAGGGACAATATTTTTTAACCAAAGGGGCAGTCAATTCTGCATTGGTTAAAATGCCTTCTCCTTCATAACGCTTCTTTTGAATTTCACGAGCACGCATCACCCGTTTTCTGATATTTTGGGAGGATTCTGCCTTGTCCAAAGAAGAGATTTCATCGTAATTGACGGCAGGTACTTCGATCTGAATATCAATCCTATCCAACAGGGGACCTGATATTTTCTTCTGATACCGTTTCATCTGATCCAGAGTGCAAGTACACTCTTTTACAGGAGAACCGTAGTATCCGCAGGGGCAAGGGTTCATTGCTGCAATAATCATAAAATTGCAGGGATATTCTGCAGATCGGCTGACACGGGTTACATTGATTTTTTTATCCTCCAAGGGTTGACGAAGCACTTCCAGGGCTTCCCGTTTAAATTCGGGCAATTCGTCCAAAAACAGAACACCGTTATGCGCCAAGGAGATTTCTCCCGGCATTGCTTTGGTGCCGCCCCCGATGATAGAAACGGTGGATGCAGTATGGTGAAGGGCGCGGAACGGCCGCTCCACAATCATCGGTCTATCTTTCGATACCAAGGAACAAACGGAATAGATTTTAGTGACTTCCATGGATTCGGAAAAAGTGAGTGGGGGCAAAATACCGGGAACACGTTTTGAAAGCATGGTTTTCCCGGAACCGGGAGTTCCGCTCATTAAGATGCTATGTCCCCCGCTGCAGGCAACCTCCAGGGCACGCTTGGCGTTTTCCTGCCCTTTCACATCTGCAAAATCCAGTTTGGAATCAATCACATTAAAATCTAACTCATTTTCATTTTCAAAGGGGAAGATTTCCAGTTCGTCTTTTAAGAAGGAAATCACTTCCCGTAAGTTTTTCACAGCATACACCAAAAGCCCCGGAACCAACGCTGCTTCTTTGGCGTTGTCTATGGGAACAATAATTTTTTTATAGCCATGCTTTAGTGCTGCATCCGCCATGGGAAGCACGCCGCTGACACCACGGATTTCGCCGGATAACGAGAGTTCCCCCACCATCACATATTCCCCAAGATTGGGAATTTCCTCCATAGCACCGATTAAAGCAACTGCCATGGGTAAATCGTAATGAGTTCCCTCTTTTCGCACCGATGCAGGTGCTAAATTGATGGTAATCTTTCTGGCCGGAAAAGAAAAACCGGAATTTTTGATACCGCTTCTGACACGTTCTTTGGATTCTTTAATAGCAGTATCCGCAAGACCTACCACATCATACTGAGGGAGCGATTTTGTCACATCAGCTTCAATATCCACAATGTAGGAATCAATTCCGTTTAATCCGCAGGTATATACAGTAACCATTCTTGTTAATCCTCTGTTTCTTTACATTTTTCTCATACTTTCAACGCGCTTTGCATCAGGCTCCACAATAATTGTTTCAAAGTTGTCGTATATCACCATACCGGGTTTTGCTCCGGAAGGCTTTTTCACATATTTTACTTTGGTATACTCCACACTGACCTTAGTATCTTTGGCGCTTTTGGAATACTGTGCCGCAATTAACGCTGCTTCCAATAAGGTTTCATCCGCTATAGGTTCTCCCAAGGAACGAATGACCACATGGGAGCCTGCCACGTTCCGAACATGAAGCCAGGTATCCAATTTTGATGCAATTTTTAAGGTTAGTTCTTCGTTCTGACGGTTATTTCGTCCGCAGAGAATTAAAGTTCCGTCAGAAGAAGAAAACTCCATGGGACGGGTTATTTTGGTGTCTTTATTCTTTTTGCTTTTATTCTTTCCGTGGTCAGTTGCATAGCTGCCTAAGACCAATTCTTCCTTGATTTCCGCGATATTCTTTTCGTCCTCACTCAAATCCAATAAATCACGGACACCTTCCAAATATCGGATTTCCTCACGAAGCTCTATGAGCATCTCACGGGAAATTTTCTCCATGGTTTTCTCTTTATTGTATTTTTCAAAATATTTTTTTGCATTTCTGGCAGGCGAAACCGTTTCGTCCAGCGGAATGGTAAGAGGAGCATTTTCCTCATAGTAATTGGGAAGTGTAACCTCTTTTTTATTTTGGGAAAGCTGATATAGATTCGCCGTTAAAAGTTCCGCATAAATACGGTAACGGTCTTTTTTTTCTGCTTTTTTGATGTTTTTCTGATGAATATCTATTTTTTTATACAGTCGGCTTAAATTCTTCTCCACAATCTGCGCCACAGACTCCTTCTTTTCTTCCAGACGGCGCTTGGTCTCCTTGCTTTTGTAGAATAAATCTACGCACTCATTGACCGAGGAACAAACCTGTTTATCAAAAAAATCACCGTATTGCAAAACATCCCAGATATAAAGCTCTTTGGGTTCTTTGGTGTCTTTTTTAGAAAGCAAAGTGGGACAAAATTCTTTTTGGGAAAGTTTTTGCAGATACTCCCAATAGAGCTCCCCTGCTCTTTTCATATCGCCGCTGCTTTGATGCTCAATTTCTCTGGCAAAAATGGGAGACATTCCCAAAAAAGTATCCATCAGTTTCTGAGCAATTTCGCCTTCAAAATGATGGTTTTGAAAAAACGCGAAAAACTCCTCTTCCGATAAGGAAGTGGCATCAATTTTCTCCTGGGAGGGAGGCAATTCGTAAAACAGACCGGGCAACACCTGCCGTTTTTCCGACAAGGTAAAATCGATGTGACGGATAGCATCAATAATGCGATTGTTTTCATCTGTTAAAATAATATTGGAGTGTTTTCCCATGGGCTCTAAAATCAACATCTTCTTCGTGATTTCAAAAAGCTCATTGGTGCTTTCCACCGTAAGTTTTACAATTCGTTCATTGGGAACTGCGTTCACCGATAACAGTTTCCCGCCTGCCAAATGTTTGCGCATCAGCATACAAAAAACCGGTGGCATATCAGGATTTTCAAAGGTCTGTTCGGTAAGGCAAATACGCCCCTTGGAAGCATCGCAGGATAACAGCAAACGATAGTTTTCTCCCAAAGAACGCACCGTAAGAAGCACTTGTGAACGTGACATCTGATAAATTTTGTCAATTCGCCCGCCTTTGAGCTTGTCATCCAGCTCAAAGGCTAGAGCCGCGAGTGTGTTGGCATCCAATGCCATAGCAATTCTCCTTATTTCCCTGAAATAATTTCGGGGCGCGCAAATGCCGCCATTAGTATCTTTTTACCGAATTCATCAAATTGAATTTCCAGTTTTACATCATTACCCAAAGGCTGCACCGAAAGAACGGTGCCTTCTCCAAACTTCTTATGCCGCACACGGCATCCCACCTGATAATCCGGCAAATCGCCTGAAGCTTCTGGCTTTTGAGGAGTCACAGACGGTGTTAAATGAATGGCGTTGGAATTATAGGAATCTCCACGGTAACCACCCACGGAGCTTCCGAAAGAACCTCCAAAATCGCTCTGTTTCGCACCAAATCCAAAGGAATCCGCTTTTTTCTTTTGTTCTCTTTCCAGTGTTTCTTCAGGAATTTCCTTTAAAAACTGAGAAGGCAAACTATGCATATAAGAGCCATACAGCATTCTCTCATCGGTGTAGGAAATATAGAGACGTTTTTTTGCACGGGTAATGCCCACATAACAAAGTCGCCGTTCTTCTTCCAGTCCTCCTACTTCAATTTTAGACTGCATAGACGGAAAAACGCCCTCTTCAAACCCAACTAAAAACACAACAGGAAACTCAAGCCCTTTGGAACTGTGCAAGGTCATTAAGGTAACCGCATCCTCATCCGCATCGTAATTATCAATATCGGATAACAGTGATACATTTTCCAAAAAGGCAGATAAATCACGGTTTTCTTCATCTTCCTTAATCATAGAAAGAAGTTCTTTCATATTCTGAATACGGGCATTTGCCTCATCAGTATCTTCTTTTTGCAAAGCCTCCATATAGCCGGAGCCAAAAAGCACGGAATTCACCAATGCTTCAGTATCATTTATGTTTTCACGAAAATCTGCAATCATCTTGGCAAAATTCAAAAGTTTTGCCTTAGGATGAGAAAGCTCAGGATACGCTTCTGCTCTTTGGCAAACCTCCAGCATGGAAATGCCGTTTGCAAGTGCCAATGCCTGCACTTTTTCCACGGAAGTTTTTCCGATACCACGGGCAGGCTCGTTAATAATTCTGACCAATGCCGCATCGTCATTCTGATTTAACACTAACCGCAGATACGCCACGATATCCTTAATTTCTTTCCGGTCAAAGAAACGGGTTCCGCCGACAATTCTGTGAGGAATTGCGTTTTGCAAGAATGTCTGTTCAAAAGTACGGGACAAGGAATTTGCACGGTATAACACCGCTATATCACGGTAACAAAACCCTTCCCTTTTTAAAGAATCAATCAAGGAACCCACCTGATTGGCTTCATCATAGTTATTATTGGGATTTAATACCTGAATTTTGGCACCGCCCTCTTGTTTTGTCCACAGTTTTTTTGCTTTTCTCTGGCGGTTATTGGCAATTACGCCGTTTGCCGCATCCAGGATATTTTTGGTGCTTCGGTAGTTTTCTTCCAGTTTAATAATTTTCGTGTTTTGAAACTGTTCTTCAAAGCTCAAAATATTGGTGATATCCGCACCGCGAAACCGATAGATAGACTGGTCGTCATCTCCCACCACACAAAGATTCTGATTCTTTTTGGCAAGATAGGATGCCAAAAGATACTGGATGCGGTTGGTATCCTGATACTCGTCAATCATAATGTGCGTAAAGCGGTTTTGATAATCTGCTAATACCTGGGGGAATTTCTCAAAAATCTTTACGGTATAGCATAAAATATCGTCAAAATCCAAGGCATTATATTTCTGCAGCTTTTCCATGTATAGCTGATACACCTTGGCAATTAACGTCTGCTTGTAGTTAGATGCTGCCAAACGGAGATACTCTTGAGCATCAATGCCGTCATTTTTGGATTTGGAGATTTCGCTGTAGCATAGTTTGTGATTTAAAACTTCTTCGGAAATATTTAATTCTTTGATACATTCTTTCACCAGGTTTCTGGCATCGGAGGCATCAAAAATAGTGAAATAACGGTTTAGTCCCCCGCCCAGCAGCCAAATGTTTTCTCTTAAAATCCGCACACAGGCAGAATGAAAAGTCATTGCCCAGATGCCAGATGCCCGATCACCCAGCTTTGCCTCTAAACGGTCTTTTAACTCATTTGCCGCTTTATTGGTAAAGGTAATTGCCAGGATGTTCTGAGGAGAAATGGGATGATTGGCAAATAAAGCTTCCTCTTCTTCGGTATAGGAACCCACTCTCTTTTGCTCCAATCTTGATAAATCGTCCTCATCTAAAAAGGCTGGACAGGGCGTTTCGGCATAATACGTATCCCCATACTTCACCATATAGTGAATCCGGGAGATTAAGGTCGTAGTTTTTCCGCTGCCTGCCCCGGCTAAGATCAGGACAGGTCCCGTCACGGTAAAGCAGGCTTCCCGCTGCATAGGGTTTAGATTGCTGTATTCTTCCTCAAGTATTCTCTTTTTTAACTGATTCCATCTTGTATTCATCTTGGAGTCTCACATTTCTTCTTAAGATTTCAATACCTTTATAAGAGAAGGCATAGTCTTGATATTTTTTTTGAAATTCATCCTCTGATAAGGTCAGAATTTCTTCTTTGGTAAGTTGTAGCGACGCTTGCATAAAATCTTTGATAGGCGTTTTCTTTGCACCTTCAGACGCCGGACAGGCAAGCTGACATATGTCACACCCCCACACCAGCGGTGATTGGCGATATAACACTTGTTCTTCCGCACTCAGTTCTTTTTTCTGACTTAAAAACGATAAGCATTTCTCTTTTTGAAAACCTTCCTGCAAAGCACCTGTGGGACAAGCTTTTCGGCATGCACCACAATGGGTACAAAGTTTGGGAAAGGTTCCTGTTTTTTCGGGTAGTTCTTCCTTCAGAAGTGCTTCTCCCAAAAAGACAAAGGAACCATAGTCTTCGGTGAGCAAAAGATTATGTTCTCCGATTTCACCAAGCCCTAAGGACTCTGCCAGCTGCTTTTCCCGAAACGGAGAAATGTCAGCAAAGCTTAAGTATTCCACTCCCATAGGAGCAAAAATACGGTCGAACTCTTCTTTTACCACTTTGTGATAGTCATACACGGAGCAATACTTGGAAAACAGTTCGTTTTCACCGACGCAATAATAAGGAAATACCGCTACGATGAGTGTGCGGTATCCCTGTTTTAAATATTTTTGATTTGTGTTCTTGGTCACTCCGTAGCTAAGATAAGACGGAAACCTTTCATCAATCTGCTTCGCCAGTTTCAAGTTCATGGTTTTTTTCCTGATATTTTCTATCAATATAGTTTTTGAACAAATAGTATGCCACTGCGGTCAGCGGAACTCCCACAATCATACCGATAAACCCTAAAATTCTACTGCCTGCCAAAATACCAAGCATTACCCAGATAGGAGGCAATCCGGTAGAATCTCCCAAAATTTTAGGTCCTAAAATGTTTCCGTCAAACTGCTGAAGCACAAACACAAAGATTACAAACCACAGAAAACGGTTCGGTGCAACCAGCAAAATCAACAGTGCAGACGGAATGGCTCCGATAAACGGTCCGAAAAACGGAATAATATTTGTTACACCGATAATGACACTGATAAGCAGAGCATACGGAGGATAAATCAATAGCATAAAGGGAAAAGCAATCGCCCCGATAATGGCAGAATCAATAATTTTCCCAATGATAAAGCCGGAAAATGTTTGATCTGTCAATCGGGAGATTTCCATAATTCTATCTGCCTTTTTCTGAGAAGTCAATGCATAAGTAACCTTTGTCAGACCTTTTGCAAAACGCTCCTTATCAAACAGAAAATAGATAGACACAATCAGCCCAACCACTACATTGGTAAAACCGGTAGTCAACTGCATCGGAATATTTAAAAGCCAACCAAAGAAGGTATTCACAAAAGTGGTGGCATACCCTATCAGCGAATCGTAAGGAATCATCTCCTCCAGCCATGCAATGTTCATATGATGCTCTTCCATAAAACTGCTGAAGCTTTCCGAAAACTGCTGAAAATAAACGGGAACATTTTTCACCAATGACTCCACAGTAGTCACAATCTGAGGAATCAACAGAACCACCAGACAGGTTACCACTGCAAAAATCACCACATAGGTAGTAACAATACTGCAAATTCTTCTTAACGCAGGAGTTTTGTGGGTAGCATTTTTTGCACCAATCCAGCGAAACAGTTTGGATTCCATAAGCATCATCAAGGGATTTAACAAATATGCAATGGAAAAGCCGATGAAAAAGGGTGTAAAAATGGAAAGCAGTACTCCCAATACCCTAGCTACGCTGTCAAACCGTAACAGTAAAAAATAGACCACGATTCCAATAATAGCAACTGTGGAATAGAGCAAAACATTCTGTTTATGTTCTTTAAAAAATTGTTTCATAGTTTTTTACTCCATGGACTGCACAGGCATAAGCCAAAAAAGACTTATGCCTGCAGGTAACATTATCTTATTTAATGGAAATTGCTTTGATTTTAGCATCATCCAAGGAAACCTCGATAGAAGTCTTCAGTTCTTCAATCAACTGTTCCTCAATTTCGTATACATACACACTCTGAACTTTATATAAATTGGGCATAAAATCCGTTTCAATATTTAGCGGCAAACGTTTGATAATATGGTAGCCATAGCTGGACTCAATCACTTCGGAAATACTGTTTTCAGAAAGTGCAATCGTGCCTTCATAGAACTCAGGTACCATTTCGCCTTCTGCAAACACATAACCTTCCGGATACTGTTCCACGCCGGGATCTTCCGTGTTCTCAAGCATCATATCTTCAAAATCAGCTCCGTTTCTGAGTGCCTGCAAAATACCGTCCATTTCAGCGCGGACAGCATCTTTTTCAGTCTGTGTATACGGAGTGTTTGTAGCTTGATCCACAGTCAACTTTAAAATATGCTGTGCTTTACAGAAATGACGCAGGAAGTATTCCTGTAGCTCTTCTTCGGAAGGATTAAACTTAGGATCGTCAACCAAAACGGTTTGCGTATAATCGTTATACAACATCTGCTTTTTATAAATCGCCTTCAGGGTAGCTTCATCCACATCATATTGCTCCATCAAACCTGCCAAAGTATCCTGATTCTGAGTGAAGTATTCGTTAATATCGTCATCGGTAACCGCAATACCGCTTTGCTTTGCGTGTTCTGCCAATATGGTCATATCTACCAATAAATCAATGGCGTTTTCACGGATATAATCTTCCGGGTCAACCCCATCAATCAGAGTATTCCAGAAATCTTGCAGAGCCTGTTCATCCATTCCTGCAGTCATGCTGTTTTTCACGACTCCAATGGCATATTTCATTTCGCCGGAAGTAATCACTTGGCTTCCTACAGTGGCAACAGTACTGTTTGTATCAGTTTGCTGACATCCGCTCATCATTGCGCAAGCAAATACGAACACAAGCAGCACAGAAAGGATTTTTTTCATCCCAATCACACTCCTTATCTTGATTACATCAACCAATTGCTAAACCACAGTTGGTATGTTACTATCTTCTGGTAGTGTTATTATTATACATCAACAAACAGAAGCTTGTCAATTCTTTTTCACGTTGTAACAAAGATTTAATATTTATCCAAAAAAGGTTCTGTTCCTCCTGTTTTGCGCATAAAATATCATCAATCGTACTGTTCTGTGAAAGGAGGACGCCTACCGAAGTCCGGAAGGCAAAAAACTTGTGAAATATTATGGAAAATTTATGGTGATTTCGCTGAAAAAACTGGTAACGGGTATTTTGATGCTGATGCTTGTCATTACCCTTTCCGTGGGGATTTTTGGCAAGATTCTTCCAGACGCCGTTTCCACGCTAAAGCTGAATACCGACTGGGGGCTCAGTCATTCTCAGAACGGAAGTCAGCCGGTGGGTAACAGAAGCCAAGCGGAATTGTTGCAATATGATGCCTATTACTTAGGCTCTCCGGAAGAAAAAACACTGTATCTTACCTTTGATGCAGGCTACGAAGCAGGTTACACTCCCAAAATCTTGGAAACCTTGAAAAAACACCAAGTCCCCGCTGCATTTTTCTTAGTAGGAAATTATCTGGACACAAAGCCTGAACTGGTAAAACAAATGGTGGCAGACGGTCATCTGGTGGCAAATCATACCAATCATCATCCCGATATGTCCAAAATTTCAAAATTAGAAGATTTTCAAAAGGAACTTGACGATTTAGCAACAAAATATCAGGAAATTACCGGGCAGCAAATGCCAAAATATTACCGGCCTCCCCAGGGAAAATTCAGCGAGGAGAACTTAAAGCAAGCGAAAGAACTCGGCTATAAAACAGTGTTCTGGAGTTTAGCCTATGCCGATTGGTACCAAGATAAACAGCCTACCCATGAAGAGGCAATGTCAAAACTGATTCCCCGCACCCATAATGGAGCAGTTATTCTGCTTCATTCCACCTCAAAAACCAATGCCGAAATTTTAGACGAACTCATTACCAAATGGAAAGAAATGGGATATTCCTTTGGCACCCTGGAAGAACTTTGCCCCCAATAAGACACAAAGAACCCCTCTGCATACACAGAGGGGTTCTTTGGGTTATTGTATTGTTAATTAGAAGAATCAATTGCTTCTACGGGAAGAATCAACGGTTTTAAGCTGCCAAAATCTTCATAGAGCATCACGCGAACATCATCATAACCGGTGAAATCGCCCGGAAGGTGATACCGCTGTTCTTCAGTAACAACCACACCGTCCACATATTTTAAAGTATCCCCTTCATAGCAAGCAATCACAATCTGACTTCCTTCGGGAGCATTGTATACTGAAACCAAAAGACCGTCATCATAAATTCTTGCTCCCATTTCAATGGGTGTCCACACTGCATACAAGGTCATTCCGCCATCGGACAAGTTCAGGGTGTCACCCGGCTGATAAGAAGGATTCCAGCTGTTTTGGGTGATTGCCCAGCCTTTGAAGATATAGCCGAATCGGGTGGGAACCTGATTGGAAACCACTGCTTCCCCATCTGTGTTCAACGCTTCAGGAGCATTTTCACCGCCGTTGGCATCATAGGTAAGACGGGTCACAAAATGAATGTTGGCATTTAAGAGTGCTTCATTGTCTTTTCCGATATACATTTCATTCCATTGGGCTTCGGTTCCGTCGTAATACACATCGGTAATTGCAGGGCAATTGAGAAATGCACCTTCTCCGATTACCGTGGTGTTTTGAGACAAAGAAACGGTGGTTAAGTGAACGCAATCCGCAAAGGAACGGTATCCAACTGCTTCAATAGAATCGGGAAGTTCTAATTGAACCAGTCCGTCGCAATGCTGAAATGCCAAAGATGCCACAGAGGTGAGGTTCTTGTTCCAGTTAATTTTGGAAAGGCCGGTACACCAAGCAAAACAACCGGTTCCCAATGTGGTAACGGTATCGGGAATGGTCAGCTCCCGAATGGAAGAACACCACAAGAAATCGTTTTCATTGATTTCGGTTGCATTTTTCATAAAAGGTGCCTCAGTCAGAGAGGAGCATCCTAAAAATACTTGTGCACCCATATAGGTCACCGAATCAGGAATGTTAACAGATTTCAAGCTTTCACAATATGCGAAGGCATCATTGCCGATATAGGTCACCGAATCGGGAATTTCAATTGTTTCTAGGCTTTCACAATAAGCAAAGGCACTGCTTCCGATATAGGTAACCGAATCCGGCAAATTTATTTCTTTCAGTTTTTCACAATAAGCAAACGCAGCATTTTCAATGACTTCCAGATTATCAGGCAAAATAATTTCCTTCAGGTTGTAACACTGAGAAAATGTTCGCTTGGGAATCACAACGCCATCGCCAGAGACAATGGTAACGCTTTCCAAAGCCGGGCAATATTCAAACACTCCCATAGATGTAGAATAACCGCCCCAATTCTCTATGCTGAACCAGCTTTCAATGGTTACCTTCTTCAGTTCATAACAGTCTGTAAAAGCCCCATAACCAACTCTGGTTACACTTGCAGGAATCGCAATTTCCTCCAGACTGCTGCAATACCAAAAAGCATCAGTTCCTATTTCACGCAGATTTGCAGGAAAACGGAATTCTTTCAGCGAGGTACAAAATTCAAATGCGGCTGATCCTATCGTTGTAACGGTATCCGGTAAGCGGACAGTCTTTAAATTCCTGCATTCCTCAAAAGCAAAATAACCGATTGCTGTCAGATCATCCGAAGCTACCACTTCCTCCAGATTTTGACAGTAAGAAAACGCGTTGTAGCCAACGCCGGTGATTCCCTCCAGACAAACCTTACGGATAATACTTCTGTAATTTCGGTAAGGAAGACTGCTGGAGCTGTAAGAATTTTCTTTAACAGATCCCAGGGTACCGGTACCGCTTACAGTCAGCACACCATCCGGAGTTAAGGTCCAATCCACGTCACAATAACTGTCTCTGAAATGACCGCCAATCTCGGTGGTATCCACGGTAACCGCCTTTGGCAATACGGAGTAGACGACGCCAGCCTGAAGCATTTTTCCGGAAATTTCCAGCTCATATGTTCCGATGGATGCAGGCTCTAAAAGCAAAGCACCAAAATAGGAGCCTTCCTGGCCGCCAGGATAAGAAACAGTGATGGTTGCAGTTTTCCCTTTGATACTCAGCTTTTGTTTAACCGGCTTTACAGCAGTACGGTTGTTATATTCATCATAGTAACTGGATTGTCCGTTTTCATCCAGCCATGTGATATCTCTGGTAAAGTCATCGTAAAAATCAGAATACCAATCATTAGAATCGTAACGTTCTTCTGTGTATTTGTTGGGTGTGTAGTATATATCAGTGAAAATAGTGGGGTCTGATGCAGTAACGGTAAGCGTCAGCTCGGTTACCTCTGATTTATTGCCGTCAATTTGTATGGGAATTACAATGGGTTGTCCACCATTCACCGTGGGTAAATTGTGATAAAAAGAATCGCAAAGCAATTCTGCATCACCCATACCAAGATATTCGTTTAAAAATACTTTCAGCAACCCCTCGATTCTTGCCACGAAAGCTTCTTCAGAGGTACTGGGTCCGTTGTTTTGGGTATCCTGAGCAATCCTTTCCGCAAAGTCATTCTTTTCCGAAACAGTATTGATAACGGACAATTCTTTGAAGTCTATGCCGATAAGTGCCAACACCTCCGGCTGATTTAAGAAATCGGAAACGATATAGGAACCTAAGGTTGCCTGGTTCATCTGTTCCAATTTCAGCATTTTGTTGTAAAAAGAAGCAACCTCGTTAGCTGAGGCAAAGTCTTTTCCTGCAAAATGAGCCAAGAATAAATCGCCATTTGCTAAAGCTTCACAATCTTCTGCACAGGTGGAAACCAACAGAACTTCACCATAGTTTTCAAAAATACCATACACATCTTCGGAAGTGGTTGCATTTTTAAATAAGCCAAGGATTCTTAATTCTTCTTCTTCGGATACATAGCTTACAGCTGCAGAAGCAGTTGCCCCGTATTCAGCGGTAACGGTATAAGTATAAATATCTGTTGCCGTTTCGGTAATGGTGAAGTCGATTTCAAATACACCGTTATCGCCGGATACTCCGATTGCAACTTCGCCCATAGTGCTGTCATAAACAGTAACTTCTCTACCTTTGATTTCAACGCCGGTAGAACCTTTTACGATACCGGTTACAGTACCGTTTTCACGGGAGGTGGTAACGTCGGTTACTTCCACGGTTGCAGTACCGTCAGTATTGGTGTCGTCATCGGTGGTAAAGGTTACCACTCTGTCTGCCATTGCATTGTCATCGTATACACCTTTTAAGCCGGTCAGGGTTAAGGTGTAGGGAGTGGAATAATCCAGCGTTTCTTTGAAAGAAACAGTCAGCACTTTGCCTTCAACAGTTGCCTGAGTTGCGATGGTGTCGTCTGCAGATTCTAAAGTAATCTGGGTAGCTGCATCCACTTCGTTAATGTTATCGTTGAATTCGATGACATAGCTGTCGGTACCTCTGGAAACAGTAGCACCGTCAGTAATAGATTCGGTGGTCATTGCAGTTGCATAGGTACCTACATATTCGATTTTTGCCCAAGCAAAGCTATAGTCGGTGAAACCGTCTAAGGTCAAGGTGTACGCACCTTTCGTTAAGGGGAATACACCGATTTCAGCATAGTCGTATGCATCGTTGGAAACGGTTGCTTCTTTTGCAACTTCGCCAAAGTCTGCGGATACGGTGTTGTTTCCGGTTGCCTTACCCATTACAGATACTTTGTATTTCCCTTCTGCTGCAATGGATACAGGGAAGGTCAGGGTTGCACCGCTGACATCTGCCTGATTGTAACCGTCAGTATATTCTACGGTTAAATCTGCAATTTCAGTCGCACTTGCAACAGGAGCCACCAATTTTACCTGAGAGGCATCGACTGTTTCATCCAGGGTAAAGGTCATACTTTTGAGACGGAATACCGCAGTAGATTTGTTATCTACATAAACGTAGTTGTCGCCTTGTTCTAGATAAAGGTAACCGATGTTACCGGCAGCTGCCATAGTGGTGCTTCGTGTGAAGCTTTTTTCAATCATGGTTTTGTCGGTACGAACAATCAGATCCAAAGCCTGCGCACGTGCACAAGTCGGGTTCACTGCATAATAGCCCGCAACGGGTGCATTAACGGTAAATCTTACCCATTCAGATGCTGCCATCTGTAAGGCATTTTTAACGTTAGCGTTACCGCCGGAAGCTACTTCCAAGGGAGCGTACTCGATATAGAAAATACCGGTATCCAGACCCGTGGTGGCCTGAGTGGTGCCGGGAGTGGTGTCGTAGTACAGCTCACCCTGTTTCCCTGTCAGCGTGTTGGACAGTAAGTCCGCGTAGGACACAGTAATGGTGTCGGCTGCCATTGCAGGAATCATAAAATTCACTGCCAAAATAACAACCATAAGTGCCACAGAGAGCACTCGTTTCAAATTACGATTCATAAAAATTCTCCTTTATATTAATCCGTTCTGTTTCATTTCTTCCACGGTAAGCATCAGTCCAGCTTTGCCGTAGCCGTAAGATAACGAACCCTGCATAAATGCAGTGTAGGGCGGCTTAATCGGTGCGTCGGCAGAAAGCTCAATGGAGGCCCCTTGCACAAAGGCGCCTGCCGCCATAATCACCTGATCCTGATAACCGGGCATATCCCACGGTTCCGGAGATACAAAGGAATCCACAGGCGCACCTTTCTGAATTCCTTTGCAGAAGGAGATAACCCCCTCGGGTTTTAAAAAGTCAATTGCCTGAATGATACAGTTTCTGTCTTCCTCCGGTTCGGGAGTAACACGGTAACCGCTATCTTGAAAAATCTGAGCACAAAGTGC
This sequence comes from Clostridia bacterium, assembly GCA_045540295.1. Classification (GTDB taxonomy): domain Bacteria; phylum Bacillota; class Clostridia; order UMGS1840; family UMGS1840; genus SIG452. Next base: position 34,103 of record JAZQGY010000037.1, read on the forward strand.
GGCGGTTTTTAGCGCTTGACACACCACGAACGGTGCAAAATAAAGTCCCTGAATCATGGAACGGGTTAAGCCCAGGGAAGCTCCCACTTCTTTCCCCAATCCGGGAGAAGTAAGTCTCATGGCACAAAGGTCAATGTATTTTTGTTTTCCTGCAATATAACCGCCGGTTAAAGCCAATCCGCCACCGGGGTTTTTAATGAGAGAACCGCAAGCCAAATCCGCACCGTATTTGGTAGGTTCGGAGGTATTTACAAATTCCCCGTAACAATTATCCACAATGACGATAATTTCCGGGTTAATCCCCTTCACCACCTGGACGATTTCGCCGATTTCTTCGGAAGATAAAGACACGCGGCTTTCGTACCCTTTGGAGCGCTGAATCAACACCGCTTTGGTGGTAGCAGGAACACCGGTTCTGATAGCCTCTAAATCGGGTGCACCATCTTTTAATGGGATTTCCCCATAGGAAACCCCAAACTCTTTTAAAGAGCCTGAATTCTCCCCTCGGATACCAATGACTTCTTCTAACGTATCATAGGGTCTTCCGGTCACGGAAATCAGCGTATCACCGGGACGAAGCACTCCAAAAAATGCGGTGGTTAATGCGTGAGTGCCAGAGATAATAGTATGTCTCACCAAAGCATCCTCACACTCAAAAATTGCGGCATACAGGCGGTCTAAGGTATCTCGTCCGTGGTCATCATAGCCGTAGCCGGTGGAAAAGTTAAAATGGGTATCCGAAATCCGGCAATCTGAAAATGCACGAAGCACTCTTGCCTGATTATATTCGGCAACTGCCTCCAGCTTTTTATATACATTTGTCAGTTTTTTCTCACTTGCTTCCACCATAGCAACCGTCTCGGCTGACACTCCTAAAACGGAAGCGAAATCTATCATATTCATCACAGTTTGTATCCCTCGTTTGTTAAAATATTTTCATCAGCTATTATACCTCTTTCTCCAAATATTGTCAATGAATTCCCCCAAAAAAGTTCAGCGGGCTTTTTTCTCGACCGATTTTTGTATCAAAAAGCACAAAAAGCAAGCTTTTTTTCCTGCTGATTTGAAACTTTTTTAGAAAATGCCAAAAAATAGTAATTTTTTTTAAAAAATCTTGATTTTTTTGAAATGTATGTTATAATAGATTAGTATATAATTGTTGAAAAGCAAATTGGAGGAAACGAAACAATGAGTATCAAAGTCAAAGATTTAGGCAAAAATCAGGTTGAATTTTCCCTGAAAGTAAGTGCGGAAAAATTCAACGAAGGCATCGAAAAAGCGTACAGAAAAAATGTGAAGAGCATCACTCTTCCCGGTTTCCGTAAAGGAAAAGCTCCCAAGAATATGATTGAAAGAATGTACGGAGAAGGCATTTTCTTTGATGATGCAGTAAACTCCATTCTGCCTGAGTTATATGAAGAAGCACTCAAAGAAACAAAATTAGATGTTGTTTCTCAGCCTGATGTAGACATTCCCGAAATTTCGAAAGAAAAGGGCTTCACCGCTGTTTTCAAAGTGTTTGTAAGACCGGTTGTTACCGTTGAAAATTACAAAGGTATCACCGCTAAAAAAGTTGTCTATACTGTGAAAGACGAAGCTGTTGATGCTGAAATTGACAGAATCAGAGAAAGAAACTCCAGAATGGTTCCCGTGGAAGATCGCGGCATTGAAAACGGCGATATTGCAAACATCGACTTCGAAGGCTTTGTTGACGGTGTGGCATTCCCCGGCGGCAAAGGTGATGCTTTTGATTTAACCATCGGTAGTGGCCAGTTTATCCCCGGTTTTGAAGAACAGTTAATCGGCAGCGGCACCAACGATGACGTTTTGGTAAAAGTAACCTTCCCCGAAGAATATCATGCAGAAGAATTAAAAGGAAAAGCTGCAGAATTCAAAGTAAAAATTAATAAGGTTACCAAAAAAGAACTGCCCGAAGCAGATGACGAATTAGCAAAAGACGTATCCGAATTTGATACTTTGGCAGAATTAAAAGCAGATATCAAAGCAAAAATGGAAAAACAGCTGTCTGAACGCGCTGAAATTCAGTTTGAAAATGAAGTGGTTGATCAGATTGCAAATAGCGTAGAAATCGACATTCCTCAGGCTATGATTGACGAAAGAGTCAACATGCTGGCAAGAGATTTCGATAACGGCTTAATGCAGCAGGGTATTAACAGAGAAATGTATTTAAAATACACCGGTATGGATGAAAAAGCTTACTTAGGTCAGTTCAAACAGAACGCAGAAATCCAGGTAAAATCCATGTTGGTATTGGAAGCTGTTGCCCGTCAGGAAAAAATTGAAGCAACCGAAGCTGATTTAGATGCAGAAAAAGAAAAATTAAGCGCTCATTACGGCATTGAAAAAGAAAAAATTGCAAACTTTGTTCCCGATGAAGATCTGAAAAAAGACATCATCATCAGAAAAGCAGTTGATTTCGTAAGAGATAATGCAATCTGCCAGGAAATTTCCGAAGAAGAAGCAAAGGCAGAAGCAGAAGCTAAAAAAGAAGCAAAAGAAGCAAAAGAAGCAAAAGCTGAAAAGAAACCTGCTGCTAAGAAAACTACCACCAAAAAGACCACTACCAAAAAAGCAGACGGCGAAGAATCTCCCAAAAAAACCGCTGCTAAGAAAACCGCTACCAAAAAAACTGCAGAAAAGGTAGAAGGTGAAGAAGCTCCCAAAAAAGCTCCTGCAAAAAAAACCACTACCAAAAAAACTGCAACCAAAAAAACTGAAGAATAATACCCTTCCCTGAAAGGATTTGACCAAACTATGAGTTTAGTTCCCTACGTCGTTGAACAGACCAGCCGCGGAGAAAGAACCTACGACATTTTCTCCCGCCTGTTAAAAGACAGAATTATCTTTTTAGCAGATGAAGTAAATGATGCAACTGCAAGCTTAGTTGTTGCCCAGCTTCTGTTTTTAGAAGCAGAAGATCCGGATAAAGATATTCAGCTTTATATCAACAGTCCCGGTGGCTCCATTACTGCAGGGATGGCAATTTATGACACGATGCAGTATGTGAAACCCGATGTTTCCACCATCTGTATTGGTATGGCAGCATCCATGGGTGCCTTCCTTTTAAGTGCAGGTGCACCCGGAAAACGTATGGCGTTGCCCAATTCTGAAATTATGATTCATCAACCTTTAGGCGGCATGCAAGGTCAGGCAACTGACATTAAGATTCACGCAGAACGCATCTTAAAAATGAAAGATCACTTAAACCAGATTTTAAGCGAAAGAACCGGTCAGCCCCTGGAAGTGATTCAGAAGGATACTGAACGTGATAACTTTATGTCTGCAGCCGAAGCAAAAGCATACGGTCTGATTGACAAGGTCATCGAAAAAAGATAGAATGACAAAAAAGCATGGCGTGACGGTTCCGTTGCGCCATTGTTTTTCTAACGAAACAAGAAGCAAAAAAAGAAAGCAGGTAAATTATGGCAAACAGAAGAGATGAAGACCAGCAATTTTGTTACTTCTGCGGAAAATCCACTGCTGAGGTAGACCAGATTGTGACCGGTGGTGCCGCAAACATTTGCGACGAATGTATTATGAGTTGCTACGAGCTGATTACCGGAAACCGTATGGGTTACCCCAAATCGAAAAAGAAAAAGGAAGACGAACAGCTTGTCATCTTAAAACCGAAGGAAATCAAGGAAAAGCTGGATCAATATGTGATTGGTCAGGAAAAAGCAAAAGTTGCTCTGTCCGTAGCCGTCTACAATCACTATAAGCGTGTGCAGGGAAAGACAAACGAGGATGAAACCGAACTAAAGAAAAGTAATGTCCTATTGCTTGGCCCTACCGGTTCCGGTAAAACCCTGCTGGCACAAACCTTAGCCAAAATTTTAAATGTTCCTTTTGCAATTACTGATGCTACTACCCTAACCGAAGCAGGTTACGTGGGAGAAGATGTGGAAAATATTTTGCTCCGCTTAATTCAGGCTGCTGATTTTGATATTGAAAAGGCGCAAAAAGGCATCATTTATATTGACGAGATCGATAAAATTGCCAGAAAATCCGAAAACCCGTCTATTACCCGTGACGTTAGCGGTGAAGGCGTTCAGCAGGCACTGTTGAAAATCATTGAAGGAACTGTGGCAAATGTACCTCCCCAGGGTGGCAGAAAACATCCTCACCAGGAATTTTTAACCATTGATACCTCCAACATCCTCTTTATTTGTGGCGGCGCATTTGACGGCATTGAAAAGATTATCGAGCAAAGAAGCAAGGAAACTTCTTTAGGATTTAATGCGCAAATTGCTTCCAAAAAAGACAATCAAAAATCAAAACTGCTTGCCGATATTACTCCTCAGGACTTGTTAAAATACGGCTTAATCCCCGAATTTGCAGGCAGACTTCCCATTATTGTGGCATTGGAGGAATTATCCAAAGAAGCACTGTTGCGGGTTCTTTTGGAGCCTAAAAACTCTGTCATCAAACAGTATCAGAAGCTGATGAAATTAGATAATGTGGAGCTGGAGTTTGAACGGGAAGCCTTAGATGAAATCGTGGCAAAAGCACAGGAAAGAAATACCGGCGCCAGAGGACTTCGCTCTATCGTGGAAAATGCCCTGATGAACGTGATGTATGAAACCCCCTCCGACGAATCCATCGAAAAAGTGATTATTACCAAGGATGCCATCGCAGGCAACACGCCTCCAAAAGTCATTAAAACCGCATAAACAAAAAAAGATACCTATTTGGGTATCTTTTTTTATGGAAAGTTCTATGGAAAAACATTGACAATTCCCATAAATTATGCTATACTGACAAAGTATTGGCGCCTGTGGCGGAATTGGCAGACGCGCTGGATTTAGGTTCCAGTGGGAGACCGTGGGGGTTCAAGTCCCTTCAGGCGCACCAAAAAAGAAGATGCTCTTAAAAAAAGAGTGTCTTCTTTTTTATAATGGGACTTGAACCCTAAGAGGGCAAAAAGCGACAGAAAAAAGCACCAGTGTGTGCATTTTTCCGCTTTTTGGGGAGATGACGGGTACCGAAGCCGTAGGCTTGGGTCGTCAAGCCGTCAGGATGCGAAGCAACCGTGTCCCTTCAGGCGCACCAAAAAAAGAAGATGCTCTTAAAAAAAGAGTGTCTTCTTTTTTTTGTTTTTTCTTGCGAATTTCACCAAAATGTGCTATGATAAAAATATCAAAAAGAAAAGGAGGGAGCAAATGCACATTTCAAAACGGAATACTTCCCTGGATATTATCCGTATTGTAGCATTTTTTTCTGTTATTTCGATACATTTTTCGTTATACAGCGATTACTATAACAAGACGATACAGGGCATACCAATGTTGGGTTTTACTATGTTGCGGACTGCTTTTATTTATTGCGTCCCCTTGTTCATCATGTTAAGCGGGTATCTTTTAAACCGGAAAAAGCTGTCCAAACACTATTATGTGGGCATTGTAAAAATATTGGGTGTCTATGTGCTTTCTGCAATCAGTTGCATGGTATTCAAACACTATTACTTCGGGGACGAATTAACCCCAGGGTTGGTCTTCTTCAGCATTTTAGACTACAAAGGAGCCAACTACGGCTGGTACATTGAAATGTACATCGGGTTGTTTCTTTTAATCCCCTTTCTCAATACGATGTATCACGGACTGGAAGGAAAAAAACAAAAAAAAGTACTGATTTGGACGTTGATTGCTCTCACTGCCCTGCCCAGTATTATGAATGTCCATAACTTCAGAGAACCGGGTTGGTTTCAGAATCCGACCATTTCGGAATCATATCAAAAACTGGTGCCTGATTGGTGGATGATGATTTTTCCCATTACTTACTATATGATTGGAGCTTATTTGAAAGAGTATCCCGTAACCATGAAAAAGCGCTACAATCTTTTATTGCTTATCCTAGCGATTGGAATATTTGGACTTTATAATTTTTATCGGGATCACGGAAGAGTCTATTCCTGGGGATCCTATGCAGATTGGAACAGCGTACAGGCACTTGTTCTGTCTGTGCTGATGTTTCTGTTTCTGTCACAAAGAAACACTTCAAAGCTTCCCAATGCTATGAAAAAAATTCTTGCACACCTTTCGGATTTATGCCTTGGAGCTTATCTGATGTCTTACATAGCAGACCAACTTTTTTATCCGATTTTGCGCTACCGTGTTCCGGTAGTAACCGACAGAATGTATTATTTTATACCCATGGTATTATTGGTGGGGATAACCTCCTTGATACTGTCGCAGCTGATTAACTGGATCTATCAAATGATTGCATGGCTGATAGGATTAATTGTTAAGCTCTTCCGAAAACCAACGAACCAAAAAGAGCCTGTCACAACAACGTAACCAAAAAAAGGAACTGTTTTATAATAAACAGTTCCTTTTTTATCAATCGTTTTGCAGAGCTTCTTTCAACTTTTCCAACGCCTTTTTTTCAATGCGGGATACATAGGAACGGGAAATTCCGAATTTTTTTGCAACTTCTCTCTGCGGGATGGGATTTTTATCTAAAAGGCCGTAACGAAGCAAAATAATTTCCTTTTCTCGCTTGGTCAGGCAGGTGTTGATAGCTCCGTACAATTTCTGCTGATGAATGCCCTTTAACGCCTCTAAAAAGACAGATTCTTCATCGTTTGCCAAGATGTCTATCAATGAAATTTCGTTCCCTTCCGCATCCTTGCCGATGGGTTCCTCCAGCGACACTTCATTCACCAGTTTTTTCTCTGCACGAATCACCATTAAAATTTCGTTTTCGATACACCGAACAGCATAGGTTGCCAAACGGATGTTTTTATCCGGATTAAAGGAATTGACAGCTTTGATCAGTCCAATTGTACCAATGGAAATAAAGTCCTCAGAGTCCACATTCTCCTTGCGGTATTTTTTTACGACATATGCCACAAGTCTGAGATTAGATTCAATCAGTTCATCACGGGCGGACATATCCCCTTCTTTGAATCTTTTAAAAAGCTCCTCTTCCTTTTGTTTGGAAAGTGCTTTGGGAAAACTTCCCGAAGCAAAATATCCAAACAAAAAGAACATATTTTTAATTGCTTCCAAAAACATCTGCCACATACCCGAAATCCCCTTTTTTATACTTTCATCTAATCGTATGTGACAATTTAAAAAAACTTGCAAGTCCCCTACAAACGGACCTCTAAAAAGTCGGAAATATTCATGGAATCCGGTGTGACAACCGAATCAACTGCAAAAATTTTCACGCCTTTTTGTTTGGCAATTTGCAATGCTTCAGAAAATGCAGAGTCCGTTTTAATGTTTGGCGTAAAATAGTGCACTCCCTTCATTTGTACCACAAAAAACAAATGAGCAAGATACCCATTTTGCACACAGTCACAAAGCTCTATAATATGCTTTCTGCCTCGCTGGGTTGGTGCATCCGGAAACATGACTACACCGTCTTTTTCCAAAGTAACGCCCTTTACTTCCACAAAATGTTGATTTCCATCTTCGGTTTCTACATAAAAATCAAATCTGGAATTTTTATAGGTTTTCTCAGGATATATTTTGGAATTTTCTCCAAAATATTTCGGTGCCCATTCCAAAAAAGCACGGTTAGGTGCCTGAGAATCCATATTGATTATTTTGCTATCTTTTAAAACCGCAATTAAATCGTATTTTGTTTTCCGTTCGGGGTTGGTCGCTTCTTCTAAAAAAACTGTTGCACCGGGCAGTAATAGTTCACGGCACCTGCCTGTGTTTTTTACATGGCAAATTTCTTTTTTCCCCGCAATTTCAATATAGGCGATAAATCGATTCGGCCGGGCTATAAACTTTCCTTCTGCAATCTTTTGATACTTCATCATAAAACCCTTTTCTGATTAGAAACTTTCTCTTATCATAACACAGATTACAAGGATTGTCAAAAAAGTATTGACATTTTTTAAAAATAGTGCTATAATAAACCCAAATTAAATCCGAAAAACCGTTGAGACAGAAAAAAAGCAGGCTGAGTCTTTTTTGAGCGAGTGGATTACGGTGTGAGTTCCGCAAAGGCTTCTGCATAATATGGACTGTTGAGGGCAGTGTTAAATGCGCTGACGTATGATTCACGTGACGAATCAGGGGTATGATAGTACTTCTAAAAGTGCACGGAGTTTCCGTGAACACAAGGTGGCACCGCGGATAAAGTTTTATTCGTCCTTGATAGATCATTATAGTATTCTGTCGGGGGCTTTTTTATTGCTCCGATTGGAGGAATTAACTATGAAATTATTAACCAAACGATGGCGTAGCCGTTCTATTTAAAACGTGATTATCAAACCAAATAAAGGAGGAAATTCTCATGCAATTAAACGGCGTAAATTTTGATACTTATTTTAAAAACTATCCCGATAAAGACGGTTACTTCGGCAAATACGGCGGAGTATACATTGAAGAAAAACTAAAGGATGCAATGGCAGAAATCACCGAAGCATATTTCTCTATCTGCCAGTCCCGTAAATTTATTGCGGAATTAAGACGAATCCGAAAAGAATTTCAAGGGCGTCCCACTCCGGTGTCTCACTTGGAACGTCTGTCTGATGCATTAGGCGGAAAAGTTCAGCTGTACGCAAAACGTGAAGACCTAAACCATTCCGGTGCTCATAAATTAAATCACTGTATGGGTGAAGGCCTGTTGGCAAAATATATGGGCAAAAAGAAAATCATTGCAGAAACCGGTGCTGGTCAACACGGGGTTGCTTTAGCAACTGCGGCTGCATACTTCGGTCTGGAATGTGACATTTATATGGGGGCTGTGGATATTAAAAAGCAGGCTCCCAACGTTGCCAGAATGAAAATTTTAGGTGCAAACGTGGTAGAGGTTACCCACGGTCTTCAAACCTTAAAAGAAGCGGTAGACGCTGCTTTTGATGCATATAGCAAAGAATATAAAGATTCTATTTACTGTATCGGTTCTGTGTTAGGTCCTCATCCTTTCCCCATGATGGTAAGAGACTTCCAGAGTGTGGTTGGTATTGAAGCAAGAGAACAGTTCTTAGAAATGACAGGTCACTTGCCCAATGCAGTTGTGGCTTGTGTAGGTGGCGGCTCCAATGCAGCCGGTATGTTCTCCGGTTTCTTAAATGATCCTGTAGACATTTACGGTGTTGAACCGTTAGGAAAGGGCCCCAAGCTGGGTGATCACGCTGCAAGTTTAAAATACGGTACCGAAGGTATTATGCACGGTTTCAACAGTATCATGTTAAAGGATGAAAACGGTGAACCTGCTCCTGTATATTCTGTTGCCAGTGGATTAGACTACCCCTCCTCCGGTCCGGAACATGCGTTCTGGCAGGAAATTGAAAGAGTAAAATACGATGTGATCGATGACGAAGAATCTATTGATGCATTCTTCAAATTAGCTCGTATGGAAGGCATCATCCCTGCAATTGAAAGCTCTCACGCGGTTGCCTATGCCATGAAACTGGCAAAAACCATGGACCACGGTTCTATCCTCATTAATCTCTCCGGCAGAGGCGACAAAGATATGGACTTTGTAATTGAAAACTATGGAATCAGATAAAAATTGATTGCAAAAAAAAACGCTGAATGATAATCATTCACCGTATTTTTTATTTAGATTATTCTTCTGTTGCTTCGGGAGTTTCTATGACTTCTTCCACAATCGATTCTTCTGTTACGGAGTCTTCAACAGCTTCTTCAATGAAAACATCTTCGGAGTCTGCTGCAATCTCTTCGTAGGTTTCTTCAACGATTTCTTCAGCAAATTCTTTCTGTTCTTCTGCATCGGTGTTAACCACCAGTTTTTTACCGGGTATAACCAACAGCAAAACACCAAGGATCAGAAAGGCACCTGCTGCTACCCACAGAATCATGGAGGGATAGAAAAGGCCGTCTCTCTGGTAATCCAGTGTATTTTCCGGATAGTCAGCATCCCAGATTGTTAACAGAGCAGGAGTTGCTTTATAGCATACGTCACTTTCTACATCCCCGTCCAAACGAATTTGTTCGTTCACGATTGCATACTGGAAATGATCCGTGTATTCACTGTCCGCTTTGGGAACGCCAAGTTCATCCGCATTTACCAACTTCTGGTATTGCGTACAATCACCGGACAGTGCAAATTCAATGGAAAGATCAACTTTCAGAGAAACATCTTCATACAAAGGCATTTCTTCGTGACGCATCCATTTTCCTAAAAGCATCACGGGATTTAACAACGAAACCACAACCAAAGCAACTGCAATCACCAAGGAAACAATTCCAATGATTACACGTGCCAATCCTCTTTTCTGACGAGTTGCAGCGGCAACGGGAATATCAAATGCTTCCGTATCGGGATTTTCCTCAAAAACCACTTCTTCCGATACAATTTCTTCTACCGGTTCCACAACAGTTTCTTCGCCACCGCAAGCGGGGCAAACAGTTTCGTTTTCGGGTATTTCATTTCCGCATTTTCCACAAAACATATCATTCATCCTCCTTTTTTCTCAGTATAGCACATTGTAGCTATCTTGTCAATAATACTTTAAATCACATACAGAAAAATTGAGAAGAAAAAGCAAATACTTCCTCCCAATACAAACAGATGCCAGATTGCATGCATATATTTTACTTTCCATAAGTAGAAGATAATCCCTAAAATATATACCAGTCCTGCAATACACATCCATATAATTCCACCAATGGGTAACACGGCAAGCAGCGTGGGCAATTTCAAAAGAATTGCCAGCCCCATTACCACATAGAAGATTAAACTTGCAATTTTCACTTTTTCCAATGCAATGGCATTAAACACAATTCCTAAAATCGCACAGCTCCAAATAGCAATTAAAATGCCTAATCCACCGTGATTCCAGAGAGGTCCAAGACAATACGGTGTGTAGGTTCCGGCTATCAATAAGAAAATAGAGCAGTGATCAAAAATACGGAATACTTTTTTCGCACCGACATTTGTCAGGGAATGATACAACGTACTCATCGTGTATAGCAGAATCATTGTTCCGCCATAAATGGAGCTTCCCACTACGCCCATTATGTTATGATGAATTGCAGAAAACACAATCAAAAGAACCGTTGCTGCAATTGATAACAACGCTCCCACACAATGTGCCACAGCACTGAAAATTTCTTCCCCTATGGAATATTTTTTTAAGGTAATGCTCATAATGTTTCCTTTCCGTTGTTACTGGAAGTTTTTAATATACCAGTCCTGATTTAAAAAGCCTGCTTCTTCTTTTACCATTTCAAACTGCACTTCATCCGTTTCACTGGCGGAATATCCCATCATATTGGCATTCATATTCATCGTAGCAGAAACTACGGCATAATCATCACTTTGGATATCAATAGAATGGATGGTAATCTCCAGCATATCTCCCTCATTCAGCGCTGCTCCCAAACCGAACATATCACTGTAACTGATATCAAAGCCGGCTGCTTCACCAAGCAAAGCTTCTGTCAGTCCGATGGTAGATTCCAGCATAACACGGGTTCCCTGGTCGAAATGTTCCATCATTGCTTCTGCATCGCCACTGTTGTAGTCTTCTGCGAAGGCATAAATGCGTTCTTCAATCATCTGTTCATCAGTTTTAAACAAATTGGTAAAAAACACCAGATAAGCGCCAAATGCTACTGCTGCCACGACTAAGAAAATTAAAAACTTAGACATTCCGGAGAGTCCCGCTTTCGTTGCAGTTGCAGTAATTTTACCGACAGTTGCTCCTGCGGACGGCTGAGATGCAGTTGTGGTGCCACCAGCTCCGGATGTGGTGTTTTGGGCTGTACTATCCGGATTCTGAGAAGTGTTGGACGCACTCTCAGGCTCTACACATTTTGTTCCGCAACTACTACAAAAAATACTCCCCTCTTCTAATAACTTTCCACAACGATAACAATACATATTCTAATCTCCTTATATGTAGTTTTGATGAAAAAATCATACCATATTTGAGAAAAAATGTCAAGAATATCATGGATGTTTTCATCGATTTTCAACACCTCCTGCCTTCTCAGGCGAGCATTCTCCTCACTCTTCGGACATAAAAAACAAGGAAGCTAAAACACTTCCTTGTTTTCTGGGGGAATAACTCTAATTTTGATGAAGATTTCTTATGGGGCAATTTTGCACCCCCCTTTAAATTGGAATTTATTGTCTCTTCTTTTGGCAAATTCTAAATACACCAATGCCGATAAAGACAGCACTCACGAGCAAAAATGACAATAAAACGATAAAGAGAACATTGCCGCTTGTGTACTGCCCCCAGTTATAAAAATCTATTTGATAATGATTTTCTGTTAAGCTAAATAAATGGTTCACGATATGCCCGGTAAAATAGTACACCGTGGTACTAAGCAGGATGCAGATACCTGCCTTCATAAATGAATCAAAATGAAACATACATATAACACAGCAAAGCAAAACGGGAATAAATCCATAGCAAGTCATCAGTATTGCAGGGGTGAGCATAAACGGATGAAAGGCATTTATACTTAACAGTAATGAAATTGTAAAAAAGAATGTCAGCACAAATGAAATCAAAAATCTAACAATTTTGATTTTTGTTTTAGATAACAGCATAGGAAGAAACAATAATGTGTATCCCATTAAAGTTCCGATACATGCTGTTGGAAACCAAAACGAAGTATTCGTATATACAGCACATGTAAACAAAAGCAGACAAATCGATATAAAGCTTGTTGCTGTAAAAATTAGCAGTTTTTTTGACTTAAAAAAAGATGTAAATGTTGGGATAAAGGAGTAGGCACAAAGCAACGCGGTTAACACGACAAAAAACCAAGACAGCGTATGGTTTACGGCAAGATTGCAGATAAAACAAGTCAAGAGTGCAACGACATAGGATGTTGTCGAAACCCAAAACCACGTACCACGAATTACACGGAATTTCCGTGATTCATGCTTCATTTTCCTTGTGTCTGTGTCAGTTGAGGCAGTAATCAATTCGTGTTCACTTATTTCAAGGACACGGCAAATATCGGAAATCAATGTGATGTCTGGGTAGGATACTCCTCGCTCCCACTTGCTCACCGCCCCTTCGGTAACAAACAACATTTCTGCTAAATCTTTTTGTGAATAGTTTTTCTCGGTTCGTTTGATTTTTATAAACGAACCGAATGTTTTTTTATCAGTCATATCGACGCACCTCCTCCTAACATTCTATAACAATCAATGTTAGCTGTCAATGGATTGTTAAGCCACCCCTTGTTTTACTCTTTTTGCATAAAAAAATACAAGCAAGCTCTCTGGCTTACTTGTATTTTTTGGTGGAGATGAGGGGTTAGCGGATTTTTCAAATCCACTCTGCTTGACGACCCAAGCCTTTGGCTTCGGTACCCGTCTGCGCACCACTCCTCTAAAAACAGTCCCCCGGACTGTTTTCTTTACGACTCGTGCCCTCTCAGGCTTCGATTCCCCTATCTCTTTCGTCATAAAAAAATACAAGCAAGCTCTTGCTTACTTGTATTTTTGGTGGAGATGAGGGGAATCGAACCCCTGTCCGAAAACACATCCACAAAACTTTCTCCGAGCGCAGTTATCTGTTAGGATTCCCCACGAAGGCAGGTAGATAACAAACCAACCCCCGCCGGTACCGTCTTAATACGTCTTCTACCCCGACGAATGAGCAAAAGACGTTGACCGCTAAATGATGCCCAAACCGAAGCCGCGGTACTCTCTGGCAGGACAGCCGCCGTTAATTAGGCAGCGTAAGCTAATTTATTGTTAGCGTTTAATTTAAAGTTTGAAGCTTTTATAGTTGCGCCCCACAACTGCTCGCTTATCTTGCTTCAACATCCCCGTCGAAACCTTTACATCCCCGTATTCCTTTGATAGAGAAATTTCAACTTTTGAAAACCGATAATCTACCGGAAATTCCGTTCCTTTAAGGCACGGTCCATACTGCGTTTTGCATCTGCTTCTGCCTTGGCATCACGCTTATCGTAGTTCTTTTTCCCTTGTGCTAAGGCAATGCTTAGTTTAATCCAGTTTTTATTAAGATATACCTCCAAGGGCACAATGGTTAAGCCTTTTTCAGTGAGTTTGCCTGTTAACTTCATAATTTCCTGTTTTTTTAGTAACAATCTTCTCACACGTTCGGGATCCCGATTAAAAATATTGCCGTGTTCATAGGGGCTGATATGGGCACCGATTAAAAAGGCTTCCCCATGTTTGATATCCACATAGGAATCCTTTAAATTCATTTTGCCCTGACGAACAGACTTCACTTCCGTTCCTACCAGTTCAATCCCTGCTTCGTAGGTTTCTAAAATGAAATAGTCATGACGGGCTTTTTTGTTTTGTACCAATGTTTTCCCCATAAAAACTCCTATAATCTGACAAATATCTTAAATTTCGCTTTAGGCAAAAATTCGGAAAGTGAGATTGTCACTTTCCGAATTCTTTAATATCTTTTGATAGTTCTTGATATTCTATGGATCAAAATTAATCTGCAGAATAAGGCATTAAAGCAATATGTCTTGCTCTTTTAATTGCGATGGTCAGAAGTCTCTGATGTTTTGCACAAGTGCCGGTTACTCTTCTGGGCAGAATTTTTGCTCTTTCAGAAGTGTATCTTCTTAATTTAGCAACATCTTTGTAATCAATATCCATTGCTTTATCAACGCAGAACTGACAAACTTTTCTTTTCGGTCTTCTGTTGGTTCTGAATGAATTTTCTTTTTTGATTTCAGCCATTTTTCATATCCTCCTATAAATTTTTTTCCTTCTTTGGATGATTAGAACGGGAGCTGGTCGTCTTCAACGGTCATAAAACCGTCGTTTGCCGGTGCATCCTGAACGAATCCGTCATTAGAAGGTCTTTGCTGTGCCTGATAACCTGAATTGGAACCTCCGTTATCACGACGGTCACCGGTAAAGTGAACCTCGTCCGCAATAACTTCCGTTACATAGTTTTTCTTGCCGTCCTGTTCCCAGGTTCTGGTCTGAATAGAGCCACACACACAAGCTAACTGACCTTTTACAAAATACTTTTTCACAAAATCAGCAGTATGCCGAAATGCTACAATATTGATAAAATCAGCCTGTCTTTCTTCCCCCTGGCGCTGGAAATTACGGTCCACCGCCAAAGTAAAGGTTACAACAGATACGCCACTCTGGGTTGCTCTTAATTCAGGGTCACGGGTTAAACGGCCCATCAGCATTACTTTGTTTAACATAATGTCACCTCAAATTCCTTTTGGGGAATTATTCGCCTTTCGCAATTACTAAAGAACGAATTACCGCGTCAGAAATGTTGAATTTTCTTTCTAATTCGCGGGGGAAATCAGTTAAAGAAGTAAATTCGCAAAGCACATAGTAACCTTCGCTCATTTTCATGATCGGATATGCCAGTCTCTTCTTACCGATTTCTTCAACTTTGGTAAGCTCGCCGTTGGCAGAAATCAATGCTTTGAATTTTTCAACAGTTGCACTGATCTGTTCCTCACTTAAAGTTGCGTTTACGATGAACATTGCTTCATAATTTTTCTTGATTTCGCTCATCTTTTTCACCTCCTTATGGATTTGAGCAAGTTTTGCTCAGTAGCCTTATCCCCTTTGGATAGGGCAAGGATGTGCTTTCACACATAACCTATAATACTATAATATAAAACCCTTTTTTTGTCAAGTGTTTTTTGAAATCTTTTTCATTTTTTTCACCTTTTGGTTTTGTTATCGGATTTCGGCATAGGATAACGGTTTCAAATTCCCGTCATTGGAAAACAGGAAAAACTTACGAATGACGGATTCTTTCGGCAACGTATAATCGTAGTTTTCCACGCCTTGTAATACGACAATCTCATCAGTCCCCAAAAGTTTCAAGTTTTCATCATATCCTGCTGCCAGTATCGTTAATCCGTTTTCGGGAAGTTCTCCGCCAGTCACATAAACCACAGTATCGGATACTGCATTTAGCTCATATGTGAAGTCACCACGGTCGGAAAATGCCACATATGTAAAAATGTCATACTGGGGAGTATAATTTTCAGGATTTTTCAGCACAACCGCCGCCCCCGGTTTTAAGGTGATGTCGGAAGTGCCGGTATAAGCATTATCAACCAGTCCGGAAAATGCGGATTCGCCCGCAAATCCATAAGGACCGTCAGGATTTTTCAGAATAGTTGCCATACGAAAATTGCGATAAAGTTCTTCAAAAGTTTCTGGAGTGTATTCATAACCGATGGAAGAAAGTCCGGCCAGGATAGTTGTGTAGTCGGTACCGGTCTGCTCTAAGACAGTACGGTAAATCTGATTGCCGCCACCGGATAAATGTTTGGTCTGACATCGAAGATATTGCCCAAACAGATAGGATGTCCCGTAGTTAGATGCTACATTATCGTTGTTTTCAGAATAATCCAGATAATCCAGCACCAACCCATTTCGTATGGGAGTAGAATTATTGGTCTGATTGTAGCTGTTGATACGGTAAGTCAAAGGCTCCCCTAAGTACAGATGCTCTGCTGCCATCGAGAAAGCTTCGTTCCACCAAAGATCATTTACAGAATCATCGGTAGCTCCCGTAACATGATCAAAAACGCTGTCGGAATTGCTAATCTGATGCTGGAACTCATGCACAATGGTGGAATAACTTTTTTCCACATCAAAGGAGCCGTTCTTTCCCAACAATGGGTAGGTATCAATATGCAGGATACCGCGTTCGTTGCCGTTTCCGCCCCAACGGGTTGTAATAAAGTCGGCCACGGCGGTATATCCGCCCACATAGGAACGGTTAGTGGTGCCGTTGTAACCATCCTGAATATCGTAAACCAAAAGGTCCATTCTATCATTTTGGGAAGCTCGCACATAGTTCCCGGAAGGGTCTGTTCCCAGATAGGTGAAATAATTACCAAAGTTTTCCACCATAAAGGGCCGAATATTTTCGTCAAATTCAGTTGCCATCTTTTGGGCATCTTCTTCGGAGATTACCGGCTCACCATGTGAATCAAATTCCACCAGGATATTGCAGTACTCCCCAACCACCAGACAGATAAATTCCTGATAATAATCCTCTCTTGTTTTTATATTGGTCACAACATAGGTATAGGTCTCGCCAACATCACTGTTTGCCGAATACAAAACCGGTGCAGCAAGACTTTCCACCTTGGGAGATTTTTGCAAATTGTTGGGGAAATCCAAATTGGAATCATCGGGAATGAAGGAAATCTTCTCGTCTGTCTCTGTCACCTCTGCTTCATTGTGCATATCAAACAACATAGAACGAGATAACCGGGAAGAAACAGTGGGCGATAAGGTCACATTGGTATCCGTTGGGTTATATACAAACAGATAGTCTCCGAAATAGGGAGCATTGGTATCCACAACTGTTGCGCCAACTGGTTGAACACACAGCAAGCAAAGCAGCAACAGACAAATCATGATTCTTTTCATTTTACAAAATTTTTTCATAACTTGCCCCTCCAAAAATATCAAAAAAGGGAGAAGGCACACTTCTCCCCTTTTTATTATTGATTTAATTCTTCCATAACCTGCTTCACTCGAAGTGCATTCTCTTCCGTCACCAACAGTGAAATTTCAGTTTCTGCCGTAGTAATCAGGGAAATGGGGATTTGAGCTTTCGCCAAAACAGAAAGCACGCGGGTTGCAACGCCGAATTCGTTACGCATAAATTCTCCGGAAATTAACACTTTCGTGTTGTTGGAGAGAATTTGCGTAGTTAAGTTTGCAAACACTTCCTTAAACTTATAAATGATGGCAATCACCTTTGCAGTGTCGCTATCGTTAATCGTGAAGGAAACATTCACTGCATTGTTAAGCGGTGCAGTCTGGCTGATCATATCCACACAAATGCCTTCATTGGAAACAATCTGGAAGACTTTGTGCAGTGATTCCACATCACTTCTGATATTATTTAAAGTAACCAGTGCTACCTGGTCGGTATATCGGATATCAAATTTCTGTGCCATAAAAATCCTTTCTGCAAAACAATAAATTTTGCTTGGAGGCTATTGTTCGGAAATAACATCACGCATAGAGTACAAACCGGTTTTCTTCCCTGCTAAGAAACGGGCTGCTCTTACGCCGCCGGTAGCAAAGATTTCTTTACTGGTTGCAGTGTGCGTTACTGAAATCATTTCATCCTTACCGGCAAAGAGAACCTCGTGTTCCCCAACAATGGTGCCACCACGTACAGCATGAATGCCGATTTCCACTTTTTCACGTTTTTTTCTGACGCTGTGACGGTCATACACATACTGCATAGAGTCTCCCAAAGAATCTGCAATTTCATCCGCAATCATCAAGGCAGTTCCACTGGGAGCATCAATCTTCTGATTGTGATGCTTTTCAATAATCTCAATATCAAAGTTGCCGTAGAGCACCTGAGCGGCTTGTTTCACCAGGTCAATGAGCAGGTTAACACCCAAAGACATATTGGCAGAATGGAAGATAGCAACCTCTTTGGATGCGTCCACCATTTGCTGCTTCTGCTCGGGAGTTAACCCGGTGGTAGCAATTACCAAAGGGGTTTTAGTGGTAATGCCGTATTCCAATACACCTTCAAACAATGCAGGATGAGAAAAATCAATTACCACATCCAGCTTGTCGGAACAATCGGACGGTGCTTTGTATACCGGGCAACCGTTGGTGCCGTCATCAAAAATATCGAAGCCGCATACAAGCTCCATATCTTCCTGATTTCTTACTGCATTGGACAAAACTTTACCCATTTTGCCGTTGATGCCGTTAATTGCAACTTTTATCATTTGATTGTTTCTCCTTAAATTGAGAGCTTAGTCTTTGACCGGAATTCCCGCATCAATCATTGCCTGCTTTAATTTGATAAGATTTGCTTCTTCCATTTCATATAGAGGCATTCTTAAGGTTCCCACATTCATACCCATCAGATTGAGGGCAGTTTTTACGGGAATAGGATTCACTTCAATAAACAAGCAATCCACCAATTCTAAGTATTTTAACTGCAATTCTTTCGCAGTTTTCACATCACCACGGAGGTAACTTGCGCAAAGCTCGTGAGTTTCTTTGGGTGCCACGTTGGCAAGCACGGAAATCACACCTTTGCCTCCTAAAGACATTACAGGTACAATCATATCATCATTACCGGAATAAATGTCTAATTCAGGTACTTTTGCCGCTACCTGAGCAGTGTAGGAAATATTGCCGCTTGCCTCTTTGATGCCCACAATGTTTTTATGTTTTGCCAACACCTTCAACGTAGAAACGGGAATATTCATACCGGTTCTGCCGGGAACATTATATAAGATAATCGGAATGTTTACAGAGTCTGCAACTGCTTCGTAGTGCTTAATCAAGCCCAAACGGGAAGTCTTGTTGTAGTAAGGAGTTACAATCAAAAGTCCGTCTACACCAAGTTTTTCAGCCGCCTGAGACAGTTTGATACAATGCTTGGTATCGTTAGAACCGGTCCCTGCAATCACAGGGATTCTCTTATTGATAACCTTTACTGCATGCTCAATCACAGACAGATGTTCTTCATCGGGCATGGTGGAAGCTTCCCCGGTGGTACCGCAGATAATAATGGAATCAGTCTTATTGGCCACGTGGAATTCCAGAAGCTCAGTCAGTTTTTCAAAATCAACACCGTTTTCATGGAAGGGGGTTACAATTGCAACACCGCTACCTGTAAAAATGGGGTTTGCCATACTCTCATATCCTTTCCTTTGTAAGAGTGTTTTATCTTAAAATGGGTTATTTAAATATAGTTTTCAGCACAAAGAAGTTCTGCTAAAAGCACTGCACCGCCTGCTGCACCACGAAGAGTATTGTGAGACATACAAACAAATTTGATGTCAAAGATACTGTCGGGACGGAGTCTGCCGATGGAAACTGCCATACCGTTTTCCAAGTTTCTTTCGGACTTAATCTGAGGACGGTTATCTTCGGTGAAATAGTGGAGGAACTGCTTGGGTGCAGAAGGTAATTCCAGCTCTTGTGCTCTGCCCCTGTAAGTTTCCCAACGTTTAATAATTTCTTCCATAGCAATCTTTTTATCGAAGGAAGCATATACTGCTGCGGTGTGTCCGTCAGAAACAGGAACACGAATGCACTGTGCAGTAAATAAAGGAGCGGAAGCGGGCTTAATTTCTCCGTTTTCAATAGTTCCCCAAATTTTCAAGGGTTCCTTTTCGGATTTTTCTTCTTCACCGCCAATATAAGGGATTACGTTATCCACCATTTCAGGCCAGGTTTCAAAAGTTTTGCCTGCACCGGAAATTGCCTGGTAGGTACAACATAACACTTTGGTTACTCCTAAATCCATCAAAGGATGAATCGCGGGCACATAGCTCTGCAGAGAACAGTTGGATTTTACGGCAACAAAACCCCGTTTCGTACCCAAACGTTTTCTCTGGTCATCAATTACTTTGATATGATCTGCGTTGATTTCCGGAATCACCATGGGCACATCGGGAGTAAAACGGTGTGCAGAGTTATTGGAAACAACAGGACATTCTTTTTTTGCATAAGCTTCTTCTAATTTTTTGATTTCGTCTTTGGGCATATCTACTGCGCAAAAAACAAAATCAACCTGAGATACGATTTCATCAATATCACCGGTAGCATCATAGATGACCATATCTTTCATCGATGCAGGCATGGGAGTGGGCATTGCCCAACGGTTTCCAACGGCTTCTTCATAAGTTTTGCCTTTGGAACGGGCGGATGCTGCCAATGCGGTTACACGAAACCAAGGATGGTTTTCCAAAAGAATTGCAAATCTTTGACCAACCATACCGGTTGCGCCTACAATCCCTACGTTATACTGTTTCATAGTTGTCTGTCTCCTTTATGTATCACTGCGGGATTTTGCAAAAAACTCCGCTTAAAATCTTTTATAGGTATACATTTCTATACATAATATATATTAGCACATTCCATTAGAAATGTCAAACATATTTTGATTTTTTTCTAAAAGTATTTCGTACAAAACCCAAACAAAAAAGCATCATCAGATACCTTGTTATGAATCGTATAACGAAAACGGGAGGAGCAAAGCTCCTCCCTTACAATTTACCTTTTTGAGAATTGTTTTTCACAGCAAACCGAAAGCTCTATAATAGTGTGCTGAAATCTTCACAGCCTCACCAATCGGCAAGATTTTTCGACATGAATCTAAATCTGCGCCAGAGCTTGCTTAATATCGTCTAAAATATCATTCACATTTTCCAAGCCAACGGAGAATCGCACCATACCGGCGTCAATTCCTGCAGCAACCAACTGTTCATCAGTTAACTGGCGGTGAGTTTCAGATGCAGGATGAAGCACACAGGTACGAATATCTGCAACATGCACTTCATTAGAAGCCAGTTTTAAAGAATCCATAAACTTCATAGCGGTCTGTCTGCCACCTTTGATGACAAAGGAAATAACGCCACTGCAGCCGGATAAGTATTTTTTACCCAATTCGTAGCCTGCATCCCCTTCCAGACCGGGATAGGTGATGCTTTCAATTTTATCAGAATCTTTTAAGAAATTCGCAACAATCATAGCGTTTTCGCAATACTGTTTCATACGGATTGCCAAAGTTTCCAAGCCCATATTCAAAAGGAATGCAGAATGAGCAGCCGGATATACGCCAAAATCTCTCATCAGCTGCATTCTTGCTTTGATGATATAGGCAGCTTTTCCGTAGGTTTCGGTATAGGAAATGCCGTGATAGGTGATATCGGGTTCTACCAGTTCGGGGAAGTTGCCGTTGGTCCAGTCAAACTTACCGCTATCCACAATCACACCGCCAACCTGAACAGCATGGCCGTCCATATATTTGGAGGTGGAATGAATCACAATGTCCGCACCAAACTCAAAGGGACGGCACAAAACGGGAGTTGCAAAGGTATTGTCTACAATCAAGGGAACCCCATGTTTATGGGCAATGTTTGCAAAACGTTCAATATCTAAAACAGTTAAAGCAGGATTTGCGATGGTTTCGCCAAATACTGCTTTGGTATTCGGCTTAAATAATTTTTCAATTTCTTCGTCAGTTGCACCTTTGGGAATGAAAATACATTCAACACCCAGTTTTTTTAAGGTATAGGAAAACAGATTTACGGTACCGCCATAAATTTCGGTGGTACTTAAAAAGCTGTCCCCTGCCTGACAGATATTTAATAAGGATAATAACGTTGCCGCCTGACCGGAGGAGGTACACATTGCACCCACGCCACCTTCCATTTCGGCGATTTTATTTTCCACCGCCATCACAGTGGGGTTTGCAAAACGGGAATAAATCAAAGATTTGGTAGGCTCATCAAATACAGATGCTACCTCTTCGGTGGAATCATACACATAAGTGGTACTCTGCACAATGGGAACCACACGAGGTTCTGTGTTTTTTGGGGAATATCCCGAATGCAGACATTTGGTTTCAATGTTCATGTTTTTTGTTTCCATTGTATTTAAATCCTTTCCGGTATTTTTTTAGTATCTTGGGATAAATAATCAAGCAGTTCGCTGATGCCATCGCCCGTATAGGAGCTTAACGGGAAAATCTTTTCGCAACCTGCCAGACGAAGCCAATTTTCCGCCTGCGCCACATTAGCATTTTCGTGGTCACATTTGGTGATGATACCAATAACTTCACGGTTTGCCGATGCGGTAACGCAAGGGGGATACAAAGAATATGGCTCTGTGGCACTGAGAAGCAAACCAACCACATCCGCCTCATAGGTATAGAGTGCCAAAGCACGTCCTAACCCTTTGGTCTGGGCATATTCTCCGGGCGTGTCGATAATCACATCGTGATAATTAACATATTGCGTTTTGTGGTAATGAAGATTCTCGCCACGAAGGGCCTGGGTTAAAGTGGTTTTTCCGCTTTCGCTTCTGCCCACCAGAATCATTTTTCTCATAGCAGGATTCCTCTTTAAGTTTTGGTGATTTCACAAACCACACAGCCTAAGTGTTTTTGGCAATAATCTGCAATGGCTCTTAAGGAAGATTCCACATCAGCCACTCTGCCGGTTACAATCAGAGTGCCGGAAAAACGGTCCACAAAGCCTAATTCCACATTTGAAGTTTTGGTGGCAATATCCCCTGCAATAATGGCAATTTCTGCCGGACAGATGGTTAAAATACCAATGGCAGAACGGGAATAATCCACCGCCGGATTCAAGCCCAGTTTCTGGTAAATCACCGGGTCCGGATTGGCAATAATATGTGCTAATGTAATCTGTTTTCCGGGAACAGTTTCCTGCACAATTCTCAGCTTTTCTTCAGAAGAAAGAACTTGTTTAAAATCCATAATGTCTTCGCTCCTTAACCTTTTCGTCGGTTTCACGATTGGTCATATCTTTTGAATATACCTAGTCAGTATAGCACATTTTTTTATAAATTACAATAGTTTTTCGGGAATTTATCCGATTTTCTTACAAAAAGCCCTTGACACAGTTTTATCGCCTTGGTAAAATAAAGAAAAACAGGATACTTCTTTTCCAATTCGCCCATACTCTTAAGGGAAAACGGGAAGAAAGGATAAGCATATGAAAAAATTGTTAATCGTTGTGGATATGCAAAAGGATTTTGTGGACGGTGCTTTGGGAACTGCGGAGGCAGTCGCCATTGTGGACAAGGTTTGCGAAAAAATCCGCACCTTCGATGGTGATATCATTGTCACCTATGATACCCACGGAGAAACCTATATGAATACCAAAGAAGGAAAGCATTTACCTGTGCCCCACTGCATCAAGGGGACTCCCGGCTGGGAGCTGAATCCAAAGGTGCAGAAAGCTTTGAAAGATAAAACATACCATATCCTCGAAAAACCTACTTTTGGCTCGGTGGAACTTCCCGAATATATCAAAGAACAGTATAATCCTGCAGAGTTGGATATTGAATTAATCGGGCTTTGTACCGATATCTGCGTGGTATCCAATGCCCTGCTGTTAAAAGCAAACTTTCCTGAAACGGATATCTCGGTGGACGCATCCTGCTGTGCAGGAGTAACTCCCCAAAACCATAACGCAGCATTAGAAACTATGAAAATGTGTCAGATTACAGTAAAATAAAGGCGGTAATAATCTATGTTTGATTCTTTTGCGATTAAAAAAGTAACCGAAGACTGTGTCCGTTGGATTCAGGATTTCTTTTTAAAAAACGGACCTGACTGCAATGCAGTAGTTGGCATTTCCGGCGGCAAGGACTCGTCCATTGCGGCAGCACTTTGCGTAAAAGCATTGGGCAAAGACAGAGTCATTGGTGTGCTGATGCCTCAGGGAGAACAACACGATATTGATATGGCGTATCTTCTGGTGAATCACTTGGGAATTCGCCATTATGAAATCAACGTGAAGGATGCCGTTGACGGGGTGTTATTAAGCTTTCCAAAGGACTTGTCCCCCACTCCTCAGACAGTGCAGAATATTCCTCCCAGAATCCGTATGACCACTTTATATGCGGTGTCTCAGAGTGTGAACGGCAGAGTGTGCAATACCTGCAATTTGTCGGAAGACTGGGTTGGTTATTCCACCCGCTACGGTGATTCCGTGGGCGATTTTTCTCCCCTTTCTCACTTAACGGTTACTGAATTAAAGCAAATCGGTCATTATATCGGTTTACCCAAAGAACTGGTAGAAAAAACACCCATTGACGGACTTTGCGGAAAAACAGATGAAGAAAACTTAGGCTTCACTTACGCTGAATTAGACCGTTATATCCGTACCGGTGAAATCGAGAACCTCGAAACCAAGGCGTTAATTGATAAAAAGCATCAATTGAATCTGTTTAAATTAGAGCTGATGCCTTCCTTTAAACCCAACTTCTAAAAAAGCACAAAAAAGGTTGAATCCAATTGGATTCAACCTTTTTTGTGCTTTTTTAG
>JAZQGY010000038.1:0-35268 GCA_045540295.1 Clostridia bacterium
TTGTATATCCATTTCACAGGACTTTGACGCGAACCAAGAACGGAAAGAGCCATTTCTTTATGCTTATATTTGGGATAAAAATGTGCAAGTATCAACGGAAGCAAGCAATCTACCAAAAGAATAATACTCCATAATATTTTCATATATCTCAACCCTACAAATTCTTATTTATCGCTTTCTAAATACAATCAGTTCCGGATCTGAACAGTTTTCTCCATACTCAGCAACAAGTAAAAAGTCCATACCGGCTACAATACCAAAGCACTTTATCAGCTCACCATCGTTAAACTCACATGCAACCTGATTGCATAAATAGATTTCTTTATCATCAAGCAACTTTACCTCATAACCATTTGGCATAGGGTATGCTATATTTACATAAGAACCGTTTATTGGATACAAAGCTTCTATTTTATGCATACCCGGAATATTAAGACCATTAAATTCGCAAATCAAGGTCTGTTTTAGTTCGTTATATTTTTCTATGCCACCTAATTTTATGTACTTGTAAATAAAACACTCTTTTCCAAAAGGACAACCTTTTGATTCGGCACAACCTTTGCAATTATTGTTTTTTCCAAACCCACAATCGGCACAATTAGCACCACAAATTGATTTATTCATTTTTATCCTCCGATTTTTTAAACATTCTTTCAAGCTCAGGACCGGTATATTCACGATTTAATCTGTCTGCATGGATTTCACTTTCTACCGGATACCAATCCTCATAAATTTTATCTGAATTTTCTGAAAATTTATTAAGCTTATAACACTGAATAATAAAATACGCACCGCAATTTTTGCATCGCACAAGCTTTCTATACCCATCCTTACCATCATCCCAACGGTACAAAAACCACCTTATACTTCCATCAGGATTTTTAGGCTTTGGGTCGTATTTTTTTATCAGTTCAAATTCTTCATTCTCACAGCATTTCATTTCTTTTTCCTCGGGCAAGAATTTTTTCAAACTTCTTTTCTGACAATATTTCATGTGTTACAAGCTCTCCGTCATAAAAAGTGAATATGTTGTAAATGGCGAAGGAGCATTTTTAGCTTTTTCTTTTGTATCAATTTGTATTCTTTAACGGTTGCCATCATTTCACCTGCTAAAAATCATATAGGGGTTTTGTTTCTTTATTTCTGTACTCATGCTTTTCGTAATAGCCGATGAAGTTGCCGCCATCGTCACGAAGGGCTACCATATACACATCCTTATTTTCCTCGTCATTGCGATAGGTGTAGATGATGTTATTATCCTTGCTTTCGCGAAACCAGGCAACCACTTTATCTATCATTTCATTGGCCTTTGGGGGATGGCAGTCTTTAATGCTATTACCCGTCAAGTCCTTATGATAACGCTCTATTGCTGATGGATTCATATATACAATAATATCGTCTATATCGCAAATAACCACAGGGGCTATGTCTTGGTCTAATACACTTTTTAATAATTTATTTAACATTTTATTTCTCCATTCGAAATGATCTTTTCTAACTTGATTATACTACATCCTCTTAAGATTTTCAACAATGCCAAAACAATTCATAATTTTTTCTAGCATTTTTCTAGCATTTTTCTAGCACTTTTCTGGTGAAAACCCAAAAGATGTATCAAAAAGTGACAATACGAAATCTGCCAGAACAGTCAAGGCTTTGAATGGTTTTAACCCTTCAAAGCCTTGCATACGAGCATAGCGAGTATCAAAGTTCCCGGGACACAACCGCAATCTTTGATTGCGATGTTGGGTGGGGTTCTTCTTTTATACGGTTTTTATCGCTTTTTAACTTCCTTTAACTTCCGCTAATTTACTCTATCTAAAAAGATTGTCTAGGAGCTCGAAATCAGTTTGCGGGCAACCGCACGCGGGTTCGAATCTCACCCACTCTGCAAAAAAACACCTGATATTACAGGTGTTTTTTTATCTTATAAAAACTACTTTTCTTCCAGCAGGCTTCTTACGAAATCGGTATTGATTTTATTTTTTTCACGAAGCTCATGGAGGCGGACAGACAAGTCGGTTCTGAGGCTTTCCCGATTGTTTAAGATTCGGTCTGCTTTGGAGGTGAAGCTCATTTTGGTGAATTCTAATAGTCCCATATAAGTGTCTTGACCAAAGTACTTCATCACGCTTTCCACTTTGGGGTCGTATGCCAGACCGATGGACGGCACATTCGCCGCAAAGGCATATATCAGAAGATGGAGTCTCATTCCCACGGCAAAAAGGGAATGCTTTGCCAGACCGATGCAGGTGTCAGCAGAGAGACGCTTGGAAATACAAACGGAATTGGTCAGCTTTGCATACTTCTGATTGATTGCCATATCGTGGGGATAGTGCATGGGAACAAACAGAAGCTCACACTGGTGACGGTTTTTCAATTCCTTTAAAGCCTCTAAAAGCTCTACTTCAAATATGGGAATGGTTTTCCATTCACGAAGAGACACTACCACATAGGGTTTGCCGTAAAGTTGGTAGCGGTAGAGCAGACTTTCTGCCTGTTCGGTATCTGCATCAGACAGCGCTACAACCGGGTCACAGGTTACTCTGGTCTTGGGATTGATAACGCCCATTTCATTTAACACATCCAGAGAATCTTCTTCTCTTAAGGTGATTACATCCACCATATTCAACACATTTTTGGCACGTTTACGGTTGCCTGCTTTTTTTACCGGACCGATACCGTTGGCATAGAGCATTACCTTATTGCCAAGTTTCTTTGCCATTCGGATTAAGAATAGGTAGTATAGCAGAGATTTGGTGGAGGTTACGTCCTGGATGATGCTTCCGCCGCCGGACACAAAGAGTTTGGAGTTTTTCAGTGCCTTGCGGATAGCAATAAAATTCCAGCGGTTGATGGCGTTTACTCGGTAGATCCGTTTGGTATCGGACGGACGGTTAGACAAAATCGTAATGCCGATATCGGGGTCATACTCACGGATATCATTAATAATCATTTTTAGAATGGCATCATCACCGGAATTGCGGAATCCGTAGTAACCGGAGAGCACAATATCGGACGGCTTCATTTCGTAGAGCAAATCCTTGTATACCGAAATGGCATCCGCAGTCATCCGGCGTGCGGAATATTCGGATAATACCATTGCACTTAAGCGGGAAACGGTTTCTGCTTTTTTTGTTTTTTCCATACGGTAAGCATCGCAGACGGAACGGACGATGTCTTCTTCAGTGGGGACTTTTAATCCACGGCAGGTGAAGTTTGCCAGTTTCAGCTTGGCAAAATCACTTTCTGTCAGTACCCCGTGGTGACCGTAGCTTCCGGTCAGCACCACAATTTTTCCTGCTGCCATTGCTTCCAGTGCGGCACGGGAAATTCCCACAAACACATCTGCCAATGCAATAATTCTGTTGACGTCATTACGTTTGCCCGTCATAATGACAGTGCGGTTGCCTAAGGTGCGATTGATTTCTTCCGCTTTTTGGGATAATTCTTCGTAGGCATCACCGTCACCTACGATAATAATTTGCACATCTTTTAATTTTCGGTTAATTTCTTCAGCACGTTGCAACAGAAGATAGGCGCTGTCGCAGTTGCCTTTTTCCAAACGGCATACACAAACAATTTTTTTGGAATTCTCCCGAATGCCAAACTCTTTGATAAAATCTTCATCCGGAGTGATTCCCACAAAGTCTTTTTCGTTAATACCGTTTACAGTGATGGTGATGTCCTTGGTTTTCATACGACTGTTGCGGATTAAATGACGTTTTAGGTCCTCCGAAACAACCAAACATTTATCTCCCCAAACGGTAAATTTCTTCACTAAGGTGTTCTTGGTGAAGGCAAAGTGCAGAGTAGATACAAAGCCGAAGTGAAATTTACGCTTCAGCATATGTATAATCACATTGGGGATTCTGGCGTGAGAATGCACAATGTCAAACTGTTCTTCCTGCATCAGTTTTTTTAGGATTTTATAAGATTCCAAAATGCTTTTCGGCGTTTTGGAGGACAGGGGAGCGTAGGTGTGCGGGATGCCGCATCTGACCAGTTCATCTGCAAAGATACCGCCTTCGGACACAATCTGTACAGTATGACCTTCCGCTACCAGCCCTTTTGCCAACTCCACAATGTGGGTTTCGGCGCCGCCGATGTCCATTTTCATGGATGCCAGTAATATTTTCATTTGGGGATTCACCACCGTTCTGTCTAATAATTTAGGAGGAAAAGCTTGCGCCTTCCTCGTTGTAAAAGCCAAGTCGGGTTGCTAAAAATGCGGTTATGTGGATACCGCTATCTATCATTGCTTTCTTTAACAGCATGGGATTTAAGGTTTTTTCGTTTCCGCAGGCACAGTTTAAGGAAAGCATCACGCCGTCTTCGGTGTCAGTTACACTGTAGCGGAAAATCAGCTCTTTTAGGTTAATGGTTTTGGTTTTTCCTTTGGAGAATTTTTCCACTAAAATGGCTTCCTGATTCAAAAACGAACGGATTTTTTCGCCTTCCTCTGTGCGGATTACAATTTCGTAGTCAGCATTGGTGGTCTCGTTAAATTTGCGCAGGTTTTCGGTGTAGATTTCCACAGGAACAATTCCTTCGGGACTTGCCAGACGGAGTTTTTCCTTGATTTCTCCAAATAAAACGGAATCGGTATTCAGTTCAAAATCCAAAAACTCCTGTTTTCCCACAATGCCTAAGGGCAGGGGATTGGCAATGTTTAACACCATGTGAGGATTAAACCCTTCAGAGTACTTTAAAGGAAGACCGGTACGCTTTAGAATTTTTTGCACCGCCTTCATTAAGTCCAGATGAGAGATATAGGGCATATTTTTTTCAAACTGTAATCTGATTTTCATAATAAGTTCCTTACTTGTTTTTGCGGAGGTAACGTTTTCTTCGTAATTCTCTGAAGATTCGTTCTCCGTGATGAACCGCCCAGTTGATAAAGGGGGAGAATACCACTTCGATTTCACCTAAAAATTCAGTAAATTCACCGTTGAAGCCTTTTTTGAAGCGGTACAGGCCGTATAAGGGGTTGTCTTCACTTAAATCCCCGGACACGCCACGGAAATCGTAAATGTCGCATCCTTTTTCAATGGACCAGCGAATCATTTCCCATTGAAGCTGATAGTTGGGCATCACATTGCGGTATGCGTTGCCGGATGCACCGTATAAGTACCAAACTTTGTTGCCGTAGTAAATTGCCAAAGTGCCTGCAATGGGTTTGCCTTCGTAATCCGCCATGTACAGACGGGCATTTTCACCGTATACTTCCAGCATTTTTTCAAAATAGGATGCGGGACGCACCACAAACTCGTCACGAAGACCGGTTTCTTCCATCAGTTTCTGGAAGTCCTTCACATCTTCTTTTCCGCCTAACCGAACGGTAACACCCTTTTTCACGGAAAGACGGATGTTGTAACGTGTTTTGGAATGGAAGATGTTGAACACTTCCTCCTCGTCTTTTCCTGCCACATCCAGACGGAACACAAAACAGGGTTGAATCCCTTCAAAGTTTTTGCTTCCGGGGATAATTTTAAAGCCGGCATCCTTTAGATTTTCTTTGAACATTTCGTTGTCGCACTTTACATCGGGGTCTGCTTTGAATACATAAGCCTTGTGCTTTTTGGCAAGTTTTTTGATGCCGTCGTAGAGTTCCTTTAAGGTTTCCTTATCATCTAAATCACAGACGGGACCTCTGGGAGAATACATAATGGTTCTTTTAATTACAGGGACGGGACGGATTAACACACTCATTGCACCTTTGATTTTGTTGTTATCATCGGTGCAGATTAAAATCACATTTTTCCATTCAGGCTTCATCTGTGCCCAGAGAATGGATTGCATAAAATGCCCTTTGGGGTGATTTTTGTTAAATTCTTCGTATTCTTCGTATCTATCTTTTGTGAGTTCGGTTACCATAATGCAAAACATATCCTTTCGCAAGTTTTTCGTGCTCGCAGGCAATGGGAGCAAGTTCAGGGAACGAGCCGTATTTTTTCTCAATGGCTCTTGCAATGAGCAGGTCACATAGTTCGGGATTTTTGGGGAGCAGGGGGCCTGAGAGATAGGTACCGATGAAATTTTTAAACATCACACCTTCGGATTTGTCCTCTCCGTTATTACCGTACCCGCTCAGCACGGTTCCTAAGGAAGCTGCACCGCCTGTAAGATAAGTGCGTCCCGTATGGTTTTCGAAGCCTGCAAGTATCCCTAAAGGAGAATTTAAGGCGATATTTCCGATGAGCTTTTGGTCGCCTGCCTTGGTGGTGACAGGAAGCAGTCCAAGCCCCTTATGCGAAATGCCTTCTGCTACAAAAGAATCTCCCAATATGGGATACCCTGTTGCCGCTGCTAAGAGAACACCGTTGCCATCACGGTAACGGAGGAGTTCTTCTTTGAAATCTGCCAGCTTCTCTGTAATTTTTACCAAATCTTTTTCGCTGCCGCCGCCTAAGTAGATGATATCCGCATCGGACAAATCCAGATTCTCCTCAAAAGAGACAGGCATCACGTCAAGCTCAATGTTTCTCAGTTTGCACCGTTTGGAAAACACGGTGATGTTTCCGCGGTCGCCATATAAGTTTAACAGTTCGGGGAACAGATGAAGTAACTTTAGTTTCATTTTGTTTCCCCCTTTTTCTTCTGATTTTTTTCTAAGGTGGTCAGTTCCTTTTTGGCATCAAAAATCAAGGTGTAATTTACCAGAAGGTATACCACTTCACAGTCTGTTTTCAAAAATTCGGAGGCTAAAGCAACAGGATTTTCGTGTACCTTCACATCCTCCACATCGGCGTAGAACCAGCGAAGTGCCATGTCCTGACACCGTTTGCCTGCGGCACCGTGCGCCACGCAGTCGGAGAGCAATTCAAAATCCACGTCATAAAGCCAGGAAATGTCGATGCCGTCAGAGGGCATATCGTTGATGCCAATCACCACCGCTTTTTGGCGGGGGTCATTTTTCAAGGTGGCAATCGCCTGATTAAAGCCGGCAGGATTTTTTGCCAGGTTTAAAATCACAGGTTTTTCCAAGGAGAATTCTTCCATACGGGCAGTCTGAGTTTCGTAATCGGCAAACGCACCGGTATAATTGGAAATGGGAAGCTTCAGCGTTTCTGCCACAGAAATTGCCGCCAGCACATTGTATAAATTATAGAACCCAAGCAAGGGAGTTTTCACTTCTTGCTTTTCGTTTAACAGGAAAGACAGGGTGGGATTTAACGTCACATTGGTTGCTCCGAAATCGGGCGTAGGACGCTTGTAGTCACAGCCTGTGCAGAAAAAGTCACCCAGTTGATTGTAGTGATAAAAGTTGTATGATAACTCACTGTTGCAGAACAGGCAAGTTCTGCCTTCTTTGGTTTCGGTTTTCGGCTGATTGGTTTCTTGTGAAACTCCGAAAATCACGGTGGGATTATTGACGCTTCTGGTAAAGGAAGCACACATGGGGTCATCCCCGTTTAAAACCAGAGTAGCTTCGGGGGCTTTTTTTACAGCAATTTTCAGTTGTTCCAGCGTTTCGGTAATTTCACCGTAGCGGTCCATTTGGTCACGGAACAGGTTGGTGATTACAATTACGTGGGGAGTCAGATGGTCAAACACAATTTTTGCGCTGGCTTCGTCAATTTCCAGCACTGCATAATCAGCTTTTAGGGAGCCGAAAATTCCGGCAGAGCTGATGAATGCAGTTGCCACACCGTCAAACATATTGGCACCCACTAAGTTGCAAACAGTGGCACGCCCCGTTTCTGCAATCAGCAGGTTAATCATATTGTTGGTTGTAGTTTTGCCGTTGGTTCCTAATACACAGATAATTTTTTCTTTGATTTTGGGTGCAAGCAGTCTGAGAGCATCGGGACAGATTTTTAAGGCATACCGTCCCGGTGCGGAAGAGCTTTTGGTACCCATCAGCTTTCCAACCATAATCAGAAACTTGCAAACCATTACGGCAATTGCCAGACGCAGTCGTTTCATAAGATAATCCTCGTTGTTTGTTTTTTAAATTTACACTTCCATGATAATGGGAAGAATCATGGGAGAACGTTTCGTTTTTTTGGATAAATACATACTCACCTGGGAGCGCATTTCGTTCTTTAGGGTTGCCCAGTCGGTCACTTTTCGTAAAATCAGACCTTCTAAAGCTTCTTTTGCCACCTGGCGGGTTTCTTCCATTAAGTCTTCGCTGTCTCTCATATACACAAAGCCGCGGGAGATAATGTCGGGACCGGAGAGAATCTGACCGGTTTCGGAAGATAATGACACTACAATTACGATTAACCCGTCCTGAGACAAATGCTTTCTGTCACGAAGGACAATGTTACCCACATCGCCTACGGATAACCCTGCCACATACACTTTTCCTGCAGGAACGCTTCCGGCGGGTTTCACCTGACTTTTCGTCACCTGCAGTACATTGCCAAGCTGTTGCACAAAAATGCGGTCTTCGGGAATACCCACTTCCATAGCCAGATTTTTATGGTGGATTAGGTGTTTATATTCCCCGTGAACAGGCATAAAGAATTTAGGCTTGGTTAAGGCTAAAATCAGCTTTAATTCTTCCTGGCAGGCGTGACCGGAAACATGCACATCTGCTAAGTTATCATATACCACCGAGGAGCCGCGCTTAAACAGTTCGTTGACTACGGTGGAGACCAGTTTTTCATTTCCCGGGATGGGGTTTGCACTTAATACCACCAAATCGTTTGCGGTGATTTCCACCTTTCGGTGAGCAGAGAACGCCATCCGGTGCAGTCCGCTCATGGGTTCTCCTTGACTACCGGTCGTAATAATGGTTAAATGCTCGTTATTATAATTTTTGATGTTATCAATATCAATCAGAGTCCCCTTGGGAATTTTCATATAACCCAGCTCCTGGGCAACCTGCACCACATTTTCCATACTTCTGCCCGATACTGCGACCTTACGGTTATAGCGGACGGAAGCATCAATAATCTGCTGCACACGATGCACATTGGATGCAAAGGTAGCGATGATGATTCTCTTTTTGGGATTGGTGATGAAAATATCGTTCAAGGCTTTTCCCACCGAGCGTTCGCTCTGGGTATAGCCATGTCGTTCTGCATTGGTGGACTCAGATAACAGCAGGGTAACTCCCTGTTTTCCAAGTTCTCCAAACCGAGCCAAATCAATCATATTGCCCGTAACGGGAGTGGTGTCAATTTTAAAGTCACCGGTATGCAGAATGATGCCTTCGGGCGTATGCACTGCAATGGCAACCGAATCTGCAATGGAGTGATTGGTATGGATAAATTCAACGGTGATGTCACCAAATTTTAAGGTATCTCCGGCAGAAACCTGATTTAGGGCAACCTTGGAGAGGAGGTTATGTTCTTTTAATTTAAATTTAACAAGTCCTATCGTCAGCTTGGTACCAAACACGGGGATGGAACAGTCCTTCATCAGATAGGGAATTCCGCCGATATGGTCTTCGTGACCGTGGGTTAATACCAATGCTTTGAATTTGTTCTGGTTTTTGATGATATATGAATAATCGGGGATGACTAAGTCTACTCCCAACATATTCTCATCGGGAAAAGCAATCCCGCAATCAATTAAAATGCCAATATCTCCGTACTCGATGGCAGTCAGGTTTTTTCCGATCTCGTGCAGACCGCCTAAGGGGATTACTTTCAGTATTTTCTTTTTTGCCACTAATAAGCCTCCTATTTTTGCTAAGGCACTCAAATGCTGTCTCTAAGATAGATAAGAATGCCAAAAAATTCCGTACATAATAATCGTCATTATAGTATAACATAAATTTTTTATTCTGTCAATTATATAATGGTATTATTTCTATCCCTTTTGGGAAATAATCAAAAACAGAAAAAAAGTTGATTTTTTCTCCAAAAACTCTTTACAAAAGGCAGGGAAGTGTGTTATGTTAATCTTAATTGAAATTTAATTTGTGTATACAGAATGAAAATAGTATAGTTAATCCATATGAAAAAGGTGCTTTTGCCTTTATCATAGGAAAGTGAGGTTTTAGGATGTTTCAGATTGTGAAACGGGAAGAGCTCAATCCCACCGTTACCAGAATTTCGGTAGAGGCTCCCCGTATTGCCAAAAAAGCGTTACCCGGTCAGTTTGTTATGCTTCGGGTGGATGAAGATGGGGAACGAATCCCCCTAACTGTTGCCGATACCGACAAAGAAGCAGGCACTGTTACCGTCATTTTTCAGGTGGTGGGAGAAGCCACGGAATCGTTAAACCATATTCCCGAAGGTGGATGTCTGCATGATTTTGTGGGGCCTTTGGGTGTTCCCTCTAAAATTGACGGATTAAAGAAGGTAGCTGTTGTGGGCGGAGGCGTTGGCTGCGCCATTGCTTATCCTATTGCCAAGGCATTGCATCAACAGGGCACCGAAGTACACTCCATTGTGGGTTTTCGGAATCGTGACTTGGTGATTTTAGAAGAAGAATTTCAAAACGTCAGCGATCGGTTGGTTATTATGAGTGATGACGGCTCTTACGGCGAAAAAGGCCTTGTAACCGATGCCTTAAAGGCACTGATTGAGAGCGGCGAACAGTATGATGAGGTGATTGCTATCGGTCCGCTGGTAATGATGAAATTTGTGGCAAAACTGACCAAGGAATACGGCGTAAAAACCACCGTCAGCATGAATCCCGTGATGATTGACGGAACGGGAATGTGCGGCGGTTGCCGGTTAACGGTTGGTGGCGAAACCAAGTTTGCCTGTGTGGACGGTCCCGATTTCGACGGTCATCTGGTAGATTTTGACGAGGCGATTCAACGTTCCAGGATGTATCACGGGTTTGAACGTCACCGTCACGAAGAAAGCTGCAATCTCTTCCGGGGGGTGAAATAAGATGCCTAATATGTCTTTAAAGAAAAATCCCATGCCTCATCAGGAGGCAGATATCCGTAATAAAAACTTCTCCGAGGTTGCTTTGGGTTACACGCCTGAACAGGCGGTAGACGAGGCAGAGCGTTGCCTTGGATGTAAGCATAAACCTTGTGTGGGCGGATGCCCCGTTGCTATTGATATTCCTGCCTTTATCGGAAAAATCAAAGAAAAGGATTTTGAAGGAGCTTATCAAATTTTGAATAAATCCACATCCTTGCCTGCAGTTTGCGGACGTGTGTGCCCCCAAGAAGTGCAGTGCGAAGCAAAATGTGTTCGTGGCATTAAGGGGGAACCTGTTGCCATTGGCAGACTGGAACGTTTTGTTGCCGATTGGCACAGGGAACATAGCCAGGAAGAACACGTTGATTCCAAACAAAACGGGAAACGGGTTGCTGTTATCGGTTCCGGTCCTGCAGGGTTGACCTGTGCCGGAGATTTAGCCAAAGAAGGCTACGATGTTACCGTTTTTG
Organism: Clostridia bacterium; assembly: GCA_045540295.1. GTDB lineage: Bacteria > Bacillota > Clostridia > UMGS1840 > UMGS1840 > SIG452. The sequence continues at coordinate 11,312 of JAZQGY010000038.1, forward strand.
AAGCCCTTCATGTGGCAGGCGGGGTATTGGTATACGGTATTCCCGAATTCCGTTTGCCAAAAGCGATTGTGCAAGCGGAGATTGAAAAATTAAAGCAAATTGGTGTGAAAATTGAAACCAATGTGGTAGTTGGCAAAACCGTAGCAGTAGACGAACTGTTTGAAGAAGGGTTCGACGCTGTGTTCATCGGCTCGGGAGCAGGCTTGCCCCGATTTATGAAAATTCCGGGGGAAAACCTAAACGGAGTGTATTCTGCCAACGAGTTTTTAACCCGTGTGAATTTGATGAAAGCCTATCGTGATAATGCGAAAACTCCTGTTTTGCATGCGAAAAGTGTGGCGGTGGTTGGCGGTGGCAATGTTGCTATGGATGCTGCCCGCTGTGCGAAACGGTTAGGTGCGGAAAAGGTGTATGTGGTGTACCGCCGTTCTTTAGAGGAAATGCCCGCCAGAAAAGAAGAAGTGGAACACGCTATGGAAGAAGGCATCCAATTCAACGTGCTTTGTAATCCTAAAGAAATTTTAGGAGACGAAAACAAATTCGTTTCGGGTATCCGCTGTGTGGAAATGGAATTAGGCGAGCCTGACGAATCCGGCAGACGCCGTCCTATAGAAAAAGCAGACAGCGATTTTGTGCTTCCCGTGGATGCAGTGATTATGTCTATCGGAACTTCTCCCAATCCGCTGATTAAGAGTACTACCGAAGGATTGCAAACCAATGCACACGGCTGTATCGTTACCAACGAAGGAGGCAAAACCTCTCGGGAGGGAGTGTATGCAGGCGGTGATGCGGTAACCGGTGCCGCAACGGTAATTCTTGCTATGGGAGCAGGAAAAACTGCAGCAAAATCCATTATGGAATATTTGGAAAATCAATAATAAAAAGCACCCAATTTTGGGTGCTTTTTATTATTGAAACACGGAGAGGAAAATTCCTGCCGCTGTTTCTTTTGGATATTTTGCTTGAAATTCCAATACCCTGCAGGGTTTCTCCAAGAACAACTTTGCCAGAACAAACGGGGATGGGGATTTCAATGATTTGGGGCAGCTTTGTTTTCGCTTCATAGCTTTTAAGAAAGAATCTGCCGTATATACGCAAAATGGACTGAGTTTTAACAGCTTCCCTGTGATTTCGGCAGCTTCTTTCAGAATTTCTATGGCAGAGCCGGTGGGAAGCAAAGCGTTTGCCTTTAAAAAACGGTGCCAATGGGAAAGCGCAATTTGTCTTCTTTTCAAAAGCTCCTCAAACGTATTGTTTTGAAAGGTAAAGACATCTCCCTCATATATGCCAAAGGCTTTTAAGGTATCCAGATATCCTAACCGGATATTTCGCCCTGTGTTTTCTTTGTGGAAAACCAGCCAGTTTCCCAAATCCCACTTAGGACAGACAGCAATCACTGATGAGTCTTTGGCAAACGGAGTTTTTTTTGGATTGTGCTGATCTAAGCTGACTGCAATCACCTGCGTTACGCCTTTGGATTTTGCCAAACCGACAGGCAGATTGTCGCAGTAACCGCCGTCCATGTATTGTACCCCTGAAATGGTGTGGCATTTTGCGGCAGGAAAGCAGGCGGTGGTTGCCATCAGGTAGTCCGAAAGCATTCCTTTCGGCACATCTTCGGTAAAAACCTGATGGGAGGACAGGTCATCTCTTCGTGCCAACACCATCCCCAATGAAATCCGGGAGGCACGGATTTTTTCTTCATTCAGATAGGTTTTGATGAGCGTTTCAAGCCCCCTGCGACAGGCTCCGCCATCTTTCAGAAATGCTTTGGCATACTCTAGAAAATTCGGTTCCTTGGGAAAGTCGAACACGGAGGTTGTGTTTAAGTTTTCCCATAATTCTACTGCAGTATCATAGGAATCCTGCACCATCAGAGCACCGTTTAGAGCTCCCACCGAAGTGCCTGTAATTACATCGGGAGAGATGCCAAGCTTTTTGAGCGCTCTCCACACACCGATTTGATAGGAACCCCGAGAGCCTCCGCCTGCCAGAGCCAGTCCTGTTTTCATCGTTTGCCTCCTTTTTGATGTCTTCTTTACAGTATAAACAGTTTTTTATAAAAAATACGAAAAAGATGCACCTAAGGTTTGACAGTTCCCCTCTTTTGTGATATGATAAATGTGTGAGAATTTGGAAAAAGGCAGGATCAAACAGTATGGGAAAAATAGTGGCAAAAAAATCATTGGGACAAAACTTTTTGCAAGATGATTCCGTGATTGAAAATATCGTAACCCAATCGGGAGTAAACCGAGATACCGATGTTTTGGAAATCGGTCCGGGACTTGGTGCTGTTACCGATTTACTGGTGGAACGCTCAAGAAATGTAGTGGCGGTGGAAATTGATGACCGACTGTATCATAATTTGCTGAAGAAACACGGTCACCGTGATAATTTTACAATTTTGAACGCAGATATTTTAGAAACGGATTTAACCAAAATCGTGACCGACAATATGATTGTGGTGGCGAATTTACCCTATTATATTACCACTCCTATTATTACCAAGCTGGTGGAAAATCCTTGTGGCTTAAAATCCTTAACGGTGATGGTGCAATTAGAGGTGGCAAAGCGAATTTGTGCAGACCATACCCAAAAGGATTACGGAGCTATTTCTGTATTTTGTAACTATCATTGCGATACCGAGCTTTTGTTTACGGTTCCGCCGGAAGCCTTTGACCCTGTTCCCAAAGTGACCTCTGCTGTGATGAAGCTTACCTTTCGTGAGGAAAAGGCGGTCACGCCAAACAATGAAAAGCACTTCTTTTCCGTGGTGAAAGCTGCGTTTTCCAACCGCAGAAAAACCTTGGCAAACTGTTTGATGCAAAGTTTCTCATTATCCCGTGAGGCAGCGGTCGGATTCATCACTGCCTGCGGATTATCGGAAACTGTGCGGGGAGAAAAGCTTTCTCTTTCCGATTTTGCAAGACTCAGCGACCTGATGGCAGAAGGGGACAGCTGACGGCGGAAAACTTCCTAAAAATTTCCATATTTTTTTAAAAAAACACTTGCAAAATAAGAAACGGTGTGCTATACTAATGATATAATGGCTGAGAATAGGATTTTGTTTGAAAAATTCTCAGAAAGATTGTGTTAAAAATCTTATATATAAATGGAAAAGGAGTATTAGAAATGACTGACAACAAATTTGTGTTAAGCTGGGTTGAAGAAATGAAAGCCCTGGTAAAACCCGCTAACGTAGTGTGGATTGACGGCTCCGAAGAGCAACTGGAAAAATTGAGAGAAGAATCTTGTAAATCCGGCGAAATGATTCGCTTAGACCAGGAAAAATTACCCGGATGTTTTTATCATAGAACTGCTCAGAATGACGTTGCACGTGTGGAAGACAGAACTTTCATCTGTGCAGAAAGTGCAGAAGAAGCAGGCCCCACCAACAACTGGATGGACCCCAAAGCAGCTTATGAAAAATTAGGCAAATTATTTGACGGTTCCATGGCAGGCAAAACCATGTATGTAATTCCTTTCATTATGGGTGTGCTGGGTTCTCCCTTCTCTAAAGTTGGTATTGAATTAACCGATAGCATCTATGTTGTATTAAATATGGCAATTATGACCCGTGTTGGCATCCAGGCTGAAAAACAGCTGGGTGACAGCGCAGATTTTACCAAATGTTTACACGCTTGTAAAGATGTAAATCCCGACGAAAGATATATTATGCACTTCCCCCAGGACAACACCATCTGGAGCATCAACTCCGCATACGGCGGAAACGTGCTGCTGGGTAAAAAATGCTTGGCACTGCGTATTGCAAGTTATCTGGGCAGAAAAGAAGGCTGGATGGCAGAACATATGCTGATCTTAGGTCTGGAAAATCCCAAAGGCGAAGTAAAATATATTGCAGCAGCATTCCCGTCTGCTTGCGGTAAAACCAACCTGGCAATGTTGATTCCGCCCTCTATTTTAAAAGGCTATAAAGTTTATACCGTTGGTGACGATATTGCTTGGATTCGTGTTGGGAAAGACGGAAGACTGTGGGCAATGAACCCCGAAGCAGGTTTCTTCGGTGTGGCTCCCGGTACCTCCAATAAAACCAACCCCAATGCGTTAGCTACCACGATGAAAAACACCATCTTCACCAATGTATTCTTAAAAGATGACAACACTGTTTGGTGGGAAGGTATGGACGGCGATGCTCCGGCTACCGGTACCGATTGGCTGGGCAACCCCTGGACTCCGGAATCCGGCGTAAAGGGTGCACATCCCAACTCCAGATTCACCGCTCCCGCTTGTCAGTGCCCTTGCATTTCTCCCGAATTTGAATCCACCGAAGGTGTTCCGCTGTCTGCAATCGTATTTGGCGGCAGACGTGCAAAAACCGCTCCGCTGGTATACCAGTCCTTTAACTGGAACCACGGTGTATTCATGGGTGCTACCATGGCATCCGAAACCACTGCAGCAGCTGCAGGTGCAGTTGGCGTGGTTCGTCGTGACCCCATGGCTATGATTCCCTTCTGCGGATACAATATGGGTGACTATTTCCAGCACTGGCTGGATATGGGCACTAAGACTGACAAACTGCCCTTAATCTTCCACGTAAACTGGTTTAGAACCAATGCAGAAGGCAAATTCATTTGGCCCGGCTTTGGTGATAATGTTCGTGTGTTAAACTGGATTTTAGCAAGATGTGCAGGCGAAGTTGATGCAGTGGAAACTGCAATCGGTTACCTGCCCAAGAAAGAAGACTTAGACCTGACCGGTTTAGATATTTCCGATGAAGTATTAGACGAACTGTTAAGCGTGGACAAAGAAGTTTGGTTAGAAGAAACCAAAGGAATTTCTGAATTCTTTGCAAAATTCGGCGACAGACTGCCCAAAGAACTGGCAGCTGAGCTGGAAGGCTTAAAAGCAAGATTACAGTAATCTCACGTTTCAAAAGTGCTGCACTCTTTGGTGCGGCACTTTTTTATTTTGGAATTGTTCTGAAATTATTTTGGAAGATGTTGACTTTTTTTGTCAGATATGGTATGATATTTTTAGTCAAATCTTACTATGATGATAGGTAAGAAAATCAGAAACAACCAAAAAATCAGGAGGAATTTATTATGGCATTTTGTAAGTATTGCGGCAAAGAGCTGGCAGAAGGCGAAGTTTGTGCTTGTCAGGCACCTCAGGCAGCACCGGTAATGACCGAAACAGCTCCCCAGACAGAACCTCAGGCAGCTCCTCAGGCGGCTCCTCAGACCCCCAATGCATTTGTCGGTGCATTAAACGATGTTTGGAAGATGTCTTTAGCCCTCATTAAAAAGCCGGTGAGTGTTGCAAAAGAATTTGTGGCAAACGGTACCCCTATGCATTGCTATGTGATGGTTGGCATCCAGGCAATCGCTGTGGCGATTCTGGTAACTATTTTAGCAGCGAAATATAACGGCGTGCTGGAATCTGCAATGGGGCTGGCATCCTTAGGTGGCGGTTCAATGTCTGCTGTGGCAAATGAAGCCATCAAACAGGCCACTTTCTCCATTCCGCTGGTGATTCTGATTGGCTTGGTTCTGACGGCCGGCATGGCGTTTTTAATTCCCGCATTATTCACGGTTGCAGCAAAAATCTTTAAAGGCAAAGCAGATTACAACACCATGCTGAAGGTGTCTTCCGTAAACAGCTTGGTGCAGGTCCCCTTTATTCTGGTTGGTGTGGTGCTTTCCTTCTTCTCTGCAGACACCGGAATGAGCGCTATGATGAATCCGATGGGGCTGATTTCTGCATTTACCGTTCCGGTAATCGTTGCTTGCTTAGGAATGTCTTTAGGCTCCTTCCTGATGATGGCATTGCTTCCTGATGTGGCAGAATTAGACGCCGAAAATCATCCCTACGCAATGTTTATTGTGTGGCTGCTGTCTGCAGTGGCATTCTACCTGGTATTCTCTCTGGTAGGATGGCCCTTATGTGCACCTGCAGCATTAAAAACCTTGCTGTAAATACAATTTTAAAAAAAGAGCATCGGGAACTCCCGGTGCTCTTTTTGTATCTGAATTTGTTGTTTTGTTTTCAATATGCCCAAAAACACCGCAGTTTTCCAAAAAATACAAAAGTTGCAAAAATAAGAAAAAACAAAAGAAAAATAAAGAAAAACATATTTATCTTTACATAAATCTATTTATCTATGATTGCTATTATCGGTAGGGTTTACTATAATGAATTAGCACTCTAAACCTAAGAGTGCTAAAACTGTCGAAAATCCTATGGAAATAAAGAATATCGGAGGAATTACACATGAATTTAAAACCCTTGGGTGACAGAGTTGTCATCCGTATGGTAGAAGCAGAAGAAACCACCAAAAGCGGCATCATTTTAGCAGGCTCTGCCAAAGAAAAACCCCAGATGGCAGAAGTTGTGGCAGTTGGCCCCGGCGGAATGGTAGACGGCAAAGAAATCAAAATGGAAGTCGTTGTTGGAGATAAAGTTATCACCAATAAATACGCAGGTACCGAAGTAAAATTAGACGGTACCGAATACATTGTGCTGCGTCAGGCAGATATTTTGGCAAAAGTAGAAGAATGATTTAGTATTCAGAATTTTACTGAATAGCTTTCCATAATTGCTTAATAGAAAAAAGGAGTAGATACCAATGGCAAAACAGATTATTTATGGCGAAGAAGCCAGAAAAGCATTAGAACGTGGTATTAACCAGTTGGCTGATACCGTAAAAATCACCTTAGGCCCCAAAGGAAGAAACGTTGTTTTAGATAAAAAATTCGGCGCACCCTTAATCACCAATGACGGTGTGTCCATTGCAAAGGAAATCGAGCTGGAAGACCCCTTTGAAAATATGGGTGCTCAGTTGGTAAAAGAAGTTGCCACCAAAACCAATGACGTGGCAGGGGACGGTACCACCACCGCTACTTTGTTAGCACAGGCGCTGGTTCGTGAAGGGTTAAAAAACATTGCTGCAGGTGCAAATCCCATGATTGTTAGAAAAGGGATTGCAATGGCAGTAGCAATCGCTGTGGAAGAAATCAAGAAAAATTCCAGAAAAATCAAAGGCAAGGAAGATATTGCAAGGGTTGCAGCGAACTCTGCAGCAGATGAATATATCGGCACCTTAATTGCAGATGCAATGGAAAAAGTAACTGCAGACGGCGTCATTACCGTGGAAGAATCCAAAACCGCAGAAACCTTGTGCGAAGTGGTAGAAGGTATGCAGTTTGACCGCGGTTACATTTCTCCCTACATGGTAACCGATACCGACAAAATGGAAGCTATTTTAGACGATGCATACATTTTGATTACTGATAAAAAAATCACCACCATCCAGGATTTACTGCCCTTACTGGAACAGATTGTTCAGCAGGGCAAAAAATTGGTAATTATTGCAGAAGACATTGAAGGCGAAGCACTGACCACCTTAGTATTAAACAAATTAAGAGGCACCTTCACCTGTGTTGCTGTGAAAGCACCCGGCTTTGGCGACAGAAGAAAAGCAATGCTTCAGGATATTGCCATCTTAACCGGCGGTGAAGTGATTTCTGATGAATTAGGTTTAGATTTAAAAGAAACCACTCTGTTCCAGTTAGGTAGAGCAAAACAGGTGAAAATTCAGAAAGAAAACACCATTATTGTAGACGGTGCCGGTGATAAAGCTGCCATCAAAGCAAGAGTGAACCAGATTAAAGCTCAGATTTTGGAAACCACTTCCGAATTTGACAAAGAAAAACTTCAGGAAAGACTGGCAAAACTTTCCGGTGGTGTAGCAGTTCTCCGTGTTGGAGCTGCAACCGAAACTGAAATGAAAGAAAAGAAACTCCGTATCGAAGATGCCCTGGCAGCAACCAAAGCAGCTGTAGAAGAAGGCATCGTAGCGGGGGGCGGAACTGCTTTCTTAAATGCGGTTCCCGCTGTGGAAAAATTAGTTGCAAAAACCGAAGGCGACGAAAAAACCGGTGTGAAAATTGTGTTAAAAGCTTTAGAAGAACCTGTTCGTCAGATTGCGAAAAACGCAGGGGTGGAAGGCTCTGTTATCGTGGATAAAGTGTATGCACAGAAGAAAAACGTGGGTTATAACGCATTAACCGAAGAATATGTGGATATGCTGTCCACCGGTATTGTTGACCCCACCAAAGTAACCAGAAATGCTCTGCAGAATGCAGCATCCGTTGCGGCTATGGTATTAACCACCGAAAGCCTGGTTGCTGATATCAAAGAACCCGAAGTTGCAGCACCTCAGGCAGGTATGGGGGGCATGGGCGGTATGTATTAATATTTTAGCATCTGCTCACATTCCGATATTACAAATGAAAAAAGGATTGGATTTTTAATAAAATCCAATCCTTTTTTGTATTGTATGGCAAATAATCTGTGGGTCATTTCCGCGAAAGCACACAGGTGCTTCCCTGCAAGAATTTATTTATTCTTTAAAAAGGGGCTTCTTCTGAATCTTTCAAGAAGTCTTTTAAATTGGTGTACCGTTTTTGTTCGGTGTTGTTGTGAATCATTCCCGTGACGCAGGATTTTCGTCCCACAATACAAACAAAGTTTTTGGCACGCGTAATGGCAGTATACAAAAGATTCTGTGTCATCAGCTGAGGGTAGCCGTAAACCAAAGGTATTACCACGGCATCAAACTCGCTGCCCTGACTTTTGTGTACCGTTACCGCATAGGAAAGCTCCAGATTTTCCAACTTTAAAAAATCGTAATGCACAATTTTATCGTCGTCAAAGAGAATGGTCATTTCTTTGTTGTCTGGGTCAATTTCGGTGATAACACCCATATCCCCGTTATAAATGCCCTGTCCACGGTAGCCGTCCTCAGTTTCCCATTCAATATCGTAATCATTTTTGGTTTGCATTACACGGTCAAATTTGGAGAATGTGTATCCGTTTGCCGATTTCTGAGGCTGATTTTTCCGTACGGGATTTAAGGTTTGCTTTAAGGCGTTGTTTAAGGCAACTGACCCCAGCACACTTTTTCGCATAGGAGTTAGCACCTGAATTTTATCGGGAGAAATATCCAAAAAATTGGGCAAACGGTTTTCCACCAAATCGCAGACAGTTGCCACGGTATCCTCACCGTTTGGGCTTCCCACAAAGAAGAAATCACTGTTTTCTTCGTTATAAAGGGGTTCTTCAAAGTTTAAAATGCGGTGAGCGTTTTCCACGATACGGGAGGTGTTTTCCTGACGGAAAATCTGACGGAAGCTGATTTTCGAAATAGCATTTGAAGACAGCATATCCTTGAGCACATTTCCTGCTCCCACGGGAGGAAGCTGGTCGCAGTCACCCACCATAATGATGCGGGTTTTCTCGGTAAATGCCCGTAAGAAAGACTCGAATAACAAGGAATCTGTCATCGACATTTCGTCCACAATCACCACATCGCACCGTACAGGATTTTGTTCGTTTCTCTCAAATTGAGGACGGTCTCCGCCGGAATGGGTCACCTCTAAGAGACGGTGAATGGTTTTAGCATTTTTCCCCGTTACCTCCGAAATTCGCTTTGCGGCCCGGCCGGTTGGGGCAGCTAAAATCACTTTTTTGTTTAAAGCGTCAAAGGCGGTAATCAGGTTTTTGATGACAGTGGTTTTTCCTGTTCCGGGACCGCCTGTAATGATGAATACTTTTTGCTTTAAGGCTTCGGTAATAGCTTCTCTCTGCTCGGGAGAAAGGGTAATATCCGAAAGGTCATCCACATCCAGTTTTTTGGATAAATCCTCGCAGGGGGTTTGCTTTAGCGCCTGAAGACGCATAGCAATGTAGCTTTCTGCCAGATAAAAGTGGGGAAGCGCATAAAATACGGTGTTATTCTTTTTGGTACTAATGAGTTTTCCTTCCATTAAAAGTAAGGAAATGGCGTTTTCCACTTCCGTCTGGGAAATGTTTAAAAGCTCACCTGCTTCACTAATTAGCTCGGTTTTCGGGAAACAGGTGTGCCCGTTATAGGCTGCCTGATACATCAGGTAAATACTTCCTGATTTCAGCCGTTCCATAGAATTTTTTGGAATCCCCATTTCCTCGGCAATTTTATCTACGGTTAAGAATCCGATTTTTTCCACCTTTTCACAGATGATGTAAGGATTCTGATTACAAAGCTTAATGGCGCTGCTGCCCAGAGTATTATACACTTTTACTGCAATGGCAGGGGAAAGGCCGAATTTCATAAAGTAGGACACCACATTCTGCACTTCGATTTTCTTCATGTAGTCCTTGTGAATGAGTACCGCTTTTGGCAGAGAAATTCCTGAAATTTCAGAAAGCCGTTCCGGATATTTCTCGATAATTTCCAGGGTTTCTTCCCCGAATTGATCCACAATTTTTTTCGCTGTGGCAGGGCCTACGCCGCGGATAAATCCACTGGACAAGAATTTATAAATAGAGGCAGTATCCTGTTCAAAATGAGGTTCGTAGTATTCGCATTGAAACTGGGTTCCGAATTTGGGATGCTCTACCCATTTTCCGTAGGCAATAATACTTTCTCCTTCGGCAATCATGGGGAGATTTCCTGCTAAGTTCACATAATCGTCGGAGGTTTCCAAAGCGACTACGCCGTAGCCGTTTTCGTCGTTATAGTAGATGACTTCTTCCACAAGCCCTGTAATCCGTTCTATGGTGCCCACTTTGGGTTCCTCCCTTCTTTTATGCTTTTTTTATCATACACCTTTTTCTAAAATTTGTCAATATAAAATGCGAATGTTTGTTCGTGTTCTTATGAAATATGATTGTTGCTATTGGGAGTGTTCGAGTCCCTCTGCGGCACTTTTGCAAGAAAAAAGCAGACACCTTGCGGCATCTGCTCTTTTCTTGGCGCGCCTTGAGGGACGAAAGTCGCTTTGCGCCTTTTTAGCTTGACGACCCAAGCCTTCGGCTTCGGTACCCGTCTGCGCACCGCTCGCCGAAAAACAGTTCCCCAAACTGTTTTTTTACAGCTCGCGCCCTCTCAGGCTTCGAGTCCCTCTGCGGCACTTTTGCAATAAAAAAGCAGACACCTTACGGCATCTGCTCTTTTCTTGGCGCGCCTTGAGGGACTCGAACCCCCGGCATTTCGGTTCGTAGCCGAACCCTCTATCCAGCTGAGGTAAAGGCGCATGCAAAGGTTTAATTTTGCAACATTGCTATTATATCAAATGAAAGTTTGTTTGTCAATGTTTTTTTTGATTTCTATTGAAATTTTTTCCCGATTGTGATAAACTGATAAAAGAACGGAGTGCTTTTATCCGAAAAAGAACCACTAAAAATATGATGGGGAAATTTTATGAGTTTACAACCTGATTTTCTTTTCAAAAGCGTGGAAGAGATTACTCCCGCTTTTTTACAACAGCATAACATCCGTTTTCTGATTTTAGATGCCGATGCCACTTTAATTGAGGCGCAAACGGATTCAATTTTGCCAAATCGGGTAACATTGGCGGAGGAAATCAAAAAAGCAGGAATTCGTGTGACGGTTGCTTCCAACGGTAAAACACACCGTATCGAAAAAGCATTCGGAGAACATCGGATTGAGGCACACGGATATTCCTTAAAACCCCTGCCGTTCCGTTTGAAAAAGCTTATCAAAGGGTATTCTAAAAAAGAAGTTCTTTTGGTAGGCGACCAGTTTTTTACCGATATTTTATGTGCAAAACTTTTGGGTATCCGCTCTGCCATGGTGGAGCCGTACGGGCCGGACAAAGGTCGTGGCATGAAGCTTCGGCGGTTCTTTGAGAAAAAAATTGTAAAAAGGAAATAGATGTATGAGTATTATTTTTGGACCCGGCGGAAACAGCGAACAGTATTATGATGAGGGCTATAAATCCTCTTTAGACAGACCCCGATATCTTGCCGGGCTTGGGCTAAACGGCTATGAGTACCAATGTAATAAAGGTGTTCATATTTCCGTGGACAGTGCCCGGATTTTAGGGGAAGAAGCAAAAAAACACGGAGTGCATTTGTCTATTCACAGCCAGTATTATGTGAGTCTTTCTTCCACGGAGGCAGAAAAACGGGAAAAGAGTGTGGAATACCTGTTGGCTTGCTTTCGGGTGGCAAAAGAAATGGGAGCAGACCGCATCGTGGTTCATTCCGGCTCCTGTGCTAAAATGACCCGTGCTAAAGCCTATGAGCTTTCGTTGGAAACACTCCATAAAACTCTTGTACGCGCCAAAGAGGAAGGGTATGAGGGGATTTACCTTTGCCCTGAAGTGATGGGGAAAATCAATCAGTTGGGTGACTTTGACGAAGTGATCAAAATGTGCACCACTCACGAAATGCTGCTTCCTGCTATTGATTTCGGTCACTTAAATTGCCGCACCTTAGGCAGCTTGAAAACCAAGGACGATTATCTTACGCTTCTAAATAAAATGGAAAAAAAACTAGGCAGAGAAAAAGCAAAAATCTTCCATTGCCATTTTTCCAAAATCGAGTATACCAATCAGGGAGAGAAACGGCATCTCACCTTTGAAGATACCGAGTTCGGGCCTGATTTTGAGCCTTTTTTAGAGGCGGTACATGAAAAAGGATTCACTCCCATGATTATCTGTGAATCTGCAGGCACCCAGGACAAGGATGCCATGGCAATGGCAAATTATTTTAATCAGCTGAAATAAGGATTTAACGATGAAACAGTTTTATGAATCAAGACTACAAAAACTACGGGATCAGTTGACCGAGCAGGAAGGAATCCTGGTCAGCGACCCGAAGAATGCTTTTTATTTTACGGGAATTAATTCCTCCAATATTCATTTGTATGTAACCCATCATAAAGCCTATCTTTTAACCGATTTTCGGTATGAAACCATGGCAGGGGAGAATGAGGCAGGCTTTACTGTGATAACGGAGGGTTCCTTGGTTTCCAAATTAAAGGAACTGATGACGGAATCCACAGTCTATATTGAGCAGCAGTTTTTAACCGTTCATTTTTATAAAATGCTTCTGGATCATTTTCCCAACACTAATTTCCCAAACGTGAAATCCATGATTATGGATTTGCGATTGGTAAAGGATGCTTCCGAGGTATTTAAACTTCAGCAGGCACAGCGGATTGCGGATACTGCTTATCTGAAGATGCTGTCTTTGGTGAAGGAAGGGGTTACCGAGCAGGAATTAAAGGCGGAGCTGGAATATCAGATGACCAAATTGGGAGCGCAGAAAACCTCCTTTGATACTATTATTTTATTTGGCGACCACGCTGCAATGCCTCACGGAGAACCCTCTATGAGAAAGCTGACAGTGGGAGACGCTTTGCTTTGCGATTTCGGTTGCGTGTATGAGGGGTATTGCTCGGATGTTACCCGAACTGTATTTTTTGGAAAAATATCTGAAAAACAGAAACACGCTTACGAAACGGTATTGGGGGCACATAAACTTGTGCTGGATTTTATCGGTGTGGGGAAAGCCTGTGCCGATGCGGATAAAATTGCCCGTGACTATATCGAACAACGAGGCTACGAGGGTGCTTTCGGACATAGCTTAGGACACGGTGTTGGGGTGAAAATTCATGAGCATCCCACTTTAGGGAAAAACAGCACGGAGATTTTCGAAAACGGTATGTTTTTCTCGAATGAACCGGGGATTTATTTGCCCGGGGAGTTTGGCATTCGCATTGAAGATACCTGTTATTTAGATAACGACAAGCTCTATTCCACTACCAAGCTGGAGAAGGAGCTAACTGTTTTAGAATAAGTAAAACAAAAAAGCTGTTGCATTTGCAACAGCTTTTTCTGGTTTTATTTTTGCAATTTTCCATCGCAGCGGGTCTGGAATTTTTCTTTCATCACAGAGAATCTGGTATGAGTTCCCTCTGCGATTTTTTCTGTTTCGTCATATGCTTCCAACGAGAAGACGATTTTTCTCCCTTCCCATTGGGTTACTGTGGCAGAAACGGTCACCTTCATGCCTACGGGAGTGGCTGCTAAGTGTTTCAGATTCATTTCGGTGCCAACCGTAGCGGTACCGTCTTCCAAGTAAGGGAAGCATAATTCGTGTGCCGCTTTTTCCAGCATTGCCACTAAATAAGGGGTGGATAACACCCGCGCATTTCCACTTTCTAACGTGATAGCGGTATGGTTTTCTGTTACGGTAAACTGATATTCGTTTTTTACTCCGATGGGATTCATAGTGAAAACTCCTTATTTCATTTCGCAGACGGTAACCCCTGCTTCGCCTTCTCCGAAGTTTCCTAAGCGGAAGGCTTTGACCGACTTGTTTTTCTTTAATAACTGGTGGATTCCTGCGCGGAGAACCCCTGTTCCTTTTCCGTGAATGATGACCACGGAAGGGATATTGGCAAGTACCGCATCGTCAATGAATTTCTCGGTCACATATTCCGCTTCCTCTAAATTCATACCGCGAAGGTCCAGTTCGGGACGGATTTCTTTATTTCGCGCGCTGGCGTTCCGATAGGGACTGTGCTGAGCCTTTTGCTTTCTTGCTTCACAGCGGGACAGGTTGGCGATGTTGGTTTTAATACGCATAATCCCTGCTAAAACAGTCAGGTTGCCCTTATCGTCAGGTAAAATGTCCACGGTGACGGGAGTATCGAAATCGTCCATCATCACCGTCATACCAACCGTTAATTCTTTGGCAGTTAAGGGGTTTTGTTTTTTCTTTTCTTCGTTGGCAAGTTTCTGTGCCTGATTCTGCCGTTCTTCTGCCAGTTTCTTTCGGGCTTCGCCTACCGCTTTGGCACGGTCTCGTTGGCTTTTGGCTTCTTGATTTAAGGTCTTTATAATGTCTTCTGCTTTTTCTCTTGCCTCGTCAATGATTTCCATTGCCTGCAGTCGTGCTTTTTCAATGATTTCACGGTTTTTCGCCAATGCATCATCCTTTTTGGAAGACAATTCCTTTTCCAAAACACGGATTTTTTCTTTTAAAGTTTCCGCTTCCTGCTGATCTTTTTCTGCTTTGATTCTTTGCTCGTCGATGACGGTCAGCACATCTTCAAAGCGAATGGCGTCTGCAGAGAGCCGTTTTTCGGCAGCCTCTAAAACTTCGTCTGATAGGCCTAATCGTTTGGAAATGGCGAAGGCATTACTTTTCCCGGGCATCCCCATAATCAAACGATATGTGGGCATCAGCGTCTCTACAGAGAACTCTAGCGAGGCGTTCTGAACGCCTTGGCCGGAAAGTGCATATAATTTCAGCTCGGGATAGTGAGTGGTGGCTGCCACCGTCACACCCCGTTTTCTTAAATATTCAATAATCTCAATAGCAAGTGCAGCCCCCTCGGTAGGGTCTGTGCCTGCGCCCAATTCATCAAATAGGGCAAGACTTCCGAAGGTGGCGTTTTGTAAGATGGACACAATCCTTGTCATGTGGGATGAGAAGGTGGATAAGGATTGCTCAATGCTTTGTTCGTCACCGATATCGGCAAAGATGTGCTCGTAAACAGCAATTTCGCTTCCCATAAACGCAGGAATGGCAAAACCGCTTTGCGCCATCAGGGTTAAAAGTCCCAAGGTTTTTAAGGACACGGTTTTTCCTCCTGTATTGGGACCTGTGATGACCAAGGTGTCGCAGCCGTCCCCAATTTCAATGTCAATGGGGACAGCGATTTCGGGATTTAGTAAGGGATGCCGTGCTTTTTTTAAGACGATTTTCCCCCGGTCGTTTAAAAGAGGAATTTCACCTTTTAAATGACGACTGTATTTTGCTTTGGTGAAAATAAAGTCCAAATCCAAAATCAACCCGTGAGAGGCTTCGATTTCTTCCCAAATGCCGGATAGCTGTCCGCTTAAATAAATGAGGATTTTTGCAATTTCCTCTTTTTCTTTGGATTCCAGATCTTTCAGTTCGTTATTTAAGGTAACGATTGCCATAGGCTCAATAAACACGGTGGCCCCCGAGTCGGAGGAGTCATGCACCAGCCCCGGGATTTCGTTGCGGTATTCCTGCTTTACAGGGAGCACATAGCGGTCGTTTCGCAGGGTTACTGCAGCATTTTGCAGGTATTTTTTGTAGTTTTGGGAATTGGTGTATTTTTGCAGTGTTTCCTTAATTTTATTGTTGGCAGAAATTTTCTGACGGCGGATTTTATAAAGTTCGTCGCTGGCATTGTCCGACACTTCATCCTCGGAAATAATCTTCATAAAGATTTCTTCTTCCAAACGCTTTTGCACGGTCAGACGGTATTCGTAATCGGAGAAAATTTCGGTTTTATTGTCGGCAAAGTATTCTTTCAGGCACCGTGCGGATTTTAATAATGTGGCAACCGAAAGAAGCTCCCCTTGCGATAGGGAACCACCGATGGATAACCGTTTGATTATCCCTCTCATTTCACCAAAAGCATAGATGGGAGGGCTGCCTGCTTTGACCAGAAGTGACATAGCGGCCTCGGTTTGGGCAAGCAAGCGGGAGACAGCGCCTAACGTGGTTTCTGCCTGCAGATTTACGATATTTTCCTTCGTTTCTTCCAGCACGGCATACGCTCTGGCACGGGTTAAGATTTTATCAAATTCCAGGGTTTGATACACAGTTTTTGTTTCCAAACTGCAAACTCCTTTCTTACGGTGTTACGGCAGGGGAAAGTGAATGGGTTTTACGGAGGAATCCAACGCTTTAAACTGGTATCCCCGTTCTCTCATATAGTGAATATAGTCTTTTACTACATGTGCAATCCATGGGTTTTTATCGGTATCGTGAAGCAATGCGATAATACGGGGCTTGTACTGGGAATAGGTAATCAGCGCATTGATCTGGTCTTCGTAAATTTTGGCGCTGGAGGCATCCTCTGAGGTCACATTCCAGTCGTAGTACACAAAACCGCGGCGCTCCATTTCAGTGACCAAATCCCAAACTAAATGGCGATTGTAGGAGTTGACACTTCCGCCGGGAAATCTGAAAATGCGGGGGCGGTAACCCGTGGCATCCCAGATATTGCAGTAGCTTCTGCAAAAATCTGCCAAAAATGCCTCTTTGGTCCAGTATACGTAGCTGTAATCATGGGAATGGGTATGTACGCCAAGGGTGTGACCGTCTTCGTAAATTTGCTTTAACAATTCTGGGAAATCATCTTCCATAATGAAGAAAGTGGCGGGAACGCCTTCCTCCTTCAGCACTTCCAACAGAGCCGGAGTGGAATTGGACGGACCGTCATCAAAGGTCAGATAAACCACATTTTCTTCGGGAGGCGCAAATTCCTGATTGGGGTTGTCCCCATACATCTCCGGATAAGGATCCTCCGGAATTTCAGGAATAGAAATTACAGCCGGCTCCTTGGTGGGAAACGGGGTAGGAGACGGTGTTGGTGCGGGAATGGATTCTGTTGCGTTGACTTTGGTGTTTTCGTTTGGGGTTGTCCCTTGCAAAAACAGTTCTGCTCCTGCCAAAAAACAAACCAAAAGCAACAGGCAAACTGCAATAATCCAGTTATTTTTTTGTTGATTGGGCGTGTAATGGGGCATCATGGACTCCTTCTATCGAAACGCCCAAAGGGCGTATGTTCAAAATTAATATCAACAGTATACTACAGAAATAAAAATTTAGCAATAGATTTTTTGTTTTTCCAATTTTTTTCTTTCACCGGCTTTCTGTGTGATGCATACAATGAACTATCAGAGACTGTAAGGCGGATTGTTTATAAAATCGGGAGGTATTTGGATGAGAGAAGCGTTTTTTTACGGGGTAATGTTATTCTGTTCGGCATACGGAATTTTTTCCTTAGTATTCTTTTTGCGGGATTTTTTCGGGGAGAAAAAGTATCTTCGGGGCAAGTGCATCTATACCCTTTTGGTTTTGGACGAAGAGGATTGCTGTCCCGAAGAAATGGTGAGAGCACTTTTATTTCAGAATTATAAAAACGATACCGGTATTTGTGAGCGGAAAATCATTGTGACAACAAAAGATGAAAACAGTTGTAACTACCGAAGAATTGCACGGGTTTTTCAAGATAATCGGGAAGTTTTTGTGTGCAATCGGGAATATCTTTCCGACTATCTTGAAAAATAACTGTTTTTGGGTATTTTTTTGCAAAAAATAACTGATTTTTTTCCGAAAACCCTTTACAATTTTAAGGTTTTGTGTTAGAATAATATAGGTGTATTGTTTTTATATTTTTTCATTTTTCCCGTAGGGAAAAATGAAAGTTCTTTCCGAAACAAGTGTGAAAGGAGGAAATAAGATGTATCTTCATATCGGGAACGATTTTGTGTTAAACGAACAGGATATCATCGGCGTTTTTGATTTTGACCACATCTTGGAAGCCTCCTCCACGATGGAATACTTAAAAGCACTGGAAGAAGATGACCGTTTGATTGCCATATCAGATGAAATTCCAAAATCCTTTGTGTTAGCCGTGAAAGACGGGGTGGAAATCGGGTATTTATCCCCCCTTGCCTCCCGCACCATACAAAACAGAAAAGGTCTTCTGTTTTAGTTTTTTAATTTGCGTAAATCCCAGAAGAAAGGATGAGATATAGCATGGCTGAAGAATTGAACGAAAAAGTGGAAACCGTCTATGACGAGAACCAAATACAGGTATTGGAGGGCTTGGAAGCTGTCAGAAAGCGTCCCGGTATGTATATTGGCTCCACCTCGGTGAGAGGTCTTCATCATTTGGTGTATGAAATTGTGGATAACGCCATTGACGAAGCATTGGCTGGTTACTGTGAAAATATTGATGTAACCATCAATCCCGATAATTCGGTCACCGTTCGTGATGACGGGCGTGGTATTCCGGTTGGCATCCATCCGAAAATGGGCATCCCTACCGTGGAAGTGGTGTTCACCATTCTCCATGCCGGCGGTAAATTCGGCGGTGGGGGATACAAGGTATCCGGCGGTTTGCACGGGGTAGGTTCTTCGGTTGTAAATGCGTTGTCCGAATGGCTGGAGGTAGAGGTTTCTAACGGGGAACATATCTACAAGCAGCGTTATGAACGGGGCAAAGTGGCATCCAAGCTGGAAATCATCGGGGATACTGACAAAAAAGGTACCACCGTTACCTTTATGCCAGACTCTCTCGTTTTTGAAACCGTCCAGTTTGAATATGATGTTCTCTTAACCCGTTTAAGAGAACAGGCATTCTTAAACAAAGGAATTCACATCAACTTTAAGGACAAGCGTCCCGCAGAAGAAGTTCTCAATGAGCTTTATTACGAAGGCGGCATCAAATCCTTCGTGGAATACATCAATCAGGAAAAAACACCCTTGCATCCTGATGTAATCTACCTTTCCAAAGAGAAAGAAAATATGATCGTGGAAATTGCAATGCAATATACCGATTCCTACAGTGAGAATCTGGTCAGCTTTGCAAACAACATCAACACTACCGAAGGCGGTATGCACGAAACCGGCTTCAAATCCGCATTAACCCGTATTCTAAACGATTATGCCAAAAAGCGGAATATGCTAAAGGATAGCGACAAGGCATTAAGCGGGGAAGATGTTCGTGAAGGCTTAACCGCCATCATCAGCGTAAAGCTTCAGGAAGCGCAGTTTGAAGGTCAGACCAAAACCAAACTGGGCAACTCCGAAGCAAGAACTGCCACCGAGGGTATGATGCAGGATGTCTTTGCTGCATACTTAGAAGAAAATCCCGGTGTGGGCAAACTGATTTTAGAAAAAGCATTTTCTGCCTCCCGCGCAAGAGAAGCGGCAAGAAAAGCAAGAGAATTAACCAGAAGAAAAACTGCTTTGGAAAATACCCGTCTGCCTGGTAAACTGGCAGACTGCTCCGAAAAGAATAACGAATTTACCGAAATCTACATCGTCGAAGGGGATTCTGCAGGCGGTAGTGCAAAACAAGGCAGAGACCGTCGCTTCCAAGCAATTTTACCGCTTTGGGGTAAAATGCTGAACGTAGAAAAGGTGCGTATTGATAAAGTTATCGGCAATGAAAAACTGCTCCCCGTTATCACTGCTTTAGGCGCAGGGGTTGGGGAAGACTTTGATGTGGAAAAACTCCGTTACGGCAAAATCATCATCATTGCCGATGCCGATGTGGACGGTTCTCACATCAGAACCCTGCTTTTAACCTTCTTCTTCCGCTATATGCGTCCCTTAATCGAAGAAGGGCACGTTTATCTGGCACAGCCGCCATTATACAAGGTGTTTAAAGGCAAAAACACCCGTTATGCCTATACTGATGATCAGTTAAAAGAAGCACTCTCTGAAATTGGCAATGATGCCAACGTGCAGCGATACAAAGGTCTTGGTGAAATGAACCCCGATCAGCTTTGGGAAACCACGATGGACCCTGCCACCAGAACGGTTTTGAAGGTGACTTTAGACGATGCCATTGAAGCGGACAAGATTTTTAGCGTCCTAATGGGTGAAGAAGTGGAACCCCGCCGAGAATTCATCGAAAACAACGCAAAATACGTTTCCAATTTGGATATTTAGTTTGTCAGAAAGGAAGAACAGTTTATGGATACTCAAATGTTTGAAAATGAACATATTGTTCCGGTTGATTTGGTCCATGAGATGAAATCTGCCTATCTGGCATATTCCATGTCGGTTATCGTGGCAAGAGCATTGCCCGATGTCCGTGACGGCTTAAAACCGGTACACAGAAGAATTTTATACACCATGCACGAAGATGGGTTAACTCCCGACAAGGCATACAGAAAATGTGCAACCACCGTTGGTGACGTGTTAGGTCGTTACCATCCTCACGGTGACGCATCTGTTTACGATGCTTTGGTTCGTTTAGCGCAGGATTTCTCCCTTCGTTACCCCTTGGTAGACGGTCAGGGGAACTTCGGTTCCATTGACGGGGACCCTGCCGCTGCTTACCGTTATACCGAAGCAAGAATGGCGCGGTTGGCACAGCTGATGTTAAAAGAAATCGACAAAGAAACCGTTGATTTTGCACCCAACTTTGATGAACGTTTAAAAGAACCCACAGTACTCCCGTCCCGTTTCCCCAATCTTTTGGTAAACGGTTCTGCAGGGATTGCGGTTGGTATGGCAACCAACATTCCGCCTCACAACTTAACTGAATGTATTGACGCCATTTGTGCTACGATTGACAATCCCGAAATCACCATCGAAGAAATTATGGAATATATCAAGGGTCCCGATTTTCCCACCGCAGGTAACATTATGGGAAAAAGCGGTATCCGTTCCTATTTCCAGACAGGTCGCGGCAAAGTGATTGTTCGTGCCCAGGCAGAAATCGAAGATGACGGCAACCGTCAGCGTATTATCGTAACCGAGCTGCCCTATCAGGTGAACAAAGCAAGACTGATTGAAAAAATTGCAGAGTTGGTTCATGAAAAACGTTTGGAAGGCATTGCAGACCTTCGTGATGAGTCTGACAAGGATGTTGGTGTTCGTATCGTCATCGAAGTGAAAAAAGATGCGGCAGCCAATATCGTGTTAAATAACCTCTATAAATACACCCAGATGCAGGATACCTTCGGGGTAATTATGCTGGCACTGGTAGACGGTCAGCCCAAGGTGTTAAACATCCGTGAAGTGCTGGATTGCTACATTGACCATCAGAAGGACATTATTATCCGCAGAACCATTTACGATAAACGAAAAGCTGAAGCAAGAGCCCACATTTTGGAAGGGTTAAAGAAAGCGCTGGATCACATTGACGAAGTCATCGCCACCATCCGTGCATCCTATAACAACGCCAAAGAAAACTTAGTGGAAAAATTCGGCTTCTCTGAAATTCAGGCACAGGCAATTTTGGATATGAGACTTCAGAAATTGCAAGGCTTGGAAAAAGAGAAAATTGAAAATGAACTGGCAGATATCATTAAACAAATTGCATACTATGCGGAAATTTTGGCATCCGAGCAGATGGTTTTGGATATCATTAAAACCGAATTAACCGAAATTAAAGATAAATACGGCGATGCAAGACGTACCAAAATCACCTTCGATTATTCTCAGATTGACGATGAAGACTTAATCGAAGAGGAAGAAATGGCAATTTCCTTAACCCACTTAGGTTATGTGAAGCGTCAGCCTACCGATACCTTCCGCAGCCAGCATAGAGGCGGCAGAGGAATTGCAGGTCTTTCCACCAGAGAAGAAGACTTTGTGGAAGAACTGTTTGTTACTTCCACTCATAACTACATTCTGTTCTTCACCAATACGGGCAGAGTGTTTAAATTAAAAGCGTATCAGATTCCCGAAGCATCCCGTACGGCGAAGGGTACTGCTATTGTAAACTTACTCAATTTAGAGCCGGGTGAAACCATTTCGGCAACCATTCCCATGAAGGGCTTTGAAGAGGACAAGTATTTGGTAATGACCACCAAAAACGGCGTTATTAAGAAAACCGAGCTGATGGAATACGATACCAACCGTTCCGGCGGTCTGAGAGCTATCGCTTTGGATGACGATGACGAGCTGATGCAGGTGAAGATTGTGGACGATTCCAAAGAAGTGGTGTTAACTACCTACTTAGGCATGTCCATCCGCTTTAAAATCAGCGATATCCGTAGCCAGGGACGTGTTACCCGTGGGGTTCGGGGTATCAAGCTGAAAGCCGGTGACAGACTGGTTGGGATGAGCGTGGTGCATGACGATACCGAACTGTTGATTGTTTCCGAAAACGGTTTGGGTAAACGTACCCCCTACTCGGAATACAAGGTGCAGAACCGTGGCGGTATGGGGGTTAAAACCTATAAGATTACCGAAAAAACCGGTAACATTGCAGGGGTTCGTTCCATCAAAGACGGCGATGACGTTATGATGATTACCTCCGCAGGTGTTGTGATTCGATTAAAAGCAGAAGATATCAACACCGTGGGCAGAAATACTCAGGGCGTTATCTTAATGCGTCCCGATCCGGATGTGAAGGTAGTATCCGTGGCAAGAGCTCCTCGTGAAGAAGAGGAAGAAGCTGAAGATACTGCTGAAGCTACTGAAAATACCGAAAACACTGAAAAAACAGAAGAATAATGTGAAAAAGGGGTTCTCCGACCCCTTTTTTGCACGTTTGGAAACGAGAAAAAAGGATTAAAAATGGACTATTTTGAATTAAAAATCGAATGTGAAGCAGGGAATACCGAAGAAGCAGAAAACTTCTTGGTAATCCACGATATTTATAATTATTTTGTCACCGACCCCAAATTAGAGGCAGACATTATGGCAGAAATGCCATGGCTTTTAAAAGATGAACGGGACACAGGAAATGCCTATATTACCGTGTGTCTGGAAACATCAACGGAAGCGGAAGAACTGTTTTCTTTACTGAAAGAAAACGGCTTTTCGGTGTCTGTTCGCGGTGCCAACGATTCCGAATGGAAGGATAACTGGAAACAGTTTGCCAAAATCGTAAAAATCACCGATACTTTGGTAGTAAAACCTGCTTGGCTGGACTATGAACCGAAGCCTTCCGAAAAAGTGTTGGAATTAGACAGCGGTGCCGCCTTTGGTACCGGCACTCACGAAACCACTCAGGCTTGTGCAAGACTGATTTGCAAATATCAGAAAGACCAGACCAAAATGCTGGATATCGGCACCGGTAGCGGTATTTTGGCTATCATCGGCGGTATGCTTGGCGTTAGCGAATTGGTAGCAACTGACATTGACCCCGTAGCGGTGGAAACCGCCAAAATCAATATCGAAAAGAACGGTTTTTCTGATATCTGCGATGTCCGTTGTGGCGACCTTTTGGAATGTGTTGGAGAAGAAAAATTCGATATGATTACTGCAAATATTATTGTAGACGTACTGCTCATTTTATTAAAAGATGTAAAACAATGCTTAAATCCCGACGGTGTGCTGATTTTATCGGGCATTTTGGAAGAACGGTGTCACGAAATTTTGGCATCTGCCGAAGCTAACGGCTTCCGGTTGATAGAAAAAACCGTGGAAAACGATTGGTGCGGACTGGCATTGAGAATCAGCGATATAAATCTTTAACAAGATTTTCGATATGCCATAAATGACTCGATATGTTGCAAGCAACTCGATATGTCGCTATCGCGACGAGATTTATATCATATCGAGTTTTGAGTGAAACGAAAAACATATCGAATTTGTGAAGCAAATATATAGAGCAAACGGAGTTTGCATATCGATAAAATAGACTGGCATTACGGTTAGCGTAATGAATATAAAAAAAGCCT